>JACPQM010000046.1 GCA_016190505.1 Chloroflexota bacterium | reverse complement strand
TAGCCCAACTTCCGCAGTGGCGAATCTGGAGAGGCATTGTTTCATATCTACGGTCTACACTACATTTCGTGAACTTTCATGTGCTGCGGCAAGGGTAATCCGAGCATCTGGAGCAGGACCGCCTGGGCCTTAGTGGGCTGGGCGATGCACCGATTGCGGATAACCGTTCCCTGCCTTGTCGGCATGGCCACGTCAACGGCCTTGATCTGGGAGATCTCATCAAATACCTTGCGTGGCTCGTTGCCTAGGCCCGCCCTCTTGCACATCTGGCTGAGCATCTTCCATAGCACATAGGCCAGAAAGCAAACCAGTATGTGGGCTTCAACGCGTTCTTCTTTCTGGTGCCAGATGGGTCTGATCCTCAGGTCTCCTTTGTGGATACGGAAGGCCGCTTCCGCCTCGGTGAGTTGAATGTAGGCCCGCCAGAGTTGCTCGGCATCCCAGTCTGTGATGTTGCTTCGTAGCAGGTAGCAACCTTCGCTCAACTCCGCCCAGGCCCGCCAGTCTTCCACCTTCTCCCATACCACGTCTGCTCCGCCTCCTATGCGGTCCACCACTTTCACCCGGAATAGGCCGGCGGCGCGGCTGTTTCTTTCCAGGATCCTGCCTAGTCTCCGTTCCACTGTTCCGGGCTTCTGTTTCTTCTTCCGGCAGCTGTCCGCCAGCTTGCTGAGTGCCTTCTCGATGCGCTCCTCGAACCGATTGTGGATAGAATTCTCCTTGGCCGCTCGGTCAGTACTCCTGCAGAGAATGAAGCTCTCCTTCCCGTCCGGAGAGAGGCATAGCTTCACCTCCAGGCCATCTCGTATCTGGTCCCAGTCTGCCTTCAGTCCCGACGCGTCGGGACTCGAAACTCTTCAGTTGGCTCTTGGGCGTACCGACTATGTAGCGTCTTCCCCCAGCCTGAAGATAATCCAGGTTATCCTGCGATACCATCCCCCGGTCCATGACCCAGATACGACCCGCAGCGCCATACTGGGCTTCGATCTTCTCCACGACGTCTTCCACTGTGGTCACATCCGCCCGATTGCCGGCAAAGACCTCATAGCCCAGGGGAAGTCCTTCTCGACTCACCACCAGGCCAATGCATACCTGTTTGCAATCAGGACGATGGTCCCTGGAATAACCCCGCCTTGCTTCCCCATTACGAGCACACTCCCCCTCAAAGTAGGTAGAGGTCACGTCATAGAGAAGGAGGTCGTACTCCAAGTCGAAGAGCTCGCCCAGGCGTTCTTTCAGGTGCTTCTCCATCTCGACCTTATGAGGTAATAGCCTGTCCAGGGCACGGTAGAGCCGATCGTCGTTCACCTTATCTGCCGGTATCCCCAGCAGGTCGGCGAGTGTGCTCCTCTCAAAGAGATGCTCTGCTATCCTCAACTCACTGGACGGTTCACAAAGGCGCATCAGCACCAGCGTCATGGCCATCATCGACCAGGGGACATCCTCCTCTCCCTCCGGCAGCAACCGTGCCAGAAGAGCGACGAGTTCCAGTCTCTCCGCAATCTCCAGGCCCAGCCAGCAGCCGCCGAAGTCCCACACCCCCTCGACCCGCACCCGCTTGGTATCCACCTCCACCCACTCCGGTTCCCCCTCCTCATCGAAGAAACGGCTCTGCCACGACCCTGTCGCGCCTCTGGCTGCCTGTTGCACGCCAAAACGCTTCCCTTCGCTCACATCCCCAAGATAGGCAACCACCCGCTGACGAGGTCCCCGTGCGGTCCGGTACGACTCTACCAACTCCCAGTAAGTGTGGTCGCTGTCCCCTCTCGCTCGACGACATTTCCTCAGATACATGGGCAAATCATAGCGCCTCTGGCTCAGCCGGGCGTCTACACTACACGGCATTTCCACCATCGATCACGTTCGGCAAGCGCTATTCAAAACCACAACGCCTGCCCGCTTACGTTTGGGAAAATCCGCCGAAAACTCGTTGACAGCTCAAACTGCGGAAGTTAGGTTAGCATCCTTCACCTCCGAGCTAATTCTACCACTACAGCCCAAACGGGGGTGCCTGACAGTATCTGTTATGCGGACCATGTTTCGGCCGGATACCATGATCGCATGACTCAGGACTTCGCAAGGGGGGCTGTGTCAAGAGAGGTCGGCCGACTCGTCCGGCACGGGTTCAGGCCACTTCCTGCATCGGTCGAGTCCTGGGCGGGGCAACGTAGGCTGCATAGGCGGCTAGGCTGCGGACTCCTTCTCGACCTCCCACCCCGGGAAGACGAGCACAGCTGGATGCACCTTGAGCGCCCGAGCAAGGACCTTCGCCCGCTCAACGCCCAATCTCACCTTGTCATGCTCAATGGCCGAAACCGTTGACTGAGGAATCCCGGTCAGCTCGGCCAACTCGTTCTGGCTCAATTCCTGAAGCTCCCGAATGATGCGCACCGATTCGCCTACCGATACGTCAACTTGTTTGCTAGCAACCCGGTATTGCTCCTTCGTCATCTAATCACTTCCTTCATAGTTGTGCGGGGTAACGTCAATGACTTCGACCCGGATCTCTTGTGCCACAACCCTGTAGATGACACGAAACTGCTGCCCAAGCCTCGACGACCGATGCCCTTTCCATTCACCTTTAAGGGCCTCGTCGTGAAAACTCTTGATCACCCGCAGTCCAGAGGGCCCAGAGATTCGCACGATGTCCTTCCATTTCTCGTACCGTTTCAGGATCTCAACTGGCAGCCGGCTGAGTCTCTTGGCGACACGTCTGTGCTCCAGGACCGCCCACATATCAATCTTATACTATACCTCTTTTAGTATGTCAAGGCTGGACCCTCCATGCCTAAGTCAGCCCAACGGTGGACGCCAGCAACGTACCGGGGCGCAATTCATTGCGCCCCCTACGGCCCCCACGGGCCAGGGACGCTTCACCGGGGGATAAGGCTGTGCTTTTTCCAGGGCCGGGGCTCTGGGGGCTTGTTGGCCAGCATGTCCAGGGCCCTTATGAGGTGAGGCCTGGTATCCCTGGGGTCTATGATGTCGTCCACCATCAGGTATTCAGCGGCATGGAAGGGGAACTTGATGTAGGTCTTCAGAAGCTCTTCGAGCCTGTTGCGGCGTACTTCCTCCGGGTGGGGCGACTCAGCTATCTCTTCCTTCCAGATGGTCTCCACCACCTCTTTGGGGTCCAACCTGGCAACCTGGGCGCTGGGCCAGGACAATACCAGGTCCATCCCCTCGCGGGGAGTACCCATGGCCAGGCGCCCCGGTCCTGAGGACCTGCCAATGCAGACAGTGATCTTGGGCACCGTGGCCTCGCAGATGGCGAACACCGGCTTGGCGGCATTCCTTACCCTGCCCTCTCGAGACCTCTCCTCCTCTTCGCTGGACACAAAACCTGGGGTATCCACCAGGAAGACCAGAGGGATGTTGAAGGCATCGCAGAACCTGATGAACCTCGCTTCCTTGTCGCAAGCGTTGATGTCAATGGCACCCTGCTTCTCTGCCGGGTTGTTGGCTACAATTCCCACTGTCCTTCCAGCAAGCCGGCCAAAGCCGATGATCATGTTAGGGGCGAAGCGGGCCTGAAGCTCCAGGAACTGCCCCCCGTCCACTACCAGCGAGATGACCTCATGCATGTCGTACGGCCTGGAAAGGTCGGCGGGGACTACCTCGAGGAGCTTCTCCTCCCTCCTCTCGGGGGGGTCTGCCGTGCCCACCACGGGAGACTTCTCCTTGCTGTTGGCGGGCAGATAGGTCAACAGGGTGCGGGCTGTCTCGATAGCCTCTTCGTCACTGTCCACCAGGAAGTCGGCGCTGCCGGTAACTGTGGCATGCATCTCGGCGCCGCCTATCTCCTCCTGGGTGACATCCACGAAGGTCGCCGACTTCAGCAACTGAGGGGAGGCCAGGGACATATAGCTGGTCCCCCGGCGCATGACCACAAAATCCGCCATTATAGGAGAGTATGCGGCGCCGGCATAGCACGGCCCGAGCATCAGGGAGACCTGAGGGACCACGCCAGAATCCAAAACCACGGCGGGGAAGACGCCTGAGGTGAAAGCCATGCCTATGCCCCCGATGACGGGCCTGTAGGCGGGTCTGCCAAAACGGTCATGGACTTTCACTCCCCCGGAGTCAATCATCCCTACGTAGGGGACGCCGGTTGCTCTGGCCTTCTCCATTACTGCGGTGACCTTGTGGTTTTGTCCCAGGGACTGCGCCCCGCCCAGCACGGTGAAGTCATGGATATAGGCATAGACCGGCCGCCCGTGGACTTTCCCGAACCCAGCTATCACCGCGTCCCCAGGTAGCTCCCTCCGGTCTATGTCGAAGCCTGTCCTGATGGGTTGGATCCAGAGGTTCAGCTCCTGAAAGGTGCCCGGATCAAACAGCCTGGCCAGTCTTTCCCTGGCCGTCAGCTTGCCTAGCCGGTGCTGGCGGTCTACCTCGGCGGGGCCGCCGCCCTGGGACTTGGCCCGCCTTCGCTCCTCAACCTCTCGGATCTTGTCCTGCATGGTCATGCTGGTCTCCACCCTTCCACTAGACTAGACCAATACCCGCCATGAAGGGCGGGGCTAGGCAACCCGTCGTACGCGGATGTTCTCTCCCGCCGAACCGTGCCCCACCCTGAAGGGCAGGGCTAGGTCCGCCATATTTGTAGCCCCGCCCTTTAGGGCGGGTTTCTGCCAACCAACGCCCTCATATGCGGATGTTCTCGTGCTTGCGCCAGGCCCTCTCCTCTTTCCTGTTTTCGAGCCACTTCAGCGCCCTGATGAGGAAGGGACGGGTGTCCCGGGGGTCGAGCCACTCCTGGGTGCACTCGCGAAGGAGCATGTCCAGTCCCCATTCCATCTCCGTGATGCGCTTCTTCTCTTGCTTGGCCCTCTGGGCAGGGTCCTGGATATCGCTGAGCTCCTTGCGGTAGATGATAGAGACGGCCCCCTGGGGTCCCATAAGCCCCTGCTCCAGGGTCGGCCAGGCTACGCAGAGGTCGCCCAGAAGCACCTGCCCGGGCATGGCCAGGCCGCCCCCTCCATACAGCTTCCGGATGATCACCGTAATCTGGGGACTGGTCGCCTCAGTGTTGGCATAGATAACCCCGGACCCATGCCTGATGATCCCTCGTTTCTCCTCCGCCACCGCCGGCAGAAAGGCGGGGCAGTCGGCAAACCAGAGGACTGGTATGTTGAAGGCATCGCAGAAACGGACAAAGCGCGACATCTTGTCAGCGGCGTCCAGGTTCATGACACCGCCTTTGTCCTGGGGGTTGTTAGCCACGATTCCAACAGTCCGCCCACCAAGCCGGGCAAAGGCCGTTATCAGGTTCCTTGCCCAGTACCGGTGTATCTCGAAGATCTCGCCGTTGTCTACCACCAGCGAGAGGAGTCTATACATGTTGAAAGGCAAGGCGGAGTTGGTGGGCACAATCTCGAGAAGCTCCTCCTCTCTGCGGTTGGGGTCATCTCCGGTATCCACCACTGGAGGCTTCTCCTCGTTGTTTTGCGGTAAATAGCTGAGCAGCTTCCTGCACTTGGCAAGGCAGTCCTCTTCATTATCGGCAAGCACGTGGCAAGAGCCAGCGAGCTTGGCATGGACATTCCAGGCATCACCCAGGTCTTGAGGCGCGATGCCAGGCGGAGGGGGCGCCAGGTGCATGTAGCTGGTCCCCTTTACCATAAACAGGAAGTCCGACAGCGCGGCGATCATGGCCAGGTCTCCGGTGCAGGGCCCCATCACCAGAGATACCCTGGGAAGTACCCCGGAAGCGATGGTTTGGAAGTAGGCCATGGTGCTTGTGGAGAAGAACTCAGGATACTGGATCACGTCGTGGGCCCTCAGCCCCTCAGAGTCAAATATCCCGATGACAGGCGTCCTGCTGTCCAAAGCATTGCGCATGACCATGTTGACCTTGCGGGCATGTACGGTGCCGACAGTGCCACCCATCACTGTGTGGTCCTGCGCCCACAGGGCGACCGGGCGGTCGTTCATCAGGCCGTAGCCCACCACAACGCCATCCCCCCGCCCGTATTCCTCACCGATGTCAAAACCCGTTTCGTAGGGCCTATGCCACATATCCAGCTCTTGGAAGCTCCCCGGGTCCAGGAGCTTGCTCGCCCTCTGTCTAGCCGTCAGCTTCCCCAGCCTATGGTGCTCCTCGATGGCCCGTGAGGCGCCGGCCTGGACCAATCGCCTCTCGCTCTCGATGGCCTCGAGCTTGCCGGCCACAGTCCTGGCTTCTTTTAGCTTTCGCCTCGACTCAATGAACTCAGGCTGTATCTTGAACCTGCTCACCATCTCTTGTTGAAGCTGTTGTTCTTCGCGGGTGGTTTCCGAGTCCATTGCCAGGCCTCCTCCTGCGCTCAATCCCAACCTTTGCCCTAATGGCCAAACGTCAAACGGGAATAGTGCAAGTCCGGGGTGAGATGCCGTTATGGGATAAGCCCGATAGCAGATATGTAGATGCCAGCGATTATCGAGGTGGTAATAACCCCCGCCACACTGGCCCCCATGGCGAAGGGGAGGATGATGTTGGTCTTGTTCGCTTTGAAGGCAGCATACTGGGCTACCTTGGCCGTGGTGGGGAGGCAGGACACACCGGCAACCCCTACCAGGGGATTGAACCTGCCTTTACTTAGCTTGTAGATTATCAGGCCGCCAAGAATCCCCCCGATTCCCGACAGAAGGACGGCCAGCATGCCCAGCACCAAGAGCTTGAGGACCGTGGGGTCAAGGATGGTGCTCGCCTCCAGCAAAGCTCCCAGGGTGAGGGCCAGAAAGAACGTCGCGCCATACAGGAGCGGCCCAGAGACAAACTCAACGTATCTGGTGATATTCATTTCCCTGATGGCCACACCGAGAAAGAAGGATGCGTAGAGAGGGGCGGCTACCGGGAATAGCAGGGATAGCACACCGGCAATAATGATGGCGAAAGCGAACCTCTGTCCCGCAGTGGTCTTGCGGACATCCTTGGTGTTCATTTTCACAGCCTGAAGCCTCTTCGGTATGAGGAGCTTTATCAAGTATGGGTAGACAGCGTAGGTGAGGCTCAGGTACAGGTATGCGATTATGGTAATGGGCACGAAGAGCTCTTTTGCCAGCATGATGGAACCATAGAGCACCATGGGACCGTCAGCTCCGCCAATCAAAGCAATGGCCGCGGCCTCTTTCGGGGCCAGACCCATGGCGATGGCTATGGGGAGAACAGCTATGGTCCCCAGCTCGGCAAATACGGCGACAAGTAGACTCATGACGGGTTTGGCCATGAAGTAGCTTATGTCGGTAATGGCGCCGATGCCGATGAACAC
Source organism: Chloroflexota bacterium (assembly GCA_016190505.1). Classification (GTDB taxonomy): domain Bacteria; phylum Chloroflexota; class Dehalococcoidia; order JACPQK01; family JACPQK01; genus JACPQM01. The sequence continues at coordinate 135,209 of JACPQM010000046.1, read as the reverse complement.
CAGGCAGGCGATGAGACCGTTGCTGAAGGCGAAGTTGTAGATGGGCTGCAGGAAGTCTACTTGGAGATTGAACATAAGCTGGTCGGTAGTGTTTGCCAGCGGGGCTACGAACAACGTGCCGTGCTGGCCGGCTTCTAGCAGCAGGACTCCCGCATTCACCGCCAGTATGCCTAGCCCCATGGGCACGATTACCAGGGGTTCCAGGGTTTTCCGGTAGCCGAGATAGAGCAGCAAAAAGGCCAGGGCAATCAGAGCCAGCCTGGCTCCGCTTGTAAGCGGGTCGCCTACCAAGAGGGTGTACAGGCCTTGGAAGATCTCCAAGAACTGAGTCAGCACTATTACTGTCCACCTTGCTGGGGAGCTTTTCTCTGGCCCATCCTGATTGCCCAGCCAAGGAGCAGGATTATTCCAGCTACCCCCATGGAGACGATCAAGGTCAGCGCATAGGCGCCCAAGGCGAACAGAACGGAGTTCAAGGACACTTCCCCTCGGCTGCTATGGCCGGCAAGCGCATCTGCAATTGCCAACCGTTACCTGGCAGGGACACGTTGCGCTTAGTACTCGATTATCGCCACCAGTGTGTCAGACTGGATCTCCTGACCCGCAGAGATCGCGATCTCTTTTATCACACCGTCCAGGGTGGCGGCTATCGGGGTCTCCATCTTCATGGACTCGAGTGTACAGATAACATCGCCTTCCTTGACGCGTTGTCCGACGCGCGCATCCACACTGAGGACACGACCGGGAAGAGGTGTCTCTACACGTTCCAGGGCCATAGCATCAGTCCCCCTATTCTGGGTTGTTCATGCTCCAGGCAAGCGCCCAACAAGCTCAATATGGAGACGTCTGTTGCTGGCCAGGTACCTCTACCTGCGGCAAGCAGAGACGGTTTCCTTTGCGGGCATCGTTGGGCGATCTTGGAGTCCTACTAGCGCCGCAGAAGAGTCCACGCCGAGGGAAGCACAAGGGCAGCCAGGGTGTGAAGATGCGGTTCCGTGCGGCCAGGGTGATGAGGGCACAAAGCCCAAGACCAAAACGACATTGCGCACCAGGCTGGCGCTGGGGAAAAGGGCCTGAGCTAGGTTACCGCTCCGAGCCTGCTGCATGTCTTCCCTCCTTCGCAGGAACCGAATACGGACAAGCTGGTGCTGAAGCACCCAAATGTGATTTTGACCACCAGGATTCTAACGTGCTATCAGTAGCTTGTCAATGGGAGCCGTAGCCCAAAATCCGCCACCTCTTATGTCTACCCGAACGGGCGGTTTTCTCACCCAGGTGGTGCACCAACGCGTAGGGGCGACCGGCCGGTCGCCCCTACGGTTTGACCGGCTGTCGGGGTGTGCCCAAGGCAGCGGGTTTTCCAGGTCTTCGTTTTTGATGGTGGATCAAGGTAGCCCGGCAGAGGGCGAATGTGTTATGCTGTCGCCGCTGTTGGTTAACCAGGAGTCTTCTGGAGGTTAACATTAGCGCGCCGCAGTCCACGGAGGCGAAGGTCCTGGGGCTCTTTCTGGCCGCTAGTGGTGGCCACCTCTCCGGCCAGGAGATAAGCCGCCGTCTCGACATGTCTCGGACAGCCATCTGGAAGCATGTCCAGTCCCTGCGCCGGGCGGGCTACCTCATCGAGTCTTCTCCCCGTCTGGGGTACCGGCTGCTGGCGCGGCCCGATCGCTTGCTGCCGGCAGAGGTCCATAGCGGGCTGAGGGCCCAAGTGTTGGGGCGGGACCTGCACCATCTGGAGACGGCGACCTCAACTCAAGAGGTTGCCTCTCGGATGGCCCGGGCCGGCGCGCCAGAAGGCACTGTGGTGGTGGCCGAGGAGCAGACAGCGGCGCGGGGGCGGCTAGGGCGACACTACTTCACGCCCAGGGGCGGCATCTGGTTTTCGGCGGTCTTGAGGCCACCCTTGATACCTCAGGAAGTCCCCCTAATCAGCCTGTTGGCGGGCATTGCGGTGGCCGAGGCGGTAGCCGAGGAGACCGGCCTGCCGGTGCAACTCAAGTGGCCCAACGATGTCTTGATTCGAGGGCGGAAAGCAGTAGGCATTTTGACGGAGCTGGCTGCCGAGGCTGAGGCGGTGGCTTTCATCCTCTGTGGCATTGGCATCAATGTAAACCAGAGGGCTGCTGACTTCCCGGAGCCGCTCCGCGCCACGGCTACCAGCTTGCGGGAGGAGCTGGGGCGAGAAGTGCCCCGGGCCTCTCTTTTCCGGTGCGTCCTGGAAAAGCTGGACCGTTATTACCAGAGCTTTCTGCAGCAGGGGCCGGCGCCGGTCCTGGAGGTCTGGCGCCGCCTTCCCAATATCCTGGGCGAACGGGTCAGGGTCGCTACGGGCAAGGAGTCCCTGGAGGGCGTGGCCCTGGGGTTGGACCGGGATGGGGCCCTATTGCTCCAGTTGGCCGATGGCTCTCTGAACCGGGTGCTGGCCGGGGATGTGGAGAGGCTGCGGGCAGCCTGATGTGGGGTGATTTCCTGCGGGACTCGCTGGACTCCCTCAAGCAGCGGGACCTCTATCGCCGCCTGAAGACCATTACTAGCGAGCAGGGCCCCTGGGTAGAGCTGGAGGGGAAGCGGGTGCTGAACCTCTGCTCCAATAACTACCTGGGCTTGGCAGCCCATCCAAAGGTCAAAGAGGCCGCGGCCCAGGCTGCCTACGAGTATGGTTGTGGTAGCGGGGCCTCACGGCTCATCTGCGGCAATCTCTATCTACATGAAGCCCTGGAGCAGCGTCTGGCCGCCTTCAAAGGGACCGAGGCCGTCCTGGCCTATAGCACCGGCTACATGGCCAATCTGGGTATCATCTCGGCCCTGGTCGGACGTGGGGATACTGTCCTCAGCGACGAGCTAAACCACGCCAGCATCGTTGACGGCTGCCGCCTCAGCCGCGCCGAGGTCAGGGTCTATCCTCACAACGACCTGGGTGCCCTGGAAGCCCAGCTCCACGCCACTGTGGCGGCACGCCCGGATTTCCGCAGGCTGATAGTGGTGGATGCCGTGTTCGGCATGGACGGCGGCCTGGCGCCCTTGCCGGAGCTGGTGGAGCTAGCCGGCCGCTACGATGCCATGCTGATGGTGGATGAAGCCCATGCCACCGGCTGTGTGGGCCCTGGGGGCCGGGGTCTGGTGGCCCACTTCTGTCTGGAGGGCCAGGTCCCGGTGATCATGGGCACGCTGGGCAAGGCCTTGGGAAGTTTCGGCGCCTTCGCCGCTGGCAGCCGGTTGCTGCGGGAATACCTGGTCAACCTGTCCCGCAGCCTTATTTTCACCACCGGTCTGCCACCCTCAGTGCCGGCGGGGGCCCTGGCTGCGCTGGATATCCTGGAGGCTGACCCTTCGCTGGTTGCCACGCTTCAGGACAATGCCGCCTATCTCCGGCATGGCCTCCAGCGCCTTGGCTACGATACCCTGGCCTCACAGACCCAGATCATGCCCATAGTCATCGGGGATGCCCGGCGCACCGTGGAGATGTCGCGGCTATTGCTGGAGTCAGGAGTCCTGGCCACGGCTATCCGCCCGCCTACTGTGCCGGAGGGGACCTCACGGATACGGGTGACGGTCATGGCTAATCACACTCGCCAGGACCTGGACTTCGCCCTGGCTGCCTTCGAGAAGGCAGGGCGGAAGCTGGGGCTGATCTGAACCTCACCCCCTGCCCCCTCTCCGTTCACGGAGAGGGGGTTGAGGGTGAGGTAAGAGGGTAAGATGAGTTTGAAGATGGACTATAGCCCAGAGGAACTGGAGCGACTGGACAAGGAGTTCGTCTGGCACCCCTTCACCCAGATGAAGGACTGGCTCCAGGAGGAGCCGCTAATTGTCGCTTCCGGCGAGGGGAGCTACCTGATAGACGCCCGGGGCCGCCGCTACCTGGACGGTGTCTCTTCCCTGTGGGTTACCGTACACGGGCACCGGCAGCCCGATCTGGACAAGGCCCTTGTGGAACAACTGGGGCGTATCGCTCATTCCACCTTCCTTGGCCTCTCCAACGTGCCGGCGGTCCTGCTGGCCAAAGGGCTGGTGGAGCTGGCGCCCCGGGGTTTGAGGAAGGTGTTCTACTCGGATAACGGCTCCACGGCGGTGGAGATCAGCCTGAAGATGGCCTTCCAGTACTGGCAGCAGCGCCGGGACCCCCGATCGCGCAAGACCCGCTTCATCTCCCTCGTGAATGGGTATCACGGCGATACCGTGGGCTCGGTGAGCGTAGGTGGCATTGACCTCTTCCACAAGACCTACAAACCCCTGCTTTTTGAGACGGTGAAGGTCCAGTCGCCTTACTGCTATCGGTGCTATCTGGGCAAGGAACACCCAAGCTGTGGCATGGCCTGCCTGGGAGACGTAGAGGAGTCCATGGCGCGTCACCATGAGGAGGTAGCGGCGATAGTGGTTGAGCCGCTCATCCAGGCCGCCGCCGGCATGCTGGTTTTCCCAGCCGGCTGGACCAGGAGGGTGCGAGAGCTGGCTGCAGAATACGGTATCCTGTTCATCGCCGACGAGGTAGCCACCGGCTTCGGGCGGACAGGGTCCCTCTTCGCCTGCCAGCGTGAGGGCATCGAGCCGGACTTCATGTCGGCGGCCAAGGGCATCACCGGAGGCTATCTGCCCCTGGCAGCTACGCTGACCACGCGGGAGGTATTCGACGCCTTCTCCGCCGAGTATGCTGAGCAGAAGACCTTTTTCCACGGCCACACCTATACGGCCAACCCACTGGCCTGCGCCGTAGCCCTGGCAAACCTAGAAGTCTTCGCGAAAGAGCGCACGCTGGAACACCTCCAGGACAAGGCGCGCTTCCTGGCTGAGGGCCTGGAGCGCTTCTGGGAGCTGGATCACGTCGGGGACATTCGGCAGTTGGGTTTCATGGTGGGCATCGAGCTGGTCAAAGACCGGGACACCAAAGAGCCTTTCCCTTACGAGGCCAAGACAGGCATCAAGGTGATCAAGGAGGCCCGCAAACGGGGGTTGGTTATCCGACCCCTGGGCGACGTTATCGTCCTGATGCCGCCGTTGAGCATCAGCCGTGAGGAGCTGGCAACGCTGCTGGAGATTGTCCATGAGTCCATCAGATCGGTCACGGAGGGCCGGCGGTGACGGGCATCTTCGTTACCGGCACCGATACCAGCGTGGGCAAGAGCCTGGTGGCCGGCGGCCTGGCCGCCGTCCTCAAGGGGTGGGGCATAGATGTGGGGGTGATGAAGCCGGCGGAGACCGGCTGCCGCACCGAGAAAGGGCGACGAGTGCCAGAGGATGCCCTTTTCCTGAAGGAGATGGCTGGCAGCGACGACCCGCTGGAGATGGTCAACCCCTATGCTCTGGAGCAGCCCCTGGCCCCGGCAGTGGCCGCCGAGATGGAGGGTGTGGAAATCAGGCTGGAGGTCATCGAATCAGCCTATCGCCAGCTCGCCCGGCGGCACGACCTGGTGCTGGTGGAGGGTGCTGGTGGGCTGCTGGTGCCCCTGACCGGCACCTGTTTCATGGCAGACCTGGCGAAGCTCCTGGGCCTACCGCTGCTGGTGGTATCCAGGGCCCTCCTGGGGACCATCAATCATAGCTTGCTGACGGTGGCCCATGCTAGACAGGCTGGCCTGCCAGTGCTGGGCCTGGTCATGAACCACACTACTCCTGAGGGCGGCGTGGCCGAGGCCACCAACGCCGCTGCCCTGCGTCGCTGGGCTGGCGCCCCGCTCCTGGGTGTCATACCGTATCTTCCGCGGCGTAGCCCGGCGGCAATCAAGGCTGCTCTGGAGGCAAACCTGGACCTGGAGCCTGTCGTGAGGCTGCTCAAATAGCTCAGGACTGAGGAGGTACTATCAGTGGAATACAGACAACTGGCGGCGAAGTCTCTTCGGGGTGAGGTCCTGACCGGTCATGAGGCTTTGACCGTTCTGAGGACCCCCGACGATAACCTGCTGGAGCTGCTTAAGGCGGCCTTCCAGGTCCGGAAGACCTATTTTGGCAAGAAGGTCCAGCTATACATGCTGCAGAATGCCAAGAGCGGCCTCTGCCCAGAGGACTGCGGCTATTGCTCCCAGTCCTCCGTCTCCAAAGCCAGGATTGATAAGTACCCTTTGCTTGACGAAGAACGATTGCTGGCAGCGGCCAGGCAGGCCAAAGAGGTCGAGGGGGTCCAGTTCTGCATCGTGGACAGCGGCAGCGGCCCCACAGAGCGGGAGATAGCTTACCTTTGCCGGGTGGTCCGCCGCATCAAGAAAGAGGTTGGCATCCACGTCTGCACCTCTCTGGGCTTGCTCACCGAGGCCAAGGCCAGTGCCCTGAAAGAAGCCGGCGTGGACCGCTACAACCACAACTTGAATACCAGTGAGCGCTTTTACCCCGAGATCTGCACGACTCACACCTATCAAGACCGTTTGCGCACGCTTAGATATGCCAGGGATGCGGGGCTTGAGCTCTGCGCTGGAGTCATCTTCGGCATGGGCGAGAGCGAACAGGACATCATAGAGGTAGGCCACGCCTTGAGAGATCTGAATCCCGAGTCGCTGCCGGTGAATTTCCTGCAGCCTATACCGGGTACGCCGTTGGAAAAGGTGAACTATCTGACGCCAATCCAGTGCCTAAGAGTCCTGTGCCTGGTGCGCTTTCTGAACCCCAGGTCCGAACTGCGTGTGGCAGGCGGCCGGGAGTCCCACCTTCGCTCGCTTCAGCCCCTGGCCCTCTATCCCGCCAACTCCATCTTCGTCTCCGGCTATCTGACCACCCCAGGGCAGACACCCGAGGAGGCGAAGCGGATGATCGAGGACCTGGGCTTCGAGGTGGCCGCAACGTAGGGGCGCCCCGATGCCCATAACCTTTCCCGCGCCGCCAGGCTGGCATCATAACACGTTCCTCGCCGTCGGTTGTTGGTAGTGTGCCCCTTCTTGACTAGTGGGATATAATGATTATCATTATCTATTAAGTAGGGCGAGTTTGGATGTCCTGAAAGGTTGTGACGAAAGTTACAGCACTGGGAACCTGTAAACACTAGCCTACAGGCGTGCTTGGCTGAACTGGGAATGGACACACTAGCAGTCAGGAGGGCAGTATGCAGAAAGAGCCGCAGGCCGGCGAGGGTGAACGGGTCCCCCTGGGGCAGGCACTTCTGGACGATGTCTTCCTTCTCCTTGCCCTGGGACTGGCGGTCCCGCTCATCTTCTACATCATCTGGGGCATCATGGACCTGAGCCAGGTGCCCGTATTCACTCCTCGGTAGGGGGTGCGGAATGAGTCTAGCGCCACCGCAGAGGGTCTGGTGGAAGCCCCTGGGCCGGACCGAAAGGCTGTGGGTCACCCTGGCTGTCCTTTGGGCTGTTGTGCTCTTCCTGATGATGCTCGTTTGGGGTGCGGTGGGGAAACAGGACACCCCGGTGGAGACCTACCGTACCACCACGCAGCAATTCACGGCTGTCACTGACGAGTTTGTGAAGAATTACCAGGTAGGCACTGACAAGGGAGTCCCGGTAGTGGCGCCGCCGCCAGGGGGCGATGCCTATTTGCGGGCTTCCCGCTGGGCGTGGTACCCGGTACTCGAGCTCAAGAAGGGCCAGACCTACCGCATCCACCTTTCATCCACGGACATCCAGCATGGCTTCTCGTTGCCCCAGGAGGTTTTTAGTCTGAACTACCAGGTATTGCCGGGCTACATCTACGTAGTCACCCTTACCCCGCCGGAGGCGGGCGAGTTCCCGGTGGTGTGCAATGAGTACTGCGGCATCGCCAGCGAGAAAGTCGGCCACCATAGCATGGTGGGCAAGATCGTGGTGAAGGAGTAGCCATGGCCACGCAAGCAACAGCTTTCCGGACCTGTCCGGTAACTGGCTTCAGGGTCCACCTGCCCGCCCAGAAGCTTGTCATCGTCAATGCTGTGGCCGGCGTGCTCGCTTTGACTGTGGGCGGCATCCTGGCCTTGCTCATCGGGCTCACCCGCTGGCAGGCGGTGCACCTTCTGCCCGCGGACCTTTACTACCGCTTCGTCAGCATGCACGGCATGACCATGCTGGTGTTCTGGATGGTGTTCTTCGAGGTGGCTGGCCTCTACTTCGGAAGCACCGTGGTGCTCAACGCCCGGCTGGTGAAACCGGCCATTGGCTGGCTGGCTTTCGTGCTCATGGCGGTGGGCGCCGTCCTGGCCGATGTTGTGATGTTGGTGGACAAGGACAGCGCCATCATGTTCACCGCCTACGTGCCCATGCAGGCGAGCCCCCTGTTCTACCTGGGCGTCATCCTGTTCGCTGTGGGCGCGCTGGTAGCAGTAGGGCTTTTCTTCGTGACCATCGTGGCCGCCAAGGTGGAGGGCCGGCACCGGGGCTCACTGCCCCTGGTGACCTACGGACTGGTGACGGCCGCCATCATCGCCGTCTTCACGCTCCTGGGTGGGGCCATGGCCTTCATCCCCACGTTCCTGTGGTCCATAGGCTTGATGGCCCAACTCGACCCCGAGACCTACCGCAACCTGTTCTGGGCTTTCGGACACCCGGCCCAGCAGGTAAACCTGGCCGCCATGGTGGCGGTGTGGTACACCCTGGCCACCCTGACCACTGGCGCCAAGCCTCTAAATGAGAAGCTGAGCCGCTTTGCCTTCTTGCTCTACATCCTGTTCATCAACCTGGGGTCAGTCCACCATCTGCTGGTAGACCCCGGGCTCTCCAGCCCCATGCGCATATTCAACACCTCCTACGCCATGTACCTGGCCGTGGTGGCCAGCATGGTCCATGCCTTCTCCATCCCTTCCGCCGTGGAAGTGGCCCAGCGGGCCAAGGGGTACAAGGGCCTGTTCGGCTGGCTCATCCACGCTCCGTGGAAGGAGCCCGGCTTCGCCGCCCTGGCGGTCTCCATGGTCATGTTCGGCTTCATCGGTGGCGTCACCGGGGTCCTCCAGGGCATGATGCAGCTCAACATGCTGGCCCACAACACCCTCATGATCCCCGGGCACTTCCATGCCACAGTGGTGGCCGGGACTACCGTGGCTTTTATGGGCCTGTCCTACTACCTGGTCCCGTTGATGACCCAGAAGAAACTGGTGGGTATGGCCTGGGCCAGGTGGCAACCCTACATCTACGGTTTCGGTCTCCTTCTGCTCATCAGCGGGATGTGGCTATCCGGCCGGATGGGCGTGCCCCGCCGGAGCTGGGACGTGTTCAACTTCGGCGGAGCGCCGACCTTCGGCACCGACGCGTTCAACGCCGCGAGTGGGACCCTGGCCCTGCTGGGCATAGGTGCCATCATCGCCGTGATCGGCGGGGGGATATTCGTCGTCATCATGGTCTCCACCCTGCTCTTCGGCAAGAAGCAGCAAGGATAAGGGAAAGGGGGCATTTCATGGCCCGAAAAGAAGCAGGACACGAGGAGAAAGGCTTCGAGGCACCCGGCACCCTGGTCCTGGTCCTGGTCTTCCTGGCCTGGTTTGCGCTGGCCTTTACGGTGGCCTGGTCGTCCCTGGGCCGGGCGTGGCCGGTACATTAAGGCTGGCCCGGTGGCTGTAAGGCGCACGCTGATGCCTGCTTTGCTGGCCCTGCCGTTGCTGGCTGGGGCGTGCTCTCCTGGAGGGGCCAGGGCGGCCCCGCTGTTCGAGCTGACCAATCAGCATGGCGAGCGAGTCAACCTGGCGCAGTTCGCGGGAAAGGCCGTCGTCCTGACTTTTCTGTACACCCACTGTGCCGAGACCTGCCCCACGTACATCGCCAGGATCAGTCAAGCGCTCAACAGCCTCCCCAACGGCAACGACCAGACCGCGGTAGTCGCGGTATCGGTGGACCCGGAGCGGGATACCGTGGACAGGCTCCGGCAGTTCAGCCAGGTGCTCCCAGCCAACTGGGAGTTCCTGACCGGCACCTGGGGACAGCTCAAGACCACCTGGGACAACTATGGTGTCTACGTGTCCAGAGTGGAGTCCCGGCAGGGCCATGGCGCTTACCAGGTGGTCCATGACGCTAAGGCTGTGGTCGTAGATCCGCGGGGGAGGGTAGTCACGCAAATGACCGGAGACTGGACACCAGCGGACCTCAGCGGACGACTGGAGCGTGTGCTGGCCGGGGAGGCGGTGTCTTCGCCATTCCGGCCCTGGCCGGCGGTCGTGGATTTCCTGTACCGGTGCGGGCCGGTAACCATCTCCACACTGGGCGGGGCAGTGGGCCACTTTGCCTTCATGCTGTCCTTCCCGGCGGTGGCTGGTGCGGTATTGTTTCTGGTATGGCGTCGCTCGGGATAGGGGCATGAGAAGCGTTGTGGCCCCGGTTCGCGCCGAGCTTGCGGGCGCAGTGTCCAGCCCCGGCCTGCGGGACTACGTACGCCTGACCAAGCCCGGGGTTGGCCTGCTTCTGGTATTTGTGGCAGCCACGGCGGCAGTAGTGGCAGGGCCGGGAGCCTGGCGCGAAGTGGTCCTGGTATCCCTGGCCGGAGGCATCGCCTGCGCCGGAGCGGGGGCGTTGAACCATTACCTGGAGCAGGACATAGATAGCGTGATGGCGCGCACCCGGCGCCGGCCGCTGCCCTCAGGCCGGGTCAGTCCGGGCCGGGCGCTGACCATGGGCCTGGCCCTGTTGGCCCTCGCTCTGGCCCTATCCCTGGCGATAAACGGGCTGACCACGCTATTCATAATGCTGGGCGCCTTCGCCTACGTGGTGGTGTACACCTGGTGGCTCAAGCGGCGCACGCCCTGGAACATCGTCATTGGCGGCGCGTCGGGGAGCCTGGCAGTGCTGGCCGGGTGGGCAGCGGTTACCGGTGGAGTCAGTGTCACGGCCCTGGCCATGGGCCTGGTGGTCTTCCTGTGGACGCCGGTCCACTTCTGGAGCTTTGCCATTGTCCACCGGGAGGAGTACGCCCGGGCGGGGGTCCCCATGCTGCCTGTGGTAGTGGGGGAACGGGCTACCGCCCGGTGGGCCAGCCTCCACGGCGTGCTGACCGTGGCGGTAAGCCTGATTGGCCTCAGGGGGGTGATGGGTGACGTGTATATGGGGACGGCAGCCCTGGCCGGTATTGGCCTGATCGGGCTGGTGACCTGGTTGAACATCGCCCCCGGCCGGAAGCGGGCCCGGGTGGTGTTCCTGGGCTCGAACGTCTACCTCGCCGTGCTCTTTGCGGCCATGATGGCTGACTCGTTGCTATGATGGGTGGAGGGATTATCGTCATCAACAACACCGTCCCTCAGCACCCGCCCGGTAGGGGCGCCCCGATGCATCGGGGCGCCCCTACGTTGTACGCCAACCTCCGAGGTGTCATGGCCATGAGGGCCAGGGCTGGCCCCGATGCCCGAAGCATCGCCCTCATTGACTGTTGCCCACCGGCCTGCTATTGTGGTGCGCAAGGCGGCGAGATGAGCGACAGCATCGAGATTGTGGTCTATTCCGACTACCTCTGACCCTGGTGCTACGTAGCCGCGGTGCGGCTAGAGGACATCCGTAAGGAATTCGGCGGCCAGGTGACGCTTTCGTGGAGAAGCATGCCCTTGCGCCTGGGGGAGACGCTGGCGCGCCCCAGCCGCCATAGCATCGAAGGCCGCATGCGGGCCCGGGCCGAGGAGCCGCGCATCGCCTTCAGCCTCGAACCACCTGCGGAATACCCCGCATCCAGTCTGCCGGCCCTCCAGGCGGGTAAGTGTGCCCAGATGCAGGGCGAAGACGTCTTCGAGCGCATGCACAAGGCCCTGTTCCGGGCCTATTTCGAGCAGGGCCAGAACATCGCCAGTCGAGAGGTGCTGGAACAGGTGGCCCGGGAGGTGGACCTGGACGAGGCCCGCTTCTGGGCCGACATGGACAGCGGCCAGGGGCGCGCCGCCGTGGCTACCGAGTTCCGTGAGTTCCTCCGCGACTTCAACGGGTTCGGTATCCCCTTGGCCGTGTTTCCTGACGGCTACCCGCTCCAGGGGGCCGTGCCCACCGCCTACTATCGCCAGGTCATCGAGACGCTGCGCCGCGCGCAGGCGTAGGGGCGAAATTCATTGCGCCCTGGGTGGGGTGGCGGCGCCATGGATTGCGTCGGGGGCCGTCCAATCCCGGCGAACCTGATGGGTGGCGGATTGCCGGCTACGGCCTTCCCAGCCTGGCGTAGATGCCTTTCAGGTCGTCTTCGAAGTCCTCAACGTCGTATTGCATCGGCACTTTTGTCTGCCGCAGGTGGTCCATCATTTCCCTGACAGACACTCTGGCTTCCTCGGCGGCTCTGGCGAGCGTCATCCTGTTTTCCCGGTACTGCCTGGTCGCGTAGTCCATTCTCCACTGTCGGATTGCTGAGTAAAGCAGGCGACGCACTGCGGTGGACCTGTCCAAGTGCTCAACTTCCTCTATCCGTTGGAGGTCCTCCACCAGGTCCGGTGGGACTCTTGAGGCTATTAGCTGGTCTTTCTTCATTGCTTCCCAATCTCCTTGGCCCGCTTCAGCACCCTTGCCAGCAGCTCCGGAGATACCCAGGCCACCCTCGCAAGCTGTTCCAGAAGCTCTACTAGTTCCTCATAGTCTACCAGTCTCCGCGCGGCGGCTTCAAAAAGCAGTCCTGCCGTGCCGGTGTGGGCGACGCCTAAGCCCACGGCGACGGCTCTGGCCGCTTTCTCGTCCAGCACGGCCAGGGCGTTACGGTTTTCCGCTACGGCCAGCACCTCGGCTTCCCCCAGCCCGAGTTCGGCGTCATCCCGAATGCGCTCCACGATCTCCCTTTCCCGTGCTGTGAGCCTCGCCCTGACGAACGCGTGTTGCCGCGCCGACTGTTCAAGATAAGCCGCATCCCTTGCTCCCATCGCCTTGCCTTTGGTGACCGCTTCCTCCCAGACCTCTGGGGTCACCACCACTTCACCATACAGCTTGGCCAACAGGAATACCCGCTCCATCTTGCTCAAGGCGATCAACGGTGAAGCATCGGGTACAACTTGCATACGTTCCCCACGTATCAGGTTAACATTAGGACTGGATGTTTACAAGAGTGGCCGCGTACAAACCGTGAGAATGCCGCTATCTGAGGCACGCCCTTTGCCAAAGCTTCGGATGCTGTGCCTTGGTCGTACCCTAGCTTGTGGCGGGCGGTGGGTTCGCTTCGGGGGGTGGCGACATGTCGAGCTGGTAAAAGACCTGTAGGCGGCCCAGGGCCAGGCCCAGCTCCTGGGTCACCGTCCGTCGCACCCGCTCATGGACCTGCGCGGTCTTGTTCACCAGGTCCACTCCAGGCAGGGTGTGTACCTCGACGGAGACATCCATCGCCTGGCCGTGAGGCTTGACCTGGGGCTGGACCCGGGCCACCCCGGGCAGGTCAGCCAGGCCCAGGCCCACGTATTGGGCAATGGCCTCCGGTGACAGTAGGGCGATGCCCCCGGGCACCCGGGGCAGGGCCACCGCCCGAGTGGACTGAGGTGGTGAATAGGCCACCAGCACAATCAGCACGGATACCAGCGCCAGCACGGCGAAGACAGCGGCGAACATGAGCCGCAGATAGAGCCCGGTGTTGTCGGCCATGAAGGCCACGATTTCCCCCGCCAGGCCCGCCGCGCCGGGAAAGAAGAACAGGGCCACCACCATGGCTACCAGCCATAGCACCGCGCCCAGCGCGGCCAGCCCGACCAGCAATGTCCTGTTGAACGAGTCCATGCTTTCTCCTCAATCCTCCACGTCGGGTGGGCCAGCGGGCACCAGCGCGCGGGCCCGGCGGCAGCGTTCCTCGATCACCGGCTGGGGCACCTGGTCCGGGAAGCAGGCGGCCGCCGTGCCCGGCCTGGGTGAGTAAGGGAACACGTGGATGCGGGCGAACCCGATCCTGCGGCACAGCGCCAGGCTTTCCTCGAACTCGCTTTCAGTCTCCCCCGGGAAGCCCACCAGCAGATCTGTGGTGACGGTGGCCTCAGGCACAGCGTCGCGCAGCCGGACCACGGCCTCCCGGAAAGACGCGGCGGTGTAGGGCCGGCGCATGCGACTCAGCACTGAGTCGCTGCCGCTTTGCAGGGGCAGGTGGAAGCGGGGCACCAGCCTTCCCGAGCCCCAGAGCGACACCAGTGCGGGGCCGAGGTCCTGGGGCTGGAGCGAGGAAACGCGCAGCTTTGGCCCCTCGCTGACGCTGAGCAGCGCGGCAACCAGGTCCCTCAGGCCATCCCGATACGTGGGGACAAGGTCCCGCCCGTAGGTCCCCAGCAAGGTGCCGGTGAGCACCACTTCCCGGTAGCCCAGCTCCTTCCGCTGTCTCACGTCAGCCAGTATTTCCTGGACCGGCCGGCTGCGAGGGCGGCCCCGCACTCGGGGGATTATGCAGTAGGTGCAGCGCAGGGAGCAGCCCTCCTGTATCTTGACCTGCGCCTGGCCCCTGGCCGGCCACGCATTCGGGGCGGGCGCCCCAGGGGTCGGCGCCATGGCACGCACCCGTTCCACAATATCATGGGGGCTAGCGGGAGCCAGGCATGCCCCGGCTCGGGCCGCCTCTTCCGGACAGCGGCGGACCAGGCAGCCTGCGGCCAGGACCGCACCTGGGCGGTACCGGCCGGCCTGGTACAGGCGCTGGCGGGACTTGCGGTCGGCCACGTGGGTCACGGTGCAGGTGTGCACCACGTAGGCGTCGGCGCCCGGGCCGAAGTCCACCACCCGGTAGCCGGCCAGGGCCAGCGAAATGGCCCATGCCTCGGCCTCGGCCTGGTTCAGCCGGCAACCCAGGGTGGCGATAGCTACGCTTGGTGTGCTCAACGGGAACGTGCGGTTGTCAGGCTCATATGGCAGCCGCAGGCATTATAGGTGCTGTCTTCGAACCCAGTCAAGGACGAAGCTGTTGACACCCTGGTATGGTCTCCTTAGAATGCAACTTGTTTCTTCCGGCGGAGCCTGGGCAGTGGCCGGGCATGCGCCATCGTTATTCAAGGGAAGTTGTCAAGAGGAGGTAACACCCACATGCAGAGGGAGCTAGAGCGTCTCAAGGAGAAGGGTCCGGAGCTGGACATCTACGACCTCAACTACAAGTGGATGATGGACAGGACCAAAGAGCGGTCTGCGGGGAAGGTCCTGATCAAGGGCGAAGAGGTGCCCTGGAAGCAGAGCCGGCATGGCTACGGCAAGCAGTACATGAACGGCATGAACTGGCACGAGATGTCTGTCCCGGGCTGGATGATCAGTGTCACCAACCAGAGGGTGCTTCAGCGGGGCATGCACACCCACAAGGGGGGCGGCCGTATGCTCTACGTGCTAGATGGCCGCGGCTACACAGTAAACAACGACGTCCGCCTGGACTGGGAGAGAGGCGACCTGGAGATCCTTCCGGTCACCCCCTTCGAGAACAAGCACGGGCACTACAACCTCGACCCGGGCCATGACTGCGGGATGTTCGTCATCGGGTACTGGCCCTTCATGGGGATCGTGGCCTACGAGACGCGCCAGTTGACCGACTCCCCCGACTGGAAGGGACCTCGCAACGACGAGGTCTACCGCCCGGACGACTTCGTCCCCGAGGCGGCCGCGCTCAAGGGGTATGAGGTCAAGCTGGGGCGCAAGCCTGCTGACCTGCTGGACGACCTGTTTCTGAGGCGCAACCGGTGGCGCCAGCAGATAGCCAATGCCCGCTGGGTGGTCAAAGAGACCCAGCAGCCCCAGGAGACTAACCGCATGGGGATCTACCGGTGGTACGTCCACCCCGCGTTCACCGACGTGGTGGCCAGGCATATCCTCTTCTGGACTCACGAGATCCCGCCGGGGAGCCGCTCGGGCGTCCAGAAACATCAGGGTGGGCGTTTGAACTACGTCGTGCAGGGGAGAGGCCATAGCCTGCTCGATGACAAACGCTACGATTGGGAGCCCGGCGATCTGCTGATGCTGCCTATCAAGACCGGTGGGGTACTGGTCCAGCATTTCAATGATGGCGACGAGACCGTGCGCCTGGCGGTGTGCGAGCCCAACTGGTATGACATCCTGGGCGTGGACATGGCCGCGGGCTTCGAGCAAATAGAAGACTGCCCGGAGTACAAGGCGCTGAAGAAGGCCAGGGCGTAGGCCGAAGGAGGGTTGGCAAGAAGTGGAACGCGAACTCGAGCGGACCAGGGAAAGAGAACCCCAGGAAGACCGCTACGACAACCTGTTGCAGTGGATGCAGGTGCAGACCCGCCGGCGGGTCGAAGGCAAGGTGCTGCTCCGGGCCGAGGAGATACCCTGGCAGCAGAACCGCCAGGGATACCAGCGGTCGTACAGCGACCCTATGATCTGGGCACAGCAGGCGGTGCCTGGCTGGGTAATCGCCCGTACTGACCAGCGCGCCATCCGGCGCGGCAAGCATACTCACCGCGGAGGTGGCCGCCTGCTGTACGCCCTCGAGGGGCGCGGGCGCACGGTGAACAACGAGGTCAATCTCGACTGGGAGGTCGGCGACCTGGAGATCCTGCCGGTGACCCGGACCGAGAATGTCCACGAGCACTTCAACCTGGACCCGGGGAAGCCCTGCGGCCTGCTGGTGCTCATGTTCTGGCCCTTCATGGAGGCCACGGCCAACGAGACCCGCCAGATGACGGACTCCCCCGACTGGAAGGGCGAAAGGAAAGCGGAGCTATACCGGCCAGACGACTTCGTTCCCGAGTCCGCCCATCTGACCGGCTACGACATCAACATAGATGGGCGCCCGGCCGACCTGCTGGATGATCTCTACCTCCGGCGCAACCAGTGGCGTGACCAGATGAGCAAGGCGCGCTGGATAGTTAAGGCCCAGCACCAGCCGCTAGAGACAAACCGCATGGGGGTCTATCGCTGGTTTGTTCACCCCTCTTTCACCGACGTGGCCGCTCGCCAGATTCTGTTCTGGACCCACGACATTCCTCACGGGAGCCGCTCCGGCGCCCAGAAGACGCAAGGTGGGCGTATCCACTTCGTTGTTGATGGCCAGGGCTATAGTGTTGTGGACGGCAAGCGCTACGATTGGGAGAAAGAGGACATGATCATGTTGCCCATCAAGGCGGGCGGCGTGGTCGTCCAGCACTTCAACGCTGACTCTCAGAAGCCAGCAAAGCTGGCTGTGGCCGAGCCCAACTGGTACGACATCCTGGGTATGGACATGGCCTGCGGCCTGGAGCAGCTTGAGGACTGCCCGGAGTACGGGGCGACGCGTAGGGGCGCATAGCCATACGCCCAGATGTCTCCCACGCCCCGAGGGCGACGGCCCGTCGCCCTCGGGGCGTCATGTGTCCGGTTCGCCGTCGGTAAACGCGACTCTAACGTTTGCTGCTATTGATTGGCGCCCGGTTGAATGTATAATAGGCATGTTGTCCGGGAAAAACCCGGCAATCTCAACGGGAGGGAGGGCGATTTGAATGCACTAGGCAAGCACCTGCTGCTGGAGCTGAAGGACTGCGACCCCAGCACGCTGGACGACACCGAGCTGTTGCGGGACGCGCTCTTGTCAGCCGCCAGGGAGGTGGGGGCCACCATTGTCGGAGAGTCATTCCACAGGTTCCAGCCCCACGGCATCAGTGGTGTGGTCATCATTGCCGAGTCGCACCTGTGTATTCACACTTGGCCCGAGCACAAGTACGCTGCAGTAGACATTTTTACTTGTGGTGACGAGTTCAACCCCGAGGATGCGGCTTCCCTGGTTATTCAGCGGCTCGGCGCCCACGACCCCTGGCTCATGGAAGTAAAGCGAGGCATTTTTGGATACGGACGATAGACCCGCAAAACATAGCGCCGAGGGAAACAGCCAGGCCAGTCAGCAGTGGCACTGGGAAGACGTCATACCTGGCTGGAGGCAGGGTTTCTCGGTCCAGTCCATCGTGTACTCTGGCCGTACCCCTTACCAGAAGGTCGAGGTCATAGACACGGACCTCTTCGGGCGGTGCCTGATCCTGGACGACAAGGTCCAGTCCACCACGGCCGACGAGTTCATCTATCACGAGGCCCTGGTCCATCCCGCGCTGCTGGCCCATCCCCAGCCTCAGAACGTCCTGATCGCCGGCGGCGGCGAAGGGGCCAGCCTCCGCGAGGTCCTGAGGCACCGCTCAGTTACTCACGTCACGATGCTGGACATTGACCGGGAGGTCGTGGACCTGTGCCGGCGTTTCCTGCCGGGCATGAGCCAGGGCGCCTTTGACGACCCGCGTGCCGAGCTGGTGGTCACTGATGCCTGGGAGCACCTGGAGAAACGCCGGGAGAAGTACGATGTGGTCATCCTGGACCTGACCGACCCCATGCCCGACGGTCCATCCCAGCGGCTCAACAGCCGCGAGTTCTATCAGCTCATCAAGCGGAGGCTGAGCCCCGAGGGCGTGGTGGTCACCCAGGCCGGCTCCACCGCCTGGCGGGAGCTGGCACGCTTCTGCGCCACCTACAACACCATGCGCAAGGTGTATACCTTTGCTTCTGGGTACCAGGTGTCGGTGCCTTGCTTCGGCATTGTCTGGGGCTTTGTGGTGGCCTCGCCTGCCCTGAAACCACTTCAGCCCGAGGAGGTAGACCGGCAGTTGGCCGAGCGCCTCTCCTCCCAGCTCCGCTTCTATGATGGCATCGCGCACCAGGGCATTTTCAGCCTGCCCAAGTTCCTGCGCGACACCATGCGCCGGACCACCCGCACCATCACCCTGGAACAGCCTCTCCTCACCCCGGTCTAGCCCGGCGCCATGCGGCGGTCGGCGGCCTATGTTCCCGTTTCGCCCACCCGCCAGGGCATCGCCTACTCCTGTCTCGCCATTGCCAGTACCTGTTCTTTAGAGGCCTCCTGGTTGTGTACTTCCTTCCCGTGCTTCTGGACATCCTTGACGAACTGGTCCACATCCTCTCCTCGAATCGTCACACCACAGGGGCAAGTCACCACGTAGGACATGTTCTGCCTCCTCATGTAAAGATAGATAGTATGATAGCAGAGGGCTTTGCCAAAAGTTTGGCGCCTGCTTGACGGCGATGAGCGTGAGGATCTATCTCGCGGGTCCGATAGCTATAGAGGTTTCGGGGACGGTAGTACTGGACCAGCGCCGCTTCCGGGGAAAGCAGTCCAGGCTCCTCTTCGCGTACCTGGTGGTCGAGCGCAGGCGCGCTGTCTCCCGACAGGAACTGGTAGACCTGCTTTGGCCTGGCGAAGCGCCTCCCGCTTGTGACGTGGCGCTCAGCGCCTTGATCAGCCGGCTACGCAGCACCATCGCGGGTGGGGGCCTGGCGGCCCAAGGGATGACACTGGCCAGTGGTTTCGGCCTCCACTGGCTACTCTTGTCTGCCGAGGCGTGGATAGACGTGGAGGCCGCTGCCGAGGCCATTGACCAGGCCGAGATGGCCGTGCGTGCGGGGGACATGGGGCGTATCCTCGGTCCAGCCACAGTCGCCTCCAACATCTCGCGGCGCCTGTTTCTACCGGACTGCGATGGCGCATGGGTGGAGTTTCAACGCGGCAAGCTCAGCCGGCAGTTGGTGCGCGCCCTGGATTGCCACACCGAGATGTGGCTGGCCGGTGGGGACCACGCGCGGGCGATAGAGACAGCCGCCGAGGCGGTGTCCATTGACCCCTTCAGGGAAAGCGCCTACCGCCTGCTGATGCGCGCCTATGTTGCCAGCGGCAATCCCGCCAAAGCCATCAGAGCGTACCACGACCTGCAAGCGACCCTGAACAACGAGCTTGGCACCGGTCCGTCGCCGGAGACTGAGGAGCTTTACCTCAAGGCTCTGGGATAGCTGTCTGTGACCGGACGATCTGGATAACCGCAGCCCCCTGTATCTGGCCACGCTTCAGACGCAGCAGCGCCTCGTTGGCATCTTCCAGACCGAAGGTCTCGACCTGCGTGCGCACGGGTATCTCCGCGGCCAGGCGCAGGAAATCGCGGGCGTCCTGCCTGGTGGCGTTGGCCACGGTGCGCAGCGTCTTCTCGTGGTACAGGTGGCGGGTGTAGTCCAGCTCGGGCACCGGCGTCATATAGATGCCGGCCAGGGCCAGAGGACGCCCCTCGATGGGGCCCGGTTGACGGAGGAGCATGGCTCTCATAGGACGCTATGCCTGGTCGTAGGCCCGAAGGAAATCGTCTCTGGGTATTCCAGCCTGGGTGCAGATGGTCCGGAGTGTAGAGGACTTGATCCTTGGTTGGTTGGGCATGGTCAACGGTGTTCTTGAACCGTCCCGGATTGCTCTAGCTTTGGGGGCATCTACAGGGAACTTGTCGCTCAAACGGTGACCACGGTTTCGGCGACGAACGCCTCCAGGACGGGCGGCTCGGTCTGAAGGACTTCGCTGCCAAACGTCTCAATGTGAAATCGGATTGCGGACCTTACGTCCGACAAGGCTTCTTCGTACGTGTCGCCTTGGCCGACCACAACGCCCTTCAGGCCCAACGGGTAGGCAACGTAACCGTCAGGATTCTTCTCGATTATCACCTTGAACTGCTGTACCATGATGGACACCCTCCGGTCTCGTACGCCCATTATAGCAGCGTCCTCCTACACGCGAAGCCGGCGCCAGGCGTGGGCCACGAATAGCACAACGGCGACAAGCTCGCCCAGGCGGCCCAGCCAGGTCAACAGGGGCAGGCCCATGACCTGCCCCGCCACGGCCAGCCATACCCCGGCGTTGAACACTCCGAAGACCACCCACACCAGGGCTGCCCCACCGCGTTTTCCGCCAGGACGGGGCAATATCCAGTAGCCCACACCCATGGCGAGCTGGACCAGCCAGGCCATGAGCAGGACCTCGGCGTGGGCGGGCAGCAACCGCCACACCTGGGGCAGGAACCCGGTGCCCTTGTAGAACAGAAGCAGAGCGCCCAGGGAGAACCCGACGAGGAGGTAAAGGAATGCGGAGCGGACGAACCAGGCGCTCGCCCTGGGCATCTCAGTGCTCCTTGATCCGGGGCCAGATGGTGGCCACGAAGGCCAGCCCGCCCAGGCCCTGTAGCAGCGCCGACAGCGCCATCACTACAGCCGTAGGTGGTCGCGGGTCGTAGGCGTGAGCTGGCTCGCCTACCACGCGCAGGGCGAGGCCAGCGTTGAGCAGGGCAAAGGCCCACCAGGCCAGCCTGGCATGGCCGTAGACTTGCTCCTTGGAGTAACGGGGGAACATCCAGTAGGCCACGCCGAATATGAGCTGGGTGGTCCAACCCACCACCAGCAAGTGGACGTACAGGGGGAACAGCGCTCTCGTGGGGATAGAGATAGAGATAGCGATACCCAGGGAGAGGCCGGCGTTGATCACGCCCAGCGCCAGTCCAGCCACCAGATAGGCGATGGCGGAGCGCAGGAACCACTTTGTGACCCTGGGCATGATGTCACTGCCAGTTTACACCCTAACGATGACGCTGTAGGGGCGGGCCCCCGTGCCCGCCCCAGGCCGGTCAGCCCAGCCGGGCGATGGCCTCCATCTCGTCGTCCACCTCCTGAAGCTGCGCCGCGCTCAGCTTCTTCTCCGCCACGGGGAAGTACGCCGATTCCTCCTTCTGAATATGCCCATCGAGGAGGTAAAAGATGTGCTGAAGCTGGCGCTGGAGCTCGGAGGCGCTGCCAGATCCGTCCAGCAGCCGCTTGAGGGTGGCGATGGCCGTCCAGTAGCTTTCGTGCTCGCCGACCATGGCCTGGACCGGCCCATCGCCAATGATGTGCCGCAGGTACAGAAAAAGCCCCTCTTCCTCCTGGCGGAAGTGGACGCGCTGGTCCCGTTCCAGGAAGGGGAGCAGCCCGCGCACGATGGCTATGGCTTGGGCGGTCTCGCCCTGCCTGGCTAGCTCGCCAGCAGCCTTGACACGCTCTACGGCCTGTAGCGCCCGCCGATGGCCCTCTTTCAGCGCTTCAAGGGGCATCTACTAGCTCCACGAACTGGGCTGGACTGACGATACGCAACCCGGACTCCCGCGCGAGCGTAGGGTTGTCCAGGAAGTGCCTATCTCCGGTGACGAAGTAATCGGGCCGCGCGGCCATTGCCGCAGCAAGAATCGTAGCATCTCCCAGGCGGAGATAGGGCCTCCAATGCGCGACCTCAGCGGGCAGCATGCTTTCAATCATTTCCGATTCAGTGCTATCTAGAATGGCTCGCAGTTCTGGAATGGCCCAAGGCAACTTCTCGTTGACATTGCGCACCACTTCGTCTACGACATACTGGGAAACAACCACCGTCAACTCGGAGTCAGTAAAGAGCTGAAGGATCTTGCCCGGGGGTCCGGCTGGGGAGTTCAGGCCTGAAAAAATGACGTTGCTATCAAGAAAAACGCGCGGCCTAGGTTTCGCGGCCATAGCGCTCGCGGGCCAACTCTTCCCTTATGCGACGGCCTGACTCTAGGAGTTCCTCCTCAGTTATGCCGGAACGTTGGAAGGCCTCCTGAATCGCCCTCAAGGCCTCACGCGCCACGACCTTGCCGGGCTTGATCACAAGCTTGTCGCCCTGCACAGTCAAGTGTAGCTTGTCGCCGGGCTTGATCCCTAGTTTCTCGCAGACTGACTCGGGCAACGTAAGCTGCCGTTTGGGGCGAAGCACCGCGTATGCGGCCTCAGCGCCGGCTACGGTCTCTGTGGTGTAGCCAACCTGCTCGAAGGAGCGGCGGATAGCAGCTGCGCTCCTGGTCCCTATTCTAGCCATCGTCTTTCTCCGACGTGACACGTATCACGTCCCACGTCCCACACGTCAATAGTCTCAGGAAGGGGGGATGCTGTCAATCCGCCAGAACTGAACGGCGAGAGCCAGCCCTGTAGGGTGGGTGTAGCGCAGCGGAACCCGCCTAGTCTCGCTGTTGCCTTGGAAGTACCAGCACATGGCGACTCCTCTCGTATCACGTCCAAGACAAGATGTGCATAACTTTATCTGGCGCGGGGTACAGGCGCCTGACGGCGCGCCGAGCTATGTTCAGTAGAGTTCAGGCGCCGGCAACGAAAAGCGCTTTAACTTCCGCCTCAGAGAGTGCGCGATTGTAGAACCTGACTTCGTCCATCAAGCCAATGAACGACCCACAACTGCCAGAATCTCCCAGGAGCAAGGGCGCGGCATTCTGCGGCGAAGAGAAAGCCCCGAAGTTGGGCCCCCCCACCAGGGTCCCGTCAACGTAGAGCCTGAATGCGAATCCGTCAAAGGTAACAGCTACGTGTCTCCACTGATCGTATAGCAGAAGGTCTACCGTCTCTGTGATTTGGGATACACCACTTACGACGCCCACAGCGAATCCCCAACGATTAGAGTCGTAGTAGATCTGGAAATGGACGTCTTCATTGGGGCCACAATACGGTCTCTTGCCCAGGACATGCAATGACACACCAGATAGCCAGGGACCAGGAGGATATGTCCTCTTGACCCAAAGGCCAACGGTCATGGGCTCTGTGTGGTCATAGTTGAAGTCGTCGTTGCCGGACAAGATTTCCACGTGTGCACCAGACTGAGAAAAATCGAAAGCCTGACCAACCTTACCTGGTCCAAACGTCGCGCCTTTCCTCAGGGCACCGTGATGCTCACCTGCCGCGTCGTCGGCATTACCGTTGGCCGGCCAATAGGCGATGAGGCCGGCCTGGAGGTTCGGCACGCCGCAACTGGGGCACGGTGTTGGGGTAGGCGCAGGTTCCCCGGCCAGCGGCCCCCACAGCTTCGCCGAGTCGTTGGCGACAGCATAGGTACCGACAGGGGCGAACCGAATTGAGTTCGCACACTGGTACTGGGCGGCTAGCTCGCCGGTTAGCAGTGGGAACATGTGGACCACGGTGCGGACATGATCGCCCTCGGGCAGAACGAAGAAGCCTTCAAGGGAGACGACTCCTTCACCGCGAGGTACCTCAAGGCGGGCGATGTCGAAGACTTTGATGGGGGTTGTGGTAACGCGCTCCCAAGTGAGCTTGAGCTCAGCGCGCTCAAAGGAGTCGAGCCTGTACTGTACATCCGCTTTGGCGGTCACCGTGGCTCCCGCGGTCAGAGGGCTGCCGGACGAGGGAGCTAGGTCTAGCACCTTCAGTTGGTCCTGGGGGGAGCGGCGGTCCAGGCAGGCGCCGGGCTGGAGGTCCGGAGCGCTGCAATTGGGGCAAGGTGTGGGGGTAGCGGTCGGTTCCGCGGCCATGGGCGCCGGCTTATTGCCAGGATTCTTGATGTCCTTGACAACACCGCCGACGACAGTGACCGTCACATCCTGGCTGGGGTCCCATACCCAGTACTCCGTGGTCGCTTCTCGTGGCCCGTTGAACACTCGTGTCTCGACGGAAATCCGGTAGATGCCGTCTGGCCACTCCGCGATGGGGAAATAGTTATACCACTCCTTCAGCGGATATTCCGCCCGCGACCGGGGCACCACGATCAACGAGGAGTAGATCCCCGTCGCTTCGACGAAAATGAGCTTTCCGCTTGGCCCGAACGCGTGGAGAATGTATATATCGCGCGGATCGAACCTGGCCGGAGGCGTCGCCTCCCAGGTGACCTCGATCCCCCGGGGGGTTGCCTGAGCCCGCACGCCGCCTGGCGGCCCCGGTGCCGGAAAAGCTTCCCAGGTCACGGTCTGGTCGGTGCCTGCGAGGGGTCTTCTGTCCTCGTCCAGGCCCACGAACTTGTAGGTCTCCCCAGGTTGAGGCAGCCCTGACAGGTCAACGAAGAAATACGTTTCGGCCCCGACGCGATCCGAAGTCAGCGTGCGGCCATCGGGCAGGGTGACGCGCATCCCGGCGAGATTCGGTGTGTCGCCACGGTGCAGGAAGAGCCCTGTCTCCCGGTGCCTGTCCTCCAGTGGCAGGGATGCGGGGCCTTGGACACGCGCCACCACCTCAGCCTTCAGTTGGTAAGAAAGCCCGGCCCCGCCCTCCCCCCCGCTTCGGCTATCGTCTGCGTTCTCGGCAGGCCTAAGTGAGGTCATCGCGAACACTCCGCCACCCAAAGCAAGCAGCATAATGGCCACCACGGCCACCGCTACGCCACGCCTGCCGCGCATGTGGCGCGCAAAACGGCGGGCCCACGGGATGTGGAGTGGCGGTGGGATCCCGAGGGGCGGCGTCTCCACTATCGGGCTGCCCGCGCTCTCGTCGTGGCCGGCTGCGCTGGCCGGCGTTTCCGCTCGCCGTGGCTGTGCCGGGTTTGACGACGGGAAAGCTTTGGCGAGCGCCGAGTCGAGCTCCAGGGGCGTGTTGTATCGCCGGTCCGGACTCTTGGCCAGGCACCGCGAGACAATCCTCTGAAGCGCAACTGCAACATCAGGCCTGATCTGCCGTAGCGGCCGTGGCTGCTCGTTGATGTGTTTGCGGATTACCTCGAACGGAGTGTCCGCGTCGAACGGGACATCACCCGCCAGCATCTGGTACATCACAACGCCGAGGGAATACAGGTCCGACCGCGTGTCTAGCGCTTTCCCGTGAGCCTGCTCCGGAGACATGTAGTGGGGCGTGCCCATGACCGCGCCGGTCCTGGTGAGTCGCGCATCCTCCGTCAGGCGGCTGATGCCAAAGTCCGCAAGCTTGGCCTGCCCGTCAGCACCGATCAGCACATTGGGCGGCTTGATGTCCCGGTGGACCACACCGCGGACCCTCATGGCCTCAAGGCCACCGGCGATCTGCCTGGCGATGTCCACGACCCGGTCTACGGGCATCTGGCGCTGGTTGCGCATGAGGTCGTCCAGGCTTACCGGCAGGTACTCCATGGCGATAAAGTGGGAGTCGCCGTCCCGCCCGACCTCGTACACTTGGACGATGTTCGGGTGGGCCGCCTCTGCCGCGAGCCTGGCCTCCCGATGGAAGCGATAAAGGTGCGGGCCACTCTCCGCCAGGTGCTGGTGGAGCAGCTTGAGCGCGACGACTCTGCCGGTGCTGGTGTCCCAGGCACGGAACACCGTTGCCTGACCGCCGGAGGCGATGTGCTCAATGATCTGATAGCGGCCGATGGTCTGCCGCATGCTCACCCTGGCACCTCCACCAGACCATGGACCGCGGCCACAATGGCGGAGATGTTGTCGCCGCCGCCCTCTTCGTTCGCCCGCCGCACCAGTGCCTCGCACGCGGTCTGGGGGTCCATCTCGGAGATAATGTCCTGGATCTCGCCGTCTTCAATGACCCCGTGGAGGCCGTCTGAGCAAAGCAGCAGACGGTCGCCTGCCTCAAGCGGGACCACGGCGGTTTCCACAGCGACGGTCGGGTTCGTCCCCAGGGCACGGGTGAGCACGTTTCGGCGGGGATGACATGCGGCCTGGGCTGGCATAAGCAGGCCTGCGGCGACCTGTTCCGCCACCCAGGTATGGTCTCGGGTCAACCGGCGCAGGTTGCCGTTCCTGTGGAGATAGGCTCTGGTGTCACCCACGTGGGCAACCGCGGCGAGAGGGCCTACGAGGAGCATTGCGGTCAACGTTGATCCCATGCCCTCCCATCCCGGAGCCCTGGAAGCTCTGTAGACGAATGCGTTGACGCTGGACACCGCCTGCGCCAGGACTGCCGTCAGAGAGTCAGGGACAGCTTCCGGAGTGGCCGGTATGGGGCACCGCATCAACTCATCAATGAGGCACTGGATGACCAGCTTGCTGGCCACCTCTCCTGCGGAGTGCCCCCCCATCCCATCGGCGACTGCCAGCAATGCATCGGTGCCAGGTGGGGACTCGCCAGCGAGGAGCGCGCACAGCGAGTCTTCGTTGTTCTGTCGCACTCTTCCGGGGTGGGTTAAAGACCCAACGGTGAGCATGTTGACGGTAGCCTCCGCAGGATACACTAACACGATGATGGGGCCTGGTGCCCGCAGGAACCTGACGAACGGCAGACCCACTACCTACAGTCTGCTGACATGGCCTCCGGCACCGCGCATCAGCTAGTCTCGATCTTGTATCCGTACCCCCTGACCGTCTTCACCACCCGGGGATGGGAGGGCTCAGCCTCTATCCGCAGGCGAATCCGCCTGACGCACTGTTCAATTTCTTCGTCGCTGACGTCTCCACCTCGATCCGGCCACCCTGCCTCAGCAATCTCGTCCTTGCTGCATGCCTGGCCACGGCGCTCGTAAAGAAGACGCAGTACGTCAAACTCCTTCCTGGACAGAGGTGGCTGTATACGCTCGGCAGCAACATAGACCTCGCGGGACCTGCTGTCTACGCGGACCGGACCATCGGGCGCACCGAGATCGAGCGTGATCGTCGAGGTCCCCGACCGGTACCTGAGCACAACCTGACCCTGGGCAAGCTCTACCCGGTCACCCTCTGACAGCCACCTTCCCTCAGGACCGAGAGACTCGCCATTCAGGGACGTTCCATTCTTGCTGCCCAGGTCACGGAGCTGGTATCTCCCGCCGACCGCTACGACCTCCGCGTGCGCCCGCGATACATATGGATTGCCCAATTGCATGTCGGCACTGGGCGACTTGCCAAGGACGCACCGTTTCCCGTCAATGGGGAATACGCTGGCATCATCCTCTCCACTTACTACGACGAACAACGGCATCTCTGACTCCAATGCTTACCGAGTGAACTGTGGCCACCCAGGGAATGCTGCCAATCATATCATAAGTCTCTTCCCCAAAGCGGCCATCGTCAGGCCATCGTCAGGTTCTCTTTGGCCTGCCGTCAGGCACCCTTACCCCGTATGCCCGAAACTAGCCACAGGGCAAACGCGAGGATGTACGATGGACTGGCGCTACCAAGCTTGCGAGCCGGACAACTCAGGCGGGACTCCCTCCCGGAGGCGTAGGAGCATGGCCAAACGGCTCATCACGAACGCCGTGCGGGACCGTACCGCAATGCTCCTGCTCTGGGCAACCCTGGCAGGCGCCGTTTGCCTGCTGCTCTTCGGGCCGATCCTCGGCAGCCGCCTGACGGTCGGCTTCCTGACGGGTGTGTTCCTCACCGTCGGTCTCGGTTTCTCCCTCTGGCGCTATGCTGTGCGCCATGGCGACCTGCGCGGCGAGCAGGCGCATCCGCCGATGGCACAGCTTACTGCCGGGACCGATCAGGCCCGGCTCCTTGCGTTGCCCTCACTTCAGCAGCGGCTTGAGGTCGGGTTCTCCAACGTGGGCTCGAAGGAAGGACTGGCTACGCTGCGTGCCCTGAACATCGAGTGGGAGCAGCTCGAGCGGGCGCTTCAGGCGCGGAAGGCGACGGACCCTCTCTCGCTCGGGCAGGCAGCGGGCCTGGCATTCGAGACCTACCAGAGCGGGCTCAGCGCCCTTAACGACGCACTGGGTCTCCTGAACGCGTCGGGGCTCGCCGAGCGGAGGCGGCTGGAGTGGGAGATCACCCGTCTCACCGAGGACCTCAACGCCCGCGGCGACCAAGCTGAGCGCCAACGGATAGGGCGCAACACCCTCCTGCTCCTTGAGCAGCGGCTGCGCCTGTTGGGCCAACTCCAGCTTGGGGCGGACCACCTGGTGTACCAGGCCCGGCGCTGCGAGGCGTCCCTCCAACAGGCGAGGGTTGAGATCGCCGCCATGCGCCTCGGCAGCGCCGGCGAACGCATCGGCTCCCTGGTCGAGGCACTCGGCGGGACGGTCCAGCAGGTGAAGGAGGTACAGGAAGAGCTGAAACGGCTTGGTTACTAAACGTTCTCAAGGTCAATCAGCGAGGAGGTCCACAGATGACAGGCGAACAGCGGAACGAACACACTGAAGAGCGTATGGAGGTCAGACCCGAAGGAGGACCGGGGCAGCTTCAGGTGGTTGAGCCCGTCGTTCCCCGAGGCATGACCGGGGAGCAGGTGGCCGAAGCCCGGCGTCAAGCCAACGCGCTGGTAACGCAACTGGTGATAGAGACGGGGAGCAGCGAGCTTGAGGCGCTGGACAAGGTTACCAATGTGGGCATGCAGACCCAGCGGGGAGCAGCCGACCAGCTTGGATTCCTCAAAGTACGCGTGGCCGACTTCCTGAAGGACGGAGGGGCCAGCAAGGACATAGCTACCGGCCTGGGCGACCTCCGCAGGGCCCTGGACCAACTGAATCCACACTCAGCGGCGACATCGAGCCCGTGGCACCGGATCTTTCCGCACGTTCCGTTCTTCCCAGCCCAGCTCAGCCCGGTCCGCGCCCTCCAGCGAATCGCCATGCGCTATGAGCCGGTCTCAATCCACATCGCCAGCATCGAAAGTCGCCTGCGCGAAGGGCGTGGCATGCTCGTCCGGGACAACGTGGAGCTGCGGAAGCTCTACGAGCGGGTGGAGGCCCAGCAGCACGTCGTGCAGCAGGCGGTCTACCTGGGCGAGCTCCTCATGTTCCACCTGGTCCGCGAGCTCAAGGGAGTAGAGGACCAGGCGAAACGGAACCGGCTACAGGACGCCCTCCACGACGTGACCATGCGCGTGCAGGACCTGCGCACCATGGAAGAGGTGCACTTCCAGTACTTCGTCAGCATCGAGATGAGCCGGCAGAACAACAACCGGCTTGGCCAGGCTGTGGACAGGACTATGACCCTGGCCACGAACGTCATCACGGTGGGGCTGGCGATCCAGTCAGCGATGGTCCGCCAGCGCAGCGTGATGGAGGCGACTGCCCGCACACGGGAGTTCCTGGGTGACATCGTTACAGCCAATGCCGCCGCCATCAAGCGGCACACGGAGGAGATCGGGGAGTTGTACACCAACCCCGTCATCGCGGTGGAGAAGATCACTCAGGCACACGACGATCTGCTGGAGGCCCTGAACGCGGCGGCCAAGCTCCGTGCCGAGGCGATTGAGAACGCCAACCAGAACATCGCCCGTCTCACCCAACTCTCCACCGAGATCCAGACGAAGGTGCTCGGAGTGGCGGCAGAGGTCAGCCAGACCGCTGGAGCTCTCGAAGCACCCAGGGGAGACCAACCGGCGGCCGCCGAAGACGACAAGCTGGAGAGGAGGTGATTGGCTGACTCCCTGAGCAGTGACCTACTCAAAGCTCTCACCGAGCACGAGCCGCAGATCGGAAAAGCTCTGGCGGGGTGGCAGAGCAGTTGGTCCGACTTCCAGCAGGCACGCCGGACGCTTGCAGAAGAGGCCAGAAACCTGTTGAAACACTACAAGGTGGCTGACG
This sequence comes from Chloroflexota bacterium, assembly GCA_016190505.1. GTDB lineage: Bacteria > Chloroflexota > Dehalococcoidia > JACPQK01 > JACPQK01 > JACPQM01. The sequence goes on along the minus strand of JACPQM010000046.1, from coordinate 105,410 downwards.
AAATGGCGGTAGCCCTGGCACCGGAGGCGGTAAACGAAGTACTGTAAAACAAGCTCTTGGGCAAAGAGGCAGCTATCGTGAGCGCCAGTCCCCTCACCGTAGAAGGGGGGTGCTTGACGCCGTGAAGTGACCATGCTAAAACAATGACGCCGCCGGGTGGGTCAATGGTGGTGGTTATTCACAGGTGACCCTGGCAGAGGAGCTCGCCCGGATCAGGAAGCGCCTGGAGGCACTTCCTGCGGAGGAACGGCGACTGGTGGAGGGCTATCGCAAGGGGTTGTACCCGGACAATATGATGCAGGACGAGATGGACCGGGTGCGCCAGGAGCAAGGTGCACTGGAAGCACGCCGCCGAGAGTTGCAAGGACAACTCGGGCGTCCGGACAGGGCGCAAAGCTACAAAGCCCAGGTGGGGGAGTTGGCAAGACGCCTCAGCCAGGGGCGGGAGCACATGGGCTTCCCGCAACGCCAGGAGTTGCTCAGGCTTCTCGTTGAAGAGATCCCCGCATCCCCGAGGGTCAGGGTGAGGGCCCGTGCTCATTGTAGATAGCCACGCGCATCTGATAGACCGGGACTGGGCGCCCGCCGGCTACTGGGAGACCAACGCCTGGATTGTGTCCAGGCGTCTGGGCGTCTCCCTGGAGGAGGCGCACCTCAAGGTGGCCGAGATGTGGGACGGCACCGGCGACCCCCTGGTGGCCACCTTGGACCGTGCCGGAGTCAGCCATGGCCTGGTGCTGAACGTGGACTGGGGGTTGGCCCAGGGGCAAAAAGACTCGCCCCTGCCCATCGAGGAGATACACCATCGCTGCTACCAGGTGGTGCAACATCATGCGGGGCGTCTGTCCTGGGCCGTGGGCGTGGACCCCCGCCGCCCCCAGTCCGCGCTCATGGTGCACAAGGCGGTGACGGAATACGGCGCCCGCGCTGTGAAGTTCCGGCCCGACGCCGGCTTCTACCCCAACGATCCGGTGGCCTATCCCATCTACCGGGAGTGCCTGGAGCTGGGAATCCCGGTGGTGTTCCATTGCGGGCCGATCCTGCCGCCCCTGCGCTCCAAGTACACGGAGCCTATCTACCTGGACGATGTGTGCAAGGACTTCCCGGAGCTTACCGTGGTCGCGGCTCATCTGGGCCATGGCTACTGGCAGCAGACCCTGTCCCTGGCCAAGAGCAACCCCAACATCGTGTGCGATCTGGCCCACTGGGACTGGTACGTTGGCTCTCAGCCCCGGCGCTTCTACGAGACGGTGCGCTACATCATGGACGTTATTGGCTCGCAGCGCATGATGTTCGGCACCGACGCCATTGGGGGCCGCGACCAGGCGGCATACCTGCGCTGGGTGCGCGCGTTCACGGAGATACCGCCGGAGATCGAGTTGGCCGGCATCCGCTTCAGCCAGGGTGAGCTGGCCGACTTCCTGGGGGCCACCGCGGCCAGGATATTCCAGCTTGGTACGCCCACGTAGCGGAGGGTTACATCCTCCGTCGTCGGGTGTATATTATCGGTAGCCAGTTGCCCCGTCCAGGGGCGACACTTTGAGGAAAGGGACGAAAGAATGCCACAATTGCGAGTAGAGCGGAGCAGAGCGGAACACAGCGGCAAGGGTCTGGCCCTGCTTCACCCGGACACCATGGCCCGGGAGCACCTTCATGGTGAGGACCTAATCGAGATCCGCACCCGCTATGGCCGGGTTGCCCTGGCCAGGGTAGGCCCACCCCTGACCGAGGCCGATGGCAAGGGCATGGTGCGCGTTGACCAGTACGTGCGCCAGGGCCTGAAGGCCCGTCTGGGTGATCCGGTGGAGGTCAAGAAGGCTGAGAATGTGCCCACCGTGGAGAAGCTGGTGCTGGCGCCCTTGCTCGATGTCTCTCGCATCCAGGGCGTGGCCGACTTCCTCCGGCAGCAGTTCTCCTCCAACCGCCTGCCCGCCGCCCTCAACTCCGTGCTATTCGCCGCCTTCCCCGGCGCCGCCATCGGCTGGGGTGGGTTGAGTGGGGCCCCCTTTCAGGTAACGGAGATCGCGCCCGGCCCGGGCATTGTCACCAAAGACACCACTATCGAACTGAAGTACACCGTCCCGGTGGGGCCAGAGACCGTGCCCGACGTGACCTTTGAAGACGTGGGCGGCCTGGACCGCGAGATACGGGTGATCCGGGAGCTGATCGAAGTCCCCCTGCGCTTCCCCAACGTCTATCGCCGCCTGGGTATCAACCCGCCCCGGGGCATCATCTTCCACGGCCCGCCAGGCTCGGGCAAGACCCACCTGGCCAAAGCCATCGCCCATGAGATCGAGGCCAAGCTGCTTTACATAAGCGGCCCAGAAATCATCTCTTCGGCCTATGGGGAGACTGAGGCCAACCTGCGACGGACCTTCCAGGAGGCTGCCTCCCACTTCCCCTCATTGGTCTTCGTAGACGAGTTGGACGTCATTGCCCCCAAGCGCGGTGAGAGCGGCTCGGCTGCGGATACCCGTATGTCCACCCAGTTCCTCTCCCTACTGGACGGGATCAAACGGACCGAGGGCATTATGGTCATCGGTACCACCAACCGCATAGACTCGGTGGACATGTCCTTCCGGCGTCCGGGCCGGTTCGACCGGGAGATCTACATTGGCTCGCCCGACGCGCCCGGTCGCATGGAGATCCTCCAGATCCACACCCGGGGCATGCCCCTGACCGAAGCCGCCCACGACTTCCAGGAAGAGCTGGCTCGTGTCACTGTAGGCTACGTGGGCGCTGACTTCGTCGAGCTGTGCCGCGAGGCGGGCCTGAGCGCGCTGCGCCGTCATCTGCCCCAGGAAGGCTCATATGTGGACCTGCGCAACTTCCAGGTCCCCCTGGATAAGCTGGTGGTGGACAAGCCGGACTTCGAGCAGGCGCTCACCAAGCTGCGCCCCTCGGCCCTGCGGGAGACGATGGTGGTGGTGTCCGATACCACCTGGGATGACCTGGGTGGCCTGCGCGAGGCCAAGGAGCGGCTGCGTGAGGTGGTGGAGCAGCCCCTCAAGCAACCCGAGGTTTTCTCGACCATGAAGATCAAGCCGCCCCGGGGCGTGCTGCTTTACGGCCCCTCGGGCACGGGCAAGAGCCTGCTGGCCAAGGCGGTGGCCTACCACTGCGACGCCAACTTCATTCCCGTGCGTGGCCCCGAGTTCTTCTCCAAGTGGCTGGGTGAGTCCGAGGAGCGCATCCGGCGCATCTTCGGTGTGGCCCGCCAGGTGGCGCCCTGCATCATTTTCCTGGACCAGATTGACGCACTGGCCCCGGCTCGCAGCGCGGAGACGGGCACCACGGGCATCATCCAGCGCGTGGTCAACCAGCTCCAGGCTGAGATGGACGCCGTAGACCCCCTCAAGGGGATCATGGTGATCGCCGCCACCAACCGTATTGATCTGATAGACCCGGCGATCCTCACCCCGGGCCGCTTCGGCGTGCACATCTACGTACCCCTTCCGGACGCGGCCGAGCGCGCGGAAATCCTGTCCGTTACCTTACGCGGAGTGCCCTTGGCCGGTGACATCACCGTTGACAGCATCACGTCGTATCTGGCCGGCCAGACCGAGGGCTACTCCGGAGCCGAGCTGGATGCTATCGTGGAAGAGGCCAAGATGGCGGCGGTGCGCGCCGTGGGCTATGGCCGGGCGGTGCCCCTGACCAGAGAGCACTTCGTCAACGCGCAGAAGGCGGTGGCCCGCTCCCGGGAAAGCCGGGCGGCCATGGCCGCTGAGGCAGGCAAGAAGGAAGCGAAAGCAGAGTAAGCGCCCATCTGAGGTTGGGCCTCCGGCGAGCCACGCAGCCAATTGCCGGAGCGGCCGGTCGGCTACTGTTGTTAAGACGAGGGAGCCATGCCTTTCCCTGTGGCATAGAGGTGAGGTGGCTCCCCTCGTTGTCTTTGACAACGCTGGCGGTGGGAGCGAGAATGGGGGGCACAGGAGGAGACGGATGGCTGTTTCCCTGGTAAGACGCCGGTTCACAGCGGACGAGTACCACCGCATGGCCCAGGCGGGTGTGCTCACCGAGGACGACCGTGTGGAGCTGTTGGAAGGGGAGATCGTGGAGATGACGCCCAAAGGCACCCGGCACGCCGCGTGCGTTCGGCGGCTAGACCATCTGCTTTCTGCGGCAGCCAGGGGGAACACTTCGATAAGCGTGCAGAACCCTATCCGTCTTGCCGAGCATTCGGAACCCCAGCCCGACCTGGCGCTGCTGCGGCCCCGCGCCGACTTCTATGCTGACGCCCACCCTGGGCCTGAGGACATCCTGCTCGTTGTCGAAGTGGCCGACGCCACAGCCGATTACGACCGCACGGTGAAGGTCCCCCTGTACGCTCGGGCAGGCATTGCCGAAGTGTGGCTGGTGGACCTGGCCGGCGGCCAGGTGGAGGTCTATCGCAGCCCGAGCACCGAAGGCTATCGCGAGATGCGGGGTACCCGCCGTGGGGAGGCGTTGACGCCCCAGGCCCTGCCCGGCACAAAGCTACATGTGGATGAGGTATTGGGGTGAAGCCCTAGGAGGAGACGGATGGCGGTTTCTCTGGTAAGGCGTCGGTTCACGGTGGAGGAGTACTACCGGATGGCCCAAGCTGGTGTACTCACCGAGGATGACCGGGTAGAGCTCCTGGAAGGGGAGATTGTGGAGATGGTCCCCATAGGCAGTCGGCACGCATCTGTGGTATACCGCTTGACGCACTACCTTGCCCAACGGCTGGAGCAACGGGCAATCCTCGGCGTCCAGGGTCCGGTGCGCTTGGGAGAGCATTCGGAGCCGCAGCCTGACCTGGCCCTCCTTCGGCCCCGTGCCGACTTCTATGCTGACGCCCACCCCGGACCCGAGGACATCATGTTAGTTGTCGAAGTGGCCGAGACAACCAGCGACTACGACCGCACCGTGAAGGTCCCCCTGTACACTCGGGCGGGCATCCTAGAGGTATGGCTGGTGGACCTGACTGCTGACCAGATAGAGGTCTACTGTGACCCGAGCGCGGAAGGCTATCGGGAAAGGCGGGTGGCCCGCCGCGGGGAGGACGTCACGCCGCAAGCCCTTCCCGGCGTGAGCCTGTCGGCGGACGAAGTGCTGGGATAGCATCTGGGGACAAGGCCCACGAACCACGTCATATGTGATGAGGGTTCTGAAAGAGGCGAACAAATGGACAGGATCGCGGTAAACCCCAGGATTCGTTTCGGGAAGCCATGCGTGGCTGGGACCCGCATTGCGGTCCAAGATGTTCTTGAGCTGCTCAATGATAGCCTGACGTTCGCGGAGATCATCAAAGACTACTATCCGGACCTCACCGAAGAGGACATTCGCGCCTGCATTCAGTACGCTATTGCGCTCGTTGCCGCTCAAGATATTCACCTTGCTTCGACTCCGACTTGAAGTTCATGCTCCACCAAGATGTTTGCTCTAGCTTGATCGAGCTATCTCACGCGGTGACATAGTGTGTTGCAGCGTAGTGGGCGAGACAAATGTAGGGGCGAACGGCCGTTCGCCCCTACATTTGCCCTCTGCCGCGCCTAGCGGGTTGTCCCGACGGTTCGACACGACCTACAACGAAATCGCTATGTTGGATCCACAAGCCGGACTTGACAGCGGGAAGGCACGCGTACATAGGGGGTAACCATGAACCAGAAACTGAACTTTCCCCCAAACCTCATGCCCATGACGCCTACCCAGTGGCCGCACACGGAGCCGCGGCTGGTGGTCGAGATGGTGCTGGCCTGCCCGGAGGCAGCTATCACCGTGCCCGCCTTCCCCAGGCTGGAGAAGCTGGCCGTGGAGCGAATGCTCCAGGGCATGCCCTGCGCTGTCATTGACCGCGAGCACAGCAAGGCCTATTTCGATACCTCCGACCCGGGCCGGGTCGAGGCCGAGCTTACCGCCTTCTACGAGCACTTTCTGGCTGAGGACCTGGACCACTTCGCTGTCCCCCGCGAGGCCAGTCCGGGCTTCTATCTGTCCCTGGACGCGCTGAGACAGGGCTCCTGGCGGGGCCGGTTCATCTCGGTGAGCCAGAATGGCCCCATCTCCTTTGGCATGAGGGTGATGGACCAGGATGGCCGGCCTATCTTCTACCACGAGCAGATGCGGGACGCCGTCATCAAGACCCTGGTGATGAAGGCGCGCTGGCTCTACAGCGCCCTGTGCCAGGCGGCGCCCGGCGCCATCATCGGCAACCGCATAGCCGAGCCGCTGCTGACGCTCCAGGGCACCGCCTTCGCCAGCTTGCCCCGCGCCGACGTGTTGGCCGCCATCAACGAGGTGCTACAGGCCACCCCTGGCCCCACCACTGTCCACTGCTGCGCCAACATAGACTGGCCCCTGCTCTACGAGTCTGTCACCGACATCATCCACTTCGACGCCTTCGAGTTTGCCGACAAGCTGTGCCTCTATCCCCAGGAGCTACAGGCATACCTCGATAGAGGGGGCATGGTGGCCTGGGGCATCGTCCCCGCCAATAGCGACAAGCTGCTGGGGGAGACGGTGGACAGCCTCATTGCTCGCTTCGAGCGGGGGCTGGCCGCCTGGGAGGCCCACGGCCTCGACCGGCGCCAGGTGCTGGAAGCCTCCTTCCTCCAGCCGAGCTGCTCCCTGAGCACCATGACCGAAGAGCTGGCCGAGCGCGCCTTCCGGTGGACGAATGAGATTGCGGTGCAGTTGCAGGAAATGTATTCTGTGGGGTAGCCGGAGCGGGCGCTAGCAAGGTGGTCGTCATGCGGCTGTCCAGGCCAGTTCGAGTCTACAGAGGCCCACCAAGTTCTCCTAATGGACTGAAGTTTCGTCAAATCTTCCGCTGGGGTAGCTTGTGGAGAAAGAGCTAGACATTCGATCAGTGTTGTCAACGGCCTTCAAGGGTGCAGGCTATGAATGGCAGATAAAGGGCGTAGTGGATGCGCGAAAACGCCTTTATACTCTTTCTAACGACACCAAGCTCCTCTCCAAAGTGTTCGAGCTCGTGGCTTTTCCAGTAATCTTCGAGGCCTTCGCACCGTATGAGGTGAAAATTGAGACGGAACAACGTCAAACTGTCTACCCTGATCTGACGATTACTCTCGGCCAGGAGACGCCCAACAAGATTGCCATTGATATTAAGAGCACATACCGGAAAGACGATGCTACCGCAGGATTCACACTTGGGTCGTACACAGCATATATGAGGCCACCTTTTACCAAGAACATCAAGTACCCTTATGACGAATATGTGGCTCACTGGGTAGTGGGTTTCATCTATAGCCGAGTCCCGGGAGTGATCCCACAAGTCCTTACTGTGGGCGATCTCGACCGCGTGATTGCGCCGATAAAAGACGTGGAAATGGTCATTCAGGAGAAGTGGCGAATCGCCTCGGACAGGCCAGGCAGCGGCAATACCACCAACATAGGCTCAGTCCGCCGGCTCACAGAACTCCGCCAAGGGACAGGCACTTTTGCCAGGCTCGGACCAAACGGGAAGGAGGTGTTCGAGGATTACTGGAGAAACTTCGACCGTACGCCTCCCCGCAAGTACGCCAATCTTGATGGATACCTCGCTTGGCGTAGAGAGAATCCAGCCTAGACCACAGCCGTGCTGTTGCATCAGTTAATGGGCAATGAGGAGCAGTTCGTTCGAGCTGTACGTTGAAAGAACGTACTTGTGGTTCTTCCTCCTTACCTCTTTCACATCCTTTTTGTATTTGGCGAGGAGCTGACACAACTCCTGCTCGCCAGGAATGCCGTTGTCGCGGTATGACACCACTAAGATACTGTCTCGGTACCGCGCAAAGAGCCGCTCAAAAGCTGAACATATGCGTCTTGGATCCACCCAATCGCTCTTTGGAACTTTCAGGGGGCGATGCCTTTTGTGCAAATCGATTCTGCGCCCCCAATTGTCATAGTCCGTCAGCCCTTCAAGGAAGTGGTAGAAATGAAGGTAGTCGACACCAACCCCTTTGGCTGAGATATATGGCGTGTCTATGTACACCAGATCGTATTCCCCGCCCACATTCGTAGGATCACAGCTAACAGCGCGGCACTCCCTCCCGTTGTCAAAGACCGCCCCGTTTGCCTCGGCAGCGAACTGACGGAAATAGTAGTCAAATGGCTTATCCCACGTGGTCTTATTACCGAAGGTGCGCTTTACGTCCTGGAACCTTAGATAAAGATTCTTCCGGTGAAAGAGGTTGAAGGGTCTTTTAATGATGCAGGCTTGGAATAGGGCGAAATACGCAAGAGCCCTCTTGTACTGATCTACTAGCTGACGAATGTTAGTGACAACAGTATCCAACCAGCGGTTCTCTTCGTCAGTGTAATAGATGTCCCTAAAGGTATCCTCAATGAAAGTCGGGTAAGCAAAGTCCGGGTGCTTCTTGAGCAGCCACTCTACGTCATCTTCCAAAAGCCTCACTCTAGAGTTCTCTATCAGGGCCTGCCCAATCAGAAAGTTGAAACGGAGGACGTCATTATAGACGACAAGCTTGTCTTCGCGTTTCAGTTTATGAGCTACACTCCCAGTACCGCCGAAGGCGTCTAGCGCGGTGTGAAAATCTAGATCCTTAATGCTATCCCATATCCAGTTCACCAGCTTAGCCTTGCTACCCTGGAACCTCGTCGTGGGAAACGTTGGCTCCATTTCAACTTCCAAGGGTAGAACGGTCTGAAGCAGTTCCCTTGGTCGCTGGCCGAAACGTAGAACTTCTCCGGACTTAGCGTGGTCGGACTCTCTTCGGAACGAGCCACCCATGTACTGATCTCCTCAAGGCAAATTGTACTCCAAGCGGACGTCCCCGGCACTCCCCACACGAACATCTCTCATGCGATAGCAAAACGACATTAAGACGATAACATCATGAGCATCAATTGTCAAGATCCTGTCGTCATGTTATCGTGTTCTGGGAGGTACAGATGCGGCTCCACTTGAAAGAGGTCAGGGAGTCCCAGTTCCTTACTCAGCGCGAGCTGGCAGCAAAGGCTGACGTTGGCGTTTCTACCATCGTGCGTTTGGAAAAGGGCCACCAAAGGCCCACCTTCCAAACGATTAAGCGTCTGGCCGCTGCCTTGGGGATAGCCCCTTCAGAACTTGTTGTCCCCGATGGTTCCTAGGTCGTTTACTATTTCGCATAACCGCCGTTACCCCCGACCTTGTTGTCTAGCAGTTTCCTCAGCCTGGGCACAAGGTCGGGCTGCAGAAAGTTCGAGTACTGTCCGCTGTGGCCCACCATCGGTCTCGGTGGTATGATGTGTCCGAGGTGGTCTCTGTGGAAGGTCGAACCGCTGCGTGAAACGAAGGGAACTGATCAGCTATTTGACAGCTCATGGCGCGGTGTTCTCGCGAGCCCCGCCCCGAGGTGACATCAAGATGAAGTTCAGAGCTGTGATCAAGAAAAGCGGGAACTGGTGGATCGGCTGGCTAGTTGATTTGCCCGGCGTGAACGCCCAGGAGAAGACCAGGGAGAAGCTTATCGAGTCCATGCGTATTGGAGCCGAGGACATGCTGGCGGCTCCCTTGGAGCTCGATAGCGAAGAGGAACTGGTAGCTGTCCAAGTGTCAGGTGCCGGCTGGGCGTCGTGCTGAGAACGGAAGCCTCATCGCTCGCTTCGAGCGGGGGCTGGCCGCCTGGGAAGCCCACGGCCTCTACCGGCGGCAGGTGCTGGAGGCATCCTTCCGCCAGCCGAGCTGCTCCCTGAGCACCATGACCGAGGAGCTGGCCGAGCGCGCCTTTCACTGGACGAATGAGATTGCGGTGCGCTTGCAGGCGAAGCATCTTGGTAGCTAATACGTGCGTGCAGTAATGCTCAATTCGTCATTGCGAGTATCACAGGTCCCGAGCCGTCGGGACCTGTGATACTCGCAATGACGGGACGGTCGGTTCATTGAAAGTCCCCTAGGTCCCGAGGCGTCGGGACCCAATGGAGAGCAATGAACCGGTTCCCTGAAAGTGTCATTCCGAGGGAGTCCCCCACGGATAGGGACGACCGAGGAATCTCATGATTATGCCCTTGACAGAGACCAGTCATGAGACGCCGTCCTGAGCCTGCCGAAGGATTCCTCGCCCTTCGGGACTCGGAATGACATCGGGCTTGGTTCATTGAAAGGAGCCCCTATGTAATCGGGGCGACGAAGCAGCCTACAGACGGTGCCACCGTCAGAAGGTTGCTTCGCTGCGCTTTCAATGAACTGCGTCCCCCTGTCAATAGGGAAGTCGGACAGGACGACGAATCAGAGTCGCGCCCCTGGCACCGGGCATGCCCCGTCATTGCGAGCGCAGCGAAGCAACCTTCTGCCAAGTTGGCGTCTGTAGGTTGCTTCGTCGCTCCGCTCCTCGCAATGACATGCAATCCCCCGGTGCGTCGGGGTCCTCGCAACGACGGAATGCGCACGCCGCGGGCGGCCGGTTCATGGCTCTACATTGGGTCCCGACGCCTCGGAACCTGTAAGACTCGCAATGACGGGGTATATTTTACGTTTGTGCTAGGCTGGCATACGGGCAATGCGCTACAATGTGCCAACATGGCTTAGTACACCGGTTCATAAATTCGGCAACGTATCAGGCTACAAGGCTGAACCGGCAAATCTATTGCCATATATAGGCGGACGGGTACTTAGCAGGAGGCTGGCGTGACGACGTTTACGGCATATGTCGAGTGGGACCCGGAGACCAAGCTGTACGTGGGCACGGTGCCGAGCATCCGTGGCGCCCACACTGAAGGGGCAACTCTTGACGAGCTCCAGGCGAACCTGAAGGAGGTGATGGAGCTGTGCCTTGATGTCATGAAGGGACGGGGCGAGATAGATGGCCTTCCCGAGTTCGTTGGTGTTCAGCAGATAAGGGTTGCCGTGTGACCCGGCTGCCGGTAGTGCGCTTCACCGACGTAGACAAAATGTTGCTCCGTCTCGGTTTCGTACCACTCAGACAGAAGGGTAGCCACCTCAGTCCGCTTGTTATCTATGCCAAACGAACACGTCAGTAATCAAGAGCTCCAAAAGGCAAGAACCCCTTCTGAACTATGGGATTGGCTAATACAAAAGGTAGATCAGATTTGCTCTACCCCGGAAGGCATACAAGATTTCAGATTACAGAAGGGCCTTATCAAGCAGCTTGTCGAGGAAGTTCGTCCTCTAGCGATATTTGGCGAGCACAAGTTTGGAGATACCAACCAAGTTCATTTGCAGCCGGTCGTTGGTAACCAAAACTATGATGCGGTAGTAACCGATTCAAGAACCGAGCCTCATTCTACGAGTTATCTTGAGGTAACCCAGGCTCATGAGGGTGAAAACGATTATTGGCGCAGGTGCGAACTCTTGAGAAAGGGTTTCGTGTTCCCATACGCTACTGTCATCAAGCAGGGTACAAATAAGAATCGAACTGTTTCAGTACCGCCCGAGGCTACGTCAGTGGAAGAACGAGTAAAGACTGAACTGCGCAGGATTCTGATTGCCGCACAAAAGAAAGAGCACAGAGATTACCCTGCCAATACTTCTCTAGTTATCTTCTTCGACGATACGCCGCCTTTCCAAAAAGTCATTGATCACGAGAGGCTCGACGTTTTTGTCAGAGGCGAAATATTGAACCTAGACTTAAGGTTTGCAAAACTCTACCTCGTTGGCGAAGCTAAAGGGGTGTTTCGAGAGTATTCAACATATGAAGGAAGTAGGAGTATTGCCGGTTCGTAGGGTGGGTGTAGCGCAGCGGAACCCACCTTTCAGCGCGTGTGGTGGGTTTAGCTTTGCTTCACCCACCCTACAGCTACATGCTAGGCCCGCGAATTGACCGTGATCTGAGGTGCCGTAGTTGCTCGCTGGCGCCCTCGGCTTCGGGGTCAAGCACGTCGAGACACACAGCCCTTTTTCGGTGCGGTAGCGCTTCACCAGCGCGGATGTTTCAATATAGAAGACTGGCATGACCTATTCTGCCTGCTCCCGTGCCTCGTGTAGCAGTTCGGTCAATGTCCTTGTCCCCATCGCAGAGTCTACGACCTTCCGGGCTTCATCAATGGGCATGGCATACCTGTTGAACCGCTTCTTGAGGGATGCGATATAGGATGCAACCTCGGGCTCGGCCAGGGCCTGTAGACGCAGCACCAAGGCCGGATCGGAAACCTGATAGACCTTCTTTACATGAGCCATGCTTCCCCACCCTTTATTACTGTCTTTGGTGGCCCGAACACATATACGTTACCACAAACGTGCCCCACATTCCGACTGAGGTGTGTAGGGTGGGTGTAGCGCAGCGGAACCCACCTTCCAGCGCCTGTGGTGGGTTACGTTTCACTTCACCCACCCTACGAATATGGCTAGGATGCCTTGTGCTATACTCTCCCTGCTATGCGCACGTTCTCAGTTAGGCTTCAGGTAGGGGACCCGGCGGGGCGCCGGTTCATCGAGGTGGAAGCGTTGTTGGACACGGGTTCCAGTGACACCATGCTCCCGCGGGACATGCTCCTTGCACTGGGTGTGGTTCCTGTGGAGCGTCAGAGGTTCGAGCTGGCCGATGAGCGGGTGGAGGAGTACGATGTGGGCGAGATCCGCATCCGACTGGATGGGCGGGAGCGCACAACTGCCGTCGTCTTTGGGCCTGAAGGCGCCCGATCACTATTGGGAGCCAGCACCCTTGAACTTTTCCATCTGGCGGTGGACCCGGTGCGGCGGCGGCTGGTTGCAGTCCCAGGCTTGCTCAAGTAACTGCCGCTTCCACAGGCTGGGGTGGTGGTCAACAAGTCTCCGGTTTCCCCTAGTACTCTGCCTGGTCCAGGTTCATCTTGATGGTGTAAAAGCCCGGAGGCATGGTCTCCGAGACCTTCACCGTGATGGTCAGGTCTGGGGTGTGGTCGGACTCGGTGGGCGCAACCACCAGCTTCCAGGTCTTTTCGCCAAAGGGGGCCACGCCGGTCACGCCATCGGCGCCGGCCACGCGGATACTTAGCCCTTCGGGCGCGTCCACGGTCAGGTCCGCTACCAGCGTGCTGTCCGATCTGTTGCCCAGGGCGATGTTGATGTGGTAGCGGCTGCCGGTCCAGGCGGAGGCCGCCGTGCTGAAGGATGTCCCGTCGTCGGACACGGTGAAGACGGCCTCGGAAGCGCCAGTGACGTTGCCGCTCAGCACCAGTAGGGCCTGGGACACTACCAGGTTGGCGTCCCCGACGGCTGCCTGGGCGGCGCCAGTCACCCCTGCCGCCGCTATGGCCATGCCCAGGGCCACTGCCCACACCCCGACGCGGCGGCCAAAGACTGTAATGGTGCCTCTCAGCAGCGCCGCGTGGAGCGCGCCCCATAACCCCCTCCGTTGCCACCGCGACCAACGGCTCGTGCCAACAGGTATGCCAAAAGGCTGCTGTTTCATGGCTCCCTCCTAGCCATAAAACTAGCAGGCTGGTAATATGCTTCTGTTGTCAGACCGTTGGGGAATCGGGCGAACACGGTGGGAGTCTGGGCGCCCACCCGCAGGATAGGGGGTCGCACGTGAGACAGGACAAGATACTGGTAGTGGACGACGACCCGGCAGTGATCGAGCTGCTATCGGAGTACCTGCGGAATGCCGGCTATACCGTCTTCACGGCGGGCGACGGGCTGGCCGGCCTCAAGGAGTTCTTTCAGAACCAGCCCCACCTGGCCATCATTGACGTGGCCATGCCCAAGTTGGATGGCATTGAGCTGTGCCGGCGCATTCGCGAGGTGTCCAACGTGCCCATCCTGTTTCTCAGTGCCAAAGGGCAGGAGATGGACAAGCTGCGCGGTTTCAGCCAGGGTGGTGACGATTACATCACCAAGCCCGTGGGCATGAAGGAGCTGGAGGCCAGGGTGCAGGCCGCCCTGCGGCGCTTCCGGATGTCCCCCACGCCGGAGGGGGACCTGGCCTATCAGGACAGCGCTCTCTCCATAGACTGGCCGAAGCATGAGGTGAGCGTGCGTGGGTCTAGGGTGGACCTGACGCCCACCGAGTTCAAGCTGCTCAGTGTGCTCGTCCAGAACGCCGACCGCATCGTGACCAAGGACCAGCTCCTGGACCGGGTGTGGGGTGTGGAGTACACCGACCCTGACAGCCTGAAGTGGTATGTGAGCAAGCTGCGCCAGAAGCTAGGGGACGACCCGGAAGAGGGGGGGCTGATCAGGACCGTACGAGGTGTAGGCTATCGCTACCAGAAACCGGGGCCAGCGTAGAGTCCTCCGTGGCCAGGCGGGGTAGCACCACCTCGAACTGCGTGCCCTGGCCTATCTCGCTGGTCACCGCGATGTGGCCGTGGTGGCGCTCCACAATCCGCTGGCTCAGGTACAGGCCCAACCCGGTGCCCTTGCCGGGCTCCTTGGTGGTGTAGAACGGCTCGAACAGGTGCCCGATAGTCTCCCTGGTCATGCCCACGCCACTGTCGGCCACGGCCAGGGATACATTGCCGTTTACGGCGGCGGTGCGCAGGGTGAGGGAGCCACCTTCAGGCATGGCGTCCTTGGCATTGATGACCAGGTTCATGCACACCTGCTGTAACTCGCTGCGGTTGCCCCACACCAGCGGCGGCCGCGCGCTCCACTCGGTAGCTACGGACACCTCGTGGGTACGCAACTCGTGCTCCACCAGGAGCAGGACCTCCTCGGCGGCATCGTTCAGGTCCACGGGGCCGGCCTCCTCGCGGCAGCGGGAGTAGCCCAGAAGGCTGCCCACGATGCCCTCGATGCGTTTGCCCATGTCGTGGATGACCTCGACGTGCTGTTTGGCCTTGTCCGTTTTGAAGTAGGTGTCGGCACACTGGAGCAGCATCTCGGCGCGGCCCATGATGACGAACAGGGGGTTGTTGATCTCATGGGCCACGCCGCTGGCCAGGGTGCCCACAGAGCTGAGCTTGGCCGCTTGCACCAGCTCGGCCTCGTAGGCCTTGAGCTGTTTTAACTGCTGCTCCAGGGTGTTGCTCAGGGCGGCCTTCTGGGCAACGCCCTGGAGCAAGTGGTAGGACAGGCCTAGCGGCACCGCGACCAGGGCCAGCGCCCAGGGCTCGGACATGGCCAGCAAGGCGGCCAGGAAGCCCAGGGCGAACAGGACTACCTCTACCGCGCCTACCTGGCGGTGCATGTCCAGCCATACAGGGGCAAAACCCCTGTCCAGTTGGACGGAAACTATCCCCGCCACCACCGAGGTGTTGGCCAGGTAGAATGCCCCGGCGGCGGCCATCACCGCCACCAGGCCCGGGCCCGAGCCTGCCGCGGCCACTAGTCCGCCTGGGGCCAGCCGGTGGAACAGGAGGGCGGCAGGGCCGACATTCAGGACCACCGCTCCGGCGGAGAACACGGTCTCCGCCGGGGGCCCGCGCCGCCACACCCCGGAGGCGACTGCGGCCACGGCTCCGGCCAACATCGCCACCGGTATGGGCAAGAGAAGTGCCCCAGCGAACAGTGGGGCGGTGCTGATGTCCGCCCTGCGGCGGGGAGACCAGTGGACGGGGAACCCCTGCGCCAGCAGCACAACGAGGCACAATACCGCGCCCCACAGCCAGACGCTGGCGCCCGGGGCCCCTTCCAGCCAGAAGGCGAAGGCCAGAGCGAATACGGCCAGGCACGCCGTGCCCACGACGTAAGCCGTCACTCGGCCCCCGATCCTGGCAGCCGTCTTGCGCTCGCTCCCCATGGCTCTCCCCACTTCCTCGCCCGCTACCAGGCCACCGGATGAAACATGCTGTTCACCGGGGCCTTACTTGTGGGTGTTCGTCCCGCCCTTATCCGTGGATACCGACTGGACCGGCGTTGCCACGACCTTATCCAACACGTGCTGTGGGATGTTGCCCGTGTCCTCGGCCCTTGTGGCCATGGGCCCCAGGTCGGACATGCTCCAGCTAACATACGCCTGGGTAACCCGGGCGCTGCCGGTGAGCGCTGCCACGGCCAGCACCAGCGCCATGACTGAGACAAATAGAAACTTCCTCATGATGGTACCTCCCTTTTCTTTGCCAGGATGCTCTCCGCCGACGGTAACCAGTGTAGCCGTTGTCGTGGTCTTGTGGTGGAGATTGGGTGGGGAAACGGTGGGAGTTAGCATAGATTTGGTTGTGAGAACAAGCACCAGTATACGTTGGTAAGGATGCCCTACGCGTTTGACGCGGGTAGCATCTGCCTTCTATAATCGGTTCACGTTTGTTTTCGGAGACAGGCATGGACTTTCAGGACCTCCACAGGGACGTCATCGGGCGCGGGCTGTGCACCGTCTGCGGGATGTGTGCGGGAGTCTGCCCCACCAAGGGCGTGGTCTTTCGTTTTGTTGACCACGAGCCTGAGCCGGTCCTCGAGGGCCGCTGTACTGCCTGCGGTCTGTGCTATGAAGCTTGCCCCGGCCGGGACATACCTCTGCCCCAGTTGGACCAGATGGTCTTTGGCCGCCAGCGCGACCCCCGCACCGAGCTACTGGGCATCTATCGGACCTGCCTGGCGGGCCAGGCGACCGACCCAGCCGTGCGACAGGTGGCCGCCGCCGGCGGCGTGGTGAGTGCGCTACTGTTGTATGCCCTGGACCGGGGGCTTATTGCCAGGGCGACAGTAGGGGAAATGGACCCCGCGGAGCCCTGGCGGGCACGCCCGGCCATTGCCACCGACCGTGAGGCCGTGCTCCGGGCGGCCCAGACCAAACAGCAGGCCATCCCCACCAACGCCAGCCTGTTACCTGCCCTCTCCGGTCGGGGCGGACGGCGGGTGGCCTGCGTGGGCGTGGGCTGCCACCACCACGGCCTGCGCCTCCTCCAGCTCCGCCAGCCCAAACACCGGGCCAGCCAGGGTGTGGCTTTCCAGATCGGCCTGTTCTGCTACTCCAACTACTACACCAGGGCCACGGAGCTCCTGATTTTGGAGCGTATGGGACTTGAGTCCCTGGACGAAATAGCCCACGTGGAGTACCGCCACGGCCAGCCCCATGGTAACTTCTACGTGGTGGCCAGGGATGGCCGGGATATGTCCCTGCCGGGTGGGGAGTCCACGTCTGCCTTCTTCATGCGCTTCTTCTGCCGCGACCGCTGCCTGATGTGCTACGACTGGACCAGCGAGCTGGCCGACGTTTCCGTGGGCGACTACTGGGGCCCCGCCCTGGAGGGCGAGGACATGCACCAGGGCTGGTGCACCCTTCTCGTGCGCACGCCTCGGGGGGAGGAACTGGTCCAGGGGGCTGAGGCCGCAGGCTGTCTCAGGACTCACCCCGCTGACCCCTACTACCTTACCTTGACCGGGGGATACTATCGCCACAAGCACGCCGCCGTCCATAACATCATGAAGCGGCGGCGCTACGGCTGGCCCACCCCTGACTTCGGCTATCCCCTGGTGTTGGAACCCATACCCCGCAAAGTGAGCTTCGACAACAACCGCCTGCCCCACCTGGGCTGGCTACACCATTAATGCCCGAACCCTTACCCCTTGACAAGGCCTATCTCCGTGCCTTAAATAAAGGGGCATCGAAACCCGGTCAGTCATTTGAGTCAGGGCGACGCCGTCGCCCTCTTATGGTTCTAATGGAGGTTAATGGTGTGGGACAAGGATAGGCTCGACAAGCTCGCCGGAAAGAAGCAGGAGTGGGAGAAGACCACCCTGGCCGACTCCCTGAAGCGATTCAAGAAGGACAAACCCTCCACCCGCTTCTACACGCCCCTGGACATCAAGGAGTTTGACTTCCTGGACAAAGTGGGCTTCCCCGGCCAGTACCCCTACACCGCGGGCACCTATGCTGACTTGCCTCCGGGGTCGGGTCCTGTGCGGGGTGGCGGAGGCTCCCTGGCCGTAGGCGGCCTGGTGCGGGCGGGGCAGTACGCCGGCTACGGCACCGCCGAGGACACCCGCGACTTCTACAAGCAGATGATCGTTCGCGGCTGGCGGGTGGGACCCAACCTCGCCTTTGATTTGCCCAGCCAGTTTGCCTTCGACTCAGACCATCCGCTGGCCCGGGGCGAGGTGGGCAAGGTGGGGGTCGCCGTCAGCAGCTTCGCGGACTACGAGACCATCTTCGAGCCTTTCCAGGGGGACCGCAACCTGGACCGTATCGCCACCAACATGACGATCAATGGCCCGGCCAACGCCTTTATCGCCATGTACGTGGCCCTGGCCCAGAAGCGGGGGATCGGGCTGGACAAGCTTCGGGGCACACCCCAGAACGACATCCTCAAGGAATACACCGGCCGGGGGGCGTACCTCTTCCCGCCCAAGCAGTCCCTCCGCCTGACCCGTGACAGCATCGTGTTCATCGCCAAGAACATGCCCAATATGAACATCCTGAACATTTCCTCCCACATGCGCGGTGCGGGGGCCACTGCCGCCCAGTGCACCGGCTACATGATGGCCAACGGCATCGAGTACCTGCGGGCCGGGGTGAACGCCGGTCTGGACATTGACGAGTTCGCCTCCCAGATCACTTTCAACGGGATGGGCGGGAGCATGGACGTGCTCCGGGAGATCGCCATCCACCGCGCTTCGCGACGCATCTGGGCGCGCATACTGCGCGAGCGCTTCGGCTCCAAGAGCCCCAAGAGCTGGCTGCTGCGTTGCACCCAGGGCTGCCTGGTGGGCCACGAGGACATGCAAGCCCAGCGCCCCCTGAACAACCTGGTTAGGGCCACCATCGGCGGGTTTGCCGCAGCCATGACCGGACAGGTGCCGAGCGCCTGGCCTCCCTACGACGAGCCCCTCCGGCTGGGCCGGAGCCTGGAGTCCCAGCAGCTCGCTGAGGATGCCGCCCGCATCCTCTACCACGAATCCAAGCTTTGCCAGGTACGCGACCCCTTCGCGGGGTCCTACTTCATGGAGTCCCTTACCGACGAGGTGGAGGCGGAGGTCTGGGAATGGGTAGACCGCATCGAGGGCATGGGCGGGGCAGCCGCCGCCACCGAGAGCGGCTACCTTCAGCGGGAGGTGGCCCGCAGCGCCTATGAGCATCATAAGAAGATCGAGACTGGCGAAGAGGTTGTAGTGGGGGTCAACACCTTCACGGGAGACCAGGAGCTGGAGGTGCTCACCACTCGGCTTGTCGCAGACCCTTATGACCCGGAGCGACGGGCCATCGCTGAAGAGAACCAGATCGCCAAGCTCAAGCGCCTGCGCGCCGAGCGCGACAATGCCGCGGTCAAGGCCAGCCTCAAGAATCTCGATCAGGCCCTGCGAGACGAGAGTCAGAACACCTTCCCCGCGTTTATCCAGTGCGCCCAGGCCTACGCGACTATTGGCGAGGTGGGCGATGTGATGCGCGAGGTGTTGGGCGAGTACAAAGAGTACGCCATCATCTAGTAGTCCTTGTCATTCTGAGGGAGCGCAGCGACCGAAGAATCCGTGCCCCGCGCATAGACCGCTCAGGAGCAGAAAGACGAGGGGACCACGGATTCTTCGCCCCGACTACGTCGGGCCTCAGAATGACATCTCGAACAAGGAGCAAACACCATGGCCGAGCCAGCACTGCTGGTGGCAGGGGAGGGGTTCATCCGGACCCTGACCATTAACCGCCCTGAGCGGCGCAATGCCCTCAATTTAGAGGTCTTGGAAGCGCTGGCGGACACACTCGAGTCCTTCCAGAGCTATGCCGACGTGCGGGCGGTGGTGCTCCGGGGGGCGGGGGAGCAGTCCTTCTGCTCGGGCATGGACCTGGGCTCCAGCGCCCAGGAGAGCGGCGGCCGCCGGGGCGCCAGCGAGCGGGCGTTCAAGGCGGTGCTGGACTGCCCGGCTCCGATTATCGCCATGATCTATGGGTTCGCCGTGGGCGCCGGCTGCGACCTGGCGGTGACCTGTGACTTCAGGGTTGCCGCCGATACGGCACGCATAGGCATCAATCCGGTCAAGCTGGGCCTGGTGTACAACTACCGGTCCATTCAAAAGTTCGTGGGCCTGTTTGGTGGGGCCGCAGCCAAGGAGATCTTCCTCACCGGGCGCTTCATGGAGGCGCAGCGGGCCAGGGAGATCGGCCTGGTCCACTTCGTGGCGCCCGAGGCGGAGTTGCCCAAGGTAACCTACGCCTTGGCCCAGGAGCTGGCCCAGAACGGTCCGCTGGCCATGGCCGGTACGAAGCGCATCATTAACCGGCACATCACCGACCAGCGCCTGGCCCCCGAGATTGAGACGGAGTTCCAGGCTATCGTGGACCGGGCCTGGAACAGCGAAGACAACAAAGAAGCCAGGCGTGCCTTTGCCGAGAAGCGCAAGCCCGCATTTCAGGGCCGCTAGCCAGGCAGGCTTATGGAACAGCCCAGGGACTACGTCTTCCGCTATCCTCTGCGCCCGGCTGCGGTAGGGGACCGGGAGCCTGTGGCTGACATGGTCCGGGGCACACTCGCCCAGTTGCTCGACCTGGTGGCGCCCACTTACCAGGGCCAGGACGTGAAGCTGGAGGGCTTCCGCTTCCTGGGGGGAGACCGGGGCTGCTACTCTCTGCCAGCCGGTGGCCGCGAGGCTGTCCAGTCACCGGAGACGCGCAACCTGTCCCTCTACGAGCCCCGCCTGGACTTCGTCCGCTGCCAGCTTGAGGCCATGCTGTCCCTGGTGGAGCTGGAGTCAGGGGGCCAGCCGGTGGCCGTGGACGGCTTCCGCGTGCGCGACCCCGGCCAGTGGCTCTCCCCCAGCGCGGGCGACCCGTTCGAGGTCTACGGCTACGGCGCCGAGGCTTGCGATTGTGACTGCGTGTTCTGCTACCACAAGGGCAATCCTCCTGACCTAGCCTTGCCCACCCGGCGCCGGCCCACCTCCGAGGCCTTCCAGGAGATGGTTACCCGAATGAGGTACTTCAACCCCCGGGCGGGCACTGCCCTGTTTCCCTCCCTGGGCACTCAAT
Source organism: Chloroflexota bacterium (assembly GCA_016190505.1). Lineage (GTDB taxonomy): Bacteria > Chloroflexota > Dehalococcoidia > JACPQK01 > JACPQK01 > JACPQM01. Next base: position 84,672 of record JACPQM010000046.1, on the reverse strand, counting down.
GGGAAGCCCTGGCCAGCCCCTACAGCTTGCCCGTACTGCGCCTGCTGCGGGAACGGACTGACCGGCCGCTGCGCATCTACACCAACGGGGAGAAGCTCAGCCCCAGGGCCATCGAGGAACTCGCCGCCCTGAAGCCTCTGTATGTCTATTTGTCATTGAACAGCGCCTCGCCCGAGCGGCGCCAGCGTCTCATGGGTGGCCGGCACCCCGAAGTGGCCGTTGGCGCGCCGTCGTTGCTCCAAGAGGCCGGCATACCCTTCGCCGCGGTAGTCGTCCCCTGGCCGGTGGACGGCCAGGCAACCATGCTCGACGACCTGGAAGCAACGGTGAGCTACGCGGAAGCCCACCGGGCCCATCTGGTGCAGGTCAACCTCCCCGGCTTCAGTCGCTACTTCTCTGAAACACCGCCGTTTGATACCAGCGAGGTATGGCTGGCCATTGTGGAAAGGGTACAGACAATCCGGCGGATCTGCGCCACGCCGGTTGTGGCTATGCCCACCTTGTACGAAGAGGGCCTGACCCCCGGGCGTAAGAACCTGCCCGTTGTCGTTGGCCTGGTAGCTGGGTCGCCGGCGGCCCTGGGCGGTCTGCGCCAGGGCGACATGATAACCCACGTGAACGCTCTGCCGGTGCGCGACCGGCCCCAGGCCCGAGACTTACTCACTGTCGTGGCCCACAGTGGCGCCGCCTCGGCCTTGCTCACGGTGGCGCGAGGCGGGTGCACTACGGACCTGCGGTTAGACCTGTCCCGCTGGTACTACCCGTACTCGCCGGAGATGGACCATCACCTGGGCGTGGTCATGTTGGGCCAGGGCTTTCGCACCCGCTACCTGGAGGACCTGCGCGACATCGCTCGGGCACAGGGTGCCCGGCGGGTGTTGCTGTTGAGCTCACGGCTGGTGAAGCCTCTGGTGGAGCAGGCCCTGCCGGAGGCGCCCGGCCTGGGCGGCATCGAGATAGAGTTGGGCGTGCCTCCCAATCGCTACCTGGGGGGCAACATCATGCTGGGGGACCTGCTGGTAGTACAGGACTTCATTGACTACCTGAAGGAGTACCTGGCCGGGGACGGCCCGCGGCCCGACCTGGTGGTCATTCCCTCGAGCCCGTTTGGACTGGGGTCGTGGGGGCGCGACCTGACCGGACGGGTCTGGCTGGACATCGAGCGGGAGGTGGGCCTCCCCGTGGCCCTGCTCCCTTGTGAGACCGTTTACGACTGAAGGAGGCTATATGACTCAGGACAGGCCAATCCGGGTGCTCATCGCCAAGCCCGGGCTGGACGGCCACTCCCGGGGCGCCTGGGTGGTCACCATGGGGCTGCGGGACCATGGCATGGAGGTCATCTACACTGGGCTGCGCCAGACCGCTGAAGCGATCGTTCAGGCAGCCGTCCAGGAGGACGTGGATGTGGTAGGGCTGAGCTGCATGTCCGCCACCTACGATTACTACTTCCCCAAAGTGGTGCAGCTTCTCAGAGAGACGGGCGTGGACGATGTCCTGGTCATCGGTGGGGGCGTTATCCCGCCGGAAGACGCAGCCGTGCTCAAAGAGAAGGGCGTGGATGCCGTCTTCGGCCCGGGGACCCTGGTCAAGGACATCGCGGCCTACATACAGGCCAACCTGAAGCGGCCTGGCAAAGCCGTCGCCTAGGGGGTGGATGGGCATGGAATCGTCCCTGTCGGGGATCAGGGTGCTGGCCCTGGAGACGGGTATGGCCGGTGTCTTTGGCTCCATGCTCCTGGGTGACCTGGGGGCCGAGGTGATAAAGGTGGAGCCCACTACCGGCTCTCAGACTCGGCGCCTGGGCGGCCCTGGGCACAAAGGCGAGCACTACTATCACCTGGCGCTTAACAAGAGCAAAAAGTCCATCGTGGTGGACATGCGCACCCCTAGCGGCAAGCAAGCCGTTCTGGACCTGGTGAAGGTCTCCGACGTCGTTTGGAGCAACTTCCGCCTGGGGGTCCTGGAGCGTTTGGGGTTCGACTTCGAGTCCTTGAAGAGGATCAACCCCACCGTCGTCTACTGCGAGATCTGTGGCTATGGCCACAAAGGACCCGGCTCTCGGCGCCCCGCCTATGACGTGGTGGCCATGGGCTACTCCGGCGTGCTCAGCGTCACTGGGGAACCAGGCGGGCGTCCCCTCAAGCCGGGCCCCCCGATCGGCGACGTGGTCACCGGCGTCTATGCCGCCCTGGGCACCTGCGCCGCTCTCACCCACCGGCAACGGACTGGGGAGGCCCGGCAGGTGGAGGTGTCCATGGTGGGGTCCATGATGTCCATCATGACCACCTTCTTCTCCTACTACTTCTCCTCGGGGAAGGTGCCCGAGCCTATCGGCAGCCGCTCCCTGGGCAACACGCCCTCGGGCATCTACAGGACCAGGGACGGTTGGGTGGCCCTGGCCTCCAACTGGCCCCGCATCGCCCGGGTCATTGACGAGGAGTGGATGGTAGACGAACCTCGGTTCCAGACCCACGAAAGCCGCAATCTTTACCGGGAGGAGCTGGAGGGCATTATCCAGAAGAAGCTGGAGACGCTCAACACCGATCAGTGGGTGGCCCTGTTTGAGGTGGAGGACATCGCTGGAGGGCCGGTCAACACCGTGGACAAGACGGCTGCGGACCCCCAGGTGCTGGCCAACGACTTGATTGTAGAGGTGGACCATCCCCTGGGTGGCAAGGTCAAGCTGGTGGGCAACCCCATGAAGACCGAAGGCGTGCCCGAGGAGTTCCTGCCGCCGCCTACGCTGGGCCAGCATCAGCAGGCCGTAATGGCCGGACTGCTGGGCTACACGCCGGAGTACGTCGCACATATGCAGCAGGAGTTCAGGAGGAACGCCGAGGAGCTGGAAGCGCACTTCATGCGCAAGCTGTAATGACGCCACACAGACAACAGGCTGCTATGGCGAAGATGGGGGGAGGTTCCGATGCCAGCAATCACCATCGATCCCAAAGGCTACCTTGATTCGATCCCCAGAGGCGTGTTCAGGCCGGAGGATGTCCTGAGGGAATTGATCTCCAATTCCATACAGGCCTGTGACCTTGCGCAGCAGTTAGACCATGACATGAAGCCCCTCATACGCGTGCGACCGCCCTCGCACGGAAGAATCGTTGTTGAAGACAATGGCGTGGGGTTTCATCCGGACGTGCTGAACCAGCTTGGCAATTTCCAGGTGTCCAAGTGGCAAATTGCGGAGGACAGGTTGAAGCTGCGCACCACCGATAGAAACCGCGGCAACGTCTTTGGAATGGGGTTGACGTCAACATACCAAATCGCATCGCAGGTGGAGGTGCAGACGACGTACGCAAGGGACGATACCAGGACGATACGCCGTTGGTGGACCAACTGGAAAGACTGGTTTACTTGGTCAGGAAACCGGAAGCTGGAGGGGGGCCAGAACTTGCCACTGCGGAACCCCTTGGCAGTCACGGATCGCGTGTAATACTGACGATGGAGCAGAACGTAGTAGACACACTGGAATGGAACGAAGTTGAATTCCGCAACATTGTCCAACATTTCTTCTCCGCTCATGAAATGCCGATTCATGTGGGAAATGATGGCTTCCCGGCAAATGACGGAGTGGCTTGTTGGGGCGCGGAGCCGAAAGACGTGAGAAACCAGATCAGGGACTGGTTGAAGAGTCGTCACATGGACGAAGACCATTTGCCTCGGTCTTCATTCTACTGCTACCCTATCAGGCCTCAAGATGGCATATCCGGATGCCTCTGGTTCAATCCTTACGGGGCTGACCACGTCTACCTCTTTGCCAGGCGCGTGTTCGCTGATTATGGAACTGACCTTTATCCAAGCCCGCACAGGTTCTTGACGATTGTGGTAAATGATGACAAGGCTGTTCTCGACATTCGCAAGCGGGCCGCTGCGAGGGTCGAAACGGAAGAGGGCAGGGGCCGAGTCCACGACATCCAAGCTGTCATCGACCATGCGGTCATTGATTATGTTAGATGGCTGTGCAACCAGTATGTGGCTGCTAGCCATGAGCAGCAAGGCGCCATACGGGAGCTTGGAAGGAGGCATGGGCAAGCACTCCTCGCGTATCTCTTGAATGACGCTGACAAGAACAAGCGACGGCTTGCTGCCAAGGCGCTAAGTTGGATCCCAGTACCGCTTCTGACGTCGGATGAGGCCAAACCGCTGCCGGAATGCAAGTCGGACGAAGGTGTGATCTGGTATGTCGATGATACGTCGAATCTCGCCGACCGAGGTCTGATCAAGCAGCATCCGGTCGTGGATGCCAGAGAACCTAACATCCGGGCTATGCTCCGTATATTGGAAAACGAGGAGAATGTCCGGACTAATAGGGTGCCTGACCCGACAACAGAACTCGTGCACCCTTTAACGGAAGAAGAGGTGCGACAGCAGGGGCTCGCCGGTTTCTTGACGGCATGTGGGTCTTGCTGGAGCGGTCCGGTCTGCATGGCTCGATTCGACAAGGAACTCGGTGAGGCGCTTCTGCATGTTTCGATTCCCTCTTTGACTCTCTCAGACGAAGAGGTAAGGGATGCTTTGCACGGCACTGTATTCGAGGACATGCCCATACAATTCCAGAGATCGCATCTGCTCCGGCGTCTTCACGAGGGCGACTACAATGCCCCACGTACGAATCCGAGGCTCGCAATCAACGTGGAGAACGACGCCATCCTGGAGTTGGCGAAGCTCACCGCAGGGTCAGAGTCTATTACAGGTGCCGCCCGTCACCTCGCCTATTTTGCAGAGCACCTAAGTTCCAAACGGATGACGCGCCAGCAGCTTGTTGCGCACAGCAGCGCTTTCAAGAACCTTTTGCTTGGTCTGAAGGAGATGTACGGGGGGGCGATGCCGCCCGAGCGCGAGGATGTCGAGGAGAGGGAGCGGCGTGATCGATGGTTGGAGTTGAAGAATGCTGACGTCGTCGCCGTTGTCTATTCTGACCTAGTACGATCATCGCAACTGCTCTCAAACCTAGGAAGAACCAAGTGGGATCAGGTTCTCGATCTGTATTGCGAGACGGCAGTCAACGCGATCTGGCGGCACGGAGGAGCATTTGACTGCTTCACGGGCGACGGCTTTATTGCGATGTTTCCTTGTGACAAGACCGGTGTATCATTGACTGCGCTCAAGGCCGTTCGGGCCATTATCGGCGAATTGCGAGAGTTGTTTACTACTGGTGAAATGCGGAAAATGCTGAGCAGCGAGCATGTGAAGGCTACCGGCATGTCCCGGTACGCCATTACCGCTGGGTCTATCATGATTCGAAAACTAGGTGGACGAATGACGGGCACTGGCGTGACTATGGTGGAAGGAGCTCGGCTTGTGGGGGATAAGGCTTTGTTCGACGACGATGGGAACTGTGTAATAATGGCTGAAAGCTACGTGGATGCTGACGGTGCCGTCGGGGCTGTAGAACTGGTGACGCAATGTAGCTCACCAAATTTCCGGGATGGGAAGTACGTCTACCCGGATTATGTTGGCGTCAGACATGACCGGTTGTATCGCCCACTCTTGTAAAGTCGTCGGACCAACATTGGCCGGAAGCTTTGCCCAGGCCTACTCAGGCCCTTTTCCGTGAGGAGAGGGGAAAAGGAGTTGAGGGCAGAAATGAATGCCACCGAGAAGATCGCCCGCTTCATAGTCCAAACCAGGCTGAAGGATGTGCCGCCTCCGGTAGTAGAAGAGGCCAAGAAGGCATTCCTGGACTGCTTCGGGGTCACCGTGGCCGGATCCACGGAGCCTGCGGGCCGCTCCATCGCCTCATTCGTCCGAGAAATGGGAGGCAAGCCCGAGGCTGCGGTGCTGGGGTGCGGCTTCCGCACCTCGGCGCTGTGGGCCTCCCTGGCCAACGGGGTCATGTCCCACGCTATGGACTACGACGATGGCGGCGGTCTGCATATCGCCCTGCATCCCAGCGTTACCGTGGCGCCGGTTGCCCTCTCGCTGGGCGAGGCCCTGGGTGCCTCCGGGGCCAGGGTGCTCGAAGCTTACATCCTGGGCATCGAGGTGGAGTGCAAGATCGCCCAGGGCATTAGCGCCGAACACATGGAACGCGGCTTCCACCCTACAGCCACACTGGGCCCCTTCGGCGCGGCGACTGCGGCAGCCAAGCTCCTGGGCCTGGACGAGCAGGCGACCCGGTATGCCCTGGGCATCGTGGCCTCCACCTCCAGCGGGCTACGCCAGAACTTCGGTACTATGACCAAGCCCCTGCATGCCGGCCACGCCTGCAAGGACGGCGTCATGGCCGCTCTGCTGGCGAGCAAGGGCTGGACGGCTGCCCCCGACGTCCTGGAGGCGCCTCTGGGCTTTTACAAGGTAATGGCTGGAGACGGATTCTACGATCTGGCCAAGGCGGCCGACCACTTGGGCAGCCCGTGGCAGTTCATCTTCCCGGGCATAAAGGCCAAGATATACCCCTGCTGCCGGGGCAACCACACCAGCCTGGATACCATATTCCAGCTCCTGAAGCGCTACCCTGTTCGGGCCGAAGAGGTTGCCAGCGTCGAGGTAGGCGCCGACGACAACGGGGCGGGCCTGTTCTACCACGACCCCAAGACCACGCTGGAGGCCAAGTTCAGCCTGGAGTACAACATGGCAGCCGCCCTGGTAGACGGTCAAGTGGGACTTCACCAGTTCACTGAGGAACGCCTGTGGGACCCGCAGATCAGGGAGTTGCTTCGCAAAGTACGGATTTTCCCCCACCCGAAGTACGAGCACACGCCCGATTTCGTGTCGGAGGTGACCATCAAGCTTAAGGATGGCACCACCTACAACCACCTTATCCATCGCAAGAGGTCCGAGGTCCCGGCCCACATGGAGTGGGACGAGTTGTTGGTGAAGTTCAAGGACTGCGCCACGCTGGCGCTCTCCCCTGACGTGGTGGGATGCCTGGCAGCCACCCTGCCGCAGATTGACAGCGTAGACGACATTGGCACGGTCATGGAGATGGCTATGGCAAGTGCCAGCACCCCCGCGTGAATATGAAGTTGGAAAGGAGGACGGCAATGAGGACCAAGCTACTGGCTGCCCTGGGCGCCATGCTATTGGCCCTGGCAGCTTGCGGCCCGGCGGCCCAGGAGGCGACAGCCACACCCACCAACCCGCCCGTGCGGGCCACCACCGCACCTTCGGTCACCGCTACGCCCCTACCGCAGGGGCCGACGCCGGCCGCGGCCGCGGCCGCAGCCGCAGCCACGGCCACGCCCGCGCCCGTGGCAACTGCGGCGCCGGCGATAGCCAAGCCCAAGTACGGGGGTGTGCTGAAGACGCCCTTGCGCACCGACCCTTTTGGGTGGGACGTCATGCAGATCACCGGTGGCTATCTGGACATGCGAAAGCAGTTCATCGTGGTGTTCAACACTCTGGCCAGCCAGCCCAGTACTCCCGAGGTCAAGCCATGCCAGACCACCGTGCGTCTGGAACTCCTGGAGAGTTGGCGTGTGGTGGACGAGACCACCGTGGAGTTCAAGCTGCGTCCGGGGTTGAAATTCCACAACAAGCCCCCAGTGAACGGAAGGGAGGCTACGGCCGACGATCTGGCCTATAGCCTCAACCGGGCGCTGTTCGTCTATCCTATCCGGGGTGCGGACAGCCTGGCGCCGCGCATCAAGAGCATAGACGTTGTGGACAAATACACGGTACGCCTCAAGACCGCTGGGCCGGTCCCTCAGGTTCCGACGACTCTCTTGGCCACCCAGTATGGAACGACCGTGGTGCCCAAGGAGGTCTGGCCCAAAGAGGTAGTCAACGACCCCTATAAGGCGTACATCGGCACTGGCCCCTTCATGTTCAAGGAGTACCGGCCTGGGGTCAAGGTGGTCCACGAGAAGAACCCCAGCTACTGGAAAGAGGGTTTGCCCTACCTGGACGGCCTCGAGTACGTCATCATGCCCGACATCAGCACACGCACCGCCAGCCTGCGCTCCGGCAGGCTGGACATGATAGTGGAGGAAGTGCCCGCCCCCATCGTGAGCGTCCTGGAGAAGGACCCTCGCATCAACATCCAGGGGTGTCCCGCCACCTCGGGCTACAACTTCCTGTGGATGGATGCGATGAACCCCAAGTCGCCATTCAGCGACCTGCGGGTGCGTCGGGCTGTGTCCATGGCGGTGGACCGGGACAACCTGCTGAAGAGCACCATGCAAGGACGCGGCTATGACACCCCCCATGCTCCCCCAGCGCTGCACGAGTGGTATCTGGCTACGGGCGACTTCCCACCGGAGATCCGTAAGTACCTGGAGTACCGGCCCGAGGAGGCCAAGAAGCTTCTCGCTGAGGCGGGGTACCCACCGGGTTCGATCAAAACCGGGATCGAGATTACCGCACAGTACACGTCTCCCTATCCGGAGATAGTGCAGGCCCTGAACGCCCAGTTGGCGCAGGTGGGTATCGAGGCCCGGCTCAACTGGATGGAGTACGCCACGTGGCTTCAAAGGGGCCAGGTCTGCAAATGGGAGGGGATGCGCATTGGCCGCATGGCCTACGAGGACGAGTGGCGCCATCTGGCCAAGCTCAACAGCAAGATAGGCTGTGCGGAGAACAAGGCGGGCATAGCTGACCCCGGTCTCGACCCGTTTATTGACCAACTGCTGGTCACCGTGGACCCGGCCAAGCAGAAAGAGTTGGCCGCACAGATCCAGTTCCGCATCGTAGACCAGGCATGGGTGGTGTCCATACCGGATGTCAAGGACTACAGCGCGGCCAACATTTGGGTCAAGAACTGGAACCGAGGCGGCTATGCCGCCTTCGCCAGCACTTACAATGAGATAATCTGGCTCGATAGATAATGCTTAGAGGAGGCGAACGAATGTCACGGAAGCTATTGGCGGCCGTAGGGGCCGTGGTGCTGGCCTTGGCCGCTTGCGGCCCGGCGGCCCAGGAGGCGACGCCGGCGCCTACTAGTCCACCAGCGCAATCTACTGCGACCCCGGTGGCGACCGCTCCGGCGTCGGCGACGGCTACCCCGCAGGCAAAGCCGGCGGCCACCCCCACGCCTGCGCCCACGGCAAAGCCCGCAGTGGCCCCGACTGCGGCAGCCGTGTCCGGACCCAAGAAGGGCGGCCTCCTCAAGGTCCTGCTCAGGGCGGACCCGCCGGGATGGGACATGATGAAAGTCACGGGTGGCTATAACGACCTGCGCAAGACGCACAACGCCGTGTACAGCATGCTCTTCAACACCCCGACCACTGAGGGCAGCCCTGCTTGCGAGAGCGTCATCGCTCCCGATACCGCCCAGAGTTGGAAGTGGGTGAACGACAACCTGTTTGAAGTGAAGCTCCAGCAGGGCATGCGGTTCCAAAACAAGGCCCCGGTGAACGGGCGTGAGGTCACCGCCGACGACGTGGTGTTCAGCTTGACCCGCGCCTTCCATCAAGTGCCCATCCGGGCTATTCAGCCGGTCGCTGCCCATGTCAAGAAGATAGAGGCCGCTGACCGCTACACAGTGCGCTTCGAGACCGACCAACCACTGCCGGCCCTCATCCCCACCGGCCTGTTCAGCCAGTACGGAGCGGTCATCCTGGCCAAGGAGTCAGCGGGACCTACCGGGACCTGGGACAACCCAGACATCTCGTACATCGGCTCGGGGCCCTTCGAGTTCGCCGGCTACCGTCCGGGCGTCAAGATCTCGCTCAAGCGCTTCGCCGACTATTGGAAACCCGGGCTCCCTTACGTGGACGCGGTGGACTTCCTGATCATTCCGGACCAGAGCACCCGCGTGGCCTTGCTTCGCTCTGGACAGGCAGACCTCTGGCCTGACGAGATGCCCAGCACGGTGGCCGAGGACATCCGCGCCCGCAACCCGAAGATCGAGCTTCAAGGCTGCCCGATGACCAGCGGATTTGGCTTCCTGTGGATGGCCCAGTACGGGGACAACAATCCCTTCCTGGACGTGCGGGTACGGCGGGCTGTCTCCATGGCCATAGACCGGGATGCCTTCATAAAGACCATCCTGCACGGTGAGGGCGTGGAAGCTCCCTATGCTCCTGCTGTGGACCCCCTGTTCACCCGCATGTCTGACTACCCGCCCGAGCTCAGGAGGTATCTGGAGTACCGTCCGGAAGATGCGAAGAAGCTGCTGGCCGAGGCCGGGTATCCTAACGGGTTCAAGACCTCCATTGAGGTCACGGCACAATACGGGTCTCCCCACAACGAGATGGTTGAAGCTATTGCGGCCATGCTGCCCAAGATCGGGATTGATGTCACCATCAAATGGACGGAGTACGTTCTGTGGCTGGAGCGTGGCCAGCAAGCCAAGTGGGAAAACATGCGCTTTGGCAAAGTGAACGTAGACGACCCCTTTGCCTACCTGAGTCGCTTCCATAGCAAAGCATCGGTCGGGGAGAACAAGAGCAAGGTCCGGGACTCCGTGATGGACCAGTTGGTGGATGAGCTGGGCCGCACCGTGGACCCCGACAAGCAGATTGATGTCGCCAAGAAGATCCAGCACCGCATCGCTGACCAGTCCTGGGTAGTCCAGGTCCCCCAGCCTCTGGACTACTCGGCGGGCAACCCCTGGGTCAAAGGCTTCCGCCGGGCTGGGATTGCGCAGAAGAGCGCTCCCTGGCTGGAACGGATCTGGCTGGATAGATAGATAGAAGCAGAAGCTACCTCAGTAGGTCAGGTTTCCCAACCCGACCTACTGGGTTGGGACCGCGTGCCGTGGCCCGGCCAATACATTTGAGATTGGGGAGGTCAACCCTTGTCCCAAAAGGATCATTTGGCCATTCGCGACGTGGCCAGCCTGACCACGCTGGCGCACTCCTACCGGCAGTGGCACACGTTGCGGGTGGCCATTGTCCACTTTGACGTCTTCACGCGCCTGGCTGGTGGCCCCAGGACCTGGCAGCAACTCATGACCGAGACGGGCGCCAGCCAGCGTGGCGCCCGCATCTTGCTGGATGCCCTGACCGCAATGGAGCTCCTGGAGAAGGATGGCGACAGCTATCGCAACTCGCCGCTGGCGCAGCGGCACCTGGTGCGCACCAGCCCCGACTCTCAGTGCAACTCGTGGGAGCTTTACGAGTTCTTCAACGAGAACTTTATGCACGCCGCTGTGGCGGTGAGGGACGGGATGGTCCCACCAGAGCTGCGCTCCCGACACCCCTACAAAGACGAGCAAATCGGGCGGGTCCGGGCACGGGCCATGTACGAACTGGGCAAGGCCCTGGCCCAGGAGTTCGCTGAGGGCTACGACCTCAGCTTTGCCAGGCGCATGGTGGACCTGGGTGGTGCACCGGGGGCCTACTCCTTCGCCTTCTGCCGGGCCAATGCCCAACTGGAGGCCACCGTGGTTGACCTGCCCAGCCCGGTGGAGGTGACCCGGGAGATGGCGCAGAATCACGGCCTGGCGGACCGGGTGCATACCGTGGTGGGTGACATATTTGCCCAGCCACCCATTGACCTCGGATCAGGCTACGACCTGGCCCTGATCTCCAACGTGCTCCACCTCGAAGGGCCGGAGGCGGACGCCGACCTTATCAAGAGGGCGCGCGCCTCGCTGGTCCCCGGGGGGCGCCTGGTCATCCACGACCGGGTGCTGGACGACACCCGGACCCGTCCCGCCGACCTGGCCGTCCAGGCCATGCAGTCCCTCATCATCAATGAGCGAGGGAACTCCTACACCCTGGGCGAGTTCGCTGGCTGGCTGGCCCAGGCAGGGCTCAGCATCGAGCGAACCATCACCTTCCCCAACCGGGTCACCACCTGGATCGTCTCCCGGGCCGGACAGCAGTAGGGACGAAGCAATCCCCGCCCCGCGTTCTGGACGGACACGGAACTCCTCGCCCCTATTAGTTGGCACTCAGTTTCTTCGCGCGTCCGGTTGAGCGCTTCGTTGGGCGTGTGGTCCTTTGCGCTATCTCGATCAATGACAGAAGTGCCCTGTTCACAGCTTCTTCGTTCGGAAAAGCTTCGGCCACTTCCCGCCGAATGACGACAATGTTCGATGACTGGCGCACGCGTTTTGCGTACTTCCCACGCACGAGCCCTTCTGGGAAGTCAGAACGTTGGTACTCCGCACGCAATTCTTCTTTATCGGTTTGGCTAGCGTTCTTCATAGATGTCCCGCTCTCTTTTGCTCGCAACGCGAGCGCTTATGATGCGAATCGTTTCACCTTCTTCGGTGTGAGCGACCACCAACAACCGTCCCCGTTGTGAGATACCGAAGGTAACGTATCTATCGGCGGTGACAGAATGGTCTGGATCAGCGCCTGTAGCCGCCAATGGATCACCAAGCGCCGTGGCGGCCTCCTCGAACGAGACCTTGTGCTTTCGGACATTGGACCTGGCCTTCCTGGGGTCCCATTCGAATTGCACGCCCTTAACTATATCATGCTCTTGAGAAGCATTATAGCCGATTCGCCTCGGGATCCGGCCCGTGCGTCGCGGATACGCTCACCCGTGGGCGTTCCGGACGTTGCCGCCATGGCTGCTGCCCGCGGCGCTGCCATCGGGGCTGGCCCCCCAACGCACAATGGATGAGGCGTTGGTCCTTCGCGTGGCCGTTGTGTGGCCATAGTTAACGCGCACTATTCATGAAGGGGCGGTCTGATTAATATGCAGCATTGACAGGGCGACTGGGCCATGCTACAAGGCAGCTATCGGTTTCGTGGTAAAGACGGTCGTGCTGTCGTTGGACGCTGGCACTCTGGGGCAGGCGTTAGAAAGGGGGAGCTATGGTGGTGGGGCAACCCTGGCATGTCCCGAGCAAATGGTTTGCGGTCCCTACTTACTGGGAGCCGGAGGTGGCTGCCCGGGGTGACCTCAAGCATGGTCGGGTCAGGTTCATTGACTGCACGCTTCGCGAGGGAGAGGATGCCACGGGCTGCCATCTGGGCTGGGCGAAGCGCATCGAAATCACCCGGGCACTGGACGACCTCGGAGTTGGCGAGATCACCGTGCCAGGTGGTGCCGCCTACCGGGAGCAGAAAGACTACATTCGCTGGTGCAAGACCCACGGCATCAAGGCCCCCATATCGGTCAAGGGCCCAGGCACCCGCGTGCCGCTGCGCCCTGACTGGAAAGAGGTCTACAAGCGGCATATTGACATGGGCGGCGAGTCCATCGTGCCCATCATCGTCACCTCCGCCCAGGACGTGTTCTCCGATTATGCCGCAGACGGTGGCAAGGCGATGGTCATAGATGTTATCCAGCAGGTGACCTCTTTTTCCAAGCGAGAGGGGGCGACGGTCATCGTAAGCCTGGGAGACCCTATGCGACATCGCTTGGACACTATTCAGAGCTTCTACGGCGCGGCCATCGAGGCCGGGGCTGATGGCATCTATGTGTGGGACAGCCGGGGCAACAGCCACCCCGCGGCCACCGCCCATTACGTGCGGAGCCTGAGACAGACCATAGGTGACAAGCCCTTCTACATCCAGTTCCACAACGACCTGGGCCTGGCCACGGGCAACTGCCTGGTGGCTGCCGAGAATGGGGCCGACTGGCTTGACGCCTCAGTCCTGGGCGTGGGTGACCGGGGGGGCGTGGTGGCGCTGGAGGAGGCCGCCGCGGCCCTGGCGCTCTACGGGGTAGATACGGGGATCAAGCTGGACCGCCTTTACGACACCTGCAAGCTGGTCGAGGTGGCCTTCGGGGTCACCATGCATCCGTGGAAGCCCATCGCGGGTGCATTGTGGCCCACGGAGCCAGGATGGGGCCACTGGGAGGCTGGCGACGCGCCAGAGACCCCCATCGGCATTGCCGCCGAGGTGGTGGGCCGCCGCTTCGAGAACGTCATTGCCCCCACCGTCTTCTTTGGGCGGTATCCGACCTTCGTTTCTGATGTGCTTCAACACTGGGGCTATCCTTACACCGAGGCTGACGTGGCCGAGATCATCGAGCGGGCCAAGAGCTCCGTCATGACCCATCGTACGTTCATTACCCTGGCCGAGTTCCAGGAAGTGTGCAAGGGCGTGCTGGGGATCCCCTGAGATGACGACCATCCGGCCAACTACACGTCTGAAGCAGCTTTTCCAGGGACCCAGGCTGTTCGTGCTGCCCGGGGTGTGCAACGCCCTACAGGCCAGGATGGTGGAGGCGCTGGGCTATGAGGCTGTGTACGTGTCGGGTGGGTTGACCTCAGCCCAGTACGGCTTCCCGGATGTCGGCCTCACCACCATGACTGAAGTGGTCGCCAATGCTGGCTATGTGGCGGCTGCTACCACCCTGCCTGTGCTGAGCGACGCCGACACCGGCTACGGTAACGCCATCAACGTGCGCCGGACTGTCCAGGCCTTCATCCGGGCCGGCGTGGCCGGGGTGCACATCGAGGACCAGTTGGCGCCCAAGCGCTGTGGGTTCGTCACTGGCAAGCAGTTGATACCGCTGGAAGAAGCCGTAGGCAAGTACCGGGCGGCCCTGGATGCCCGGGACGAGCTGGACCCAGACTTCGTCATCGTGGCCCGTACCGATGCACGCACCGCCGCCGGTGGCGGCCTGGAGGAGGCCCTCCGGCGAGCGAAAGCCTACAAAGAGGCTGGAGCAGACGTGGTGTACTTCGAGGGTCCCCAGTCCCTGGACGAGCTGCGACTGGCCCGCGCCGCGGTGAGCGGCCCGCTCATGTGCACGGGAAGCGCCATGGAGCCTCACCCTTCCCTGGAGGAGCTGGAGGCTATCGGGGTGTCCGTCGGCTTCTTCCCCGGCCTGGCCTCCGAGCCGGGCGTTCTGGCATCGTGGGACTTCCTGGCCGACTTCAAGAAACGGGGCATGGACGCGCTGCGCGAGTTCCGCGCCCGGACCAGGGGGCATCCCCTCTCCAGGTTCAAGCTCAATGACCTGCTGGGCACGCCCCAGGTCAGGGCCATGGAGGAGAAGTACCTGCCGCCGGAGGAGATGCAGAAATACCAGGGCTCCCAGGGAATCTATACGCCCTAGCCACAATCTGATGGACTCGTGGCCTACACGCTGGCACAAGGTGGTCTCTGGACTGACAGGAGGGCAACGATGGAAGGCAGGAAGCGATGGCTGATGGCGCTGAGCGCGCTGGGTCTGCTGCTGGCGGCCTGCGGCCCGGCAGCACAGGCCAGCCCCACACCCACCCGGTCGGCCGCCACCCCCACTGGGGTGATGCCCACTCCCACAACCACGCCTACCCCAGCGGGCCGTGGGGCCGCCCCACCACCCACCCCTAAACCGACCCCAACCGCTACCCCGGCAGCCTCAGCGCTCTCCCAGCCCCGCTACGGGGGAGTGCTCAAGCTTAGCATACCGGCCGACCCGGACCGCTTCGACCGAGTAAGGAACATCACCGGGGACACTGCCCTCCGGGACTCCTGGGAGCTGGTTTTCAGCAAGCTCATAGAATTCCAGTGGCCCCAAAAGGGAGACGCCTCATGTTCCCGCCCCCTCTTTGGTAATGCGGCGGAGAGCTGGCAATGGAAGGGCAACACCCTGGAGATCAAGCTTCGCCCTGGGATCAAGTTCCACCCAAAGACGCCGGTCAATGGCCGCGAGCTCACCGCCGAGGATGCTGCCTGGTCCCTGAACCGGGCCAAGGCCGAGCAGCCCCGCTTCGCGGAGTACCTGGACTCCGTTTCGGAGATCAAAGCGGCGGACAGGTATACGCTGAACATGGTCTCCGAGGCACCCACCCTGGCTCTGCTTTACGGGGTGCTCGCGTCCTATTACGGCTCTACTCCCACTGCCAAGGAGTCCGCTGGAAAGGACGGCGGCTGGGACGACCCTGACCGTTCCTGGATCGGCACCGGCCCCTTCATGTTCAAGGCGTGGCGCCCAGGGGTGAAGATAACTGTGGAGCGCAACCCCAGCTACTTCAAGCCTGGTCTCCCCTATCTCAGCGGGGTGGAGATGTTGGTCTTGCCAGACGGGGCCACTCGCATGGCTCTCATCCGCTCAGGGATGCTGGAGCTGGATACGTACAAGAAGAGCGCGGTCACGGTGCAAGCCATACAGGCCACCAACCCGGACATCCGGGTAACCAAGTGCCCGGGGACCGATGGCATTGGGACCATCCAGATCCGAAATGACGTTCCCCCGTGGAACGATGTCCGAGTGCGTCGGGCACTTTTCATGGCCATTGACCAGGATGCCATCATCAAGTCGGTGCTCCAGGGGGAGGGCTTCCCCTCCGGGGCCATCCTGCATACCATGATCCTGGGGCTTACCAGCCGGGAGGACTACCCGCCCGAGGTGCGCAAGTACCTCTATGCCAACCAGGCAGAGGCCAAGAAACTGCTGGCGGAGGCGGGTTTCCCCAACGGCTTCGACACCACCCTCGAGTTCACCCGCTACTACGGCTCCCCATGGAACGAGGCGGCGGAAGCCGTCCAGGCAATGCTCAACAACGTGGGCATTCGGGCCAAGCTGGTATGGCTGGAACGAGGCCGCTACAACGCCCAACGGGGAAACCAGGATGCCCTCCTCATTAGCAGCGCCTCGGCCCCCGAGCCCTGGCACAGGTTCGTAAGCTACCCGTGTGACCAGGAGCCCGGCATCAACCGCAGCCGGGTGTGCGACCGGGAGGTTACCGACAAGCTGCTGAAGGAGTTCAACCTGGCTACCAATGAAACGCGCGTCAAGGAGCTAATCCGGCAGCTAATGATTCGCTGGGTGGACCAGGCCTACTTCTATTCCCTGCCTGCCCCCTTCTACTACCTCGTGGGGCAGCCCCGGCTCAGGAACTTCGACAACGGGGACGGTCAGGGGCAGTACATATCACCCCTCTTTGAGCAGATCTGGATGGCCCAGTAGGGACTGAAGAGCTATTGTACTGGAAGCGGGGGGCACCGTTCATGGAAAGGCTCTGGGTTACCAAGTAACCCAGCCTGGACTGCGTATTGTCGCCAAGCCAGGAGGTAACGTTTGGAACGAGAGCTGGAACGCCTTAAGGAGCGCGAGCCAACGATGGAAGCCTTTGAGGTCAATATGCGCTTCCGCATTGACCGGGCCCGCCGCCGCAAAGAGGGCCAGATCATTCTCAGAGGCGAGGAAGTCCCCTGGACCATGACCCCTCAAGGGCTGGGCAAGCACTACCTCGGCCCTCACAACTGGGATGAGGTGGCCACCCCTGGCTGGATGATACATAGCACCAGCCATGCCGTGGAAAAGCGGGGCAAACACAGCCACACCGGCGGGGGTACCCTGATATTCGTCATGAAAGGACGTGGCTACACGGTCAACAATGATGTCCGCCTTGACTGGGAGGCCGGGGATCTGGAGATGTTGCCCGTCACCCCGTTCGAGAACGTGCATCAGCACTTCAACCTGAACCCGGGCGAGCCGTGTGAATGGATGGCCTGGCGGTTTTGGCCCTTTGGGGAGTCTATCAGCCTGGAGACCCGCCAGGTAGAAGCCTCGCCCGAGTTCAAAGGGCCGGTGAAGAAGGACCTGTACCGGCCGGAAAACTTCGTTCCCAAGAGCGCTTACATCAGAGGGCAGGAAATCAAGTATGACGGCACCCTGCTCGACGACATGTTCCGCCGTCGGGACCAGTGGCGGCAGGAGACGCTGGGTGCTCCGCTAGTGATCAAGAAAAAGGGCTTGCCCCAAGAGCGCAACCGCATGGGCCTGTACCGCTGGTACGTTCATCCGTCTTTCACCCACGTGGCCTGCCGCCATACGCTACTCTGGTCCCACGTGATTCCGCCCAGCAGCCGCTCGGGCAAGCAGAAGCACCAGGGCGGCCGCGTCCATTACGTGCTCTCAGGCAAAGGCTACAGCATACTGGATGACAAGAGGTACGACTGGGAAGAAGGGGACATCATGATGCTCCCCGTGAAGGCAGGGGGATGCATCTTCCAGCACTTCAACGCCGACCCGGCTAACCCAGCGGAGCTTATCGTGGGTGAACCCAACTGGACCAGCATACTCGGGGTTGACCTGGCATCTGGATTTGAGCAATTGGAGAATTCCCCGGACTATCCGTAGGCTGCCTCGCTGGAGTCCGGGGCGCTGAAAGGAGCACGACGATGTTTGGCAGGAATCGCTGGTTTGCACTGGTGTTGCTGCTGGCCCTCACGCTGGCCGCTTGCGGTCCGGCGGCGGAGGCTACGCCGACCTCTCAGCCCACACAGGCGGCACCTCCGCCCACCGCCGCCTTGAGTCCCACCGTGACTCAGGTGCCATCCGGCGCTACTGCGGCGCCGCCTACGGCCAGGCCCACATCTGCGCCGCCTACGGCCAAGCCCACATCTGCGCCGCCTGCGGTAGCCGGGCCCAAGTACGGTGGTACAGCCATTGCCTATATTCGGGACTGGCCATTGGAGTGGGACTTCCAAAAGCACATCAAGAGCGCCCGCCACTTCCGGGCCATTCACCAGTCCGTGTTCAACTCCCTGGCGGGCAAGGCGGCCACGGGCACCAAGTCATGCGAATGGGACATTGTCCCTGACCTGGCCCAGAGCTGGGCCTGGACCAGCGATACTACCTTCGAGGTCAAACTCGCCCAGGGGGTCAAGTTTCAGAACAAGGCCCCGGTGAATGGCCGTGAGATGACCTCTGAAGACGTGCTCTGGAGCTGGAAACGCATCATGGAGATGAATCCCCGCATGGACGCGCTCAAACAAACGCTGAAAGAGATGCAGGCGGTGGACCGCTACACCGTCCGGTTCCAGACCAAGAATCCCTTCCCCACCATCATGAGCTATCTGGCCTTTGGCACCACGGACAACATCGTGGCCAGGGAGTCCGGCGACTTCTCCCGGGACAAGACGTGGGGGGACTGGGACACCCCGGAGAAGAGTTGGGTGGGCACCGGGCCCTTCACTTTTGTTAAGGCTGTGACCGCGGTCCGGGTGGAGCTGAAGCGTAACCCCGATTACTTCCAGAAAGGACTGCCCTATTTGGACAGTCTGGTCTTCCTGGACGTACCGGACATGAGCACCCGGCTCGCTGCTATGACCTCCGGCAAGCTGGACCTGTGGTACGCTGAGGTTCCTGTAGTCATCGCCGCGAGCCTGGCCAGGATGGCCCCCCAGCTCCAGGTCCAGCGCTGCCCCACCATTACCCCGCTGGTGACCTTTATGAGGACCGACCAGCCACCCCTTAACGACGTCCGGGTACGCAGGGCAGCCCTCATGGCTCTTGACCAGGAGAACTACGTCAAGACCGCCTTCGGGGGTCAGGCCGTGCGCTCCACCATTCTGCCGCCCCTGAACGCAGGCTACCTCAAGCTGGACGAGTTCTCGCCCGAGCTGCGGCGCAACATGGAGTACAATCCCGCCGAGGCCAAACGCTTGCTGGCGGAGGCCGGTTACCCCAACGGCTTTGACACCGTATTCAACGCCTACTCAGGCTATGGCTCTCCCTATACCGAGGCCATGGAGACCATGTCGCAAATGCTCAACGCGGTGGGCATCCGGGCCAAGCTTACCTACCTACTGCGGGCGGTGTATGACCAGCAGACGGTCAGCGGCGAGTGGCAAGGCTTTCGGGCGGCCAAGGCAGGGGACATTGAAAACCCTTATGTTCACTTTGGTTCCTATCACAGCAAGACGCCAATTGTCGACAACAAGAGCCACGTGGTTGACCGGGAACTCGACCCCCTTATCGAACAGTTTGCCATCACGACAGACGCGGCCAAGGGCGCTGACCTGCTCAAGCGCATTCAGTATCGCCTGGCCGACCAGGTGTACATCCTCGTTGCCCCCAACCACTATGATTACTCCATCGCCCAGCCCTGGGTCAAGGACTTCGTCAAGGCTGGTGACGAACCCACCAGCCGCTTCTGGTCCCAGGTCATCTGGCTAGACAAGTAAAGGACACCCCTATCCCCGCCTTCCCCCTTGACGGGGGAAGGTGGGGAAGGTGAGGATGGGGGTGAAAGGAGGCGTCAATGGTAGAGAGAGAGCTTGAGCGGGTCAAGGAGAGAGAGCCGCAGCAGGACCAGTACGACTTTACACTTCAATGGAAGATAGACAAGACCCGCCAGCGCAAGGAAGGCAAGGTCATCCTCAAGGCGGAGGAGGTCCCGTGGCAAATGAGCCGCCACGGCTACGGCAAGAACTACATCGGTGCCCAGAACTGGGACCAGTTGGCCGCGCCTGGCTGGGGCATGAGTCGCTCTTCCCACGTAGTGGAGCAGCGCGGCATCCACAGCCACACTGGCGGAGGGGTACTCCTGTACATCCTGGAAGGCCGGGGCTACACGGTCAACAACGGACAGCGCTTCGACTGGGAGGCCGGCGACCTCGAGGTTATCCCGGTCACCCCCACCGAGAACGTGCACTACCACGTCAACCTCAACCCGGGCAAGCCCTGTGGCCGGGTGCGGTTCCATCACTGGGCCTTCGAAGAGCCGGTGAGCTACGAGACGCGCCAGGTACAGGACGCCCCGGACTGGAAAGGTTCCAAGAACGAGTCTGTGTACCGCCCAGCCGACTTCGTTCCCGAGAGCGCCACCCTCAAGGGCATGGACATCAACATTGACGGGCAACCCAGGGACCTCCTGGATGACATCTACCTTCGGCGTAACCGTTGGCGGGAGCGCCTGAGCACCGCGAGGCTTGTGGTCAAGGCGAAGGAACTGCCACTGGAGAACAACCGCATGGGCCTCTACCGGTGGTATCTCCACCCCAGCATTCCCGACCTGGCGTGCCGGCACTTCCTGTTCTGGTCCCACGAGATCCCGCCCGGCAGCCGCTCCGGGAAACAGAAGCACATGGGTGGCCGGATACACTTTGTGGTCGAGGGCCACGGCTACACCGTTCTGGACGGCAAGAGGTACGACTGGGGACCGGAAGACGTGATCATGTTGCCCATCAAGACGGGGGGATGCATCTTCCAGCACTTCAATGCCGACGTCCACAACCCGGCAAAGCTGGTCGCCTGCGAGCTTAACTGGCTGGATACCCTCGGCCCGGACCTGGCCTGTGGCCTGGAGCAACTGGAGAACTCGCCGGACTACGCGGGCTAGCTACCTGCCCCACGGTGGCAGCGACCAAGGAGGTAAACGTGGAACGAGAGTTGGAAAGGCTCAAGGAAAAAGAGCCCCAGCAGGACCAGTACGACCTGGGTCTGGAGTGGAGGATCCAGAAAACCCGCCTGCGTAAGGAGGGCAAGGTCATCCTCAAGGCCGATGAGGTCCCCTGGCAGATGAGCCGTCAAGGTTACGGCAGGAACTACCTCGGACCCCACAATTGGGACCAAATGGCTGCGCCGAGTTGGGGCATGAGTCGCTCTTCGCACATAGTAGAGCAGCGCGGAGTCCACAGCCATACCGGTGGCGGGGTCCTCCTGTACATCCTGGAGGGACGCGGCTACACCGTCAACAACGATAGGCGCTTCGACTGGGAGGCGGGGGACCTGGAGGTCATCCCGGTTACTCCCACGGAAAACGTCCACTATCACGTCAACCTCCAGCCTGGCCAGCCTTGCGGTCGCGTGCGGTTTCATCACTGGGCCCTACAGGAGACCCTGAGCTACGAGACCCGGCAGGTCCAGGATGCGCCCACTTGGAAAGGCCCCAAGAACGAGGCCGTATACCGCCCCACGGACTTCGTTCCCGGAAGTGCCACCCTCAAGGGCATGGACATAAGCGTTGACGGGCAACCCAGAGACCTGCTCGACGCCATCTACTCCCGCCGGAATGGCTGGCGGCGGCGTATGGCGGAGGTTCCGCTGGTAGTCAAGGGGAAGGACCTGCCCCTGGAGAACAACCGCATGGGCCTGTACCGGTGGTATCTACACCCAGATATTCCAAATGTCGTCTGCCGGCATTTCCTGTTCTGGTCCCACGAGATACCGCCGGGAAGCCGCTCGGGCAAGCAGAAACACCAGGGTGGCCGGGTCCACTTCGTGGTGGAAGGCACCGGTTACACCGTCCTGGATGGGAAGAGGTACGACTGGGGATCGGAGGACGTGATCATGCTCCCCATCAAGACTGGGGGATGCATCTTCCAGCACTTCAATGCCGACGCCCACAACCCGGCAAAGCTGGTCGCCTGCGAGCTTAACTGGTTGGATACGCTCGGCCCGGACCTGGCTTGTGGCTTGGAGCAACTGGAGAACTCGCCGGAGTACATGGGCTAGCTGGCTGACGCGCGCTGGCCCACCCCCTGGGTAACCACAAGGGTTACCCCTACGCCTGCGCCCCATTTGTGGCCTCGGCGTGAGCGGCGCAGGTGTAGGGGTCCCGACGCGTCGGGATGCCCGCCCTGCGTTCGCTTTGCCAACTGGTATTGACGGGGCCAGCCGCCGGACATAGAGTTATGAATCATCGAATGGCAGCGTATGGTCTGAGGCTCGGGAACCTGCTCGGGCCTGAGTTGCTAATGGGTATAGAGCGTGGCAAGAGCGACGGAGACGGCAGAGCTGGGGACTATCGTTGGGCTCGGCAGAAACAGCGGCGAGCTGGAGTTGGTATGTACCCAGGAGCTTGGCGAGTCCACGCCGGTCCTGGGCGCTTTTGTTGTGGTGGAGGAGCAAGGGATTGTCCCCCGCCGGCTGCTCTGCCGCGTCGAGGACCTGGCGTACTACCCGGTGCAGCCTGGAGACGGCCACGGGCGCTTTCAGGCGGAGCATACCCCTTCACCACCTGTGGACGAGCGCCACCCTCCCCACAGGATGTACCGCCTCCAGGTCATAGGTGAGTTTGGAAAGGCAAAGGCCCGCGAGACCTGGGTGGTCGCTGGCTACCGGTTGCAGCCGGACCTGGGCCGGATCACCGCCCGCTACCCTACCAGGGAAGAGATTGACGTCGTCGTAAAAGCGGGCATCACTGCGCCTGACCGCGCGGTCGTCCTTGGGCATCTGGCCTTTGGCTCCACGGTGCATGAGGAATACCCGGTGCCCTTCGACACGTCGCGACTGGAGCGGCGGCGCACCGGCATTTTCGCGCAGCGAGGTTTCGGCCAGAAAACGAACCTGTGCAAGGCTATCGTGTCTCTGGCTGCTGTGTGCTGCGACTCTGGAGTGCTCGTCCTTGACACCGGCGGGAGCTACGCCTTCAGGGCTATTCACCCTAGCGGGGTCGAGAGCCCGGGATTCGCCGACTGCGAGACCGTGAGCAAGGACCTGGTGGTCTACACCAGCAGACGGGACGTCCTGTCCGACCCCCGGTATGGTCACCTCCATGTCCGGCCTATCCTGAACCTGGCGTTCCTCTGGCCGCACCAGATCGCCCGGCTCTTCAACACGCAGGACCAGGAGCTCGACCTGGTGGCCCAGTTCTGCTACCTGCCCCTGGAAGACTGGGCAGAATTCCTCAGGGCGCTACCCAGCGAGCCTGCCGCCAGGGACCAGGCAGTAAGCTTGCTGGCGGACCGGATAGGCGCGACCTGGGCGGAGACCTATCGGGGGAAGCTCGATGCCAGGCAGAAGCTCGCCCTCGTCCGCAACATCTGTTCCATTTTGCCTCTTCACCGTGCTGACGGGGGCGATGCCCTGTCGGAGATCCTCTATCATCTCTCCCAGGGCAGGCTGGTTGTCCTGGACCTCAGCTTGACGCCGGCGCGGCTGGCCTTGGCCCTGTCGGAGTTAGTCCTGGGCGAGGTGCTGCGGTTCAACGAGGCAGGGGCTCCCTGGGGACGGACCATCAGGGCCATCGCCGTGTTCGAGGACGCCGAGAAAGTGCTTGACCCCGGATCCTGGCAGGAGGCGCGTAGCGCCTTCGTGCGGTGGGCCGCTGAAGGCAGAAAGCTCGACCTCGGCGTTATTTACGTCAGCCGGCAACCGGGGGGGCTGGCGCCGGAGTTACTGGCGGACACGGAGAACCTGTTTGTCACCCACTTGATGAACCGGGCGGACATTGAGGCCTTATCCTCAGCAAACAGGCACTTTGGTGGCGTGATCGCACGCCTGATAGAGGCAGAAACTGTGGCCGGCAACGCCTACTGGCACTCCGCCCCGCACCAGCCGTTCGCCATCCCGGCCAGGGTCCGCGTTTTCGGCGAGGACTACCTGCGGGACGCTGCGGCAGCCGGGCGCAAGCCAGCCAGGCAAGTGGGTGTGGAGCATGTCCGGAGCGACTACCCCGTGGCGCCGCCCGCCTTGCCTAGCGCCGCGCCGGCGACTACTCTGACCACCCAGGAGCTCAAGATACTGCGCCTGATCACTCAGGGCAAGGGGACTGACCAGATCGCCGAGGACCTGGCCGTGAGTCCCCTCACCGTCCGCAACCACGTACAGCACATCCTTACCAAGCTGAACGTACACACCCGCCTCGAGGCCGTGATCTATTCCTTCCGCTACGGGCTCGTGTAGCGGACGCCTAATTTGCTACATGCTGATCACTGGGACCAGAGGCACCCTTTGTTGCTTGACTCCGCCATCTCTGCGTGATACTGTCTAGCAACAGAGTGCAAGGGTGTTGGTCGCAGCGCACACGGGACCCCCCGAAGCCGCGATGGAGTCGCTGGTGCGAACCCGGTCGTGGAGTGCAGTGTCACCGGGTGCTCAGTTGCTCTTGTTCAAAACAGACCGAGTTGGGGCAGCGACCAGCTCTAGCTCCGGTAAGAACTCTGGCCCGGCACTAGCGTTTCTCGGGGTCGAGGCAAGTAGGTTTGACGACAAGCTGGCCCAGGACCATTCGCGAGCTGTTGCTGGCGTTCCGGCGATGGGACCTCTCGCCGCTAGATCTGGCCCAACACCTGGCAAAACAAGTGCAAGCAGGCCAGGCGCTCAACTGCTTCCGTTGGTTCGATGAAGATCGGCTCCTGGCTGAGGCGCGCCGCGCCACCGAGGGCTTATCATCAGGCAACCAAAAGCAGGTGCTAGCCGGGGTGCCCTTAGCCCTGAAAGACAACATTGACGTGGCGGGCATCCCCGCCACCAGCGGCTCCCCGGTACGTTTGAACTATGTGCCTACCCAGGATGCACCAGTCTGGGCGCAGTTGAAGGCCCGGGGGGCCATTCTGCTGGGCAAGACCAACCTCACCGAGTTTGCCTACGGTGGACACAACCCGGAGTTCGGGGCTGTCCGTAACCCCAGGAAGCCAGACCACTTTCCGGGCAGCTCCAGCTCAGGCTCTGGGGCTGCTGTGGCGGCCGGGTTGGCCCCTGGGGCGCTGGGCACCGATACCGGGGGGTCCATCCGTGTGCCGGCTGCCCATTGCGGCGTCGTGGGCCTGAAGCCCACCAACGGTCTCTTTCCTCTTGACGGCATTGCCCCCCTGGCCTGGAGCCTGGACGCGGTCGGGCCGTTAGCCCCGACCGTTACCGACACGGCGATCCTCCTGGAGTGCATGGCGCCTGGACCTCAAGGCATTGTTGACAACGAGTCACTCGCCCTGCGCCGGCAAGACCCGACAAGCCTTCGAGTTGGCCTGGCCTCCGCCCTTTGGCTGGGGGATACCCAGCCGGAGGTGGCCGCTTGCTGGGAGGAGGCTGCCCGCCGGTTGAAAGCTATTGGCTGCCAGGTTGAGGAAGTGCCTCTGCCTGACCGCAGAGAATGCCAGGCCGTGCACCGGATGTTGCTGCGCGCCGAGGCATTCACCTATCACGCCGAGGGCCTGGAGCGTCCCGACCTGTCGGGATACGGAGTCCGGTTTCGGGAGGCGATTGAGCCAGGCAGTCACACCACCGCCCAAACCTACATCCGAGGCCAGCTATTCCGCCGCCGGACAAAAGAGCACTTTCGGTCCATCTTCCAGAAGATGGACCTGGTGCTAACGCCTACCTGTCTGACCACCGCACCACCTTTGTCCGAGACGGGAGAGCGTGAGCCAGCTTGCACCGAGCTCACCTTTCTGGCCAACTTCATCGGCTCCCCCGCCATATCCGTACCCGGTGGCTGCGATAGAGAAGGTCTCCCCATTGGGTTGCAGCTCATAGGGCGTCCCTACTCGGAGGCCCTGCTGCTGGGGGCGGCCCTCCTATTGGAGGAACAGATGGGTTTCGCCCTGGCTCCTGGACAAGTGAAATGACCCGTAGGCTGGGGCTAGGGGACGGATCGGTCGGATTGGTCCGATCGGACGGATTGGACGCGTGAAAGACCCTGACCTACAAGTGGCGCATCAAAGGCAAGGAGGAGCACATGGCTAAGCGCACAGCCCTGGTGGCAATGCTGGCCCTCACGCTGCTGGCTTGCAGCACGGCCACACAGCCCACGGCTACACCTCTGACCCAGCCCTCAACCACGGCCACGGCCACGGCAACCGCTGTGGTGGCACGCCCGGCGGCGACCACTGCACCCACGCCGACACCCAAACCGACGCCAAAGCCGACGGCAGCCCCTACCGTGGCTAGCCAGACCGGGGGGCCTAAATCAGGCGGCATCCTCCGGCATAGCCTCAGGGGCGACCCCCAAATGGACGCCTGGGCGCGGGTAAACTGGGACATCTACGAAGTAGCTGCCCATGTACACCCCAGGCTAGCCCGGATCTCCAGTACCTCTGAGCCTTGCGCTACGTCTCCCAAGGAACCGGAGCTAGCCACCGGTTGGAAGTGGCTGGACGACACCACCCTGGAAGTCACTCTGCGCCAGGGCGTAAGGTTCGCCCCGGGGGCACCTTTCAATGGCCGCGAGTTCACTGCTGACGACCTCTATTACACCGCCACTGTGCAGTGGCCCAGGTCCCCGGTCTTCACCACTGTAGCCGCTCGGCTGAAGGGTGTAGAGAAGGTTGACAAGTACACCGTGCGCTTCACCCTCAAAGAGGTCTTCGCTGATTTTGTTGAGGCCATCGTGGAGAACCGGCGCCTTCCCGTGGCTGGCCCGGAGCTTTTTGGGCCCGATAAGGCCGTCCCTGGTATCGTGCAGGCGGGGCTGGGCCCCTTCAGGATAGCGAAGTATACCCCTGGCGTCGCCGTGGACTTCGAGAAGAACCCCAACTACTGGCGTAAGGGCATCCCTTATTTGGACGGGCTGAAAGGGCTGATCATGCCCGACTTCTCCATGGTAGCGGCGGCCATCAGGGCAGGCAAACTGGACTTCGCCGAGATGTTCGGGGTCATGCCCGTCAGCCAGTCCCTCAAGCAGTCCAACCCTGATCTCCAGTTCGCCTGGTGTCCTGCTACCTCCCCCAATGCGTTTTACCTCCCCAATGACGAGGCGCCTTTCGACAATGTCCAGGTGCGGCGGGCCATCGCCATGGCCCTGGACCGCCAGGCCATCCTGAAGGTGAACTGGGGGGACAACGCTATGGCCAGCTACGGCATCGTGGGACCGGGGCTGGACGACATCGTGCTCAACAAGGAAGACTACCCGCCCGAGGTGCGCCAGTATCTGGAATATCACCCTGACCGCGCCCGGACCTTGCTGGCACAGGCCGGCTATCCCCAGGGCTTCGAGATGGTGGTCAGCGCCCAGGCCCGACGCAGGGACCGGGTGGTCACTGCCGAGACTATCTCCCGAATGCTGGGGGATGTGGGGATAAAGGTGACCCTCAACATCCCAGACGACCCAGCCTTTTTGGCCACGGTCCGGCAGGGCCGGTACACCGGCGGCATGATATACCCGCTTTCCGACGCATCCAACACCGAGCTTTTGAACTGGGTGAGCACAAACCCACCCAGTATCAACTACGGCCGGATCAAGGACCAGGAGTATGACGCCCTGGTGTCCGAGTTCCAGCGTACCCTGGACCCCCAGAAGAGGAAGGACATCGCCCGGCGGATGCAGATTCGCTCCGTGGACCAGGTGCTGGCTATCCCCTTTGGGGTGGCCAAGGACGCCAACATCCGTCAGCCCTGGGTCAAGGGCATACCGCCCAAGTTCTCCAGCTTTGTCCCAGGGGACTACGTGATGTACGCCTGGCTGGACAGGTAATGCCGGCCTAGACGGCCCGCGGATACTCTTAAGGAGGAAAGAATGGCTGAGTTCATGCCCAAGTTCCGCCTCGGTGGGGTGGCGCCCCATGCCGCCAGTGTGACCGATTGGGCGCACTATCAGTTCTACTACCTGGTGCCCCGGAGTGTGTTGTTCGTATGGACGGGCCTCTCCCCAGGCCTGGCCGAGATGACGGCGAAGGATGCCATAGAGGCTATCCGGAGTTGGGATGACTGCGTGGAGCAGTTGATGCGGCGTAAGTGCGACTGGATCGAGCTGGAGGGTGTCCCAGTTTCGGGTCTACTGGGGCGGGACCGGGTGCTGGACCTGATAGACCAGACCAAGAGGAAGACCGGGGTCTCAGTGTGCAGCCGGCTGGAATCCGCCATCGCCGCCATGCAACACCTGGGGGTCAAGAGCGTGGCTATCGGAGCTTCCTGGGGCGGCAAAGTCAGCGAGGCGATTGCCAAGTATCTCGATGCGGTGAACATCCGGGTGGCGGCCGAGGCCGGCCTGGGACAGAACCTGGCCGAGTACTCTGCTCAAACTGAGGAGCAGGTGATGAGGCAGTCCCTGGAGCAGGGCAGGAAGGTGGCAGCCCTGGCGCCTAAAGCTGATGCCATCTGGCTCCCCGGTGGCTGGATTGCAGCCCACACCATCGTTCCTTTGGAGAGGGAGTTCGGCAAGCCGGTCATCACCAACTTCAACGGGACGATATGGAATGCCCTCCGGCGTACCAACGTGGTCCCACCGATCAGGGGTCGCGGAAAGCTCTTGGCCAGCTAGAAAGGACAACCGTGACAGACTTTGTGCCCCGGTTCCGCCTGGGTGGGGTGGCCCCCCAGCCTTTGAGCGTGGTGGACTGGCCGCCCTACCAGTTCTACCGCCTGGTGCCAAATGACGTTATGCTCGTCTACACTGGCTTCACCCCCGGCATTAGCGAATTCACCCCGGAGGGGGCCTCGCGCGCAGTAACTACCTGGTGGGACTGCGTGGATAGGCTCATGCCCCACAAGGTCAACTGGATCGAGCTCGAGGGAGTGCCCATCTCCGCACTGTTGGGCCGGGAGCGGCTGCTGGACCTCATCGAGCAGACCCAGAAGAAGGTAGGCGTGCCCACCTCCAGCCGCCTGGAGTCCGCCATCGCCGCCATGCACCATCTGGGGATAAAGACGGTCGCCATAGGCAGCCGTTGGAAAGACGACCTCAATGACGCCGTTACGAGGTATCTGGCTGCCTGCGACATTCGGGTCGTGGGCCGGACCTCCCGCAAGCAGGGCGCGGCCCAGTCCCTGGCCATGTCCGAAGAGGAAGGCATGAGGCTGGCCATAGAGCTGGGCAAGGAGGCGATGGCCGCGGCCCCACAGGCCGACGCTATCTACCTCCCCGGCGGCGCCTGGGTGGCCATACACGCGATTGTTCCCCTGGAGGCCGAGTTCGGCAAGCCCGTCTTCACCAACGTCAACGGGACCGTGTGGAACGCCCTCAGGAGAACGAACGTGGTCCCACCCATCCAGGGCTGGGGCAAGTTGCTGGCCAGCTAGCGCTCAGGGCAGCAAGGAGGTAGAATCGTGGCCCGAGCACAAGACATACGAGGGATGTTCCTTCCTCCCCCGACGGTCTTCGACGGTCGAGGAGAGGTGGACGAGGACATGATGGGGCAGTTGACTGACTGGTACGTGGAGTCCGGCGTGCATGGTTTCTTTGTGCTGGGCTCCTTCGGCCTGGGGTCGGCCTGCCGTATTGACCAGCGCAAGCTAGTCGCTGACCTGGTGGTCCACCGCACCCGCGGGCGAATACCAGTGGTCATCCAGGTGGGGGCGGTAGACCCGTATACTTCGGTAGAACTGGGGCAACATGCCAAGCAGGTGGGGGCCGACGGCATAGCCCTCACCGGGCCTTACTACTACAGCGACCGGACTGAATATGAGTTGGTCGAGCACTACAAGATGGTGGATTCGGCTGTTCGCATGCCGATGTTGATCTACAACAATCCCGCGTACCAGGGTTACTCCCTCACTCCAGCGCTGCTGGCCAAGATAGTGCAGGCCGTTCCCAACATCTGGGGCCTGAAACAAGCCAAGGGCACCATTCGCGATGCACTACCCTACATGGGGGCATTGCCAGACGGGTTCGCCATCTTTATCCCCATACTCAACATGCTGCCTGGCCTGCTGGTAGGAGTGCGAGGGACCATCAGCCCGCCCATGGCTGCGGCGCCTGAGGTCGGCGTGGAATGGATCCGCGCCATTGACGCTGGGGACTACAAGACGGCAGTCCAGATTCACGTGCGGATTGTCGAGTTCTCGGACAGGCTCGAGAAGCTCTCGCGCACCTACGGCCACGCTACGCTGGCCCATGGTATTCGCCTGCGGGGCTTCGCTATCAAGCAGTATCCCCGCTGGCCGTCAAAGCCCATGAGCCCCACCGACGAAGAAGTGCTCAGAGAGGCCCTCCACAAGCTGGTGGGGAAGGTGCCGCTACGGGTGTAACGTCCGGATCCAGGAGACCGGCGCACGCCAGGCCAGCGAGAACAGAGCGTAGCGGCAATTCATGAATTGCCGCTACGCCAGCAGCAGCCCCCACTTGAAAGACCAGCGCAGATTGGTCAAGGGGCCTTGTGTATAATGGATACTAACGTGGCTGCAACCGGCTGGCCGGAGCGACTCCACGCCAAGAAATTCGGCGTTACTCGCTAGGGAGTACTGGTTGTCACCGAAAGCGCCATCCCCCAACGAGGCATCAATACAGGAAGACCGCTGGATACCCTCAGCCTGTGGCATCTGCTACAACCTGTGTGGTATCCGGGTGCGCCGCATCAACGGGACGGTGGTGAAAATCGAGGGCGACCCGAACAATCCTGCGGGCATGGGCCGCATTTGTCCCAAGGGGGCAGGCGGAGGCATCCCTCTTGTGTACGACCCCAATCGTCTGAACGTGCCCCTGAAAAGGACGAACCACAAGAAGGGCTTCGATGAGGACCCCGGCTGGGTGGAGATCTCCTGGGACGAGGCCCTGGATCTCGTGACTGAGAAGCTGCAACAGGTCCGCCGGGAGGACCCTCGGAAGCTGGTCTACAGCCAGAACCTCATGCGTGGCACAGCCCCCAGGCTGCTGCCCATGTTCGCCGCCGCCTTTGGGACGCCCAACAGCATTATCTCCAACGGCCACCATTGTGGGAATGCCGAGCACCGCCTGGCCGGCCTGGTGCATGGCGTGGATACCAGCCAGGTGGACTTCGACCTGTGCAACTACCTGATTGTATTTGGCAGCGGCATAGGTGCCTCAGCCTACTACGCCTACTCTTCGCTGACGCAGAAGATGGCGGATGCCCGCATGCGGGGCATGAAGCTGGTGGCGGTGGACCCGCTGCTATCTCCCATCGCGGAAAAGGCCGACGAGTGGCTCCCTATCCGGCCGGGGACCGATGGCGCCCTGGCCATGGCCATGCTTCACGTCCTTCTGAACGAAGATGGCCTGTATGACGCCGAGTATCTTCGAGGCGGCACCAATAGCACGTACCTGGTAGGCCGGCAGGGACGCTTTGTCCGGGACCAGGCGACTGGCAAGCCCCTGGTGTGGGACACGCCAAGCGGTAGCGCCCGCCCCTTTGACGAAGTAGAGCCCAAAGACGCAGCCCTGACCGGTGAGTTCACCGTAGGTGCGACCGCTGTCCGCCCCGCCTTTGTCCTGCTGCAGGAAAGGGCCAAGGAGTTCCCTCCTGAGCGGGCCGCCGAGATCACGTCCATCCCGGCCAGCACCATCCGGCGGGTGGCCCGGGAGTTCGGCCAGGCGGCCAGGATCGGCAGCACCATTACCCTCGAAGGGAAGGCCCTTCCCTACCGGCCCGTGGCTACTATGTTCTTCAAGGGGGCGCACGGCCACAACAACGCCTGGGTGAGCAGCATGGCCATGAAGTGGCTGAATCTGGTCCTGGGCGCGGTAGACGTCCCAGGCGGCCTGCTGGGGACCAACCCTGTCTGCCTCGGCTACCCGCAGACCGGGCTGCCCCACTGGGTCCCCCAACTGGGACCGGACGGGCTGGTCATGGCCAGCGCCTGGCACGCCCATAGCGCTCGCGGTCCCGAGATGACGCAGCCCTGGCCGCAGCGCGAACCCAAGGCGCCCGAACGTCTCGACCTGCTGGACCTATTCGCTGCAGGCTCGGGTGGCCACATTTCCGTCCTGCTCACCGCCAGCGACGAGGCACAAAGGTTTGGCATCCCCTACAAGGCGGAGGTGCTCATCAACGAGGGAAGCAACCTCGTGATGAGCCTGGGCAACACCAAAGTTGTAGCTGAAGCCCTGAAAAAGCTGTACGTAATCAACCTCAACCTGTTCCTGGATGAAACGGCCCACTTCGCCGACGTGGTGCTACCCATGGCCAGCTATCTGGAGCAACTGACGCCAATAATCGGGTGGCACCTCCAACACACTTTCCCCGCGGGCCAGGGGAGCTGGGCCGAGTACATCCAGCAGCCGGTAGTGCCCCTTGCCGGCCAGCGACGGGACCCTTCAGAGGTGCTCATCGAGCTTGCCCAGCGCTTGCAGATACTGCCCGGTCTGAACGCGGCAATGAACCACGTTTTCTTGCTGCGAGAGCCCTACCAACTGGGCCTGGAAGAGAAGTATGCCTGGCCGGACATCTGTGACCGGGTCTTCAAGAACTTCTATGGCCCGGAACACGGGCTCGAGTGGTTCAGTGAGCACGGCGTCTTGAGCTGGCCCAAGAAGCTGGAAGAGGTCTACGCCAGGCCGTTCCTCAAGTACAGGGTGCCTGTCTACCTTGAGTGGTTCCCCGACCTCGGGCGGAAGACCCAGGCCTTGCTCGACAAGCTCGGCGTCAAGGACATCCCCACGGCAGGCTACGAAGGCCTACCCGGTTGGAAGCCCTGCGGCGCCCTGGAGGCCAAGAACGCTAGCCACGACCTCCAGGCGATATACTACCGGGTCGCCTGGCACCAGTTCTCGTCCACCTTCGAGAACCCCTGGCTGGGGGAGGTGAGCAGCGTAGACCACTGGGCTGACTGCATCACCATCAACCGCGCCACCGCCGAGCGCAAGGGCATCAAGGATGGCGATCGCATCTGGGTGGAAAGCGTGAGGGGCGACCGGGTGCGGGGCCGAGCGAAGCTCTCCAACGGAGTACACCCCGAGGTGGTAGCCATCGCCAACAATGGCGGCCACTGGTCAAAGCACATGCCCCTTGCTAGAGGCAAGGGCGTGTTCTTTGAGGCGCTGCTGCCCCTTGACTGGGAGAACACGGACCCAGTGGTCACTGTCCTGGACTGCGACGCAGCAGTCCGCATATACAAAGCGAAGGACCAGGAAACAGGCGGGCGCGGCTGGGAGTAGGGCCAGGGGCAGACGTTAGGCCAATGAAGGTATAGCAATGCGCTACGGCATGGTGATAGACCTGAAGCGCTGTGTGGGCTGCAATGCCTGCACGGTGATCTGCAAGGCGGAGAACGGCACGCCGCCGGGCATCCTGTGGGCGCGGGTGCTGAAGCTGGAGTCCGGCGACTATCCGGCCCGCAGGGTCTCGCTACCTGTGCTGTGTATGCACTGTCAGGACCCCCCTTGCCAAAAGGCATGCCCTACAGGCGCCACGGTCAAGCGGCCCGATGGCATCGTCTACGTGGATACCGCCAAGTGCGTTGGCTGCCGCTACTGCATGATGACCTGCCCATTCCAGGCCCGCTATTTCAACGATGCGGTGCGCGGCTACTTCCCCGGCCAGGGCCTTACCCCTTACGAGGTGCTCAAATACCAGGACCACCCGGCTGGGGTGGTGACCAAGTGCCACTTCTGCAAGCACCGGGTGGACCAGGGCTTACAGCCGGCGTGCGTGGCCAACTGTATGGCCAAGGCCCGATACTTCGGCGACCTGGATGACTCCAACAGCGAGGTATCGCAAATCATCCGCACCCGGCGCGGCTATCAGCTCCACGCCGACCTGGGCACCGACCCATCAGTGTACTACCTGCCGCCATAGGCAGGGGTGAGGCAAGCACATGCTGGATAGACCATTCGATTACATCGGCCAAGACCTGCGCAGTACGTTCCGCCCACAGAGGGAATGGGCACAGCGTAGGGGCCTCTTGCTCATCGCTGCCTTCTTCTTCTCGGGCATTGGCGCCGGCGGCTGGCTCTTCTCCCTGTTCTTGAGCTGGCCCACTGGCCTTGTCTGGAGCCTGGCGACCGTTGTGGTGGCCAGCGGCGCCGCCCACCTGGCCTTCCTGGGGCGGCCCGAGCGGTCCTGGCGTGTCCTCCTGCGGCCGCAGACATCCTGGATCAGCCGCGGGGTGCTGGGCATTGTGTTCTTCGCCGTGAGCGGCGTGCTGTACCTGCTCACTGGCGCCCCAGCTTGGGCAGATGCCGGCCCGGGCGGACGGTTGTTGCTCACGCTGTCCGCATTTGGGGCGGTCTGGCTGCTTGTGTACAAGGGGTTTGTCTTCGCATATGCCAAGGGGATCCCATTCTGGAACACCGCCATGCTGCCGGCGCTGTTCTTTGTCACCGGCTTGAGGGGTGGCTCTGCACTGGTGCTGCTCTTGGCAGTGGTAGCGCCTGAGGGGCCCGATCTGTACCCCTTGGAAATCGCCAAGCTGTGGGTAGCCGTGTCCTTTGGGGCGTTGCTGGCGTTCTACCTGTGGGCCACCAGCGAATCGTGTGTGGCTGCCCGGCGCTCCGTAAGGGAACTCCTAGGGGGCCGTGTGAGCGTGGCCTTTTACTTGGGAGTGCTGGCTGTGGGCCTGCTGCTTCCCCTGGCCTGGGGTGCCGTGGGCCTGTTCCGTGCCCAGCCCGAGTGGGCCTGGGCTGTGGTGTCCTTCAGCTCCCTGATCGGCGACTTCTACGCAACCTACGCCGTGTCCAAGGCTGGAGTGTACCGGCCTCTGGCTGGGGATTTCCGGGTAGCCCCCAAGACATCGCAGCGTTGAAGCGGGTCTTCCAAAATCGGCGCTGATGTTTCTAAACGTGAAAACTGAGGCTCCAGCTTCACGGCAACCGGGCTGTTATGGTGGCTACTTGAACCTAAGACCTGAGTGTCTGATCCAGAAAATACCACAAAGACTCCCATGAAATCAATGATGTTAGTGGCTACGTTTCTCGGTGTTTCTGAATCTGTTTGAATCTGGTTTCTTCTGGAAGATCCGTACACACGCGGCTGGAAGCGGTGATCTGCTCCTTCCGCTACGGGCTGGTGTAGCCGGCGCCGGCCCCACCAGCCAGAGCCGGCGGTGGGTGCGCTCCTGCCGCGGGTCAGCGAAGCGAAATGGCTGAGGGGCCGGGTTCTCCGAGTGCAGCGTTCCTTGCACCGAGGGATAGCGTCAGGTCCGCCCCGATCTCCTCGAACTGCTCCAGCGCCGCCTGGAGGTCTTCCACAATCTCCTGGACCAGGACATCAGGGGCAGGAAGACCGGCCGCGTCCTCCCCGCTGTCGTCCCGCAGCCAGAAGATGTCCAGGTTCACCTTGTCCCGCTTGACCAGGTCGTCATAGGAAAAGGCACGGAAGCGCTCTGTCTCCTTCCGCTCGTGGCGGTTGGCCGGGTTGTAGCCGGCCACGAAGTCGTCCAGGTCGGCTCGGGTCAGCGGGTTTGTCTTCAGGGTGAAGTGCTTGTTGGTGCGGAGGTCGTAGATCCACAGGGTCTTGGTCCAGGGAGTCTGGCTGGCAGGCTTCCGGTCGAAGAAAAGGACGTTGGCCTTGACGCCCTGAGCGTAGAAGACGCCTGTGGGCAGGCGCAGCAGGGTGTGGACCTCGCACTCATGGAGCAGACGGCGCCGGATGATCTCTCCTGCGCCTCCCTCGAAGAGCACATTATCGGGCACGACGATCGCTGCCCGGCCGTGCTGCTTGAGGATGCTCCGCACATGCTGGAGGAAGTTGAGCTGCTTGTTGCTGGTGGAGGCCCAGAAGTCGTCCCGGATGACCACCAGGCTCTCCCGCGTCTGCTCACCTTCGCCGTTGACGAAGGTGAGGCTGGACTTCTTCCCAAAGGGTGGATTGGTGAGCACCATCTCGAAGTCACGGCCCGGGTGGGCCCGCAGGCTGTCGTCCACTTTGATCAGGGTCTCGTCGCCGCCGATACCGTGGAGGTAGAGGTTCATCACGCAGAGCCGGGCGGCGCTGTCCACGATCTCCCAGCCGTAGAGGGAGCGATACTTGAGGTCTTCCCGCTGCCCCTTGTCCATCTGGGGATGGTGCTTGACGATGTAGTCGTGGGCGGCTAGGAGGAAGCCGCCCGTGCCGCAGGCCGGGTCGCAGATCCTCATACCCGGCGCTGGGCGCATGGCGTCCACCATGGCCTGGATCAGGGGCCTGGGGGTGAAGTACTGTCCCGCCCCCGTCTTCACGTCCTGGGCGTTCCGCTCCAGCAGGGCCTCGTAGGCGTCGCCCTTCACGTCGGCACTGAGCTCCGACCAGTTCTCCCGGTCGATGAGGTCTACGATGAGCCGGCGCAGTAGGGCTGGGTCCTGGACCTTGTTCTGGGCCTTCCGGAAGATGACGCCCAGAGTGCCAGGCTCCCTTCCCAGCCGCTCAAGCACGCGGCGGTAATGGGCTTCCAGCTCGTCGCCGTCGCGGGCGAGAAGGCTGGGCCAGTCGTGGCCT
This sequence comes from Chloroflexota bacterium, assembly GCA_016190505.1. Taxonomy (GTDB): domain Bacteria; phylum Chloroflexota; class Dehalococcoidia; order JACPQK01; family JACPQK01; genus JACPQM01. The sequence goes on along the minus strand of JACPQM010000046.1, from coordinate 48,409 downwards.
TCCGGGATATGCGGCGGCTGGTAATCGGGCAGGAACGTGAACGGCGGCTGGGTGCGCTCGTGCATCATCTTGAGGAAGATGAGGTATGTGAGCTGCTCCAGGTAGTCGCCGTAGGACAGCCCGGCGTCCCTCAGGACGTTGCAATAGTTCCAGAGCTTCTGGCCGATGGCGGATGCAGTGGTCATGCCAAACCAGCCTCCGGAATTCGCAACCCGAGGAAGCTCAACTGCCTTGTGTCATGGTCAGGGCCCATCTCTGGGCCATTGCCTTCAGGCCATGCTTGTGCTTGGCCCAATCGTGCAGCGTGGCCGGTTCGAAGTCCGCGCCGTTGGGCCAAACCAGCGTATGCACTTCGGGATCCACACGCACCCCGTTGAACAGCGACAGCTCGCGCAGCGGCCCATACAGCTCCCCTTCAAGCACGGGCCGAAAATCTATCTCACGAAAGGCCCCATCGTCGAACTCGACTCGCAAGGTGTAAGGCCCCGTAATCTGGAACGATTCTACTCGATAGACAGGGTGTCCCATTGTGCAGCCCCCTTGATCATCGGAGCGGTTCGATGGCAGTTGGTCGCTGCCCGGACTGAAGCCGCTCCCAGTTCCTCAGTATCTCATTTTGATGCAACTCCGCCCAGGCTTCAACCAGCCGTTGCTCGCGCCTGGGCAGCGAGCCGCCAATGAGCTCTACAGGGTCTACGGCATAGATGCCGACGCTGTCTTGATGGTAGGCGTGGAAGTGTGGCCTAGAGTGGGGCGCGCCCGGCTCGGCATACATGCGAATGATAATTCCGAAGAACCTGGCGATTTCAGGCATCGTGGTCAGCCATCACCGGCCGCGCCTTATTGCCCGATCCGCTCGGATGCGCTCCAGGAGCACCGAGGCGGGCTTGTCGGTGAGGTCTTGCGGGACCAGCCTGCCCTGGAAGGCGCGCTGGAGGATGGCCTGGCGCAGGCGCTCCGACCGCTTGAGGTTGGCCTCCACCACGTTCTCGGACGCCTGGATGACGGACAGGTGCCGCTCTACGTCAGCGACAATTCGTCCGAGTTCGCCGATGGGTGGCAGTGGAAGACGAATTTGCCGGATTCGGTCTTGGCCAATGTTCCTCATCGATTGCTGGTTGCCTGTGGCAAGCCGCTCTATTTCATGTCGCCCCCCAGGGGCTACGAAGAACGAAGAGTAGCCATTCGGCGGGTAGCCCAACAATCCTCAACCGCAAAATCTTGTCGCTGAGCATCAGGCGATCTGTGACATTGCGGGCTATCACACATGCGCCCACTAGCAGGATGGTGTTTGCCCGACTGAAGAGGAAGTCTCCCTCCCTTATGAACATGTCGGGGTTGATATACCTCTCGTCGGGGCAGGTCTTGCTTTCATTCGAGTCGAACGTGCCCCATGTAACAGAGCTAACCTTAACTACCCCAACCTCTTGGTCAGACTGTGGCCGCTCAATGCACTTGAAGTTCTTGCCCGCCTCAATGTCAGTGAGAAAGTGATCTACTGTCGTCCACACCCAGCCCTCCGGCAGCGGCGGCAGGTTGCTGGTATCCGGGGCCTGCGGCTCCTGGTACTTGGACCGGCGCCCGGGCTCGGCCTCCCATTGGGCGCGGCGCTCCCTGAGGATTCGCTCCAGCAGCACAGAAGCAGGCTCGTACTGCCGGCCCTCTTGGTGGGCCAACTCCGCCTCGGTGGGCACCAGGCGGCCCTCCACGGCTGCCTTCAGGACGCTGGCGCGGTAGCGCTTCAGCTTGGCCCGGGCCCGCTGGAGGGAGGCGACGGCGGCATCCAGCCGGGTGAAGTGCTTCTCGATCTCCGCCACGATGCGCCGCTGCTCAGGGAGGGGGGAAGGGGAAACGGTGACTCGTCGAGGAATCTAGCAGGGACACGCAACTGCCCCGCCGTGCCGGTCATATGACCTCGGGCCTCTTTACGGAAGTCATCCTGGAACAGGTAGTACATGAGCAGTTGGCCAGGTATGCCCTTGATAGGTCGTAGTACGTGGAACTCTGTTGACCCGCAGCCAGTGCCGTTCGTGAGCCCCTTGGCGACGGCTATTTTCCCGTTCTCCATGCAAGGTGTAATCTTGGCAAACAAGACGTCCCCATCGGAGAAGGGTGTGTAGCCCTTCTTGACCTCACCGTAAGGCCTGGCTTGGCTGGTGTCCATCCTTCCTGTTACGGCCTCGACAGCGGCCATCGGAACGAAAGAGACCATCTGGTCCTCTTCTACCTCTCGCACAAAGGAGCGCGGATTGATGAGGCAGACTTCCCCCAAGGTCGTCCAGACCCAACCGCAGGGCAACCCGTGCCCTCTTTGAGGACTGTTACTCATATCCTATCCGTGTTCAACTGATAGTGAGCCTGTCGAAGACAAAGAGCTTCTTCTTCTCGTTCCCTGAGGAATCTGCTTCTAGAACCTTGGATGGTTCAATTGGTCCCATGCCTCCATCGAAGTGAAGGCAAACAATGAGCGTCCGGCCTTGGTGATGGAAGACAAGTGCATGAGAGCGAGGATCGTTGACATCGAGCCTCTTATCAATCACGTTGTCTATAGCTTTACTATCTTCCCCATTCAACAAGTCGACAGTGAACCTCACCGTTGAGCCCACGATATCTGAGTCCAGGCAAACGACTATCTCTTCTTTTGGTCCGCCCTTCTGAAAGGTGGGGAGCCAATGGTAAAGGTCCCCTTCCTCCAGTCGCGCTGTCCCGCTTTGTACTTCCCTGAGGTTAGAGCTATCGATAGGCATTGCCTTGCGGCGTCTGCCTTGGACGGTACTCCACACCTCACCACTGCGGTGCAGGGACATATGCTCGTCCGTTCGGTCAACGTCCTTGACCGTATCGTACATCCAGTAGATATCGCTGTCCTTCCCGAACCTTACCTTTGCCCACACCTTCGCGGGCCGATCGCTGCCCAAGACAATGACCGCCTCCGTCAACTTATCACTGGTTCTGCAAGTGTGAATATCCATCATGCCACCAACTCCCGGTTGAGCTCGTCCAGCAGGGCCTCAATCTCTTTCCCAAACAGGGTATAGGCCCTCCCCAGGCCGCCCTGCTGGTCGAAGGGCGCAAGTTGGAAGTCCTCCAGCCCTATGCTCACGCTGCCGGCGATGTGGTCGCGGATGGCCTCCAGCCAGCGGAGCTGCTCGGGCGTGAACCTCACCCTGCCCTCTCCGCTTGCGGAGAGGGTTGGGGTGAGGTCGTGCGCCGCCAGCCAGGCGTCAAACCGCTCCTGCACGTGGTCGGCAAAGGGCATCAACTCCGTCTCCTGGCCGATGGCAAAGCGCACCAGGGAGACGATATCGGACAACGTCCGCTGGCCCGAGCCCCGGACACGGGACCGCTCAAGCTGCTGATAGGCGGCCCATAGGCGATCGGGCGTCAGCGTCCTGGGAGGTGCCCGGAGCGCATCCGCCAGGGCCTTGATCTCCCGGAAGGTCAGCCGCTGGCGATAGGGCCTGCTGTACAGGACCTGGAGGGCGGTGATCTCGTCGCGGTGCTGGGCGATGAACTGCTCGAAGGACCGCACCAGGGTGCGGGCATGCTCGGCGGCAGCCGCCGAGTATCCGGCGTTCAGCAGCCGGTCCTGGCTGACGGTGTCAATGGTCTGCTCGTAGGAGCGGCGCATGTCCACCAGGCGCTGGCGCAGCTCCGGGTTGGCCGCCAGGGGACGGGCTGCCGCTTCCAACAGGTCCCGTCGCGCCTGGGCGATGGCCTCCTCGGAGGGCGCCCCGCCGGGCGCAGCATGCTGCGCCCCTACGACGGCGGCATCTGGGTCCACCGCTCGCACCAGGTTGGCGGTGATGTCCTTGAGCGAGGCGCCTTTGGCCGTTTCCTCCAGGGTCTTGCGGTCGGCCGGGGTGAGCTGGCGGTCCAGCCGGGCCAGGCGGCTGGCCAGGGTTTCCAGCACTTCGGGGTCGCGGTTGCCCCTGGCCACGGCGTCCAGCAGCTTCTCGAAGGGGACCGTAGGCTGCTTGTCCAGGGAGTAGGAGTCGGAGAGGTCCTTCTCGGTCACGCCGACGGCATCCACGATGACGAAGCGGGTCTTTTGCTTGGCATCAGGCGTCACGCCTTGAAACTCAGTCTCATTGATCACCCTGACCCCACGGCCCTTCATCTGCTCGAAGAAGTTGCGGCTGCGGACGTTCCGCATAAACAGCACTACCGCAAGCGGCCGTATGTCCGTGCCGGTGGCAATCATGTCCACGGTGACGGCGATCCGCGGGAAGTAGCTGGCGCGGAAGGCCGGGAGCAGGTCCTCGGGCCTGGCGCCGGTGGTCTTGTAGGTGATCTTCTGGGCAAACTCGTTCCCCCGCCCGAACTCCTCGCGGACGATCTGGACAATGTCGTCGGCGTGGCTGTCATCCTTGGCGAAGACCAGGGTCTTGGGGACCTCAGTGCGGCCAGGGAAGATTTCAGTGAAAAGTCTGTCACGGAAGGTCCGGATGACCGTGCGGATCTGGTCCGGCGCCACCACGTCCCGGTCCAACTGGTTGGGAGTGTAAGCCAGGTCGTTGTCGAGTTGCTCCCACCGGACGGCGCGGGTCTGGCGGTCCCGCCGGTCAATGTAGTAGCCGGCGTCCACCCTGGAGCCCTGCTCCGTGATCTCCGTGAGGATGCGGTAGACATCGAAGTCCACGTTCACGCCGTCGGCCACGGCCTGCTCGTGGTTGTACTCCATGACCAGGTTTTGATTGAAGAAGCCCAGAGTCTGCTTGGAGGGCGTGGCCGTCATCCCGATGAGGAAGGCATCGAAGTATTCCAGCACCTGGCGCCACAGGTTGTAGATGGAGCGGTGGCACTCGTCGGTGATGATGACATCGAAGGTCTCAATGGGGATGTCCGGGTTGTATTCCACCGGGACGGGTTCCTTGCGGAGCGGCATGGCCTCGAAGGCGGACTGCTCCTCCAGTTCGGGGTCCAGTTCCTCTCCCTTCAGCATGGAGTAGACGCGCTGGATGGTGGCGATGCACACCCGGCTCACGTCATCAATGTGGTTGGACTGGAGCTGCTGGACGTTGTATAGCTCGGTGAATTTCCGCCCGTCATCGGGCGTAGTGAAGCCCTGGAACTCGCGCAGCGTCTGGCGGCCCAGGTTGCTCCGGTCCACCAAGAAGAGGACGCGCCTTGCGCCGGCGTGCTTGATGAGGCGGTAGACCAGGTGGCAGGCCATGTAAGTCTTCCCGCTGCCCGTCGCCATCTGCACCAGGGAGCGCGGCCGGCCTTCGGCGAGGGAGCGCTCCAGGTTCTGGATGGCCCTGGCCTGCACCGGCCACAGCCCAGCCGGGTTCAGCGGCGGCCTGCTCCTGAGGCCGTGCAGGAGCGTCCGGGGCGTGACATAGCCTTCCCCACGCTCCGCTACCATAAGCTGCTCACGGAGGCGCGCCTCGCCTACCGTCCCTGGGGTGGCCAGCCACTCGGCCAGGGTCTGGGGCTGGTGGAAGGCGAATACCTGGCGGCTCCGCGGTTCGGGATCAAGGCCGTTGGTGAACCGAGTCTCCACCCCGGTACTCTCGTAGAGGAAGGGCAGTGGGCGGCGCCACGCCGGGAGATCATCAGGCAGTCCCTTGCCGTACTTCTCGGACTGCGTCTCGACGCCGGTAAGGGTGAAACCAACAGGTTTGGCTTCCACCACGCCGGCCGCCTTGCCGTCAACGTACAGGAGGTAGTCAGCCTCGCCGTGGCCAGGCTTGAGGGGAAACTCGCGCACGGCGACGCCCCGGCTGGCGTACAGGTTGATGCCGCGGACATCCTGCAATGCCCACCCCGCCTGCGTGAGCAGGTCATCTATGTCCTGGCGTGCCTCTTGTTCGGGGTCCAGGTTGGCCAAGTTGGACTACCTCGCTCCACGGACAGCCAGGGACTGGCCGTCCTATGCGTACGGGCGTGGCCTGGTGCGTTCGCTACTGGGCACCTTCTTGCACGAGCACGTGCGCAAGCACGCCCATTATATAGCGCAAAAGGAGCCAATGGGATAGTGGGTCGAACGTGCCTCGCCCGTTGCCGCCGACATGGACCTGTGCCCGATTCCGCCAGGGTCCGCCTTACGCGGACATCGAGCTGGGTGCCATGGTAGACGGGAGGCGCTCGTTGTCCTAACATGTGAAATGTCGCGCAGTTGTCCCCGGGGGCGGGCCGCCTGAAGGAGGAGCGTCATGACACAAGCCACTAGCCAGGCAGTTGCCTTCCATCCACGCTTGATCCCCGTTACCCCCTCGTCGTGGCCCCACAAAGACACGGGCTTTGTGCTGGACATGGTGATGAGCTGTCAGCCGTCCGTCTTCTCCGTCGCCTCGTTCCCCAAGCTAATGCATCTGGGGTCGGGCAGGGAGTACGGGGGCATGCCCCTGCTGGCTGTAGACAGGGAGAGAAAGAAGGTCTACTTCGACACGTCGGACCCGGCGCGCGTGGAGTCGGAGCTTACCGGTTTTTACGAGCACTGCCTGGCTGACGACCTGGAGCATTTCGTCATCAGCGAGCAGGCCTCGCCCGGCCTGCACGAGATGCTGCGCCGGATGCGCGACTGCTCCTGGGAGGGCCGTCCCATCATGCTGACTTTCAACGGCCCGGTCTCCTTTGGCATGAGGCATACCGACGAGAAGGATAGGCCCATCTTCTACAACGAGGCCCTGCGGGATGTCACCGTCAAGACGCTGGTGATGAAGGCGCGCTGGCTCTACGCCCGGACGGTGGAAGCTGCCCCCGGGGCGAGTGTGATCCTCCGCTTCACGGAGCCGCTGCTCTCTTTGTATGGCACGAGCTTCGCCTCCTTGCCCAAGCAGGACGTCCTGGACTGCCTCAACCCCTGTCTGAAGGCTATCCCCGGACAGGGTGCCGTGCACTGCTGTGCCAACATAGACTGGCCTCTGCTGATGGATACCGAAGCTAACATAATAGACTTCGATGCCTTCGAGTTCGCCGACAAGCTGTGCCTCTACCCCAGCGAGCTCCAGGCCTACCTGGACAGAGGCGGGATGATCGCCTGGGGCCTGGTTCCCTCCAACAACGACAAGCTTCTGGGACAGACGGTGGATAGCCTGCTGGAGCGCTTCGACCGGGGCCTCGCCGCCTGGGAGGCCCACGGCCTGGACCGGGGCCAGGTGCTGGATGCCTCGTTCGTCATAGCAAGCTGCTCGCTGGCCACCATGACCGAGGAGCTGGCCGAGCGGGCCTTTAACTACACCAACGAGGTGTCGGCGCGGCTGCGCGCGCAGTACTTTGGGGAATAAGCGGTCTGTAGTCCGTAGCCTGTAGTCTGTAGCCTGCCGTGGCTTGTGTGGCTGGCGGCAAAGTGGTATGTTGGCCGCAGAACCCGCATGCGAGGTAAACATGGAAAACCACCACTCGTACTCTGTGCCCGTGGACAGGCTGCGCTGGACCTGCGACCCGGAGCAGTTCACCTTCCAATGCACAGATGAGCTGACGTCCCTGGAGGAGTTCGTGGGCCAGGAGCGGGCCATCAAGGCTATCGAGTTTGGCCTGTCCATAGATAAGCCTGGCTACAACCTGTTCGTCACCGGCCTCACTGGCACTGGCAAAATGTCGGTGATCCAGGCCTACCTTCAGAAGGTGCTGGCCCAGCGCCAGGCCAAAGGCCAGGTGTCTCACATCCATGACTGGTGCTATGTCTACAATTTCACTGCCCCTGACCGCCCCCTGGTGATCACCCTGCCCAAGGGCAAAGGTAGCGTATTCTGCAACCAGATGGACGAGCTCCGACAGGTACTCATAGGTGAGATCGGCAAGGCGTTCACCGCCAAGGAGTACGCAGAGCAGCGGGACCAGGTTGTCGGCCAGGGACAGAGGTGGCGCCAGCAATTGCTTGCTGGCCTGGAGGAGCAGGCCAGGCAAGAGGGCTTTGTGCTGCATCCGGCTCCCACGGGGATAATGGTCATTCCGACGCACCCTCAGGAGGCCAGGCCACTTACCCAGGAGGAGTTTGCCTCCCTGGACAATGGCGCCAGACAGGCCATCGCCACAAGGCAGGCCCAACTCATGAGCAAGGTGGAGGCCGCTTTCGAGAAGGCCAACGAGCTGGAGCGGGCGACCGCCGAAGAGGTGAAGAAGCTCGACGTCACCGTGGCCGAAGTGGCCCTGCGCTATCCTTTCCAGAAGCTCCTCCAGGAGTACCAGGGCGTTCCGGCAGTGGCGAACTACCTGGAAGGGCTGCGCAAGTTTGCTCTGGACAACGTCAGCCTGCTGCGCGCCAGGGAGCCGGCTGCGGAGGCACAGCAGCCGGCTGTGCCCATGCCAATCTCCCCTGATGCTTTCACCTTCCGGGACCGGGACCCCTGGCTGGGGTTCAAGGTCAATGTCCTGGTGGACAACAGCCAGGTCCAGGGCGTGCCCATAATAATGGAGACCCACCCGACCTACAGCAACCTGTTCGGCAAGATTGAAAGACGTGCCCAGATGGGCACCTACTTGAGCGACCATACCATGATCAAGCCCGGCGCCGTGGCCCTGGCCAACGGGGGGTACTTGATAGTGAACATCCGGGACGTGCTGCTGAATCCGGCGTCCTGGGAGGGCATGAAGCGCGTCATCAAGAACCGCGAGCTGAGGATCGAGGACCCTGCTGAGTTCGTGGGCATGGTCCCGCCCGTGGGCCTGAAGCCTGAGCCTATCCAAACCGACGTGAAGATCATCGTCACCGGGGACACCATGCTCTACGACATGCTGTCCCAGCGTGACGAGGACTTCTGGGAAATCTTCAAAGTCAAAGCCGACTTCGACGTTCAGATTGACCGGACGTCCGGAAACATGCAGGCCTATGCCTGTGTGCTGTCGGACATATGCCGTCGGGAGGGGCTGGTGCACCTGGAGCGGGACGGGGTGGCCAAGGTGCTAGAATACGCGGCCCGAGTCGTGGCTGACCAGGGCAAGCTGTCCTCACGCTTCGGCCAGATCAAGGACGTCGTGGTGGAGGCGGGCCAGTTGGCCCGGGATGAGAAGACCCACGGCGCCACCGCCGAGCACATCCGGCGGGCTATCGAAGCCAAGGTGTACCGCTCCAGCCTCCTCGCCCAGCGCATCCGGGACCTGATGCGAGAGGACACCATCATCGTGGACACCGAAGGGAGCGTGGTGGGGCAAGTCAATGGCCTGGTGGTCTTCGACATGGGCGACTTCAGCTTCGGGGCGCCGTCCCGGATAACTGCGAAGACCTTCATGGGCCGGCGGGGCGTCATCAACATAGAGCGCGAGTCCCAGCTCAGCGGGCGCATCCACGACAAGGGCGTGCTGATCCTCAGCGGCTACCTGGGTTGGAAATACGCCCAGGACAAGCCCCTGACCCTGAGCGCCAGCATCTGCTTCGAGCAGTCCTACCAGGGAGTGGAGGGCGATAGTGCCTCCTCTTCGGAGCTTTACGCCGTGCTCTCCAGCCTGGCGAATTTGCCTATTAAGCAGAGCATTGCGGTCACCGGTTCAGTGAACCAGAAGGGCGAGCTCCAGCCCATTGGCGGGGTGAACCAGAAGATCGAGGGCTTTTTTGACCTGTGCCGGGAGAAGGTCCTGACTGGCGAGCAGGGCGTGCTTATCCCGCAGCGCAACGTGCGCAATCTCATGCTGCGGGAGGACGTGGTGGATTCCGTGCGCAAAGGGGAGTTCCACGTCTGGGCAGCTTCCACCATAGACGAAGGCATTGAGATACTCACCGGGGTACCCGCGGGACGCCGCAGTGCCCGGGGGACCTACGCCCGGGGTACCGTGAACTACAGGGTTGACCGGCGCTTGCGGGAGATGGCCGAGGGCCTCCGCGAGTATGCTCCAGAGCTGCTGGTCCCGTAGCATGAACGTCGGGTTCATCGGCCTGGGGGCAATGGGGCTGCCTATGGCCCGGAACCTGTTGCGCGCCGGACACGGGCTGTCCGTCTATGACGTCCGGCGCGAGCCCATGGAGGCGCTCCAACCCGGTGGGGCGGTGCCCTGTGCCTCCGCAGGCGAGGCGGCGGCCGGTGCCGAGTTCGTGGTCACCATGCTCTTCGACTCTGGCGACGTGCGCCAGGCGGTGCTGGGTAGCGGCGGCGTGGCCGAGCACATCAGGAAAGGCAGCGTGCTCATCGAGATGAGCACCGTTTCCCCGGCCACGGTCATCGAAGTCCAGCAGGCGCTAGCCGGCCAGGGGGTGGAGGTGCTGGACGCGCCAGTAAGCGGCACTCCGGACGTGGCTGCCCGCGGCGAGCTGCTCATCGTGGCCGGAGGCCCTCCGGCACTGGTGGACCGGTGCCTGCCAGTGCTCCGGTCCCTGGGCCATCGCGTGGTCCGCGTCGGCGAGGTGGGCACCGCCAAGAAGGTGAAGCTGGCCAACAACATGCTGGGCGCCCTGGCCCTGTTGGGGACCCTGGAGGTCCTGGCCTGGGCTGACCAGGCGGGCGTCCCCCGGGAGGCCATATACCAGGTGCTGGGGCAGACCGGAGTTTGCTCCGGCAACTTCGTTCGCCATGTCCAGCAGCAAGCCGGCAACCCCGAGGGCTACGCGCAAAAGCGAGTCACCTACCACAAGGACCTGCGGTTGCTCCTGGAGGAGGCCCAGGCGGCTGGGATGCCATTGCCGGTGGCCCAGCAGGCATGGCAGGTGCTGGACGCTTCCAAGGACTCGGCTGGTGGCTGGCAGACCGTTGCCTCGCTACTGGCCTACTACCAGGCTGGGCGCTGAGCCTCAGCACGCTGGCCTCGGGCGCTGTTGCCAGCGGACAACTGCCCGGGGAGTATAGAATGTTTCCCATGGCCCACGTGCCCTACAATGGGTGTAGTGGGGACCAGAGACATCACCCCGACTCCCAGGTCTGGGGGCAAGAAGCTTGCCGCGCTGGCGTCTTTCGCCATCCCGGCGGTCTTTGTTGTAGCCTTCCTGTTTCTGCTGCTCAGTGTCCGCAATAGCGCCGAGGCGGCGGTGGCCAACGTGGCCGGTCTTCTACCCATCGGCTACGCCTTTGCCGCGGGCATGGTGGCCAGCGTGAACCCGTGCGGCTTCTTCTTGCTTCCGTCCTACATCTCCTATCACCTGGGGACAGAGGAGGCTGGGTTCTATCAGACCTCCCTGCCGAGGCGGGCGCTCAAGGCTGTCATTATGGGCGTGGTGGCCACCCTCGGCTTCATCCTGGTGTTTGCCGGGATTGGCACCTTCATTGCCCTGGGCGGGCGCTGGCTAGCCCGCGTTTTCCCCTACGGGGGCGTGGCCATCGGTGTGGCCATGGTCGGGCTGGGCCTATGGCTCCTGGCAACCAACCGCACCATGGGGCTGATGGCCGCGAGCCGGGTGACCGTCAGCCCTCGCCGCAACCTGCGGAACGTGTTCCTCTTCGGTATCGCCTATGCCGTGGGCTCGCTGGGCTGCACGCTGCCGGTGTTCCTGGTGGTTGTGGGCAGTGCGCTGGCCACCCAGGGGCTGCTCACCTCATTGGGCCAGTTCGTGGGCTACGCCCTGGGCATGGGCAGCATACTGGTGGCGGTGACCATTGGCTCCGCCCTCTTCAGGGGCACAGTAGCCCGCTGGCTGGAGGGCGCTACCCCCTACGTCCACCGGGCCAGCGCATTGTTCCTGGTGGGGGCCGGGGCCTACCTTATCTACTACTGGGTGTTCTTTGCGCGGTTCTTCTTCTAGGAGTGGGACCGGCCTGTGCTAATATTCATTGAAACGGACAAGGCGCCTGGGAAGGGAGAGGACCATGATATACTGGGCCCAGCTTCTACATTTCTATCAGCCGCCCACCCAGTTCCACCCCATTCTGGAGAAGGTGTGCCAGGAATCATATTACCCGCTGTTGAAGGTGCTCCGTTCCTACCCGCATGCTCGGTTGACGGTCAACATAAACGCTGTGCTTACCGACCTGCTGCATCAGCACGGCTACGGTGACGTGGTCCAGGGACTTCGGGAGTTGGCCGAGTCGGGACAGATCGAGTTCACTGGCAGTGGCAAGTACCACCCCATCCTGCCCTTGCTCCCCCCGGAGGAGGTCCGCCGCCAGGTACAGCACAACTTCCGGACCAACCGGCAGTTCCTGGGTCCCGCCTATTCCCCTCAGGGCTTTTTCCCGCCCGAGCTGTGCTACAGCCCGGCGCTCAACGAAACGATTGCCGATGCCGGGTATCGCTGGGTCATTGTGAGCGGAGTATCGTGTCCCGTGGACTGGCCGCTGGACGTCATTCACCACGTGGATTCCGACGGGCAGCGCCTGGCAGTCATCTTTCGAGATGACATACTTAGCAACAAGATTAGCTTCCAGTCTGTGGACAGCAAGTCTTTCCTGGAGCACCTGGCGCAGCTCCAGGGTGGCAAGCGGGACATCTATGTGGTCACTGCCATGGACGCCGAGACGTATGGCCACCACATCGAGGGCTGGGAGAAAGTCTTCCTGGCCGGCGTCTATGAGGAGTTGGAGCCGGTGGCAGTCGGCGTCCCGAGAGTCGGGACTACATCCCCTGGCCCTCGAGCCGGGAAGTTTCTGGCGGAGCAGCATCGTGGGCTTTTGACTTCCACCGAGATGGCTGAGAAGGTGCGCCCGGTGAAGGTCAGCGAGCTTCTGGACCTCTTCCCGGCGGGCAACACCATCGAGCCGAAGCCGGCCTCGTGGAGCAGCTCCGACGGCGACCTGGCGGCAGGCAATCCCTATCCGCTGTGGAACGAGCCTGGCAACCGGATCCATCGCCTGCTCTGGGAGCACCTCAACCTGTGCATAGACATGACCCACTGGGCCCAGCAATGTGCCAGGAACAGTGACAGCCAGCGGTATGTCCGCATCGCCCGGGGCATGCTGGACCGGGCCGAGCATAGCTGCCAGTTCTGGTGGGCCAGCAGGGCGGGCCGCGATGCAAACCTGGTGCACAAGGGGCTTCTGGAGCAAGAGGAGGCCATGTTCAATGCCTACAAGGCAGTGGCCAAGAGCGACGCTCCGGAGGAGCGCAAGCGTGACTCCTACTACCGGGTGCTGGCTGCGCGGGACATCAGGGACAGGATACGGGACCTTCTGCTGGAGATGTGACCATTGCGCTGGCCGGTGGCCTCTGAAAACCGTTTTCCTTGCGTCTAAGCTACCTTGGCCTTAGCTTTTTCCGCAACTTCCAGAGCCTGGAGTTGCGCCCGCCTCTGGGGTTAGTGGTGTTGTATGGAGACAACGCCCAGGGCAAGTCTAACCTGCTGGAGGCCATTATCCTGCTGGCCACCACCCGCTCGCCCCGGGCTGATGCCGAGCGCGAGCTGATCAACTGGAAGGCTTTCGCTGAGCCGTTGCCGGTGGCCCGGGTGGTCGCCGACGTGGAGCGCGGGCTTGTCCCCGTGCGCGTGGAGGTCGCCCTGCGCGCTCTCGACTCCCGCACAGCCCCAGGCAGGGAAGACGCCGTGGCAGTAGAGAAGCGGTTCAAGGTGGACGGCCTGCCGCAGACGGCCAGCCAGGTGGTGGGCCAGGCACGGGCCGTGCTCTTCTCCACCCACGACGTCGAGCTTGTCGGGGGGGCGCCCTCGCTGCGGCGGCGGTTTCTCGACATCGCCCTGTGCCAGTTGGACCGGGACTACATGCGTCACTTGCAGCGCTATCAGCGGGTGTTGGCCCAGCGGAACCACCTCCTGCGACGCATCTCCCAGGGCCTGGCCCGGGCCGAGGAGCTTGCCTTCTGGGACGCAGAGCTGGTCACCCATGGCTCGGCCATAACCCTCGGGCGCGCGCGGTTCCTGGCCGAGTTGCAGCAGCACGCCCGGCCCATTCACGACACCCTGAGCCGCGGGCAAAACGGTCTGGGCATGGCCTATGTGCCGGGCGTGCCTGGCCTGGCGGCGGATAGCGCCGAAGATGCCGGCCAGCCGTTCCGCCTGGCGCTGAAGGGCGCTTTTCCCAGGGAGATCGAGACGGGCTCCAGCCAGGTGGGTCCCCACCGGGACGACGTACACTTCGCGTTGGGCAACGTGGATGCTGGGGTGTATGGCTCGCGGGGGCAACGTCGGACCATAGCGTTGGCCCTGCGGCTGGCAGAGGTCCGGCTCCAGGCGTCCCGCACGGGGGAGCATCCCCTGGTGCTGCTGGACGACGTCTTCGCCGAGCTGGACGCCCACCGGCGGCGCCAGGTCATGGAGGCCATAGTGGGTTACCAGCAAGCGATTGTCACCACCACTGACCTCAACCTTGTCTCGCCCGATCTGCTGGCTGGGGCCGGGGTGTTCCGGATGGAGGCCGGCAAGGTCATGCCAGTTACCCCCGGTTATGGCGGGACTACTTGATGAGCCATCATCGGGGCTATGTGGTAGAATGTTGGGGGAGTGACACATGATGTCTGAAAAGACAAAGCTTGGTCCCGGTGGCAGGATAGTGATACCTGCGGACTACCGGAAGGCCCTGGGGTTAAAGCCTGGCGACGATCTCATTCTGATTCTTGACGAAGGAGAGCTACGCTTGATGACGTTGCGGAGGGCGATCGAGCGCGCGCAGGCAATAGTACGGCGTTATGTACCAGAAGGGCGCTTGCTGTCCGAAGAGCTGTTGGAGGAGCGCCGCGAGGAGGCGGCGCGTGGCTGACGCCGTCCTGGATGCCTCAGCGGTGCTTGCAGTGCTGAACGGGGAGCCTGGTGCGCACCTGGTGACTGAGGTATTGCCCAACGCCGTGGTAAGTGCTGTGAACCTGAGCGAGGTCGTCGCCAAGCTGGCCAGCGCGGGGGCGCCCGGGGAAGAGATCAAGGAAGCCATCCAGGCCCTTCGGCTAGAAGTGCTTCCTTTCGACCAGGAGCAGGCCCACGACGCGGGTCTGCTACGTCCGTTGACCAGGAGCGCGGGGCTGTCCCTGGGCGACCGGGCTTGCCTGAGTCTGGCGCGGCGGCTTGGGCTGCCCGCTCTAACCGCTGACCATACGTGGGAGCAGTTGCATGTAGCTGAGGTGCGGACCATCCGCTAATGGACTGGCCGGCGGTGCGATCAGGGTAGTGGCCGCACGGCGAAGCCTACAATGGTTAGACGGCCCGACGGTCGGGGATGCGGTGTGGGAGGTTGACACGAGATGGACGCAAAGGCAAAAGAGGTAGCTACGCTGGCTGGTGGCTGCTTCTGGTGTATCGAGGCTGTCTTCGAGCAACTGCGGGGTGTCGAGCGGGTGGTGTCAGGATACTCAGGGGGCAGCGTGCCCAACCCGTCGTATGAGCAAGTCTGCACCGGCAAGACCGGCCACGCCGAAGCGGTGCAGATTACCTTTGACCTGCAGGCTATCTCCTACCGGGAGCTCCTGGAGGTCTTCTTCTCGGTCCATGATCCCACTACCCTGAACCGGCAGGGCATTGACGTGGGCACCCAGTACCGGTCCGCCATCTTCTACCACAGCCCCGCGCAGAAAGCCGAGGCGCAGAAGACGGTAGCCGGTCTCCAGGCGGCCCGCTTGTGGGATAAGCCTATCGTCACTGAAGTCGTGCCCGTCCGCTCGTTCTACCCTGCCGAGGACCACCACCAGGGCTACTATCGCAAGAACCCGGCTCAGGGCTACTGCCGGACGGAGATCGATCCCAAGCTGGCCAAGCTCCGCAAGCAGTTCTCGGTCAAGCTCAAAGCCCCGGTTGGGCTTGGCTGATGCCGTTCCGAAGAGAAACCGTAAGCCGTGGCTGCAGCCGCGAGGAAGGGGATTACCAATCCACGGATTACGGTTGCGCCGGGTAGGAAGCCAAGGTATTGATGAGCAGTGGCGCAGCGAATACAATCAGAGATGTCCCCCCAGTGCCCTGGGTCACCGGCCACCGGCGCCACAGGCGGGGCATGCCGAATTGTGGGCGTGAACAAGGAGCTAGGAATGAGGTTCGCAGAGACCGGGGTGAATCTAGAAATAGATCTGACTCGGGGAAGCATTGAGAAGGAAGAGACTGACCCAAAACTGACTGAACTCTACCTGGGGGGGCATGGCACCAACACCAAGTTACTATGGGATAGGGTACCGCCCGAAGTTGCCCCCTTTTCCCCTGATAACCTGCTGATATTCGGCACCGGTCTCCTGTGTGGCACACCTGTTCCAGCCGCCAATCGCACCACGGTTAGCACCATTTCGCCCCCTACATATCTCAGTGCATATCCAGTGATGGGAGGATTCTGGGGGCCAGAGCTGAAATATGCTGGGTACGACAAAGTCATCATTCGCGGCAAGTCCCCTACCTGGGTCTACTTGTGGATAAACAACAACAAGGTGGAAATACGCGACGCCAGCCACCTGGTGGGGAAGGGCGTTCGGGACACCATAGAGCTTATTAAACAGGAGCTGAAGCAGGACAGAGCACAGGTAGCCTGTATTGGCCCAGCCGGTGAAAACAGGGTCGTCATGTCCTCCATTGAGACTGGCAAGGCCAGCGCCAGCAAAGGGGCGGGTGCGATTATGGGGGACAAGAGGCTAAAGGCGATAGCTGTCCGTGGAACAAAGGACATCGTTGTCGCCCGACCCGCAGAGCTCTTCGACTACTGCACCAAGATGATGAACCGATGGCGGGAGCGCCCGGAGTACCGGGGACGCTTCAGCCTTTCTAAGGGCGATGTCGAGGAGTATGAGTCCTTCCACCTCAACAACTTCGCCTGGGGCAATGCCCGTGAGCGGATAAGGGACTACTGGAACGATGAGCGAAGAAAGGAGTGGCGCGAGGCGTTCCAGAAGTATGTGAGTGGACGGGTCGGCTGCTACAACTGTCCGTCGGCGTGCGTAGACGTCATCAACTACCCAGGAGTCCCGACCTATTTCTTGAAGTGCTGGTCCGTACATGGCTACTGGATGGCGTCCAAGCTGGACATTGACTTCGAACTCAAGATGTGTGGCATCAGCCATGACTATGGACTCGACTCGTGGTCCACACCGCTGGTCATAGCGTTCGCGCTCGAGCTTTATGACGCTGGCATTTTGACAGACCGGGACATGGCCGGAATGCCAGCCGATACTGCGGGCAGGTTCGAGTGGATACTCGACAGGATTGTAAGGCGAGAAGGGATTGGGGATGTCCTGGCCAATGGTACTTATTGGGCAGCCCGTGAGATTGGCAAAGGTGCCGAGGTGTATGACCACAACAGCATCAAGAGGCTTGAGCAGCATCCTATCAAGCTCGGCATGCTGAATTACACCTATTACCTAATGTGGACAACCAATGAGAAGGCGGCTATCACCCAGATTGAAGGGTCATACCCCCAGATGCCTCGCCCCACCAGAGAAGACAGAGAGCAGTTTGTAAGGAATTGGGCCGAAGCGCCCAATGAACGGTTGAAGCAACACTATTTGGACTGGGAGCTACGGGGCCACGAGACCGTTGAAGCAGCCTGCGAGATCACCGACTGGAACGAGACCATGCGTTACGTTGATGACGCCCTCGGGCTCTGTTCCTATTGGGGAGGGTTTGGAGGTCAGATCGGCCAGCGGCAGCCGTATCACATTCACAGCATACCAAAGGTGGTCTCCTTGGCTACTGGGATGGCCATGGATGAGGCTGAGCTGTGGAGGATAGCTCATAGGAACCGGACTTTGCTCAGAGCTGTCAATGTGAGACGGGGGCTGAGGAGAGCGGATGAGCAGGTCCCTGAGGACCATTACAAGCACAGAGACCCTGCGATGGAAACCAAGCTGCTTGACGAGTACTACAGATTCAAGGGATGGAATAACGATGGTATCCCTGACAGAGCTCTGGACGAATACGGCCTGGACCAGGTAAGGGAAGACCTGAAACGAAGGGGTATTCTGTGATAGGGCTTCAGCAGTGGCCGAAGAATGAGGGTCGAGTAGAGAATGAGGACAATCAAGCGCATAAAGATAGATATCGACAAGTGCGTTGGCTGCCGTGCATGTGAGCAAGCCTGCTCCTCCTTTCACGCGGTACCAGGCTACAGCAGCAACAATCCGGACAGGGCTCGCATTCGGGTGTACCGTGACGAGCCAAGAAGCATGTATGTGCCGGTGTTCGCTGGCAATCATACTCAGGCGGAATGCAATGGCAGAAACACCTATACGATTGGTGGGAAGGAGTACAGCGAGTGCCTTTTCTGCCGGGCCTCCTGCTCATCCAGGGATTGGTTCAAGGAGCCCGATTCCGGGCTCCCTCTGAAATGTGATATGTGTGAAACAGATCCGCCACTAGCGACACCCACATGTGTCCAATGGTGTCCCAATGATGCTCTGACCTACGAGGAGGTGCAAGAGGAAGGGGAGGAAGAAGAGAAACCAGGGGAGATGGAGACAGGACTGGAAGAGCTAATAAGGAAATACGGACTGAAGGCGGTGATTGGTACCGTTGCCCGGATGTCAAAGGGCGAAACTGTAGGACGAGAGAAGAGGACCATCTGATGTGGGAGACCGTAGCTCCCTTCAGAGAGGCAATAGATGCCATAAAGGAGGCGGGGGGAGGGGCCTCTAGGCTATGCTATCAATGCGGACTATGTGATGCCGTCTGTCCCTGGAACAGGGTTAGCACCTTCAGTATGCGCAGCATAGTCCGGCAGAGCACGTTCGGTCTGGCTGAGGTGGAGAGCGAAGATATATGGCGTTGTACCACCTGCGCAAAGTGCCCTCAGCGATGCCCCAGGGGGGTAGAGACAGTAGAGGTTGGAATAGCGTTGCGCAGGATCGCCTCGGGAGCAGGGATTGTTCCCGCTCCTGTCCGCATTGTAGGAGCCAGCCTCGCTGCCGAAGGAAACCCTCTGGGTGAAGAACGAAAGAAGAGGTCAGATTGGGCAACGGGTCTCCCGGTCAATGCCTTCACTGAGCAGACGGAAATCCTGTACTTCCCATGTTGCTATCTCAGCTATGATCCGCGATTGCAGAAGGTGGCTGCGGCCACAGCCGCTATCCTCAACAAGGCAGGGGTGGATTTTGGGATACTGGAATCAACAGGTTGCTGTGGGGAGAGCATCCGCAAGACCGGCCATGAGGGATTGTTCAAGCGCCTGGCCAGGGACAACATCGTAGCCTTTGTCGAAAACGGTGTGAAGAAGGTCCTTGTCTCCTCTCCCCATTGCTACCACGCCATCAAGAACGAGTATTCCGAGTTCAAGGTCAACTTTGAGGTTGTGCATATCTCCCAGTACCTGTTCCAGCTTATCAACGAGGGACGACTTGAGCCTGCCAGGGCGTATGGTAAGAAAGTAGCCTATCATGACCCCTGCTATCTGGGCCGGCACAATGGCATATATGACGAACCCAGGGAGGTCCTGGGGAAGATACCTGGTCTGGAACTGGTCGAGATGGCTGACGCGCGAGAAGATAGCCTGTGCTGCGGAGGAGGGGGGGGCAGGATCTGGATGGACACCCCCAGGGGTGAGAGATTGTCCGGCCTTCGATTGGAGCAGGCTATTGAGTCTGGGGCTGACGTTCTGGCTACGGCCTGTCCCTATTGCATCACCAATTTCGAGGATAGCCGGTTGGCCCTGCCGGACAGTGAGGCGATAGAGATCAAAGACATCACAGAGATCATCCTCGAAGTGATCTAGAGACCCGGAATCATGATAGGGATGGAGACCATTGGATACAGAGCGGGTTGAAGGGCTGTTGCTCGACGGTGATGCAGCAAGAAACATCGGAGATGTTCTGGTTGTCGGCGCAGGGATATCCGGTATTCAAGCCTCCCTTGATCTGGCCGATGCTGGTTTCAAGGTCTATCTGGTTGATAAACTGCCGGCTATCGGCGGCAAGATGTCCCAGCTTGATAAGACCTTTCCCACCAATGACTGCTCTATGTGCATCGAGTCTCCCAAGTTCATCGAATGCAGCAGACATCCCAACATAGAAATCATGACCTACACTGAAGTCGCCCGCGTGGAAGGGAAAGCAGGGGACTTCAAGGTAACCCTGACCAGAAAACCCAGATACATAGTGGAAGACAAGTGCCGGGGTTGCACCACCTGTGCCGAGTACTGCCCGGTCAGGGTCCCCGACAAATACAATCAAGGACTGTCTCTCACCAGAGCCAGCCATATCTACTTTCACCAGGCCGTCCCGCTGGTCTCCTACATAGACCCTGATGAATGCCTCTTCCTGCGCGACGCGAAATGCAACATCTGCGTGGGAGTTTGCCAGAACAAAGCTATTGATCTTCATCAAGTGGCGGAGAAGGTAGAGCTGGAGGTAGGGGCGGTTGTTCTGGCTCCGGGTTACGAGACATTCGATCCGAAGCTGAGAGGCGACTTTGGCTATGGGAAGATACCGAACGTGGTAACCAGTCTTGAATTCGAGCGACTGCTATGCCCGACCGGGCCTTTCGAAGGTGAAATAAGGCGCCCTTCAGACCAACAGCCTCCGCACAGGATTGCCTGGATTCAGTGCGTCGGCTCCAGGCAGGTCCTACCCGGCGGAAACAGCTATTGCTCAGCCGCATGCTGTACCTATACCCAGAAGCAGGTGATTCTGGCCAAAGACCATGATGCCCAGATTGAGGCCACCGTATTCCATAACGATATCCGGTCATTCGGCAAGGACTTCGAGCGCTATTTCCAGAGAGCGGAGAGCCTTCCGGGGGTCCGATTCATAAGGAGCTACGTATCGCTGGGAAGAGAGCTGCCACAAAGCAAGAATGTGACCATAAGGTACTCTACCAACGGTAGCGGAGTGAAGGAAGAGGAATTCGACCTGGTGGTGCTATCCGTAGGCATGAACCCTCCCGGCAATGTGCAGGGGCTGGCTAGCAGGTTCGGCATCGAGCTCAACTCCCATGGATTCTGCCAGACCAGTCCGGCTAACCCCATGGAGACCTCGCGCCCAGGGGTGTTCGTAAGCGGAGCCTTCCAGGGGCCTATGGACATCCCCGAGTCGGTGGTAACGGGCAGCGGGGCCTCTGCTCTGTGTAGCCAGCTTCTTGCCCGCAGGCGGGGGGGACTGGCCAGAGACAGGGTATATCCACCCGAAAGAGACGCCTCAGACGAGGAGCCCAGGGTGGGGGTCTTTGTCTGCCACTGTGGAGCCAACATCGGGAGAGTGGTAGATGTTCCTGCTGTTGTCGAGTACGCTTCTACCCTGGACAAAGTTGTCCACGCTCAAGAGAACCTCTTTGCGTGTTCTACCGACGCTGCCCGGGAGATAGCCGATACAATCAGAGAGAAGGGGCTCAACCGCGTGGTTGTTGCCGCCTGTACGCCCAGGACACATGAGCCGCTCTTCCGGGACACGCTCCGTGTAGGTGGAATCAATCCATATTTCTTCGATATGGCCAACATAAGAGAGCATTGCTCCTGGGTCCACGCTCGAGAGAAGGAAAGAGCGACACAGAAGGCCAAGGACATAGTCCGGATGTCGGTGGCGCGCGCTGCCCTTCTGCAGCCTCTGCAAGAGCTGGAGCTGCCGGTCGTCAAAAGGGGCCTGGTGGTAGGTGGGGGCGTGGCCGGAATGACCAGCGCCCTGAGCCTGGCCAACCAGGGATTCGAGGTCTATTTGTTGGAGAAGGATGCCGAGCTGGGGGGAATGGCCCGGCGTCTTCATTACACGCTGGAAGGGCTGGATGTCCAGGCGTACCTGGATGATCTCATAGGCAAGGTCTACCGGCACCCCCTGGTCCACGTATCTACCGCCACCACCATCGTAGAGTCCTCCGGCTATGTGGGCAACTTCACAACCAAAGTGACGTCTGCGGGAAGGCCCAGGGAGCTACACCATGGAGTAACCATCGTCGCTACTGGCGCCGGTGAATACAAGCCCACCGAATACCTCTATGGGCAGGATGCCCGAGTACTTACGTTGCTAGATTTGGAGGAACGAATCGCCAAAGGAGAGGCAGCGGTAATTGGCTCCCAGAGCCTGGTGATGGTCCTGTGTGTAGGCTGCCGACAAGAGGACAGAAACTACTGTAGCCGCGTATGCTGCGGTCAGGCTATCAAGTGCGCCATCAAGCTAAAACAGATAAACCCCCAGATGGATATCTACATCATCTATCGGGATATGAGAGCTTATGGGTTCAAGGAGGACTATTACCGGGAAGCGGCGAACCGGGAGGTGAAGTTCATCCGCTATGAGCCGGATGATAGACCCCAGGTCGAAGTTGCTGAAGAGGGTGGTCAGCGTGTTTTGAGGGTTACCATCACCGAGCCTATTCTGGGCAAGAAGCTGGCTATAGATACCGGTCTCCTCGCTCTGGCTGCCGCCATTGTCCCTTCAACAACAAGCAACGAGATAGCCCGGTTGTTCAGGGTGCCTCTAAGCCCAGATGGTTTCCTCTCAGAAGCCCACGCCAAGCTGAGACCAGTTGACTTCGCTGCGGATGGCGTTTTCCTTTGCGGGATGGCCCACTATCCCAAACACATATCGGAGTCAATTGCCCAGGCCTATGGGGCGGCCGGCCGGGCTGCAACCATTCTCTCAAAGGATTCAGTCGTAGCATCTGGTGCTATCTGCGAGGTAGACGAGAGTCAGTGTACAGGATGTGGCCAGTGTCAGTCAGTTTGCCGGTATGGCGCTATAGAGCTCCATGAAAAGCCACAAGGCAAGACTGCACGGGTTATTCCCGTCCTGTGTAAGGGATGCGGTGTCTGCAACGCAAAGTGTCCATCAGGGGCCATTGCTCTGAAGCACTTCACTGATGAGGAGATTTTTGCCCAAATCGACGCGGCGGTCCTTGACCTCGTGGAAACCCACCAATGACCGAATTGGGGACTGCTAACCTAGGGGTGGGCCAGGGAATGGTTGTCAGGTATGATTTTGAACCAAAGATACTGGGATTCCTGTGTAACTGGTGTTGCTATGCGGGAGCCGACCTTGCCGGGGTTTCCAGGTATCAGTACCCCACCAACATAAGGATCATCAGGGTGATGTGCTCGGGCAGAGTGGACCCGGCGTTCATACTCCGGGCTTTCTCAAAGGGAGCGGACGGTGTTCTTGTGGGGGGGTGCCACCTTGATGATTGCCATTACGTTACCGAGGGAAACTATCGAGCGCTGGACATGGTTGGCCTGTTTCACAAACTGCTGGTGCAGGTAGGGTTAAGCCCAAAAAGGTTACGGATTGAATGGGTGTCCGCTTCTGAGGGAAACCGGTTTGCCGAATTGGTCTCCGACTTCACCAGGCAGCTTAAGGCGCTGGGCCCTCTCGGGATAGCGGAAGGGAAAGGGCCGGAACAGCTTAGATTGGATCTCGAAGCGGCTGAGAGCTATGTCCGTAAGAAGCTAATCTCTTACTACATCGCCCCGGACAAGTGCCAGGCTTGCATGATTTGCCTCAGGAAATGCCCGGCAAAGGCGATTCTGGGGAGCAAGGACCAGGTCCACGTCATCGTCCAAGAGAAATGCCTGGGGTGTGGGATATGCCTTCAAGTGTGTCCCCACCGCTTTGGCGCGGTAAGACGGATTCTTGCTGATCCCGTCCCTCCCTCTATCCCTGAGAAGGATAGAGTTGTAGCCAGGCCCCGCACATGATTTACTCCACGTCATTCTTGGAATCCTGTTCCAGATAACCCGCCAGGTCAAACCCAATGAAAGCCACACCCTTCCCCTTTCGGAAGGTCATACCAGAGGGAAGGAATATCTCTCCACCAGCGGGATTAAAGAGGAAAACGGCCTTAATGCTGGTCCATGAACCGTCCGGGTTCCTTCTGAATGAATCGCGCGGTATCTCCGTGTGCCTGGGTTGCCATGCCCTGGCCCCTCGCTCTTGCATAGTAGTGCCCTGCCCCCAATGTGGTACTAGTTTACCCTGGCTTCCAGCACCTCATCTCTGGCCTGCCCTCGGCTGGCGCAGGTTGGTGTTCTGGATGTAGCGGACCACCACGCGGCCCAGGGCCTTGGCCTCGCCCAGGCCCCACGCGTCGCCGCGCACATCGCCCCGCTTGTCCCCGTAGGCCAGGGCACCCCCGGCGTAGATCATGCGGTGGGTGTTGAAGAACTCCATGAACTCGAGGAGGGCGTTGCCTGCGCCCGCCCGGCGGGCCACCACGATGCCCGCCCCAACCTTGCCCCGAAGCTGGTGTCCCGCCTCGAAGGCATAGCTCCGGTCAATGAGTAGCTTGGTCTGGGCAGATAGCGCCCAGAAATAGACGGGCGCCGACAGTATGATCCCATCGGCCTCCAGCATCTTGGCGTGGACCTCCTGCATGTCGTCCGCGATGTGGCAGCGCCGCGTGTCTCGACAGGTATCGCAGCCATCGCAGAAGGAAAGGTCCTTCTCCCGCAGGCGTATCATCTCCACCTCGGAGCCGGCCTCCTTCGCGGAGGCCAGCGCCTCCTCCAGCAAGGTCTCAGCGTTGCCGCCCGAGCGTGGGCTGCCCACTATGCCTAACACTTTCATTGATTCACGCCTCCTTGTAGGGGCGGGCCTGCGTGCCCGCCCTCACCCAAGCCCTCTCCCAAAGGGAGAGGGTGAGCTGTAGCCCGAAGCCCGTGGTTCGACAGGCTCACCATGAGCGGGTGTTTCCTTGGCCCGTAGCCCGTCTACTCCGCCCAGGGGTCCAGCACCACTTTGACGGGATTGACCCCCTCCACCTCGCGGGCCACACAGCGGAGTGCCTCCTCGGCACGCGCCAGAGGGAAGCGGTGGGTCACCAGCTTGTGGAAGGGGTACTTCCCTGCTTCCACCAGCGAGATGGCAGCCCGGACAGCCTCGGTCCCTTTGCTGAAGGCGCCCTGAAGGCGTATCTCCTTGTAGATGACCGAGTCCACCTCGATGCCCGTGAGCATCTTGTCGCCGGTGAGGCCGGCCAGCACCACCGTGCCCTGCTTGCGGGCCAGGTTGATGGCTGTGTTTACCCCCTTGGGCGAGCCGGACACCTCGACCACCACGTCGGCCATGGCCCCCTGGGTAAGACGCTTCACCTCGGCCACAGGGTCGAGCTCCTCGACATTGATGGTGTGGTGGGCGCCCATCTCCCGGGCCAGAGCCAGCCGGTCCTCGTCCAAGGTGAGGCCCAGGGCAACGATCAAAGAAGCCCCCGTTTCGCGGGCGGCGGCTACCGAGCTCAGGCCCTGGGGGCCTACACCCACCACGACCACCACATCCCCCACGCTGGCCCCTCCCAGGCGGCGCACCCACTGGATGCCGTTAGAGGTGACGGTGGTAATTTGCACCCCAACCTCCGCGGGCACCTTGGGCGATAGCTTGTGCACTCCGGAGTAGGGGGCGATGTACATGTACTGCCCGTAGGCGCCCCAGAGATGCGGGGGGAGTGCTGAGGAAGTGCGGGTGCCATAGCCGATGGTGAAATCGCACAGGCGATAGTTGCCGGTGCGGCAATAGAAGCAATGGCCGCAGGCCACGCTGGCCTCTACGATCACTCGGTCCCCCTTGGCCACGCCATAGGCCTTGGCCGCCCGCACCCCAACCTCCTCGATGGTCCCCAGGATCTCGTGCCCCATGATGATGGGATAGGGGGCCGGGGTGTGCCCGCGGAAGATCTTGACGTCGCTGCTGCAAATGCCGATGAGCTCCACCCGCAGCAGCCCGTCATCCGGGCCCAACTGTGGCAGTGGATACTCCCGAGGGCGGATTACATTGGGCCGCTCGACTTCCATGGATAATGTATTCATGCTCCCACCTCCCAAACCGATAGCCCGAGTGTAACTGGCCCCTGGCGAAGTGTCAATCTGGCGCTATGGCAGGAGCGGCCCGCCGCTTATCCGAGGGATAATGACTTCCCTGCCTCAACAGCGGAATAGGGGACTTGCTGCCGCTGGGCTCGACCATGTGGGAGTGGGGTGCACCAACTTACTTTGGCAATACCCTTTCCCGGTCTCCGCGAGCACTTGGAGACCGAACAAGGTCTAGCGCGGTCTCAATTGAAACCCCCTCTCCCAGGCGCAGCGGGGGTAGCGAGACGGGCGAGGACGGATCAGGAGGAGAGGGGACCTCTACGACCCGGAGAATAATGCCTGCCAGCAGCAGGACCGGCGAACCTACATGGAGACCCCCTCCCGGGCTAAACGGGTCGCGCCTCACGATTATGGGGCCGCCACTGTTGCCGGGAAAGGTGGGAGTACTCGTGAATATGTGTCCTGTCCTGGGGTCCAGGCCTGAGATAATGCCATCAAGGACCAGAGGGGTAGCCCGCTCAGGATCAAAACCCATGACTCCGTATGGGCACCCAACAGTGAAACATGCCATGGACGGCACCAATTCGGACTTCCTTATGCACGCATTCTCGCCGATTGCCTTGATTGTCCAATCTGGGCTTGAAGGCATAAGGGTTGCAGCGACGTCATTTGCCACGTCGGCGTGCCACTGGTAGTTGTACTTTGTCTGGATTTCCCCTATTCTCACCACGGCTACGCCGCCGCCTTTAACACTCACCAAAGGCGCTATCTCATGACCCTTGGCGTTCTGCACAACATGGTTTGCTGTAATCAGCCACATCACAGGCGGTTCGTGGAGTAAGACCCCGGCCCCCACAGGGGCCCATTCTGTGGGCGAGCGCAAGACCCCTATGGGCACAAATGCGCTTAGCCACTCGCGTGTCAGCATCTATCGGGTCGCTTCCATGGGTTCCAGGACCTGTTCCTTTTCAGGAGCAAAGGAGGCTGCCAGGGCAACCACTGTAGGCTTGTACAATTTGATGACTTGCTGCGCGGCAAGTTTGTCTCGCTCTTCCTGTATCCTGTCGTCCAGCCAGCGCTTTAGCAGCACTTGATATCCGACGCCTTGCCGTCGG
Organism: Chloroflexota bacterium; assembly: GCA_016190505.1. Classification (GTDB taxonomy): domain Bacteria; phylum Chloroflexota; class Dehalococcoidia; order JACPQK01; family JACPQK01; genus JACPQM01. The sequence goes on along the minus strand of JACPQM010000046.1, from coordinate 21,861 downwards.
CCGAAAGCCTTAAGGACGGCCAGCATTTGCGTAGGCAAGCGAAGGCTAATAGCAGTGGAAGGGCCCATGCGTGGCACGGCCTCTGCCGCATCTTGCCACTCCCGTGGCGTGAGTAAACGCAGATCCCAATCCCTGGCCTCACGTTCAAGTTCTTCTGAGGAAGCTGGTTTGTAGCTGAACTCATTCATGTGTACTCCTCCCAGTAATCGTGCCCTTCCTCAGGCTCGAAAGCCGTTATGGGACGCAAATATCTGATGTCGCCGGTCCTCCAATCTTCACAGACAACAAGCATCCACCGGTCATTTCGCGTGGCGCCCCAGAATATGGTCCGATGGGGATGCTCCGGGTGGCGCCTGGCCTCGACGCAAGGGGGCACTTCCAAGATAACCTGTTCCACCTCCTCCTCTGTGATTCTGTGCTTCTCCCAAATGTGGCGCGCCCCGAAGTTCGGGCTGTCTCGCTCCCAGACGATTCTGACTCCCTCCATCTCCGGGTTCTTCTCGACAGGCGACTCGAGGTAATCGTCCAGATAGGATAGGAAGTCCTCGTCATCCATCGTATATACATGTATATATGGTAAGTAGTATGAGACCACTCGTCCCAGAAGTCAAGTGGCACACACTCCGTCTGCGAAGAGCCGCCGGGTCGCGTATCCCGGTGAGTTGGAAGCTTTCTGTTTGGTGCCCCTACACCCGGCCAACCATAATGCGCAGGAAAGGGTAAAGGCCCCGGGCCAGCACCGCCACGAGGGCGCCGGCAATGGCCCCCCAGATGGACGCGCCCCCCAACGTGGGGCCTGGCGCCAACCAGCCGGCCAGGTAGCTTCCGGCCAGCCCCAGCAGCCAGGCGAGCCCTACCGTCTTGAGCTTGCCCTTGGGCGCCAGGACCGGCGTGAAGCGCAGGACAAGCCACCGGGCAGCTATGGCCGCCACCAGTGTCAGGCCGAGTGCCGCCACAATTCCCATATCCTGTTGCTAAGTTTAGGGCCTGGGGGCGGGGTGTCAAGGTGTGGGAAAGCGTAGGGGCGAAGCATCCGGCCACATAGGCGCATTCCAAGAGCGTCGTGCTTCGGATGCTTCGCCCCTACGGGTGGGTCGCGGCTTGCGCGGGTCAGTCGCCTGAAGTAGAATGCGGGCCTAACGCCTGTTTTGCTCAAGATCCCAGCAGTACGTCCCTGGCCCAGGCGTTTTCGCTTTTGGTGTAGGCTTGGGGAGGGTGAGGCAATGGTCCCTGGTCTCAAGGTGGCCACTGTGGGGGGCGGGCCGGCAGGCAGCTTCTTCGCCCTCTACCTCATGGCGTTTGCCAGCCAGCGGGGCCTGTCCGCTGAGGTGGATGTGTACGAGCCCCGAGACTTCTCGGCCCCCGGCCCTTTGGGCTGTAACCGTTGCGCTGGGATACTCTCGGGGCGGCTGCTGCGTCGCATCGGCGAACTGGGCCTGACCATACCCGAGCGCGTTATTCAGGGCCGGATAAACGCCTACAGTGTCTTCAGCCCCTTCGGCACCATCGAGGTGACCAACCCGGAGCCGGGGGGCGAGATCTACAGCATCTACCGGGGTGGCGGCCCGCTTCATGCGCCCCTGGAGCGCGAGCAAAGCTTCGACCGCTTCCTCCTGGACGAGGCGGTGCGCCGGGGCGCCCGCTGGCGGCGGCTACGGGTGCAAGCCGTTCGGCTGGTCCCCCGGCCGGCGGTGCTCTCCTCTGAAGGATGGCAGGAGTACGGTCTGGTTGCGCTGTGCTGTGGGTTGAACTCCGCGCGCCCGCCCGTGGATGGCGTGGACTACCGGCCGCCGCCGGCCATCCGTATGTCTCAGGACGAGCTCGTGGCCCGGCCTGCGGACGTGGCCCGTTACTTTGGGAGCCGGGTCAAGGTCTTCGTTCTTCCCGCCTCGCGGCTGATATTCGGCACACTGGTACCCAAGGGAAGCCGGATAAACGTCTCGCTGCTGGGTCAAGGCCGGCCAGCCTCGGTGTCAGAGTTCCTCGACCATCCGCTGGTGGCCCGGGAACTGCCCTTCCCCTACCGGCGGGTGTGCGGCTGCCAGCCCCTGATCTCCGTTGGTATGGCTAGCCATCCATATGCTGACGGCTTGGTGGCCGTGGGCGATGCTGGCGTGACCCGGCTGTACAAGGACGGCATAGGCTCGGCGCTGTTCACCGCCCGGGAGGCAGCCCGGGCGGCAGTGTACCATGGCGTCTCTGCTGACGCCTTCCACCGGCACTATGCGCCTCTGCTAGCTTCGGTGTCTCGGGACAACGCCTACGGCCGGGCCATGTTCTGGGCTCACCAGCGGCTAAAGCGCAGGCCGGAGCCGTTTCTGGCTCACGGCGAGTTGGCCCGGCGGGAGCAGGAGAGGGGCGTGGCCCACCGTCCCTTCAACCAGGTGTTGTGGGACCTGTTCACGGGCGGCCACAGCTATGGACACACACTGCGTACCGCCCTGGCGCCAGGTTTCCTGGTCAGACTGCTGGCTGAGGCCATGCGGCATAGGTGGAGGCCGTCCACGGCCGATGGTCCGCTCCGCATCGTGGTGCTGGGGGCCGGCTTCGGGGGCGTCTATACCACGCTGAGGCTGGAGAGGTCCTTGAAGCGGCTCGCCGGCATCCAGATCACGCTGGTCAATCGGGACAACTTCTTCCTCTTCGCCCCCTTGCTCCACGAGGTGGCCACCGGCGGCATCGAGACCAGGCACATCGCCCTGCCCATCAGGGCGCTACGGGGGAGGCGTCGCTTCCGCTTCGTGAGCACCGAGGTGCAGTCCATAGACCTGGACGGCAAGCGCCTGATTACGGGCGAGGAAGAAATCGGCTACGACTACCTGGTGCTGGCCCCGGGGGGATCGCCAGACATCACCGGCTCGCCCGAGTTTTCCAGCGCCTTCACCCTTAAGACGCTGTATGACGGCATCCATCTCCGCAACCACATCATCGGGCTGTTCGAGGATGCTGATGCCAGACCTGAACGCCAGGCGGAGCTGCTCACGTTTGTGGTGGTGGGTGGGGGCGCCGTGGGTGTCCAGGTTGTAGCCGAGATCCGCGACTTCGTTTTCCGGCACCTGCTCAGCAAGTATCCGGGGATAGACCGGTCGCAGGTGCGGGTACTACTCGTCAATCCTGAGCCCCGGCTGTTGCCTGACATGGACGCCAAGATCGCGAAGTACGCGGGGGACCAACTGCAAAAGAAGGGGATCGAGATCAGGTTCGGCTCGCGGCTGACCCGGGTCTGGGACACAGGCATGGAGTTGGACGGCCGCGAGATCATCCCCACGCAGACGGTGGTATGGAGCGGGGGTATCCGGGCTAGCCCCTTGCTGGCCGAGTTGCCCGTGGCCAGAGACGAACTGGGTAGGGTGATGGTGGACCGCTACCTGGGCGTTCCCGGCTTCCCCGGAGTGTACGCTCTGGGCGACGCCGCCCACTTCGCGGACCCCGCCACCGGGCGGCCGCTGCCGGCGCGTGCCCACATAGCCGTGCGCCAGCCCCGGACAGTGGCTGGGAACATCGTGGCCGAGCTGACCGGTGGGCGCAGAAGGCCGTTCTCTCCGCCGTGGATGGCAGACATGGTGTCGCTGGGCTCGCACTCGGCGGCCTTGAAGCTGTTCGGGTTGCGGGTCTACGGGTTCCCGGCCCGGGTGCTCTGGCTAAGCGGCTATCTGGCCCTGTTGCCTCACAACCACAACCGCATCCGGGTAGCCGCCGATTGGCTTCTCTCCCTGTTCTTCGGGCGGGATACCACGCTGCTCCGGTTGCCCTTCCGCCCGCCGGGCAATGTGCAGGAGGTAATGGACACTGAGGCGAGCGGTCCCCTGCCCCCGCCGCTCACGCCGGGGTCTTGGTGGCAGGAGCCCCGGAGCTAAGTTCCAGACCCTACCGCAGCGTCTTGAGGTAAGCGATGACCTCGGCCATCTCCTCTGCCCTCATCTGCCAGCGGGGCATGGCTGGGTCCAGGGGTTGGCCCTGAGAGCCCAGCCCGGCGGTGATGGCCCGGGCAATCAGCCCCTCGTCGTATCCCCTGGCGGTCAGGGCCGAGTACCGAACGTCCGGGGCTGAGATGTCCAGCATCATGGGCCGGCCACCCCGCCCGTCGGCGCCGTGGCAAGTGGCGCAGCCACCGCCGTGCATGCCCAGCCAGAAAGGGCCCTCCCGGTAGGTGATCGGCCCTTCGACGCCGGTGCCCATGAGGAATATGCGCTGCCCGTTGGAGACGAAGCTTTGCGGGCCAGTCCACCAATTCGCGGCCGGCGAGCCGAGCGATGCCATGGCCAAGAGCCCGGCGACGCCAGCAACGATCAGGGCCAGGCCGAGGAGCGGATACCAGCGGGAGCGCCTCATGGCTTACTGGAGGTCCCGTTTGCGTTCGTCGAACTCGGCTTTGGTGATCTCGCCCCGGGCGTATCGCTTCTTCAGTATGTCCAGCGCCGGCTCGCCTCGGGGGGCTGAAGACTGGCCGGCAGTCCATAGCCAGCGTACCAGTAGCACGACGCCGGCGATAATGAGCCCCCAGAAAACTATCATGAGTAGCGCCCCCAGGGGCCAAAGCCAGCCACCGGCGCCCCAGTTTCCCCACATCATAGGTTGCCTCCTTCTGTGCGGGCGAAGCATCCGGCTCGGATACAGGTTGCTTCGCGTACCATCTGTTCCGGATGCCTCGCCACTACGGTCATTATAGGGCGCCGGTGTGAGCATCCGGTATCGGGATTGTGAAGATTGTGGATAACTTACCGCCAGAAGCGTGGCCAGCGGGGCTTGTGGGCCTCGCGAGCCACCAGGCGCGTGAGCCACTCCCCTACGCTCAGTCCCTGGCGGCTGGCCTTGCGCAGCAGACCCTGATAGACGTTGTCGTCCAAACGCAGGGATACCGTTCGCGAGGCGGTCATGGTGGGCGCCAGGCCCGGGACGCGGTGAAACAGTGCCACGAACAGCCCGCTGTAGGGTCCCTCCACGGTGAGGCTGAAGCCGTGCTGGCGCAGCGTCTGGCGCAGGGCCGTTTCCCAGGCCTCGTCCCCTGTCCAGTAAGGGAACACTACGAAGCAGCCGCGGGGCCGGAGCACCCGGGCCACGCCAGCTATGCTGGCGGGCATGCTGTTGAGCCCGAAGGTGGTGGCTGTGGGCCGACTCTGGAAGACGAATTGGTCTGCCCGCGAGGGGAAGGTCACATGCACCAGGTCGAAGGACTCGCTCTGGAAGGGTAGGCGGCGGCAGTCTGCCCGGACGTAGTGGTAGCGGGGTGTGTCCAGCAGCGGGCGGGGGGCGTCCGACAGGTCCCCAGACACGTACAGCGCCAGGTCCTGGAGCTGTTGGGCTAGGTGGGCAGCGCCCTCCAGTTTGACATAACCTTCGAGCTCCAGTACCCGGGCCTGAGGCGTCCCGACAAGTCGGGATTGGAGGAGGGGGCAGTACCAGTTGTAGAGGGCCTGCCTGGGGTTGGGGCGAGCGGGCTGCGCTGGGGAGACCGTGGCTACAGCCCGTGGATGGGGAATACCTGGCGCCGGACGGCTGCCACCGTCTCCTCGGCGAACTTGCGGGCCTGCGCTTTCGTTGCCGCCGAGAGCTCAGGCCCGTTCCCGTCGCGGAGCGACTTGAGGCCGTACTGCTCCTGGTAGCTCTGGGGGATTTCGTCCGGCCAGTCGTGCTCCGCCATTACTCCATAGGCCAGCGTCCAGCAGCGGGCCACCGCGCTCACGTCGTAACCGCCACCGCCCAGGGCGACCCAGTGAGGGCACAGCCGGGAAATGTCCTCCACTACCTGGATGTAGCCGCCCGTGGTCAGCTTCATGTGGGTTATGGGGTCGCTGAAGTGGGTGTCCACGCCGAGCTGGCTCACCAGCACATCGGGCCGGAAGCGACCAATAAGAGGAGGCACCACCTCTCGGAAGGCCCACAGGTAGGTCTCGTCGTCGGTGTTCGGGGCCAGAGGTATGTTGACCGAGTAGCCGCGCCCCTTGCTCTGGCCTATCTCGGATACCCCGCCGGTGCCCGGGAACAGGTAGTGGCCCGACTCGTGGAGGGAGATGGTGAGCACGGCGTCGGTATCGTAGAAGGCCAACTGCACGCCGTCGCCGTGGTGGGCATCAATATCCAGGTAAGCCACCTTCAGACCCCGGGACATGAGATGCTTGATGGCGATAGCCGGGTCATTGAACACGCAGAATCCCGAGGCGGCCGCAGGCGCGGCGTGGTGTAGCCCACCTCCGGTGTTGAAGGCGACGTCTACCTCGCCCTGGGCGACCAGCTCCGCCGCCACCAGGGATGCCCCTACCGAGAGGAGGGATGCCTCGTACATGCCCGGGAATATGGGGTTGTCCCCCCAATCGCTGAAGTTATACCTGGCTGGGTCCACCAGGCGCTTGCCGTTGCTGAAGCTACGCACCGCCGCCACGTAGTCGGGGGAGTGAAAGGTGAGCACGTCTTCGTCGTTGGCCAGCCGGGGAGACACCAGCCGTGAGTTGGGCAAGCTGAAAGCGCCACAGGCCTCGAGAAGTTCGTAGGTGTACCGCAGGCGGCTGGGGCGCATCACGTGGTCTTCCCGCAGGACGTGGCGGGAGAGGCTCTCGTCGTAGATGTAGGCGGCGCGTCTCATCACTTGGCCTTGGCCAGGGACTCTACTTCCCTACGCATGCGCTGCCAGTGCGTCCCCTGCCAGTAGACGCGCTGGCACTGGGGGCACTGGGCGAACTCTTGCTGGGTGCGGAAGACATAGGGAGGCACCTGACCCTCTACCTGGTCTCTGGCCCGGGGCTCCAGGGTGTGGTTGCACTCGATGCACCGGCTGAAGGCCCGGATGTCGGCGTCGAGACCCAGAGCTGACACTACCTGCCGGAGCTGGCTGTCCACATCGTCGTCCTGGATGAACACGGCGTGGACATGGCCCTCGGTGACGATGCGGCGGCGCAGGATGTGGCTGTCTTTGGTGAGGATAACCCGGCCTTGCTCGAAGGCCAGGCGCACCAGGTGGTTGTCGTCGCTGTGGGTGTCGAGCATGAGGGTGTCATAGCCCAGCACACGTAGCCATTTGGCCAGCCGGCCCACGTTGGTGTCGGCGATGAACTTGAGATCGGGGGTCATACGCTGACCCTCATATCACGGTAAGCCGTCCTGATGTCCGCCCGCAGCTCCCGGGCAATCTGGGCCAGCGCTTGAACTATCTCCCGCTCCAGGGGTGGGCTCATGTGAAGGATGATCACCGGGGGCAGGTAGCCCCAGCTCTGGCGCAAAACAGCAAGCTCGACCTTGAGGAGGGACGGCGTCAGGTGCCCGGTCCGCAGGGCGTCATCCTGTTGGGCGTCGGTAAGGGTGACCTCGGTGATGAGCAGGCCGGGGCGCAAGCCAGAGCAGGCGCTGGCCAGGCCAGGACCGGTGTCGCCTGTGTAGAATCCCGACGAGTCGGGACTCCCGCGAGCGTCCGAGAACAGATAGCCGGTGCAGGGCGCACTGTGAGGCACGGGGACCGGAGTAACAGCGTAGCCGGCTACCTCTGTGGTCTTGCCAGTGTCCAGGGGCCACAGTCGCAGGGAGGGCTTCTCCGGCGAGGGACGCAGGGTGAAATCGGGGTAGATGGTGCCGTCCATGAGATGGCTGGCCACCACGTCGAGCACCGCCTGCGGCGCGAACACATCTATGGTGCCGGAGGACCAGGTCCCCAGGCCCAGAGTGGCCAGGTCACGCACATGGTCGAAATGGTGGTGGGTGAGTAGCACTGCCTTGATCCGGGCCTGCTCCTCCAGGGTCAGGCCGGAGGTGAGGCTGCCCGCATCCAGGGCGAGCACGCCATCCACCACCAGCGATGAGAGACGGCTGGTGGCCGACTCCAGGTTGTGGGCGCCCAGGATACGTATTTCCATGATAACCTCACCGCGAGGATAGGTGTAGGGGCGCCTCGATGCATCCGGGCGCCACAGCGAATGAGAATGCGTGTCCTCTCTCCCCTGGCGGGAGAGAGTGAGAGTGAGGGGGAGGTTGGCAAACGACCGGCGCCTTCAATTGCGGACCTCACCCTCACCCAGGCCTCTCCCTTCGAGGGAGAGGGGAGACCTTAGATCAGCCCCAGAACACATCTCGGAGTAATCATAAGGCGGATAGGGCCAGCCTACGGCGCAGGCTCCCATGCCCGGTGCCCCTCCCTGGTGGGCAGCCCCGTCCTGACCAGGTAGATCAGAGGGATGCTGACCACCGTTACCGCCATCTTCACAATATACTGCCCGCGAATAAGAGGCAACAAGGGCATGACGCCGGAAAAGGCGAGGGTGATAAACACCGCGCTATCCACGAGCGTGGAGACGGCATTAGAGGCCAGCACCCGTGCCCAGCGGTGCCGGCCCACCCGCGCTCGCCACCAGGCGAAGACCTCAGTATCTATGAGGGAGGCGACCAGATAGGCAGTAAGAGAGGCGAAGACGATCCGCGGGGTGGACCCCAGCACCTGGGCGAAGGCATCTTGCCCCTGGTAAAAGGAGGCAGGGGGCAGGGACACCGCGAGCTTGACATAACCGGCCAGCAGCAGGTTGGCGGCGAAAGCCGCCACTATCACCTTGTGCGCCCCGGCCTTGCCCAAGCGCTCGTTCACCAGATCAATGAGGGTGAAGGTGAGGGCGTAGATGAAGACTGCGGCGGGGACTACACCAACTATTCCGCCTACGGCTACAGGTTTGGATGCCGTGATGTTGGCGATGAGCTCGGCGGCCACGTAGAGGCCGATCAGAAGGATGGTCATGGTGCTATATCCACCGCTTGCGGCGGAAGAAGTAAATCAGCCCGCCAGTGATGGCCAGCATGGTCCCCAGGAGCACTCCGAAGCTCCACCAGGTCCCGGGCGGCTCCACGCCCAGAGGGAGGGGGATATTCATGCCATAAAAGCCAGTGAGCACCATGAGAGGCGTCATGATGGTGAGCACGATGGTGAGCACCCGCATGCTTTCCTGGATGCGGTGCGAGATGAGCCAGTTGCCCGTGTCGAAGAGCCCCTCGATGACTTCCTTGGCGTCCTCCAGGCCATCCCAGATACGGCGGATGTGGTCAGCGATGTCGCCGAAGTATATGTCCTGTTCCCCCTTGAGAATAGGCCGCGGCACTCTCTCCAGGCTCTCGATGACCGCTATCTGGGGATGGATGACACGCCGGAATGAGATGATATCCCGGCGCACCATCGAGAGCTCGTGAACAATCTGCAACTGGGGGCTGGTAAAGAGCAGGTCTTCCACCTTCTCCACGTTCTCCAGCACCCTGTTCAGTATGGGGAAGCAGTAGTCCACCAGGCGGTCCAGCACTTGATAGAAGAGATAGGGGGCGCCCCGGGACATGACCTGTGCCCGGACATCGTCGGACAACTGGCAGTCCTTGAACAGGCTGGCCAGCGGCTTCAGGTCCCCCGAGCAGTGGATGGTGATCAGATAATCGGGGCCGATGAAGATGTCCACCTCGCTGGGGTTGGTCACCCGGTGTTGTTTATCGAAGACCGGGAAATGGAACACCGTGAACATATGGTCCCGGTACTCGTCTATCTTGGGGCGCTGGATGCGGCTGAGGCAGTCCTCCAGGTTCAAGGGATGGAAGTTGGGGTAATGCCTGGCCAGCTCCTCGATGTCTGGCGCCGTGGGCCGCTCGATGTAGACCCAGGTTGTGTTTGCGTAGCTGAGGCTCTGGAGGTTGACAACCTCAGTCTCGGGGAACAGGCTGGCCTGCACCGGGGTCTGGGTGCCCTGCGCACCGCCGCCGCGCAGGGGCCGGCCCACCAGCCAGTCCAGACTGTTGAGGACCGACCGCCGCCTGGGCTTCTCCGGGTAAAGCTGGCCGCTCATCGTAGGCTTATTCTAGCACTATCGTCCAGGCTTCGGGCTACGGGCAGCGGGCACGGCCTTCTCCCAAAGGGAAAGGGCCTTGGGGACACCCCGAGAGCCGGTCAAACCGTAGGGGCGACCCGGCGGGTCGCCCCTACGTTGTACGCCAACCTCGAGGGTAATTCCCGTACTCTGAAGCCCAGAGCCCGGAGCCCGCCCCTACGCGGGCGTCCTGCCCCTGCGCAGCAGGGCCATCCCCACCACCAGGGCCATGGCCGCCAGAAGGAGGACCGTGAACAGGGAGGTGCCGGAGGGCATGTCGCTCCCCGCCTGGGGGCCAGCCGCCGTGGGCGTGGGCGTGGGAGCGGGCTGCACGGCAGGCGCGGGCACCACCACCGCGAACAGGGAGAGGTGCCGCAACTGAGCGCGGATAACCCCTGTCACCAGGTCTACCTCGGCGGCCAGCTTGATCCAGGTGTTGCTGCCAGTGTCGAAGCGGTAAAGCTCCGCGTTGTTGGGGTCGCCCCCGATGGCGGCGATGTCCGCCTGGCTCAGGGGCACCGTGATGGTTATGGCCGCGCTCAGCGAGGTAGGCCCCAGGGCGGCCCCCTGGGTGTCGAAGAGCGTGATCTCCACCGCCTTGCGCACGTGCCCCATAGCCGCGGGCACGGCTGGTATCTGGGCCGGAGGCACGCTGCGGGCCGTGATCTGGACAGGGGTGGATAGCGCCCCGGGTGGCACCACCACCGTGGTCTTGTCCTCAAGTTCCACCCTGGTCTCTTGGGTGGGGTCCACTACGGCGCTACTTGTCCCGGTCACAGTGGGCACCGGCGTCACCTGGGCTTCCAACGGCGGCGTGGGGGTGGGCGTGGGGGTGGCCGTGGGCACCAGCGTGGGCGTGGCCGTAGGCTGCTGCTGTACGCTGCCGCCCCCGCTGATGACCACCGCGGTCACGGTCAGCGTAGTGCTGCCCGTGATACTGCCCTGGGTGGCGGTGATGGTCGTGGTGCCCGCCGACAGGGCGGCGGCCAGCCCCGTGGAGGCGTTGATGCTGGCCACCGACGGGCTGGAGCTGGACCAGGTGACGCTGCCCGTGATGTCCTGGGTAGCGCTGTCGGTCAGGGTGCCCGTGGCGGTGAACTGCTGGGTAAGCCCCGCCGTCTTGGAAGGGCTTCCCGGGGTGACCGCCAGGGACTGGAGCACCGCCGCGGTCACCGTGAGGGTGGCCGTGTCCGACTGGCCGTCCTTGGTGGCAGTGATGGTGGTGCTGCCCACGGCCAGGGCCGTGGCCAGCCCCGAGCTGCCGATGCTGGCCACCGAGGTATTCGAGCTTTCCCAGGTGGCGCTGGAGGTAACGTCCACGTTGGTGCTGCCGTCGCTCAGGCTGGCCTTGGCCTGGAACTGCTGGGTGAGGCCCTTGGCCTTAGAGGCGCTGCTCGGGCTGACGTCCAGGGACTGGACCACCACGGTGCTGATGGACAGAGGCAATTCCGTGACGCCGCTCGAGCTGAACTGGGCAGACTGGGCCGCTACGCCGCTGACGTAGAACTGCACGGTCTCGCCGTTGACCCCGCCTTCCTTGTCCGAAGTGGCCGCGTCGTCTCCGGGCACCCGGAAGAGGGGCGAGTAGCCGTATTTCCCGTCCGCGTCCGTTGTTGCGGTAGCGAACGTGGTGCTGCCTATCTTGGCCTGGACGCTTACCCCGGCCGCGGGGTTGCCCCCCACGGTCACCGTGCCGTAGAACTGGTGAGGCATGGAGGGCACCGCCAGGGCGGGAGTGGCCACCCCCAGGGTCAGGGCCAGGGCTAGCAGGGGCCCCAAGGCCCCTGCTAGCCGCCTTGCGGCTTGCCGCCAGTTTCTCGTCTTACGCCGTTCATTCATGCTTTTCACATCTGGCCCCTTTAGGCCGCCGGCTTACGGGGTGACCTTGCCGGCAGCGTTGAAGTAGACCCAGTAGCCGCGTCCCGGCTGCAGGACGCCACCCTGGGGCACCGCCGCATACTCGGTGCCCGTCCAGTAGTAGATGGTCAACCGGTAGTCAGTGCCAGAAAGGTAGGCGCTCACTGACTTGGCCGTTGTGGACTTGAAGCCTACCATGTTCCAGCCCGTGGTCACGTCGTAGGTAGGCGGCAGGACGTTGGGGTCCGTGGGCATGTCGGTCCAGTTGGCTCCCGAAACGTCCAGCGTGCCCGTGGCGCTCATGTTCACCCAGTAGGCCACCCCGTCCACCATCTGGGACAGGTCATCGGGCGCCGGGCCTGCCGTCCAGGACAGCCAGCCCGTGCCGGTCCAGGTCTGGACTTGCTGTACTGTGCCGCCGGTGATGGACTGGAGGACGACCGCAATGGCGGGGTCAACCGGCATACGCGGCAGCGAGACCAGGTTCCAGCCCTGTACCAGGTCAACCTGGGTGATGGCCCCGGATGCCGCCACGTTGAAGGCATTGCTCGTCGCTGAGGCCAGGCCAGCGCTGGTGGCGGTAAGCGTGTAGCCGTTGCCCGCCCGGTCGATCATCAGGCCGCTGAAGGTGGACACACCGGCAACTGCGTTGATGGTCACCGTGCCAGAAAGGGTCCCGCCGCCCCCGGTTCCCGAAGTGACCGCCAGGGTTACTGCGGACGTGAATGAGGTAGCCGTGTTGCCATTCGCGTCCTGCACGGTTACGACTGGCTGCGTGCCGAAGGCTGCGTCTGCGGTGGCGGACGCGGGCTGGGTGGTGAAGGCCAGCTTCGCCGCGGCGCCCGCGGCGACGTTGAAGATGCTGCTGGTAGCCGGATCGAGGCCGGAGCTGGCGGCCCTCAGCGTGTAGCCCGTGCCGGCCAGGTCTATGCTCAGCCCGCTGAAGGTAGCCACGCCGCTGGTCGCAGCCACCGTCTTGGTGCCGGAGAGAATGGCTCCAGTTGTGCCCGTGCCGCTGGTTATGGCTAGTGTAATCGTGGCAGTAGAGCCCGTGACCGCGTTGCCGCCCGCGTCCTCAACGGTGACTGCAGGCTGCACGCCGAAGGCAGCCCCCGCTGTGGCGGACGCCGGCTGGGTAGTGAATTCGAGTTTCGCCGCCGGCCCCACAGCTACGGTCAGGGCGTTGCTCGTTGCAGAGGTGAGGCCCGTGCTGCTAGCGGTGAGAGTATAGCCCGTGCCGGACTTGTTGATGCTGAGTCCGCTGAAGGTGGCCACGCCATTGACCGCGGCCACTGTGGCGGTCCCTGACAGGCTGGCGCCGATGGTGCCGGTGCCCGACGTGATTGCGATTGTCACCGAGGCTGAAGAGTTGGTTACCGTGTTCCCGTTGGAATCACGAATGGTGACGACCGGCTGAGTGGTGAACGCGGTACCGCCGGTGGCCCCGGCAGGCTGAGTGGTGAAGGCAAGTTGGCTCGCCGCGCCCGCCACATTGAAGGCGCCGCTGGTCGCTGAGGTGAGGCCGCTGCTCGATGCCACCAACGTGTAGCCGGTGCCATTGTTGTCGATACTGAGGCCGCTGAAGGTGGCCACGCCGGCGACCGCGCTGACCGTCGCCGTCCCGGAGAGCGTGCCGCTTCCCGGGTTGGTGCCGATGGCCAGCGTAATCGAGGCTGTCGACGTGGTATCAGTGTTGCCGTAGCCATCCTGGACCGCAACCACTGGCTGCGTGGTGAAGGCCACGCCCGCCAGGCCGCCGGAAGGTTGCGTGGTGAAGCCGACCTGTGATCCGGTCAAGCCAGTGATGGCGATGCTGCCACTCGTGGCCGAGGTGAGCGTGCCGTCGGTCGCGGTCAGCGTGTACCCCGTCCCGGCCCTGGTGATGTTGAGGCCCTGGCCGGCGAAGCTGGCGACACCGGCAGCCGCTACCTTAGTAACGGTCCCGCCGAGTGTTGCCCCGGCAGTACCGGTCCCGGATGTAATGGCCAGTGTCACGGTGGAGGTATCGCCAGTGACGGTGTTCCCGTAGCTGTCCTGAACGGTGACGACCGGCTGGGTCGCGAACGCCGACCCTGCCGGGTTGCTCGCCGTGGCCTGCGTGGTGAAGGCGAGCTTGGCCGCGGCGCCCGCCGTGATGTTGAAACCAGCGGAGACAGCTGTTGTCAGCGTGCCGCTGCTCGCGACCAGGTCGTAGCCAGTGCCAGCCTTGTTGATAGAAAGGCCACTGAAGGTCGCGACGCCGTTCACCGCGGCTACCGTTGCCGTTCCTGACAGCGTGCCGGTACCCGGGTTAGTATTGATTGCCACAGTTACCGAAGCCGCAGAGTTCGCCACCGTGTTCCCGAAGGTGTCCTGCACGGCAACCACCGGCTGCGTGGCGAACGTCGCGCCGCCGATGGTGGGCGACGAGGGGGACGTGGTGAAGGCAAGCTGTGTGGCCGGTCCGGCCACACCAAAGGTGGCTGACAGGCCGGCAGCAAGACCTGTGCTGCTAGCAGTAAGCCGCTTGGTCCCGGGGCCCTGGGCCAGGTCGATGGAAAGGCCGCTGAAGGTGGCCACGCCATTGACCGCGCTGACTGTAGTCGTTCCGCTCAGTGTTCCGGTCCCGGAGGTGAGCGTCAGGACTATGGACGCGCTGGACGTGGTAACCGTGTTGCCGCCAGCATCTTGAACCGTAACCACAGGCTGCGTGTTGAAGGCTGCTCCAGCCACCGCGCCCGCAGGGCTGGTCGTGACCACCACGTTAGTAGCCGCGCCGGCTGTAACGTTGAAGGCACTGGTCGTGACTGAGGTCAGGAAGGGGCTGGTAGCAACCAGCGTATAGCCCGTGCCGGACTTGTCGATGCTCAGGCCGGCGAAGGTCGTCACGCCCGATGATGCGGCAACAGCCGCGACGCCTGACAGCGCGCCCGCGCTGGGGTTAGTGCCAATCGCCAGGGTTACAGTCACGCCGGAGTTGCTAACGGTGTTACCGTTGGCATCCTGCACCGTGACTACCGGCTGCGTTGTGAAGGCTGCGCCGCCCACGGCGCCTGCAGGTTGGGTGGTAATGGCCAGCTTGGCCGCCGCGCCGGCAACGCTGAACGAATTGCTCACGGCGGAGGTCAGTCCGGTGGCCGTAGCCGTCAGCGTGTAGCCCGATGCAGGCAGGTTGATCTGCACCGCCGTGAAGGCGGCGAGACCGGCAACGCCGTTCGCGGCTACTGTCGTGGCTGTAGCCGAGAGCGTGGCTCCGGTTGCGCCTGTGCCGCTGGTGATCGCAATTGTCACGTTGTTCGTAGCGGCATTTACCGTGTTGCCCTGCGCGTCTTGTACCGTCACCTGGGGCATTGTGCCGAAGTTGACGCCATTCGTATTGGCCGCGCTAGGCTGCTGCGAGAAGATGAGTTTGCTCGCCGCTCCAAAGTTCGGCGTGAACGCGGCGCTGGCAACGGTTATCAGGCCACCGCTGCTGGCGGTCAAAGTGTATGTCGTCGAGGCGTCAGCCTTGTCGATGGACAGGTTGGTGAATGTCGCCACGCCGGCCACCGCGGTTACCGTCGTTGTGCCGGAAAGCGTCGCGCCCGATACGCCGGTGCCCGACGTTATCGCCAGGGTAACCGTGCCGGTGAAGGAGGTAACGGTTCGGGCCGCGTTATCCTGCACCGTAACCACCGGTTGGGTGGTGAAGGCCGCTCCAGCCACTGAGCCCGAGGGCTGAACGGTGAACGCGAGCTGCCCGGCGCCGGCACCGACGTTGAAGGCGCCGCTCACGCCAGAGGTAAGTCCGGTGCTGGCTGCAGTCAGCGTGTAGCCCGTCCCGGCGAGATCGATGCTAAGTCCGCTGAAGGTCGCCTGGCCGTTCGTCGCGGCGACTGTGACCGTTCCGGAAAGGGCGGCTCCGCTGGTGCCGGTGCTGGAGGTTATGGACAAAGTGATTGAAGCGCTCGATGCGGTAACTCTATTGCCGCTGCCGTCCTGGACCTGCACCACAGGCTGGGTGCCGAAGGCGGCCCCGGCCGTGGCGCTCGCAGGCGGGGTGGTTACGACCAGAATGGTCGCTGCTCCCGACGCGTTGAACGTGCTGCTCACCGCAGTGGCAAGCGTTCCGCTGGTGGCTGTCAACGTGTATGCCGTGCCAGCCAGGTCAATGCTCAGTCCACTGAAGGTCGCCACGCCGCTGGCTGCGCTCATCGTAGCTGTCCCGCCGAGGACAGAGCCGCTGGTGCCTGAACCAGAGGTTATGGCGAGCTGTATGGAATCGGTCGCTGAGGTAACCGTGTTGCCGCCGGCATCCTGCACAGCAATCACAGGCTGGGTGAGGAAGGACGCGCCTGCCGTGGCCAGCGCTGGCTCGGTGGTGAAGCCCAGCTTGGTGGCGGGGCCGACGGTAATGTTGAATGAGCTGCTCACAGCGGAAACAAGACCCCCGCTGGCAGCAGTAAGTATGTACCCGGTGCCGGCCTTGTCAACGTTGACGCCGGTGTAGGTGAAAACGCCGCTGGTCGCGCCACCGCCGTTGCCGGGGATGGTGGCTACCGCGCCGGTGGTCCCGCCGCTTAGCGTCAGGGTGATCGCGGCGCCCGACGTGGTCACGGTGCGGCCCGCAGAGTCCTGCACCTTAACTATGGGCTGCGCCGTCAGGTTCACGCCGCCGGTGCCCGCGCCAGGCTGGGTGGTGAAGGCCAGTTTGGCCGCAATGCCGGCAACGTCCAGGCTCGTGCTGACCGCAGGGGTCAAGCCCGTGGCGATTGCCGTCAGGGTGTAAGCGGAGCCAGGAGTGTTGATCTGAACGGCGGCGAACGTCAGCACGCCACCAGCCGCAGCCACCCCACCGGGGCTGCCGGTGTAGCTCAGTGCAGCGCCGCTGGTGCCCGTGCCGCTTGTGATCGCGATCGTTATCGAGGTCGTCGCTCCGGCGCCAGTGGTAACCGTGTTGCCCTGGGCGTCCAGCACAGTGATCTGAGGCATGGTGCCGAAGTTCGTGGCCGCGGTATTTGCCGCGCTGGGCTGTGCGGTGAAGGCCAATTGCGTGGCCGTGCCATGCGTGATGGTGAACGCGCCAGTGGTTGCTGAAGTGAGCGAGCCGCTGGTAGCCGTCAGAACGTACCCGGCGCCTACCTTGTTAATGGACAGCCCGCTGAAATTAGCCACGCCAGCGACCGCGTTCACAGTTACTGTTCCGGATAGCGTCCCGCTGCCCGGGTTTGTTGTGATGGCTAGGGTCACCGGTGCCGTCGAACTGGTTACCGTGAGGCCGTTCGCATCCTGTATGGTGACAACGGGTTGCGTGCCGAAGGCCGCACCGGCCACGAGAGATCCGCCCGGAGACGTTGTGACGGCGAGCTGCGTGGCCGTGCCGATGGCAACGCCAAATGAGGTGCTGACCGCTGAGGTCAACCCGGATGCCGTAGCAGTCAGCGTGTAGCCGGTCCCCGCCAGGTCGATCTTCATGCCTGCGTAGGCAAGCACACCGGACGAGGCAGACTGGGTTAGGCCGTCAGTGGCCGTAAGCGCGGCACCCGTGGTGCCAGTCCCGGAAGTGATTGCAATTACGATCGAGTTAGCTGCGCTGGTCACGGTATTGCCGTTGGCGTCCTGGACTGCCACCACTGGCTGGCTGGTGAAGTTGACGCCCGGCGCCGCTCCCGCAGGCTGCGTGGTGAAGGCAAGTTTCGTCGCCACGCCCGCGACGTTGAAGCTGCTGCTGGTCGCGGCAGAAAGTGCACCGCTGCTGGCAGTCAACGTGTAGCCGTTGCCAGCCGCGTTGATGCTTAGGTCCGTGTAGACTGCTTGACCGGCTGAAGCAGCCTTGTTGACATTGGCTCCCGACTGCGTCGTTCCTGATAGCCCTGCTCCAGTCGTGCCACTACCAGAGGTGATAGCCATCACAACTGTAGCGGTATTGTTTGTTATCCGGTTCCCGTTTGCATCTTGAACCTCAACCACCGGTTGAGTGGTGAAGGTCGCTCCCGCAGCAGCCCCCGCCGGCTGGGTCACAAAAGCCAGCCTGCTGGCGGTCGTGGACGACACGTTGAAGGCGTCGCTCACAGCGGCTGTGAGTGTGCCGTCGGTGGCGGTAATGACCTGGCTCTGCCCAGCGCCGGTGAACGTCGTGGCAGTGAACGTGGCCACGCCGCTGCTGGCCGCCTGAGTGTTGCCACCGGCTGCGACAGTAATAACCGTCGTACCTGTCGTGACCGCCAGTGTCACCGTGGAGCTGTCGCTAGTTACTGTGTTGCCTCCTGCATCCTGTACTGTGACCACCGGCATTGTCAAGAGCGCCACCCCCGTGGTGGCCCCTGCCGGTTGGGTGGTGAAAGCGAGCTTGGCTGCTGCACCAAGAGTAATGTTGAAGGCGTTGCTGGTAGCGCCGGTAAGGCCGGTGCTGGCAGCCGTGAGCGTATAGCCCGCAGCCGCCTTATTGATGCTGAGACCGGTGAACGCCGCTACACCGGCGACCGCGGACATCGACGCGGTGCCGGACAGCGTGCCCGGGCCGGGGTTTGTGTCTATCGCCACCGTCACCGAAGCCGTCGAGTTGATGACGGAGGTGCCGTTGGCGTCCTGTACGGTAACGACGGGCTGGCCGAACGTCAGGCCACCCGTGCCGGCTGTAGGTTGCGTGGTGAACGCCACCTTGGTCGCCGTGCCGGCAATGCTGAAAGCGTTGCTGACCGCGGTGGCCAGTGAGCCGCTGCTCGCGGTTATTTTGAGGCCGGTATCTGCCGCAGGAACGCTGAGGCCGCTGAAGGTGGCCACGCCGGCGACGGCATTGACCGTCGTCGTGCCGGACAGCGTGCCGGCGCTGATCGTCAGTGTGACAGGCGCTGTCGAGGTGGTTATCACGTTGCCGCCGGCATCCTCGATCTTGACCACCGGCTGCGTGCCGAAGGCCACGCCGGCCATGCTTATCGCGCTCGGCTGGGTGGTGAAAACCACCTTTGTCGCCGTGTTAGGCGACACCGTGAACGAGGCGCTGGGCGCCGTCGCTGCCGCCGGAGCTGCCGCGCTGCTGGCGGTGAGGGTATACCCACTGCCGGCGAGGTCGATTTGGAGGTTGGTGAAGGTGGCGACACCGCCGACGGCAGCCACCGTCAAAGTGGTGGTCATTACCGCACCGCTGGTGCCCGTCCCCGATGTTATCGCCACTGTGACGTTATCCGTGGCGTTGGCGCCCGCTACGATCAGGCGACCGGCTGCGTCCTGGATTTGGACGACCGGTTGTGTGGTGAACACCGTCCCGGCGACAGCGCCAGCCGGTGAGGTGGTGAAGGCCACCTTGGCCTTCGCCCCGGCCACGTTGAACGACGTGCTCACGGCTGAAGTTAGGCCGGGAGACGTCGCGGTCAGCGTGTAGGCGCTGCCAGCTATGTCGACTTGCACGTCCGCGTAGGTGTACACGCCAGCGACTGCCGGCTGCACTAGGCCGCCGGTAGCAGAAAGCACGGCTCCTGTGGTGCCGGTGCCCGATGTGATGGAAAGGGTAATGCTGTTCGTTGCATTGGTTACTGTGTTGCCATCGGCATCCTGCACCACAACCCGTGGCATGGTGCCGAAATTGGTGGCCGCCATGTTGTTGGCGCTGGGCTGAGTGCTGAAGGCCAGCTTGGTGGCGCCAGCGTTAACATTGAAAGCGCTGGTGGTCGCCGAAGTAAGCGTGCCGCTCGTCGCCGTCAAGGTATAGCCCGTGCCGGCGTTGTTGATGTTCAGGTTGGTGAACGTAGCCACACCGGCTACCGCCGCAACCGTTAACGTGCCGGAAAGCGTGCCGGCGCTCGGGTTGTTGGCGATCGCCACGGTGACGTTCGCCGTGGAGTTGACGGTGTT
Organism: Chloroflexota bacterium; assembly: GCA_016190505.1. Taxonomy (GTDB): domain Bacteria; phylum Chloroflexota; class Dehalococcoidia; order JACPQK01; family JACPQK01; genus JACPQM01. The sequence goes on along the minus strand of JACPQM010000046.1, from coordinate 2,380 downwards.
ACCCTGCGCATCCTGGATGGTGACCGCCGGCTGCGTCTGGAAGTTGATCCCGGCTATTGCACCCGCAGGCTGCGTGGTGACGGCCAGCTTTGCCGCCGCGCCTATCGCCGGGGTGAAAGCTGCGCTGACCGCCGGCGTGAGCGAGCTGCTGGTGGCGGTCAGGGTGTAGGTCGTCGATCCATTCGCTTTGTTGATGCTCAGGTTGGTGAAGGTCGCCACGCCGTTCACCGCCGCCACTGTGGTGGTGCCGGACAGCGTTGCTCCGCTGATGCCGGTGCCGGAGGTTATGGCCACTGTCACCGACGCTGTAGATGTATTAACGGTATTGCCGCTGGCATCGCGTACCGTTACCACAGGCTGCGTAGTAAAGGCCGCGCCCGCCACAGATCCGGTCGGCTCTGTGGTGAAGGCCAGTTGGGCGTCGGTGCCGCTTACCGTAAAGGCGCCACTCGTCGCCGCGGTAAGGACACCGCTGGTGGCCCTTATGGTGTAGCTGCCCGCGAGGTTCAGCGACAGGTTGGTGAAGGTCGCCACGCCAGCGACCGCCGCGACCGTCGTCGTCCCGGAGAGGACCGCGCCGCTGGTGCCCGTGTTGATGGCAAAAGTCACCGAGGCGGTCGATGTAGTGACGACGTTGCCGCCGTTGTCGTGCACCTCTACCGTCGGCTGGGTGTTGAAGGTACTACCCGCGGTAGCGCCGGCGGGGGCGGTGCCGATAGCCAGCATGGTCGCCGCGCCTATCGAGACATTGAACGGCGCGGTCTCGACCGTGGTCAGGCTCCCGCTCGACGCTACCAGCACGTAGCCCGTGCCGGCCTTGTCTATGCTCAGGCCGGTGAAGGTGGCTACGCCGGCCACCGCAGCAACGGACGTCGTGCCGGAAAGCACGGCCCCTATTGTGCCGGTGCCGGACTTGATCGCCACAGTCACACTATCAGTGAAGGTGGTTTCAAGACTACCATCACCCTTGTGGGCTTCGAACTTCGGCTGCGTGGTGAAAGCCGTCGCAGCCACTGCGCCCGCGGGCTGGGTGTTGACCGCGAGGCTGACCGCTGCTCCCGTCGCGGCGTGGACAGTGGTCCCCCGCACCAGGACCCCCATGAGCGGACCAAGTACCAGGGACAATAGCAGGAGGACGGAGAAGGCTAGGCTGCTCTTGCGGCCCATTAGGTGCGCCCTGAAGGTGCTGGTTGACATCGCTCTACTCCTTAACCTCTAACCTCTTTTTGGCTGCGAACTAACACGACGACCGTTCATGCTCGGTGACCTATGTTGAGTTGAACCGGGGGCGCACCACACCACACCCCAGGGCAACCACAAGGGTTGCCCCTACGGGGGCCGTCATACGTATCATGTTCATCATTGCCATCACCCCCTGGGGGACCCCTATGTCCCCTTGTTAACAGCCTGCCCTGAACGGACCCCCTATGGTCCCCCTTAACAAGGGGGACGGGGGGATCGCCCCTACCGTTGCGCATCGGGCGTATTGCCATACGCCCCTACGTTGTGCCCTTGCGGGGGCGGCCGTCCCACAGCCGGGGGGGCGCGCGCTGGCGGAAGAGCATGGACACCGGTAGCGACGAGTCGGGATCGTCAATGTCGGTGCCCCCGAGCTCCTCGAAAAGCTGATCCAGCACCTCCAGCACCCTGGCCCCCTTGCCCGTGAGCTGATAGTAGCCACCGTCCACCATGATGAGCTGCACCCGCTCCATGTAGCGCAGCCACCGGCCCATGTGGGAGCCGTTCAGCGCCACCCGGAATCCAATATCCGTTTTGCGCAAGCCGGGCTCGTCCTTGAGGCTGCGAAGCACAAGGTAGAGAATCTCGGTGGGCCACCTTTTTTTCTTGCCCATGTACTCCTCGGCCCCGGCGGACGCGCCCCCTGCCGTCGCCGCCAGCCCTCGACTCATGACAGCCGACATTGTGCGAGAAGGACAGTGGATTTGTAAAGTCACATTGTTAAGTCGCTCTGTTATGTCACAATGTTAGGTCGTAATGTTCCTTTTGAACCTGGGGTCGAATCTGGGGCCGCGCCCGTCCCGGGCGCCCCGCCTGCCCCCAAACGTTAACCGCAGGTTAAAAACCGGATAGACGGGCTCCGGGCTCTGGGCTTCAGACTACGGGAATTACCATCGAGGTTGGCGTACAACGTAGGGGCGGTGTGGCGGCCCGAAGTCTGGAGCCCGTAGCCCGTAGCCCGTAGCCCGTAGCCCATGACAGGCTTTAGACTTCAGACTCCAGGCTTCAGGCCCGGCCCCAATCCCCGTAGCCCGAAGCCCGTAGCCCGTAGCCCGTAGCCCATGACAGGCTTTAGACTTCAGACTCCAGGCTTCAGGCCCGGCCCCAATCCCCGTAGCCCGAAGCCCGTAGCCCGTAGCCC
>JACPQM010000048.1 GCA_016190505.1 Chloroflexota bacterium | reverse complement strand
TTCTCTTGCCAGGGCACGGACCTCGGACGGGATGGCAGTCTCGGGCATCTGAGCACCTCCTTACGGCTACTATATCCGTAAGATGACCCTTTTGCAAGCTCATATCGGCCATGCCACCACTTCTATGACGTGCACCCGCAGTCCGTCGCACCGTTGACAGCCCCTCGCCCCGCTGATACAATCGGGACACACTAAATAGTGTACAGGCGACGAACAGGACTAGTACGCTGGTCCCGCCGGCCTCAGAGAGTCGGGTAAGGTGTGAGCCGATGGCCGGCCCCGGCGGAATGGATCTGGGAGCCCCAGACCGAAAGCCCCGTGACGTGCCGGGGCAAGTAGGCTCTGGCGCACGGGCCCCGTTAGAGGCCTGTCGAGCGGTCCGACATACGCTGTCATTCTTCGTCCCGATACAGTCGGGACGAAGAATGACATTGGAAAGGTCGGGCAACAAGGGTGGTACCGCGGCACTGAGCCCGTCCCTTTGGGACGGGCTTTTTGTTTGTGGTTCGACAAGCTCACCATGAGCGGAAGTTAGTCAAGGAGGCAGACCATGGAGACCAAATACAATCTCGATGAGTCGAAGCTACCCACGCACTGGTACAACATCCTGGCCGACCTGCCCTTCCCGCTAGCTCCGGTGATCCACCCGGGCACCGGGCAGCCCATCGGGCCCCAGGACCTGGCCCCGCTCTTCCCCATGAGCCTGATCATGCAGGAGGTAAGCACCGAGCGCTTCATCGAGATTCCCGAGCCGGTACGGGAGATCTACCGCCTGTGGCGGCCTACTCCCCTGTTCCGGGCACACCGCCTGGAGAAGGCGCTGGGCACGCCGGCCCGTATCTTCTACAAGTACGAAGGGGTCAGCCCGGCGGGTTCCCATAAGCCCAATACCGCCGTGGCCCAGGCCTACTACAACAAACAGGAAGGCGTCAAACGTCTCACCACCGAGACCGGCGCCGGACAGTGGGGCAGTGCCCTGGCCCTGGCCTGCAACCTCTTCGGACTGGAGTGCAAAGTCTATATGGTGAAGGCAAGCTTTCACCAGAAGCCCTATCGCCGGGTGATGATGGAGACGTGGGGAGCCAAGGTGGTGCCGTCACCCAGCCGCGACACCCACGCCGGGCAGCATATCCTGGAGGTTGACCCCGAGTCGCCGGGCAGCCTGGGCATTGCCATCAGCGAAGCAGTGGAGGACGCCGCCACCCGCGAGGATACCAAGTACTCCCTGGGCAGCGTGCTCAACCACGTGCTGCTGCACCAGACGGTGGTGGGCCAGGAGGCCAAGCTCCAGATGGAGATGGCCGGCTACTACCCGGACGTCATCATCGGTTGCGTGGGCGGCGGCTCGAACTTCGCGGGCCTGTCCCTGCCCTTCATGCGCGACAAGATCGTGGACAAGAAGAATATGCGCTTCATCGCCGTGGAGCCCGAGGCCTGCCCCAGCATCTCGCGGGGCGAGTACGCCTACGACTTCGGGGATACCGCCGAGACCACGCCCCTGATCAAGATGCACACCCTGGGGCATACGTTTATCCCGGCCGCGATCCACGCCGGCGGGCTGCGCTACCACGGCATGGCCCCTATCATCAGCGCCCTGTGCTACAACAAGCTGATGGAGGCCAGGGCCTACCACCAGACTGTCTGCTTCCAGGCGGCCCTGGAGTTCACCCGCACCGAGGGCATCATCCCGGCGCCGGAGCCTTCCCACGCCATCAAGGCAGTGATTGACGAGGCGCTGGCCTGCCGGCAGTCAGGGGAAGCCAGGACCATCCTGTTCAACCTGAGCGGACACGGCCACTTCGACATGAGCGCCTACGACTCGTTCCTGGCGGGCAAGCTGGAGGACTACGCTTACCCCGAGGCCAAGGTCCGGGAGGCCCTGGCCCGCGTACCGAAGGTAGGGGTGTAGCTCAGCATGGTCATTCTGAGCAAGGAGAGGCCCCGATACATCGGGGCCCTGTGCACCATCAATGACGTCCAACGGGTGTTGTCTGGAATCTTGCCGAGATTTGTTTCGTCATTGCGAGGAGCGCAGCGACGAAGCAACCTACGGACGGTGCCAGGGGCTAAAGCTTGCTTCGCTACGCTCGCAATGACGGTTAACACGCGGCTTTGCGCTGTCGTCGCCGGCAAGGACAGAACGGAACTGCGGAAGAGGAATGAAAACAGGACGCATCCTGACAGGCATCCGGCCCACGGGCCCCCTCCACCTGGGGCACTACGTGGGCGCCCTGGAGAACTGGGTCAAGCTCCAGGACGAGTACGACTGCTTCTTTCTGATCGCCGATTACCAGGCGCTGGGGGACCACCTGGACGAGGTGGCTCGCATCCGGCGGTCGGTAATCGAGGTGGCCCTGGACTGGCTGGCGGTGGGCCTGGACCCGGAGCGCAGCACCTTCGTCATCCAGAGCTATGTGCCGGAGCACGCGGAGCTGGCCCTTCTCCTCTCCATGGTCACTCCCTATAGCTGGGTAGCCCGGAACCCCACGCTCAAGGCGGAGATAGATGAGCTAGCCGCCAGGCGCACCGGCAGGCCCGTGCCACCGGAGCAAGTCGAAAACTTCATTGCCGGGGAGCTTTCTACGGTCTCGCTGGGGTTTTTCAACTACCCCGTGAGCCAGGCCGCCGACATCCTGTTGCCCAAGGCTGATCTGGTGCCCGTGGGCGAGGACCAGCGTCCCCACATCGAGATGACCCGAGAGATCGCCCGCAGGTTCAACCGCCTGTTCCGCGAGACCTTCCCGGAGCCGGAAGCCCTGGTAGGACGTGTCCCCCGCCTGGTGGGTACCGACGGCCAGGCCAAGATGAGCAAGAGCCTGGACAACGCGATATACCTGGGCGATGACGAGGTCACCGTCACCGCCAGGGTGATGCGGATGTACACCGACCCCACCCGCATCCACGCCACGGACCCCGGCCACGTGGAGGGCAACCCGGTGTTCATGTACCACGACGCCTTCAACGCCAACAAAGAGGAGGTCGAAGAGCTGAAGGCGCGCTACGTGGTGGGCAAGGTGGGCGACGTGGAGGTCAAGAAGCGGCTGGGGCGGGCGCTGAACGCCTTCCTGGACCCGATTCGGGAGCGCCGGGCGCGTTACGCGGCCAACCCGGACCTGGTGAAAGACGCTCTGCTCTCAGGCACGGCGCGAGCCAAGAAGGTGGCCGAGGAGACCATGCGCCAGGTACGCGATGCCATGGGCATCAGCGGGTACACGGGGTAAGGGCATGTACTACCTGCATGTGCTAATCCCTAGGATGGCCGGATTGCTCGCGTCGTCGCTGGCATACCTCCCCCTCTCTCTAACTCTCTCCCTCCAGGGGAGAGAGGAAAAACTCCTCCCCTCTCCCTCGACGGGAGAGGGCTAGGGTGAGGGTGAGGCTTGAATCTAGCCGTGTGGCTGGTTTCCTAACCTACGTCGAGGCACCGTATGCCATCAGACGACTTGTCCACCTATGACGGAGCTATGCAGTTTCTCGTGAGGGTGCGTCTGGAGCCCTACTGGGATACCGCTGAACCCAACGATAGGCGGGTGTTGTTCCGTAAGATAGCCGGAAAGAAAGGTTACTACCACGTCACACGTCAGCGTGTGGAAGAAACCTGGCCGACACTAATAACAGCTTTGGGCCTGCGCACTCAGGAAGACGTCGCCCGGATTCGCCGTTTGGTAAGGACGCGAATCGAGGCGAAGTAGCATATGTACTACCCTAGCCTAGAACAGGTACGTACCTTGGCCGGCCAGGGCAACATCGTGCCCGTGTACCGGGAGCTGCTGGCTGACCTGGAGACGCCTGTCTCCGCCTTTCTCAAAATAGCGACAGGGGACTATTCCTTCCTGCTGGAGAGCGTTGAAGGCGGCGAGCGGCTGGCCCGCTATTCGTTCCTGGGCACTGAGCCTTACCGCGTCATTCAGACCGGGCCCAATACGGCCGCAGGGCGGGTCGAGCCGCTGGCCCTGGTGGAGGCGGATCTGGCTAAATATCGGCTGGTCCCCGTTCCGGGACTGCCCCGCTTCCACGGCGGTGCGGTGGGCTATCTCTCCTACGAGGCCGCCCGCTACTTCGAGGAGCTGCCCTCTCCCGAGGCCAACCCGCTGAGCATGCCGGAGGCGGTCTTTCTGCTCACCGACACCCTGCTGGTGTTCGACCATCTCCAGCACAAGATCAAGGTGGTTAGCCACGTCCGACTGGAGGGCAACATCGAGTGGGCCTATGCTCAGGCCGTGGAGCGCATAGATCGCCTGGTGGAGCGCTTGTCCCGCCCGCTGGCAGCGCCCGAGCTGGGGCCGGCCCTGAGCTTGTCGAAGGGGCCGCCGTCCAGCCCGCCCGGCTCAAACCTGACTCCGGAGCAGTTCCAGGCCAACGTGGCCAGGGCCAAGGACTACATCTACGCGGGGGACATCATCCAGGTGGTGCTCTCCCAGCGGCTGGCCCGGCCCACCCAGGCCGCACCCTTCACCATCTACCGGGCGCTGCGCTCCATCAACCCCTCGCCCTACATGTACTACCTGCACCTGGGCCAGTCCCACATCATCGGCGCCTCGCCCGAGATGCTGGTGCGGGTGGAGGACGGCGTGGTGACCACCCACCCCATCGCCGGCACCCGGCCCCGCTCGGCGGAGCCGGCGCAGGACGCCGCCCTGGCGGAAGAGCTCGCCGCCGACGAGAAGGAGCGGGCGGAGCACATCATGCTGGTAGATTTGGGCCGCAACGACATCGGGCGGGTGAGCCTGCCGGGGACGGTGCGCGTCCCCGAGCTCATGACGGTGGAGCGCTACTCCCACGTCATGCACCTGGTGTCCCACGTGGAGGGCAAGCTCCGGCCCGAGCTCAGCGCCGCCGACGCCCTGCGGGCCTGCTTTCCGGCGGGGACAGTCTCCGGGGCGCCCAAGATCCGGGCCATGGAGATCATCTCCGAGCTGGAGCCGGACAAGCGGGGCGCCTACGCCGGGGCGGTGGGCTACTTCGCCTTCTCGGGCAACATGGACACCGCCATCACCATCCGCACCATCGTGCTGGTGGACGGCGTGGCCTATGTGCAGGCGGGCGCGGGCATCGTGGCCGACAGCGTCCCCGAGCGGGAGCACCAGGAATGCCTCAACAAGGCCATGGCCCTGCTCAAGGCCATAGACCAGGCGGAGCGGCCGGGGTAGCGGGCTACGGGCTACAGGCTGGGGACTGGGGGCTGAGGGAGACGGCAGCCGCTCATGGTGAGCCTGTCGAACCACGGGCTTCAGGTCTCGCGGAGCGCCAGCTAGGGGCGTGTGACGCTTGTCCAGCCACGTGCTATCATGTCCACAATAGTGGTTCGTCTTCGGGAGTGTTCCCCGAATCTTGTTTTCCTCCCCCTCTCCTAAGCCTGGGAGAGGGGGACTAAGCTTGTCCTGAGCCTGTCGAAGGAGGGTAAGGTCTATGACTCTACAAGGTAAGGTTGCCATCGTCACCGGGGCATCCCGCAACATCGGGAAGGCCATCGCCATCACCCTGGCCAAGGAGGGGGCCAACATCGGCTTTGTCTACCGGGCCAACAAAGAGCAGGCGGAGGACACGGCCAGCCAGATCCGGGGCCTCCATCGCAAGGTCATCTACGACGCCGTGGATGTCATGGACTGGGAACAGTCCCATGCCTTTGTGGACCGGGTGGCCAGAGAGCTGGGCCGCATAGACATCCTGGTGTCCAACGCCGGTGTGCCCAGCGCGGTCTGGGCACCCATCGTGGATACGGACCCCGACGAGATGGCTCGCCAGTTCCGCACCCACGTCATGGGCGCATTCCACTTCAGCAAGGCGGCCGTCCCCCACATGAGGAAGCTGGGCCGGGGGCACATCATCCTGCTCTCCTCGGTGACCACTCGCATGCTCACCACCAACCGCGCCCCCTACAACACCGCCAAGGCGGCCCTGGAGGCCTTCGGCAAGGTGCTGGCCAAGGAGGAGCAGCCCTACGGCATCCGGGTCAACATGATCGGCCCCGGTGTCACCGAGACCGAGCGCACCCGGGGCTGGCTGCCCGCGGCGCGGGGCGTGGCCACCATCGAGGAGGCCAGGGCACTCCAGCCCTTCGGGCGCATCGGCCAGACCTATGACATCGCCAACCTGGCGCTGTTCTTTTGCTCCGAGGCGGCGGAGTACATCACCGGCCAGGTGGTCTACGTGGACGGCGGCGAGCAGGAGCACGGCTCCCCGGTGGGGGTAAGACCGGGCAAGTAGAGGCGGATCAGGACTCCCCGCGTTTCACGCCCCGGTCGGCGCCTTAGCCTGTCAAAGGCTGGGAACAGATGACAACGTAGCGGCAATTCATGAATTGCCGCTACGCGGATCGCCCGCAGGCACCGGTGCTGGTTTCCGGCCACATGTGGCTCCGGTGCCACGAACCAACCTATAATGAAATGGGGTGAGTACTGGGGCGGGAGGTGGTTGTGATGGTGGGACAGACTGCGGCCAGCGGGCCGGTGGCCATCTGGCTTTCCGGCGAGGAGCTGGAGACCCTGGAGCAGGCCCTCTCCTTCTTGCTTATGTCATCGAGCAGGGAGGAGCGCGTCTATGGTCCTATCTGGGGGCTCCTGCACAAGATCCAGGCCAGCCGGGGCATATCGGAGGAAACTAAGCTAGCAGCCTAGGGTACCCGCGCGGGACAACCCAACCTGTCATTCTGAGCAAGGAGAGGCCCCGATACATCGGGGCCCTGTGTTCAAAATGACGTGGGAGCGTTTTTGTGATGTCATTCTGAGCCGAAACCCTGAGCGTAGCGAAGGGGCGGCGAAGAATCCGTACCCTGGACGGTATTAGGCGCCTGGGGTACGGATTCTTCGGTCGCTACGCTCCCTCAAGAATGACAGATCCACCCTCACGTCATTCAAAGCCCTTCCGCAGAAGGGCCAAGTGAAGTCACCATAATCTGTTGATGACCATAGTTGCGCCCCTACGGAGCGCATATAATTGAAGTAGGAGCGTTTCGCCCGCATGGATAGAGAGGTGGGGCAGGGGTGATGAATGCAGTTTACCATTTCAGCGATGGTGTTGAAGATAGGGATGTCCTGGGCAACAAGGGCGCCAACCTGGTAACCATGGCCAAGCTAGGCTTGCGCGTGCCGCCGGGCTTCGTGGTGTCCATATCAGCCTACCGGGAGCACCAGCAGACCGGGCAGTTGCCTCTGGCGCAGATAAGGGGGGCGCTGGAGCTGCTGGAACAGCGCACGGGCAAGGTGCTGGGACAGGGCCTGGCGGTGTCGGTCCGTTCCTCGGCCCCGGTGTCCATGCCGGGGATGATGGACACCGTGCTGGATGTGCGGGACTTCGACCACGTGGTCTCCTGCATCAAGACGGTCTTCCAGTCCTGGGACAACCCCAGGGCCATAGAGTACCGCCGCCTCAACCGCATCCCGCCAGACCTGGGGACAGCCGCCGTCATCCAGGCCATGGTCTTCGGCGACCAGGACGAACGGTCGGGGACGGGGGTGATGTTCACGCGCGACCCCAGCACCGGCGAAAAGGGCCTGTTCGGCGAGTACCTGTCGCAGGCCAAGGGTGAGGACCTGGTCTCCGGGCGCCGCACGCCCCAGCCCCTAAGCTCTCTTGCAGAGCAGATGCCCGGTGTCTATGCCGAGCTGGAGGAGGTGGCCTCCATCCTGGAGAAGCACTTCCGGGACATGCAGGACGTGGAGTTCACCGTCGAGTCGGGGCGGCTGTACGTGCTCCAGACCCGGTCCGGCAAACGTGGCGGCCGGGCCGCGGTCAAGATCGCTGTGGACATGACAAAGGAGGGGCTGATCTCGGAGGAAGACGCCCTGCTCCGAGTATCGGCGGAGGACGTGCGGGCACTGCTGCACCGCCGCATAGACTCTCCGGAGAGCTACCAGCCGGTAGCCCGCGGCCTGGCGGCGGCGCCGGGCGCGGCCACGGGCATCGTCGTATTCGACCCGCAGGATGCCGTGGCCGCCATGCGCCGGAACGAGCGGGTGATCCTGGTCCGGCCCGAGACCAGCCCTGACGACATCCAGGGCATCGCCGCGGCCGTGGGCGTGCTTACCTCTCGTGGGGGGCTCACCTCCCACGCCGCCATCGTCACCAGGGCCATGGGCCGGCCCTGCATTTGCGGCGCCGAGGAGGTGAGGATTGATCTCCAGAGGCAGCGCTTCGAGGCCGGAGGCGTCACCGTGGCCAGGGGCGACACCATCACCATTGACGGGAGCACGGGCCACATATACCTGGGCGCGCTGCCGCTGACCGAGGCCGAGGGCACGCCCGAGCTGGCGGAGCTTCTCACCCGGGCCGACGCCGCCAGGAAGCTCGGGGTCTGGGCCAACGCCGACACCGCCGAAGCGGTCGTTCTGGCCAGGAGGTTCGGCGCCCAGGGGATCGGCCTGTGCCGCACCGAGCGCCAGTTCAACGCTCCGGACCGGCTGTCGGCCATCAGGGAGTTCCTGCTCGCCGAGGACTCCGGGCAGCGGGCGAAGGCCCTGGAGCAGTTGCGCCGGCTCCAGAAGGAAGACTTCCTGGCCGTCTTCCGCGAGCTCGACGGCATGCCCGTCATCGTCCGGCTGCTGGACCTGCCCCTACACGAGTTCCTGCCGCCGGAGGGGGAGATCACTGAGCCGGCGCTACGCGAGCGGGTGCGCGAGCTGAAGGAGACCAACCCCATGCTGGGACACCGGGGCGTCCGGCTGGCCATCACCTATCCCGAGATCTACCAGATGCAGATAGATGCCATTGCCGAGGCCCAGGCTGAGGTGGGTGCGAATGTGGCCATCATGGTGCCCCAGGTCATCACCGTGCAGGAGCTGCTGTGGGTACGGAGGATGTTGCGTGACCGGGACCTCAAGGTGGGGGTGATGATGGAGACGGTGCGCGCCTGCATGAGGGCGGGCAGGCTGGCACTGGTCGCCGGCTTCTTCTCCTTCGGCACCAACGATCTGACCCAGGCGGTGTACTCCTTCAGCCGCGAGGACGCGGAGAAGAAATTCCTCAACACCTACCTGGAGGCGGGCGTCCTCCGGGATAACCCGTTCCAGGTGCTCGACGTGGAGGGCGTGGGCAGGCTGATGGAGACGGCCATATCCTGGGCCAGGAAGGAGAAGCCCCGCCTGGAGATAGGCGTCTGCGGGGAGCATGCCGGGGAGCCCCAGTCCATCCGCTTCTTCCACGACGTGGGGGTGGACTATGTGAGTTGCTCCCCATTCCGCATACCGGTAGCCAGGCTGGCCGCGGCGCAGGCGGCTATCGAGGCCAGGCGCCGCGAGGCGGAGCGGGGCGCGCCCACCGCTGTCCGGCCCGCCGCGTAGGGCAGGCCAGCAGACCTGCTCTGGCGGTTATGCATACCGGGCTACGTAGACAACGTAGGGGCATGGCGCGCCATGCCCCTACGAATTGTCCGCCCAAAAAAGAAGCCGCCCCAGTGGGTCGGGGCGGCTTGGTCTTGATTGCATGGTAGCGGGGGTTGGATTCGAACCAACGACCTACGGGTTATGAGCCCGTCGAGCTGCCACTGCTCCACCCCGCGTGTGCTCGCGAAACAAGATAGATCTGGTGCTGGTTTAGGGTAGGTTAAGCCCTCGGTCTATTAGTACCGGTCAGCTAAACACCTTGCGGTGCGTACACCTCCGGCCTATCAAGCAGGTAGTCTACCTGCGACCTTACCCCCTTACGGGGTGGGAGATCTAATCTTGGGGCCGGCTTCGCGCTTAGATGCTTTCAGCGCTTATCCGAACCAGACGTGACTACCCAGCGATGCCCCTGGCGGGACAACTGGCACATCAGAGGTCTGTTCCCCTGGGTCCTCTCGTACTACAGGGAAACCCCCTCAAATCTCCTGCGCCCACGGCGGATAGAGACCGAACTGTCTCACGACGTTCTGAACCCAGCTCGCGTGCCGCTTTAAC
>JACPQM010000005.1 GCA_016190505.1 Chloroflexota bacterium | reverse complement strand
TGCCAGTAGTTCCCGCCCCAGACCGGCTCGACCCGGATCCCGGGATGGGCCTTGTGGAAGTCGGCCACATACGCCTCGATCTCCTTCACCAGCGGCCCCGTCAGGTGGACGGGATAGTAGAACTTGATCTCCGTGGCGGCCCAGACCGGCACGGCCGTCACCGCCAGGAGCATGACCAGAATCCACGCTCTGCTTTTCATGGCTGACCCTCCTCCACGATAGGGACACCCCGGCGTCCCGGTTGACTACCCACCAAGCCCCGACTGCATGAAGCTGTTGATGAACCGGCGCTGGAACACCAGGAAGAGCAGCAGCGGCACCGCGACGACCATCAGGGTCGCCGCCATGAGCATCGTCCAGTCGGCAGACCCTTCGGCCGTCTGGGCGAAGATCCCCAGACCCAGGGTGAGCGTGCGGGCCTTGCTCGTCTCGGTGATCACCAGCGGCCAGAAGAACTCGTTCCAGTGATAGGTCAGGCTCACCAGGGCGAAGGCCAGGTACCCCGGGACCGCCAGCGGAATGGCGACGTAGACGAGGAAGCGGAGGCCGCCACACCCATCCAGGGATGCCGCCTCTTCCAGCTCTTTTGGAATGCCCTTGAACGTCTGCCGGAGCAAGAATGTCCCGAAGGCCGACGCCAGGTATGGCGCCATGATGGCCAGCCGGGTATCCAGGAGGCCCAGGCTGGTGAGGGTCAGATAGTTCTGGATGACCGTGCTCTGGGGAGCGATCATCAGTTGCACCAACAGCAGGATGAAGAGGAGGTCGCGCCCCCAGAATTCCATCCGGGCAAAGGCGTAGGCGGCCAGCGTGATCGTCACCAACTGGACCCCCAGGATGCCGAAGGCCACCACCAGCGTGTTCCAGTAATAGCGCCAGAAGGGCATGGCATCCAGGACGCCCCAGAAGTTCTTCAGGGTTGGGTGGGCCGGCAGCCACTGGGGAATCAGCGAGAAGACCTCGTTCCGCTCCTTGAAGGCCGTGAGCACGATCCACACGAAGGGCACCACGACGACCAGCGCCGCCAGGAACAGGAGGACGTGGACCGTGAGGCGCCACAGGGGCCGGCTATGCATAGTGCACTCGTCGCTGCAAGATGCCGAAGGCCAGGACCGTCAGGCCCAGGAGGATCAGGAACAGGATGCCCGAGACGGCCGAGGCGTACCCCATGTCGAAGAACCGGAAGGCGTTCTGGTAGATATAGAAGATGAAGAGGTTGGTGTTGTTGCCCGGTCCTCCCTGGGTCATCAGATAGACCTGGTCGATCACCTGGAAGGAGTCGATCACGGCCATGATGGCCACGAAGAAGGTCGTTGGGGAAAGCAGGGGGAAGGTGATCCGCCAGAACCGCTGCCACGGGCTCGCCCCCTCCAGGATGGCTGCCTCGTACAGGTGCTCCGGAATCACCTGGAGGCCCGCTAGGAAGATGACCATGTAGTGGCCGAGCCGCTTCCAGACCCCCACCAGGACGAGGGCCCAGAGGGCGAAGCGGCTGTGCCCCAGCCAGTGGATGTCCGGCAGGCCCAGCGCCTTCCCGTAGAAATTCACCAGCCCGTAGCTTGGCGTGAGGATCCACAACCAGATCATCGCCGCGGCCGCCATCGGAATGATGGTCGGGTAGAACAGCGCCGCCCGGTAGATGGCCAGGCCGCGGATCTTCTGATTGATCAAGAGCGCCAGTCCCAGGGCCAGCGCGATGCTGATGGGAATCGTCCCGACGGCGTACAGGACGTTGTTCTGCAAGACCTGCCAGAAGAGCGGCGTGGACCCGGCCTGGAGGTAGTTATTGAGCCCCACGAATTCCCGCTTCGGCGTGGCCAGGTTCCACTTGAACAGGCTGAGATAGAACGTCTTCAGGATGGGATAGTGGGTAAAGATGAACAGGAAGAAGAACGTGGGCAGGATGTACAGGTACGGCCGGGCCAGGGCCATTACCCGGCGCCGGCTCCGGACCCGCTCCCGAGCACCCACGACACGGGTCGCGGTTACCACGCTCGCGGGAAACTTGGGTTCAGCCATGCGATTCATGCCGAGATCCTGCGGGTCCACGCGACGGATGATGCGTTCACATCCGCGCCGGATCCCCGACGATGGCCACGGCCCGGATCGGCGATCCATCCAGGCCCGCCAACGCAAGCGGAAGGCCCACGAAGAACACCTCCCCCCGCGGCAGGCGCGATAGGTTGATCAACCCTTCGGTGACCGCGATCCCCGCCTTGAACAGCAGCTCGTGAACCCTCTTGTAGTCCTTCGGATGGACGGACGGCAGATCCAGGCCGAGCATAACGATTTTCCGCCGGATCAGCCACCGGGCGGCCTCGACCTCGATGCCAGGGAATTTCTTGAAGAAGGCGGCACCCTTCACCCGTTCTCCCCACCCGGTGTTAACCAGGACCCGTCGCACCGTCGCCCCGACCGGCCAGGCCGCCTCCAGGTCCCGCCGCGTCACCCGCGCCCGGTCGGGTCGCCTGCGCACATCCAGGACCGCCGCCGGGCCGACATAATGCGCCGGTGGGATCCGGTCAATGGATGCTCCCGCGGGTAAGAAGTGGCTGTAGGCGTCGGTGTGCGTCCCGAAGTGGGTCGGCATCAGGATCTGCTTGCACCGGAAGCCGATATCGGCCAGGTCCCCGAAGTGAATGAATCCCGGCCGCGGCTCGCCGGGGAAGTTCGGCATCTCGTGCGTGATCTTCCGCGTCAGGTCAATGATCTTTGTCCGCCCCTTATTCCCCATCAAGCCTCCCTCCAACCGAAGAAATGCAACCACAGATGCACACAGTTGAACACGGATGGGCCTGCAGGAGGCTTCCGGACCATCTGTGTGTATCTGTGTTCATCTGTGGTTCCAATTCTGGGTTTAGATCTCCAGCATGACCTTGATGGCGCCGCCCGTCCCGTGGCGGGCGACCTCATACGCCTCGGCGAAGCGCTCCAACGGGAAGGTGTGGGTGATCACCGCCTCGGTGTTCACGCGGCCGTCGGCGATCAGGTGGAGCGCCGCGTCCCAGGTCCCCGTCGGGCACACCGCGCCCAGCACCTCCAGGTCCCGCATCATGATGTCGCTGGGCCGGATCTCGGCCAGCTCGTCGCCATAGTATCCGATGACGCCCACGCGGCCGCCGGGACGCACGACCTTGATCGCCTGCGACAGCGCCTTCGGGTTCCCGGAGCACTCCATGACGACGTCCGCCTCGGCATTCGCGCTCCCCAGGGCCTCCGCCAGCGACATCTTGGACAGGTCCAGGATGCCCGTCGCCCCGAGGCGCCGCGCCAGATCCAGCCGCTCCGCCCGAAGATCCGCCTGCCAGACCTCAGCCGCTCCCGCCGCGCGGCAGACCTGCATGGTGAAGAGGCCGATGGGTCCCGCCCCCAGGACCACGACGCGATCCCCCGGGCCGATGCGTGCGCGCCTCGCCCCGTAGAGGGCCACGCCCACCGGCTCCGCCAGGGCCGCCGCCTTCAGCGAGAGGCCGGACGGCAGCACCCGGACGCTCCGCGCGAGGGTCACCAGGTACTCGGCATGGGCCCCGTTCAGGCTGAAGCCCAACTCTTCCATCTTCCGGCACAAGTTCGGCCGCCCGCCGACGCACGCGGGACAGATCCCGCAGGTGACCAGGTTGTCGGCCACCACCGCTTTCCCCGCAAGGTGGGCATATCCTGGTGGCGCCTCGACCACCTCGCCGCTCCACTCGTGGCCGAGGATGATGGGGTATCTCGCCTGGTCCGGCATGGTTCCGTCAATAAGATCGAAGTCCGTGGCGCAGCAGGCGCTGTACCGTACGCGGACCAGGACCTGGTCGGCCCGGGGCACCGGCCGTGGCAGCTCCTCCAGCCGCATCTGGTGCGGCCCGCGCAGCAGCACCCCGCGCATCGTACCACTCATGTCGGCTGCCGCTCCTGGAAACACATGGACCAGCGATGAAACGTCAACGAATATACCTACCCAGGGAACTAAAGCGACGCTGCCGTTTACCATATGCCAGGAGCGAATTCAACGGATTTCACGCACAAATGTTCAGCGGCAATTGCGGGGTGGATCGGGGAGGTAAGGTGGGTGGGTGATCGGG
>JACPQM010000047.1 GCA_016190505.1 Chloroflexota bacterium | reverse complement strand
GTGGTGCTCGGGGTCGTTGGTCTCGCAGCGGCAGTTTTCAATATAGTCGATCCCGCCTCTATGATTGCCGCGGTCACCTTTTTCGCAATCATCATCTTCCAACTCGTCCTGGGATGGAAGGTCTACAGTCTGTCGAGGGCCCCGTAGGGAGTCTTGAAGATAGGGGA
This sequence comes from Chloroflexota bacterium, assembly GCA_016190505.1. GTDB lineage: Bacteria > Chloroflexota > Dehalococcoidia > JACPQK01 > JACPQK01 > JACPQM01. The sequence goes on along the minus strand of JACPQM010000047.1, from coordinate 89,716 downwards.
AAGGGCGAGCGCATTGCATGGATTGCTCAAAAAAGTGCGTGATTTGGGAATGCTACTGCTCTCGGTCAATCCTGTTAACCCCGGTCAGGTAGATGTGTCAGATGTCAACCAGTAAATTGAGGCAAGCGACTTAATGCTCACTTCTCAGGGAACGATAGCCGTACAATATGACCCGGCCACAAACCGGTTCTGCGAAACAGTAGCGGTGTCGGCCCACGCTCAGGGCTCCTCGCACAGGCGAGGCTCGAAGACGGGCTGATGGTTTCTGTCCAGGCCCGAATCACAAACCGCTGGCCAGTAGTTGCCTCAGCCTGGGCACCAAGTCAGGCCGCAGAAAGTTCGAGTGCTGTCCACAGAGGCCCACCAAAGAAATTCGAACTTGCGACAATGGTCGCTGCACCTCTGTCCCGGCTGGCGCCAAGACCTTGGTTAGCTGGCCCATGGTTCTTGGTTATTGACACGGAATAGCCTTGGCCGACTTCCTCATCGGCGCTCATGCCACCGTCCACGCTGACAGGCTGCTGACCAGAGACCGCGGGTATTACAGAAGCTACTTCCTCGGACTGCGACTGGCGTAGATTCCCAAGGTCATTGCCCGCCCATCGGGGCCGTGCTATAGTGGGGCCATTCTCCAAACGAGGTGCGTGAATGTCTGAGCTCGTGCATCTTTTCCAGCCTGGTCGCATCGGCAGCCTGGAGGTCAAGAACCGGCTGGTGATGACCCCCATGGTCACGCGGTCCTCTCCCAATGACAGGCCGGACGAGAGGCACGAGGCCTTTTATCGCCAGCGGGCTGAGGGTGGCGTGGGCATGATCGTGGTGCAGGCCACCTGCGTGCTGCCCGAGGGCCACCCCAAGGGCTGGTACGGTATCTGGGACGACAGCTTCCTGCTGGCCCTGTCCAAGGTGGCCCAGGCCATCAAGAGCGGAGGCGCCCGGGCCGCCATCCAGCTCCACCACGGCGGTCACGCCAGCCCGCAGGCCGTAGGGCCTTCGGCCACTGCGCGGGCCAGGGCGGGCAGGGCGCCCCGGGAGCTAAGCCGGGAGGAGATCGCCCTGACCATCGAGGGCTTTATCAGGGCAGCGGAGCGTGCCCAGCAGGCTGGCTTTGACGCCATTGAGCTGCACGGCGCGGGCGCCTACCTCATCAACAACTTCTTCTCCCCGCTGGCCAACCAGCGCCGGGACGAGTACGGCGGCAGCATAGAGAACCGCGCCCGTTTCGCCATGGACATCCTCTCTGGCATGAGGGTACGGCTGGGGCCGGGCTATCCCCTGGGCATCCGCATGGGGCCCTCGGACTTCTTGCCCGACGGCAGTTCGCCGGAGGAGGTGCTGCTTCGAGCGCCCCTGATGGTCAAGGCTGGAGCTGATTTCCTGGACATTACCCCCAGCGGCCACGGCTCGCTGAACCTGAGCTATCTGCACCAGCAAGGCACCATCACACCCCTGGCTGCCGCCATAAGGAAAGCGGTGTCAGTGCCCATCTTCGTGGCGGGCAAGATCAGCGACCCCGCCTTCGCCGACCAGGTGATTGCCCGGGGGCAAACCGACTTCGTGGCCCTGGGCCGGCCACTGCTCGCCGACCCGCAGTGGCCCAACAAGGCCCGGGAGGGCCGCGTCCAGGACATCCGCCGCTGCATCTATTGCACCCTGTGCTCCGGTGGCGGCGGGGGCCAGACCCCGTTCCCCTTCGCCTCCTGCTCCGTCAATCCGTCCCTGGCGGCCACCTGGCGGGGCGAGGACTACGGCCGCCTGGAGCCGGCGGCGAAATCGCGGCGCGTGCTGGTGGCCGGTGGCGGCCTGGCTGGCATGCACGCGGCCACGGTCCTGGCCCGGCGGGGGCACCGGGTGAGCCTGTACGAGGCCGGTGGCGAGCTTGGGGGGCAGTGGCGGGTGGCCTACCACCAGGACTACAAGAAGGACTCCAACTTCCCTCAGCTCCTGGAGCTGACTGTCCGGGAGCTGAAAGGCTCCGGCGCAGAGGTGCGCCTAAATACCCCACTGACGGCCGAGGTGGTGGCGCGCGACAGGCCAGACGCAGTAGTGGTGGCTACCGGGGCCAGCCCGGTGACTCCGGACATACCCGGGGTGGGCTCCCGGGCGGACCCGGAAGTCGTCCAGGCCAACGACATCCTCATGGGGGAGAAGGAAGTTATAGGCGAGCGGGCCATAGTCATTGGGGCGGGCTACGTGGGGATGGAGACTGCCCTGCACCTGGCGGAGCGGGGCAAGCGCGTATATCTGCTTACCCGGAGCAAAGTGGGCAGGAGGGTAGGCCTCGCCATCCGGCGCACCCTGGTGGACCGGCTCATCGAGGCCGGAGTGTACCTGTTCCCCGACTCGCCGGTAGTGGAGGTAGTCCCTGGCGGAGTGAAGTACGTCTCGGATGGGGAGTACCGCTATCTGAAGGCGGATGCCGTGGTGCTGGCGGTTGGGGTGACGCCACAGGCCGGGCTGGCCAAAGCGCTGGCGGAGACAGGCGTGGAGATGCACACCATCGGCGACGTGGTGGAGCCACGCGATGCCTTCAGCGCCCTCCACGAGGCCGCAGCCCTGGCCCGCAAATTGTAGGGGTCACGACGCGTCGGGATGCCCGCCCACGCCGTAGCGGCATACCATGGTCTGCCGCTACGGGTGAGCCACTGTTCCCCTTTGGCCCAGGGTGGTGGGTCCCGCTGCGCTCCACCCACCCTACTGGCCGCTGTTTGGACATCTTCGCTGCATACCCCGGGGTGGCCACGAACAGTGCATTGGGGGACCCCAGCCACCCTTGCGAGTGCAGCGAAGCAATCTTCTAGCGATGGCCCCGTCCGTAGATTGCTTCGTCGCTACGCTCCTTTCAATGAACCAAGCCCTTTCGATACCCTTCATTGTTCGCGCTGGCTTCGTGTACCGCGCCCGGTCACCCGCCACACCGGAGCAAGTGCGGGGAGACGTACATGCTCCTGGCACTGCCCTCGGGGACAGACGACCACCTCACCCTGCCCTCTCCGTAAACGGAGAGGGTGGGCCGCCTCCCCTCTCCGCCTGCGGAGAGGGGCTGGAGGTGAGGTGGACTGTGCGCCATCGGCGTATGGCGATAGCGTGTCCACGTAGTGTGCTGACTTTCAATGAAACGTGCCAGTCGGTTCATTGCCCTACATTGGGTCCCGACGCGTCGGGACCTATGAGGCTCGCATTGACGGGCGCGGGGTGGCCCCCTGGCTCAATGCTATGGCTACCCCTGCACGGCTTCCCGGAAGGTCCTCGCCATGGCGGCATTGTAGTAGCAGTTGTCTCTTACGTTGTCCTTGCCAGGTGTAGCGAAGCGTTCTCTCATGGATGCTTGTAGTCTGCGGTGTTCGGTGACGGTCGCGTCATCGAAGGCGTACCTCTCGTAGTCTTTCCCCACCGCCGTGAAGGCCAGCCAGTTCAACTTGCATACCTGCTCCAGGTCTATGAGGTCCATGATGCAGTGTTCGGGCCCGCGGGTACTGGCCACAGCAGCACCGTGGCCTTTGAGCAGGACTACCCTGTGTTCGCCCAGAGCCTCAGCCATGGGAACGCCGGTTTCCCGAGACGCCAGCATGTATGGCTTGTCGTAAAAGCCGTAACCGTTGGCCACGAGGTCCAGGCCGTCTACGCTGAACGCTTTCAGTCTCAGTCCGAAGGTGCTACAGAGCTGCACGTAGTCTGAGTGGCCATGACACACCGCGACCACGTCGGGCCGGGCCTCGTATACGCAGGCGTGCAGCTCGATCTCGCCCATGGTGGCCACTTCCATTTCTCCAGCGACCTTGGACCGGGTAGGGATGTCAATCTGCACAAGCTTCTGTAACGTGACCTCTGTCATCAAGTCCCTGTCAGGCGCCCGTCCCTTGGTCACGAACGTGTTTGTTCCTGGGACCCTGGCGGAGACGTGGCCTGAAGTCATGGACATGCAATCTCGCCTGCTTTGCTGGTACCAGTAGCCCATCGCCCTGTTCGCGGCCACGACTCTCCGCTTCAGATGCCTGAACTCCTCCGGTGTCAGCGTGCCCAGAAGCTGCTCCGGAACAAGATAAATGGCTTGGGTCCCTGACATTCCCCATGTCCTCCTTTTCTTTTCTCCGCCTGCTGCCGAGGGCAATTTTCCGCTAACAAGCTACTCCAGGCCCTTGTGGATTGTCAATGTAGGTAGCCACCCCAATCCACCATCAAAAACGAAGACCTGGAAAACCCGGTGCCTTGGGCACACCCCGACAGTCGGTCAAACCGTAGGGGCGACCGGCCGGTCGCCCCTACGCGTTGGTGCACCACCTGGGTGAGAAAACTGCCCTACCGGTAGACATAAGAGGTGGTGGATTTTGGTAGAACTGGACGGCTTGTCAAAACTCTTAACTTCGACTATAATCCTGGCGATTTTGTGAAGGGAGGAGGGTTCCGTGGAAGCAAACGGCGTTTCACCGTTCCCGAAGTGTCAGAAGTGCAAGGTGGGGGACCTGGTCCCCTTGTCCGACTTCGGCAGCCAGGGAGCTGCGGTCCACTACAAGGCCTGGGTGTGCACCAACCTGGAATGCGGCTTTAATATCAAGATCCGCAACGGCGACGTATACGTCAACGAGCCCATAACCAGCGGCGCGTACCACAATCCCCGACCGCGCTAGCTCTCGGCCATGAAGCAGGAACCACAGGCTCCCTGGCCTGCGCCAGGGAGCCTGTCCTAAAGACGCCTGGAGGTCCTGGCATCATGTCCAACCGAGTTGCCATCGTCGGGGTCGGCCATACTGCCTTCCGGCCCTTGACTCCGGAGGCCTCGTACCGGGAGCTGGCCTACGAGGCGGCGGTCAAAGCCTACGAGGATGCCGGCATTGATGCCCGCCGGGACATCGGCGCCTTCGTAACCGTCGGTGAGGACTTCATCGAGGGCATAGCCATCGCCGACTGCTACATGCCCGACCAGCTCGGGGGCGCGTTGAGGCCGGTGCACACCATTACCGGCGGCGGCCTCCAGGCCCTGGCCACCGGGGTCATGCTTGTGCGCACGGGAGCCTTCGAGGTGGTTGTGGTAGCCGGCCACAGCAAGTTGTCCAACGTGCTGACGCCCAACCAATTGGTGGCGCTGGCCCTGGACCCCGTGTTCAGCCGGCCCCTGCGGGCCAATCCCTATTTCGTAGCCGGCCTGGAGATGGCCCGCTACCTTTTTGAGACGGGCAATACGCGCGAGCAGTGTGCCCAAGTGGTGGCCGACAACCATCGCCACGCTCTGCTCAACCCTTCGGCGGCCTACGGGGCAACCGTAACCGCCGGCGACGCCCTGGCGGCGGGAGAAGTGGCTTCCCCGCTGGGCAGGCTGGACATCGCGGGGCCTGCCGACGGGGCCGTGGTGGTGGTCCTTGCCTCGGCCGAGGTTGCCCGCTCGTTGCGGGAGGACCCCGTATGGGTCCACGGCGTGGGCTGGAGCTCAGACTCCCCCAGCCTGGAGACCAGGGACTGGTCGGGCGCCGCCTACACCCGAAAGGCAGCGGAGATGGCTTACCAGATGGCTGGCATCCGCAACCCCTCGGACGAGCTCGACCTGGCTGAGGTGGACGACACCTTCTCCTACAAAGAGCTCCAGCACCTGGAAGCCCTGCGCCTCTGCCGCGCCAGCGAGGCCGGACCGCTGTTCGCGGAGGGCGCCTTCGAGGCTGATCCCGGCAAGTCGGGATTGCCGGTGAACATGTCCGGCGGCTCTCTAGGGGTGGGCAACCTGGGTGACGTGGCTGGCCTCATGCGCGTGGCCGAGGTAGTGGCCCACCTCCGCGAGGAAGCGGGCCAGCGCCAGGTCCCCGAGGTCACTACCGCCCTGGTCCACGAGTGGCGGGGGTTGCCCACCACCAGCGGCGCGGTGGCTATCCTGGGCGCCGAAGAGCCGCGGGGCATGCCGTAACACGTAACCGCCAACCCTGGCCGTGCTATACTGCGGGCGCCACAAGCCACAGGCCATTCAGGGAGGTGAGACGTGAAGGAATCGGTAAGGGTAGCCGCGGTCCAGATGGGGGTGACCTGGCTTGACCCCCAGGCCAACCTGGGGCGCATCGAGCGGGCTATGGGCGAGGTAGCTGCCAAGGGCGGCGCCGACCTGGTGGTGTTCCCCGAGTTGGTCAACCTGGGCTATATCAAGGGCAAGGAGGCTCCAGACTTCATCACCTTCGCCGTAGACTACGTCCGCAAGGCGGACAAGGTCCCGGGGCCGTTCAGCGCAGCGGTCGGCGAGCTCGCCCGCCGCCACGGGTGCTATGTGGTGGTAGGAATGGCGGAGGCCCACCCGGTCATCCCCGCCACGGTGTACAACTCGGCGGTACTCATCAACCCGGAGGGCAAGGTGGTGGGCGTCCACCGCAAGGCCCACATCCCGGGCGAGGAGAAGCACTACTTCTACCCAGGCGGCGGGGCCAACGTGTACGCCACAGAAGTGGGGAAAGTAGGCATGATGGTCTGCGCTGACGGCACTTACCCCGAGCTGGCCCGGGTGCTCACTCTCAAAGGGGCCGAGATTATCTGTATCCCGTACGCCAGGTCGAAGGAGCTCAACCCGGACCCCGAGGTGTTCTTCCGCGTGATCTCGTGCCGCGCCTACGAGAACAGCAACTTCGTCATCGGCTGCAACCGGGTGGGACGGGAGGAGAAGAACCAGTTCGCCGGCCGGAGCTGCATCGGTGGTCCCTGGGGCCAGTTCCTGGCCCTGTCCGAGGGAGAGGATGAGGAAATACTCACCGCGACCCTGCGGCGAGAAGATATGGAGGCCTCGCGGGTCCGCCACGCCCGGTTCCGGGACCGCCGCCCCGAGCTTTATGGCACCATGACGGAGCCGCTATGAACGCTACACTGCGCACCGTAGGCCTGTTCAGCCCCGGCGAGATGGGCAGCAATGTGGCCCGGGTGCTGCGGAAGCAAGGGCTTGAGGTGGTCACCTGTCTCCATGGGCGCAGTCCCCGCACCCGGCGTTTGGCAGCTCAGGCGGGACTGCGGGAGTTGTCCTCGGTGGCCGAAGTGGCGCGCCAGGCGGACCTGGTGCTCAGCATCGTGGTGCCCGCAGCCGCCCGCAGTGTGGCGGCGGAGGTCGCCCGGGGGATGACAGAGGCCAAGCGACTCGGGCTGCTCTTCGCGGACTGCAACTCCATCGCCCCCAGCACCGCCCTGGCAATCGAGAAGACCATTGCTGGGGCCGGGGGGCGCTTTGTGGATGCCTCCATCATCGGTAGCGCGCAACATGTGGAAGGGCGCGCCACATTCTACGCCTCGGGCCCTGATGCTCCGGAGTTCGCCCGGCTGGCGGGCCATGGCCTGCGTGTTGAGGTGATTGGACCCAAAGTGGGCCAGGCTTCCGGCCTCAAGATGCTATACGCCGGGATGACCAAAGGGCTGGCAGCCCTCTCTGTCGAGCTGTTTGTGCCCGCTCAGGCGTTGGGGTTGCTCGACCAGTTGCTGGACAGGGTCCATGCCACCAGCCCCGAGATTGCCGAATTCATGCAGCACCGCCTCCTCGACCTGCCCATGCATGCCGCCCGGCGCAGCGACGAGATGGACGAGCTAGCTCAGGCCTGCCAGGAGTTGGGCCTGCCCAGCCATATGGCCGTGGGGGCCAGGGACAGCCTGAAGGCCATCGGCGACCTCAACCTCAGGTCCCGATACAGCGAAGACGAGCTCGAGGGATGGGACCTACGCCGCGTCGTCCGCGAGCTGGGCGAGGGCCTGCGCCGCCAGCAGGCGTAGTGGTCCCGACCCGTCGGAATGGCTGCCCCCGGCACTGTCAGTAACCGTAGGCCGTAGTTTGTGGCCCGTAGCCTGTAATCTGTAGCCATGGGAAGGTCCCAGGCGTGCTATACTGGTATGAGTAAATGAAAATTGCTCGCATGTGCGGTAGCGAATGGGTATGAGGAGGGGACCAATGAGAAGCAAGCTTGCGCGGACCTTGCTGTTGGCCTGGGTTCTGTTCCTCGCCGTCGCTTCTTTCGTTCCGGCGGCGGCCATGGCGAAGGGGGACCGGCCCGGAGACGACTACATCGTCTGTATCATTGAGGGGCCAGACGGTTCAAAGATAGCGGTGCCTATCGGCGACCCCCGCTGCGAAGAGGGCACTCCCTGAGTACAACGGCGAAGCCTTCCCCTTCGTGGCCGGCGCGCTTGGAGCCCCTCTCTCTCACTCCCCGGGAGGTCTACGAGGGCGAGCACGGCTGGGTGGTTGAGGGCTTCTGCCACCAGCGCGGGCAGGACATGACGGTGCCTCTGGAACGCGTGCAATCACTCCTCGTCATGCCAAAGCTCCTCCGGCGGTAGGCCAGCCTGCGGCCAGGCAGAGTACTCACCGTTCCCGTCCTGCTCAGATTGCGTGCTGCGTTTCACAACATCGCGCACGCTTTCCCCAGCACGCTTGACTATACCAGGGCTAGGGGTGTATCATTCGGCCCAGGAGAGGTTTGCTACACTATGTAGTAGAGAGCTTGTACTGAAAGGCTATGGGAGCGAAGTTCCCGTTCCGCATCCGCTTTGTTCCCTTCCGTCGGGGCCTCGGTAAGGTCCTGGGCAGCAGGGAAGCCGAGATCATGGAGCTTCTTTGGAAAGAGGGAGAGCTTACCGTGGCCCAAGCCCACCAGCACCTGGCTGGCCGGGAACTGGCCTATACCACCGTCATGACGTTGATGAAGAGGCTTTGGGACAAGGGACTGCTGCAAAGGAGGCTGGAGAGAGGGGCCTACATCTACTCGTCAACCCTCAGCCGCGAGGAGCTGCTCGACAAGGTAGCACACGAGGTAGTAGGGGGGCTCCTGGAAGACCTGGCCAGCCCCGCCGTCGCCCACCTGTTCCGGCACGCCGTAGAGAAGGATGACCAGTTGCTGGCCGAGCTGGAGAAGCTCGTTCAGAGCTACCGCGAGAAAAAGCCCAGGGGACCAGAAGGTGTTTGAAACCGGCTCTTTCCTGCGCTCTCTGGACATCTATCTGGTGGAGAATGTCGTCCAGTCCCTGGTCGCCCTTGCTTTGGTGCTGGCAGTCGCCCACGTGCTGAAGATACGGGACCACACCCTCAAGATCCGGCTATTCCTTCTGCCCATCTTCTTCCCGTTGATAGCGCCACCCCTTTATTACCTGCTTTTCCCGGGCAGACCTGGGATGCCCGTCTTGAAACTGGACCGCCTCCTGGCCCTGGAGAAGGTGATCCCGTACCAGCAGGCAAGCAGCCTGTGGGGTCCGGTCTTGACCCTCACCCTCACCCTGGCACTGGGGTTTCTTCTGGCGCGGAGCGCTGTCGCTATCTTCGCCGTGCTTCTCATACCCAGACATCACCGGCCCTTCCCTGCGGAAAGGGACTCTGCGCTACAACGAGCTTTGACCTCGCTGGCCGCCAGGGCAGGTATTCGCCCCCCACGCATCCTACTATCTGAGACCGGGCGCCGGCCGGGCGGCTGCTTTGCCTTGATCGGACGGCCCTATCTCCTGCTGCCCCGTCGCTGGTTGGAGGAGCGGCGCCAGGAGGTCCTGGAGCCTGCCGTCGCCCACGAGATAGCTCACCTGAAGAGGGGTGACCACCGCCTGTTGCCCCTGCTGAGCTTTGTCCGAGGGCTGCTGTTCTTCAACCCAGCAGTCCACATAGCCAGCTTGCTGATAGCTCGCGAGGCAGAGCTGGCCGCCGACCAGGTGGCCCTGAAGCTGGGGGTAGAGCCTGTGGACTACGCGCGTGGCCTCCTCAGGGCGTGGCAGGCCGCCCCGCTGTCGCCAGTAGCCACAGGGCCGGGAGGTGGAGAGTTGCGGGAAAGAGTGGAGACTGTCCTGGCTCCGACCCTGGCGCTGGGCAGGCCCAATTGGGTTTTCCCATTCATGGCGACTACCCTGGCAATAGTCCTCTTTTTCCTGTGCTAGAGGGCATAGCTTTTTTGCGGCCCGTCTTACTACATCGCGTAGTAATCCTCGGCCTCATAGCGGGCGACAAAGCAAATCATAGGCACCGTAGAACTGGTGCCGGAAAGAGGTAAGGCATGACAAGGTACAGGTGGTCAGCGGTCCTGGCAAGCGTTGTGGGCGCCCTCGTCCTTCTGCTTGCACTGGCGGGCTGCCAGGGATCGCCGGGGCTACAGGGATCCGCGGGGTCTCAGGGTCCCAAGGGGGATACCGGGGCAACCGGTCCCCAGGGCCCTAAAGGGGATGCGGGGGCAGTTGGTGCCCAGGGCCCGAAGGGGGATGCCGGTCCTGCCGGTCCCCAGGGCACGCAGGGCGCCAAGGGTGATACGGGGGCTGCCGGTCCTCAGGGCGCCAAGGGTGACCCGGGACCTCAAGGCCCAGCTCCTTCCGAGACACAGCTTCTGGCCCTGACTACCCAGGTAGTGCAAGGCGCCAAGGCCAGCTCTGAGGACATAGCCCACGGCGGCCGGCTCTACGACAAGTGGTGGACAGATGACCCGGGAGCGACCGCGCCTACAGGCAACCATGCCCTCTGGGCACTCCAGACCACCAACACTCGAACAGGCCTCGACACCTTCAGGTGCAAGGAGTGCCACGGCTGGGACTACAAGGGCAAGGGCGGCGCCTATAGCAAAGGCTCTCACCTCACCGGCTTCGCCGGGGTGCAGCACGCCAGCATGGCTATGTCCAAGGCGCAGTTGCTCGACATTCTCAAGGGCGCTACAGACTACCGGCACGACTTCTCCAAGGTCCTGAGCGCCAAGGCCCTTTCGGACCTGGCTGCCTTCTTGAGCGAGGGGCTCGTCAACGATACCCAGTACATAGACTACGCCACCAAGAAGCCCATCGGGGCTGATGCCGCTCGCGGGAAGACTCGCTACGACAGCGTCTGCGCCATTTGCCACGGCGCCGACGGCAAACAGCTCAACTTCGGCAGCGACACCTCTCCGGAATACGTGGGCACGTTAGCCGCCGACAACCCGTGGGAGTTCATGCATAAGGTCAGGGCCGGACAGCCTGGAACGACCATGCCCTCGGCCATCGTCAGCGGCTGGAGCATTCAGGACGTGCTGGATGCCCTGGCCTACTCCCAGACGCTGCCTGCCAAGTAAGGGCACTCATACCTGGTCTGTTGGGCCGTCTCAAACTGGGTGGGGACCCCTTCCGCCTCCGGGCGAACTCCTGGCCGGGACTGTAGGGGTTCCCCAACCGGCTTGGGCGTGGCGCCGCGCAGTAGGAGCGCCAACAGTCCCGTCGAGCGCCTGGCTGACCGACATCCGTGGATGCAGTCCCGACAGGTCGGGACTCACTTATTGGGTGGATTGGCGGCGCAATGAAGTTCCTAATCCACGGATGGCGGGCTGAGGAGGCCTCTTGGGGCCAGGTCGCGGGCCACGTCTCCGAGCCTCAGCTTTTCCAGCAGGGCTGGCGGCTGCAAGCCGGTCTCCGGGTCCCAGCCCCGGAGCTGGTAGTACTCGGTCAACAGCCTTTGAAACTCATCCCGGTCCACCACCGCCCCTTTTCGGGAGGTGATTGCACCGTCCTTCCCTGGCACCAGGCACCTGGGGTTCTCCCGCTCGGTTTCCAGGGGGACGGTGAAACTGGCTTCGGGTAGAGTGTCGCCCTCTTTGCCGAATCCTCTTTCCCGGACCAGGATAGCCCGCTGCAGGTTGCAGATGCGCTCCCCCACCCCGTCAAGCTGCTCCCGGGTCGTCTCTACGCCGGTAACCGCGGAGAAGACCTGGCTTTCCAGGGATGGTTCACCTACGTGGTCGGGGGAGTGCTCCACGTAGAGGATGGGCCAGGTCATGTCGCAAAGGATGAGGGAATCCTTGGCCAACTCGTGCTCCTGGATCATCTTAGCGGCCAGGGCTTTCCCCTCGTACGTCGAGAAGTCAGCGGCGGTCTCGCTCCCCCAGAACCTCTTGGCGACAGCCCGGATAACGTCACTGGTGAGGTTGGCCCCAGGCTTCCCCTCAGCCCAAAGCACCCAGGGCATGACCAGCTTGCTCACCTGGTGGAGCTGCTGGATGGGCTGCCTGGGGTCCAGAGCGTGGAGAAGCCCGGTGGTGATGAAAGCCCTGGGGACATAGCCTAGCTTCTCACCGCCCGGGGCGACATCATCTTCGACCAGGAACTGCTCTGCCTGGCTGCCCACGGTCCTGGCGGCCTGAGGCAACCCCTGGGCCAGCATGTCGCCGAAGCCTTCCCGGCGGGCTATGCTGCGGAGAAGGGCTTCCAGGAACTCGAGGCTCCCGGTCTTGCTCAGGGGCAGGCCCGTCCCTTTCTCGGTGAGCAGGCCCTCTTTGTGGCACCGGTCCAGCCAGGTCAACATCGCCGCCACGGCCTTGGTATTCAGCCCATAGTCGTCGCACAGCCGGTTGGCGTAGAAGAAGACCTCGCCGGAGTCCTGGTAGTACCTCTGGGCCCATTGCACATATACCCCGGAGCTCTGGCAGATAGATTTGCCCTTCCTCCCGTCTCTGGCTTCATAGACGTAACGCAGGCAGGCGTCGGTGCAGCCGGCGCAAGGGTCCCTTCGGATCCGGGAGGCCTCGCCCCGGGCGCTGAAAACGCTCGGGGCGTCCTTCTGCAACTCGGCAACGTGCTCACACAACGCCGCCAGTCGCTGTGGATGGGCGGCCCTGACGATGCCGCTCCCCTTGACAGCCACGGCCTTTAGCTTCTTGGAGCCCATGACCGCGCCCAGACCGCCGGACCCGCTAGCGTCATTATCGGCCTGGAGGGTTGCCATCACGGCCATGCCCTCCCCACCAGGACCTACGGCGACCACCTTGAACTCGGCCCCCAGTTCACCCTTGAGGATTCCTCGGACCTCTACAGAACCCGTGCCCCAGAGCCCCGATGCATCCCGTATCTCGATCTGCCCATCCTGGATGATAAGATAGACGGGCTTTTCCGCCCTGCCCTGGACGACCAGCCCATCGAAGCCGGCAGCTTTGAGCTCCGTCCCCCAGGCGCCGCCCAAGTTGCAGTGGGCGAAGAGGTTGGGAGTAGTGGCTGGCGACTTGCCGACAACTACCCAGCGTCCACCGGCCAGCCCCGGGAAGCCGGCGCAAGGCCCGGTGGCGAAGACCAGCCGGTTGTCCGGGTCCAGGGCGCCCACCTCAGGGGGCACCTCGTCCCAGTAGATCCTGGCAGCCATGCCCTGGCCACCGATGAAGTCGTGGGAGTACTCCTCCGTGGGCAGGCAACTGACATCGCGGGCAGAAAGGTCCACGCGCGCAATCTTGCCCATGTAGCCGGGGACGCTAGACATGGTCCGCTCCTTCTGACTGATTGGGGGTATTGATGCGGGTAGTGTATTACGTGACTGGTCTCCGGTCAACCCAGTGCCACCTCGTGGACCCGCCGTCAACCTCAGCTCATCACTAACGGTCACATGCTTCTGGCTATTAGCCGATAACAGATGACTAGACATTGGCGCGATATTGTGGCACACTTTGTGTAGCGTGCCCAGACGAAAACGTGGTCAACTGCTGGACGCGGGAGACGCCGCGATCGTGTTTCAGCTTGCCCGCGACGGCCGTATGCCCAATGTGGCCCTCGCAGGAATGGTCGGGTTGAGCGAAACGGCCGTACGGCGCCGCCTGGAGCGGCTCCTGCGCACCAACATGGTTCATGTTGGTGCGCAGCTAGATCCCGAGTCCGTGGGATTTGCGGTCAACGTGACCCTCAACCTACTGGTGGAACCTGGCCGGGCCGACGACGTAGGCGAGCGCCTGGCCCGAGAGGCCAATGTTCGGTATGTAGCCCTCTGCGTGGGCCAGTACGACTTGATCATCGGCGCCTCGTTCCGCTCCAATACAGAGATGCTGGACTTCATCGCAGGTCGGGTGCAGAGCATTCCAGAGATCCGGTCATGCCGGGTCTATCCCCTGTTGACCATCCTCAAGCGCGGCCATGAGTGGAACCCCCTGGCGCCCGAGTCTGCAAAGGCGCAACCGGGCGCCCAGGCGGCGCGCCGTCGTCCCAAGGCTGCCAAGGCGCCAGAACCGCCTCCGCCCACGCCCGTCCCTGCCTCGCGCGGCCGCCCGCGGCGACGGCCAGCGCCATAGGACGTTAGCGCCCTACGGGAGTGCCGTTAGTTGTTGTTCAGCCCGCCCGCCGGCTCGCCTCGCGTCTGGCGCCCATCGGGCGCCAGGTAGTAGGCCTGAAAGGCCACCCCCCCGGTGCCATTGCGCGTTTCCTGGACCGTGCCCCCCGGGTACCGGGACTCGATCTGCGGCAGCAACTCGTGGTATGGCGGCAAGAGCAAATAGGCGACCGGACCGTCCCGGTCCCGTTCCAAGGTCAAAGTGGCGAAGTCCCGCGAGCGGTCCTGTCCCTTCATGTCGGGTAGCAGGAAGCGCCGGGTCTCGTAGTTCCAGGACCAGCGCCCGGAGTAGAAGTAGACGTAGGTGTCAGGGTCCAGCCCCTTCAAGTAGCGCGAGGCCAGCACGAGGTCCTCTACGAAAATCCACCGGAGGGAAGGGCTGGGGGCAAACACCCGGAAATAGTAGTTGACGTTCAGGTAGGCTACCCCTGCCAAGGACGCGGCCAGTACCAGGCCAGGCGCCACCTTCTTCAACCGGGGTAAGAGCTGTTCCCATTGTATGACCAGGTAGTCCGCGAAGGCTGCGGCCGCCAGCACCACGAAGGGCAGGCTCACGATGATACGCCGGTACTGGCCCTCCATCGAGCTGGACAGTATCCCCGCCAGCAGCCCGACGCCGGTCCCCAGCGGCAGAACAAGGTAGCGCTCGTCCCGGACCCGCCACAGCGCCAGGGCCACTCCCCCCACGAACAGCGCGCCGGTGATCGGGTCCAGCAGGCCCTTTTGCCCCAGCCCATCTACACCATCCATTTTGCCTGCGGTGAAAAAAGACTTGCCGGTCCGGCCCGCCTTGTGCAGCAGCACTGAGGCTTTGTCCACCGGGCCCTCGGCTTGCTGGAACTGTGGGTCGCGAAGGACTGAGGTGGTGCGGTAGCGGCTGGGCAGCCCGTCGCTGAACAGCATATTCAGGAAAGGCGCCACCACCAGCAGGGACATCCCGAAGAACAGAGCAAACCGGGGCAGGTGGTAGCGCCAGCGCTGCTTCTCCCTGATGAGCACGAATAGCATCAACAGCACAACTGTGGCCAGGAACAGGGGGAAGGGGTGATAAGTGTAGAGCCCCAGGCCCAGAAACACGCCGCCCACGGGGAAGGCCCACCACCGAGCCGACCGCAGACCGAGGAACAGAAAGTAGAGAGCCGCTATCTCCATGAGGGGCAAAGACACCACGGGGTGGGCGATGCGGCTGAAGTGGATGTGCCAGTAGGAGAACGCCAGCAGGGCCGCGGCTATCAGCCCAGCTCGCTGTCCGAACATCTGCCGGGCCAGAAGGAATATCAGAGCGACAGCCGCCGTGCCCAGGAGCGCCGTGGTCAGCCGGACAGCGAAGGCGGTGGGGCCCAGGAGTTTGACCACCGGGGCCATGGCATAGAGAATGCCCGCTGGTCCGCCCAGGGCGTAGTTCGCGTACGGACCTATCCAGCCCTCTTTGAGTATCCGCTGAGCGAAGATGCCGGCATGGGCTTCGTCCCCGTGCAGGCCCGGAGGCAGGTCCTCTAACCGGTAGATACGCAGGAAGGCGGCTATGGCCACCAGGCCCAGTACCAGGGCCACCCCGACGAGACCGCGTGTCCTCGTGGTCACAAGGGCATTCTAGGTGAGGACGGCAGACAAATCAAACCGGTGGTGGGCAGGCAAACCAGCAGCTTCAGCCGAAGCTGCGCGCCTGTGCTATAATTGCGCCGTTCTACTCTTTCTCAGGGGGTACTATGCTCCAGAGTTTTCGAGGTAAGGCGCCTATGATTGCGCCTACGACCTTCATCAGCGAAGCAGCCTATGTGGTCGGTGAGGTGGAGATTGGGGAAGGCTCCAGCGTGTGGCCCGGTGCCATAATTCGTGGCGATGGTGGTCTCATTCGCATTGGCCGCAACACCAACATCCAGGACAACACGGTGGTCCACTGCAACCACCCCATGGACATCGGGGACGAGGTGACCCTGGGGCACAGCGTAGTGTGCGAGGCGCGGCGGGTGGGCAACCACGTGCTCATCGGGAACAACGCCACCGTGTTAGCTACTGCTGAGATAGGTGACTACTCAATTGTAGCCGCCAACTCGGTGGTGCTTTCCGATACCAAGATTCCGCCCTATTCCTTTGTGGTGGGCGTGCCCGGCACCATCAAAGGGCGTGTCACCGAGGAACAGTTGGCTCGCAACCAGCACACCGTGGAGGACTACCACACCCTGTCCCGCGCCTACTTGGCGGAGGGACGCTAGCCATTGCCTAGCTCCGGGCAAGATGCCCGCCCGGCCGGACACATCCCTGCTGCCCCAGCCACTGTAACTGTCCCCGGGGCCCGCCTGTTCTACGGCTGGCACATGATGGCCAGAACGGCGGTCTTGCGCGCCCTGTCGGGCGGTCTGCACATATTTGGCTTCAGCATCTTCTTTCTACCCATAAGTGAGAGCCTGGGCCTGAGCAGGGCCGCCACGTCCCTGGTATTCTCCCTGTCCAAAGTTGAAGGGGCTGTGGAAGGCCCCATCGCGGGGCAGCTCATAGACCGGCTGGGACCTCGTGTGGTGATAATCGCGGGCTGCCTGCTGACAGGGCTGGGCTACCTGCTGCTTTCCCAATCCACCAACTTCGCCATGTTCGCGGCCATCTACGTGCTGGTCATAACCGTAGGCGCCAGCGTCGCTTTTCAGCACGGGGCCATGGCCCTGGCCAACAACTGGTTCATCCGGCGCCGGGCCCTGGCCATGGCCTTGATCAGCTCAGCGGTGGCCCTGGGCGGCGCCTTCCTCACCCCCCTCTTGTCACGAGGCGTCTACGGCCTCGGTTGGCAATGGGGGGCCGCCATTGTGGGGGTGGCTTTTCTGGCGGTGGGGCTGCCCGCAGCCTGGGGGCTGCGCAGCCGGCCGGAGAGTGTAGGGCTGCGTCCCCTCGGCTATGGGGAGGTCCTCGCCCACTCCCAGCAACCCGCCGGGTCAACGGACTCGTCAGTCAAGGCGGCACTGCGTAGCGCTGCGCTATGGACGCTGGTGCTGGCCTCCATCTTGCGGCTTTTTGGCTTCAATGCTATCCTGGTGCATTTCATCCCCATACTGGTGTGGAAGGGGATCTCGCCGACCACGGCTGCCCTCTACCTGGCAGCCCTGGCCTTCCTGGGCATGGGGACGCACCTGTTCATGGGCTGGCTGGCGGACCGCTGGCCCAAGCCACGGGTGCTCGCCCTGGGCATGGCCTCCGGGGTCGTATCTGCGACTATCCTGCTTTACAGCAGCCCCGGCCTGGTCTGGCTGGCGCTCCCTTTCTTCGTCCCGGTCGAGGCGCTGTTCCCGGTAACCTGGGCCACGGTAGGGGAGTTCTTCGGACGTCATCGCTTCGGCACCATCCGGGGGTTCATCACTATGTTCTGGGCCATAGGGCCGATAACGGGGCCGGTGTTTGCCGGCATGGTGTTTGATAGCACGCAGAGCTACAACCTGGCCCTCCAGGTGACCATCGTTTGTTTTGTGCTCTCCTCGTTAACGTTCTTCATGGTACGTCGCCCACAGACCGGAGACGGCCGGTGACCGCAGGCCAGAGAGTGCTGGTGCCGGGCCGCTTCTTCTTCGGCTGGCGCATGGTAGCCCTGGCTGGCGTCCTGCGCTTTCTGGCTGGGGGGTTCCACGTCTTTGGTTTCAGTGTCTTCTTTCTGCCCATAAGCCGGGACCTGGAGCTTTCCCGCGCGGCAACCTCTCTGCTTTTCTCTCTGGCCAGGGCCGAAGGGGCATTGGAGGCCCCGGCGGTGGGTTACCTCATTGACCGATTCGGCCCCCGGCTGGCTATGATGGTGGGCAGCCTGCTCATCGGCTTCGGCTACATCCTTTTCTCCCAGGCCTGGGGCTTCATCCCGCTCCTCCTGGCTTATGTGCTGGTAGTCACGCCTGGCTCCGGATCGGCCTTCCAACATGCCACCGTGGCCCTGACCAATAACTGGTTTGTCCGCCATCGGGCTACGGCCATCTCTGTCATGAGCTCAGCCATCCCCCTTGGCGGCGCCTTGCTTACCCCCGTGCTGACCGTGACGATATACGCCGTGGGATGGCGATGGGCGGCCTTCTTGATCGGCGTGACGTTCCTGGCGGTGGCCTTTCCCATGGCCCGGTTGGCCCGCAACACCCCGGAGAGCATGGGACTTCTGCCCGACGGCTTGCCAGCGCGGGAGAGCCCTGCGGCAATGGCAGTCCCTGCCTTGCCCGCCCGGGGATCGGGGACTGGGGACAGGGCATTGGGGACCGGGGGCGTGCCTGCCGCACCCGCCCAGAGGCAGGACCAGGATTACTCGGTGCGCCAGGCCATGCGTACCCCTGCTTTCTGGGTCCTGGTGGTGGCCAGCATCCTGCGGCAGGCGGGGTTCAGCGCCATCATGGTGCACTTCGTGCCCATCCTGGTGTGGAAGGGCCTGGCGGAGAGAACGGCGGCCCTCTACGTGGTGCCCATGGCCCTGGTAAGCGTGGTGGCCCACTGGTCACTGGGCTGGCTGGCGGACCGCTGGTCCAAGCCGCGGATACTGGCCCTGGGCACGGCCTCTGGGGCGGTGGCGCTGGTCATCCTGCTCTACGCCGAGCCGGGCATGGTGTGGCTGTTTCCGCCCCTGTTTGTCCCCGTGGAGGCCCTGTTCCCCATAACCTGGGCCACCGTGGGCGACTTCTTCGGGCGCCGCCACTTTGCCACGCTACGGGGATTCATGATCACGTTGATGATGGTGGGGCCTATCAGTGCACCGGTGTTCGCCGGTAGAGTGTTCGACACTACGCAGAGCTACCGGCTGGTCCTTCAGGTGTTCAGCGTGTGTCTCTTCCTTTCGGCCGCCGTGTTCCTTCTGCTGCGCCGCCCGGATCCATCCCCACGCCAGCCATGAGGCTCCCGCAGAGGCTGCCTGCAGCGGGTAGCCGCGTCTTCTACGGCTGGTATGTTATCGCCCGGGCAGCCATACTGCGCTCCATCTCCGGTGGGCTTCACATCTACGGGTTCAGCATCTTTTTCTTGCCCATTACCAGGGACCTGGGTCTCAGTCGCACGGCCACCTCCCTGATCTTCTCCCTGTCAAAGGTGGAAGGGGCCTTCGAGGGACCGGTGGCCGGGCATTTGATTGACCGGCTGGGGCCCCGTGCGGTGGTCCTTGCCGGTTGCGCTATGACCGGGATGGGCTACCTGGTGCTCTCCCGAGCCTGGAACTTCCCCAGCGTCCTCCTGGTGTATATTCTCCTGGTCAGTGTCGGCGTGAGCGCCGGCTTCCAGCATGGGCTGATGGCCCTGGCCAACAACTGGTTCATCCGCCGCCGAGCGGTGGCTATGGCGGTTATCAGTTCCTTCGTTTCCGTTGGGGGGATGCTCATCACCCCTTTGTTATCGCTGGCGGTCTTCAACCTCGGCTGGCGGAATGCGGCAGCCCTGGCGGGTGTGGTGTTTCTGGCGGTGGGCCTGCCAATTGCCTGGGGCGTCCGCAACAAGCCCGAGAATTTGGGCCTTGTCCCGCTGGGCTACGGCGAGGCCGGGACCGGCGCCGGGCCCAGGGAACCCGCCGTAGGCGACGATGCCTCCGTGAAGGATGCCCTCCGCAGCGTCGCTTTCTGGGTGCTGATAGGTGCGAGTGTCCTCCGCCTGTTCGGCTTCAACGGCGTCGCCATCCATTTCGTCCCTATCCTGGTATGGAAAGGAATACCGGAGACCACGGCGGCGTCCCTCTACCTGGCCGCCTTAGCTCTGGTAGGCATTGGCGTTCACCTCACCATGGGCTGGCTGGCCGACCGCTTCCCCAAGCAAAAGGTGCTCGCCCTGGGCATGGTCTCGGGGGTGGTGGCCATACTCGTCCTCCTCTACGCAGGACCAGGCATGATATGGCTGTTCTTGCCCTTCTTTGCCCCGGTGGAGGCGCTATTCCCGGTGACCTGGGCCACCGTAGGCGAGTTCTTCGGCCGCCACCGCTTCGCCACCATACGGGGGCTGATAACGATGTTCTGGTCCATCGGGCCCGTGCTCGGCCCCGTTTTCTTTGGCAAGGTATTTGACAGCACTCAGAGCTACACCCTGGCGCTCCAGGTGTCGCTGGTGGGCTTTGCCCTCTCCGCCGTCACTTTCTGGACGCTGCGCCGGCCAGGGCCAATGGTGGGACAGCAATGAGGTCGGGCCAGCAGCCGCCCTCATCAGGGCGCCTTTTCTACGGTTGGAGGATGGTAGCCGCTGGCGGCACATGGCGTTTCCTGGCGGGCGGCCTCCACATATGGTTTCAGTATCTTGTTCCTGCCCATAAGTCGGGATGCCGAGTTTGTCGAGAGCAACCTGATGCACGTCATCAATGGCTATGGCTACGGCAACCTGACCGGCCTGGACCTGAAGCTGGGCAAACGGGTGCGCTGGTATGTCATCGGCATGGGGACAGAGGTTGACCTGCACACGCCGCACTGGCACGGCAATACCTTGCTCTGGAACCACATGCGCACCGACATGGTTGACCTGCTGCCCATGACCATGAAGGTGCTTGACATGGCGCCGGATAGCCCGGGTACCTGGCTATTTCACTGCCACGTCAACGATCACCTGGACGCGGGCATGATCGCCCCGTTCACGGTGCTTCCGTAGGGGCAGGTTTCAAACCTGCCCCTACGCCCTAATGGCGGGGTGAGGTACAAAGCATGTAGGGAAAGCGGGGACCTCGCCCCGCCACCTACATAGCGTGTGCCAGTAGAAAGGCGACAACAGCCTCCGGGTATTCGGCGGGCGCCTCGTGGTACAGCGAATGGCCCCGTCCGGGGAACACAATGAGCACAGCGTCGGGGATGTGGCGCTGAATAATTAGAGCTGCCTCGGGGGGCGTCACGCTGTCCTGCTCCCCAGCCAGGACCAGAGTGGGGCAGTGGATGCCGCCCAGCAAGGGCGTCAACGGGCGCTCGTAGAGGTCCGCCACGGAGCGGCAGGCGGCGGCGTAGACTACTGGATCGCTGCTCAGTCCCGACGAGTCGGGATTGGCCCGGGCCACCGCCTCCGGGTGCTGGGCCACGTACTCCGGGGAGAATCGCGACTCCACGGTCTTGGTCAGCGCCGCCACACCTTCGCTCTCCACCAGGGCCGCTACCTCGAGCCACAGGTCCCTGGCCCTCTGGTTGCACTCGGAGGAAGAGTCTGAGATGACCAGGGCCCGCACCCCGTCGGGGAAGTCCAGGGCCAGCCTCAGGGCGACAATGCCGCCCATGGAGTGGCCCAGGACAAAGGCGCTGGGAATGTTCAATGCCTGGAGCAGGCGGGCCAGGTCCGAGGCCCACACCTCCGGTGTGTATTCTCCCTTCGGCCGGTCTGAAAAGCCAAAGCCGCGCAGGTCGGGCGCAATGAGCTGGAAATGGCGCGCCAGCAACGGGCCGATCTCTGCCCAGGTAGTGTGGTCGCTGCCCAGACCATGGATGAGCAGCAGCGGCAGCCCCGAGCCGCTCGTCTCGTAATAGAGCTGGCACCCGCCCACATCAACCTTCAACAGACTTCAGGCTTCAGGCACACAACAGCCCCGCCGGGGGTGGCCCACAGGACAACCAATAGGGGGTTTTGGGGGTGTCCCCCAATCCTGATGCTCCCTCTCCTTGGCCAAGGAGAGGGAGCCAGAGGGTGAGGTCGCCCGGCCGCGTCATCGCGGAAACACCTGGGGCAGCGCCTGGAACACCATGCGCACGGCGATGGCTGCCAGCAGCAAGCTCGCCACCTTGGACATGGCCTTTAACCCGCCCTGGCCCAGCACCCGGACGATAGCACTGCTCTGGCGGAAGGCGAACCAGGCCACGCCAAGATTGAGGGCAAAGGCGAGCAAGAGTACTGTGTAGCTGTAGCTATCGCTGAGCAGCAACAGCGTGGTTATAGTGGCCGGCCCTACAGTCAGGGGCGTGCCGATGGGGACGACGCCGATAAGCTCCTCCTTGGTGGGCACGTCCATGAGTTTGCCGGTAGTGATGTCCCGTATGGCCAGTATCAACAGGATGAGCCCCCCGGCGATGGCGAAGTGGGCCACCTGTATGCCCATCAGGCGGAGGACCCCACGCCCCACGAACAGGAAGCCCAGCCCCACGGCCAGCGCCGTGAGCATGGCAATGTTCACCACCTTCAGCCGCTCGGAACGGTCGAAGTCGTGGGTCATAGCCAGCACCAGGGGGACGGTGCCCAGGGCATCAATGGCAATGAACAGAGGGACGAAGGTGGAGACCAGGTCGTTGGGGAAAGAGGGCATGCCGTCTGAGACTACATTCGTTCCGGCGCGGCCATGCCCATGAGGCCGAGGGTACGGGCCAGCGCCACTCGGGAGGCCGCCACCAGCTTGAGCCGCGCCTTGGTGAGGGGCTGGTCCTCGGTGATCACCCGGTGCCGGTCGTAGAAAGTGTGGAAGGCGGTGGCCAGCTCCATGGCGTAGTGGGGCAGGTGGTGGGGCTCCAGGTTCCGGGTTGCCAGCTCGATGACTTCCGGGAGGAGGAGCATCTGGCGTACCAGCGCCATCTCCTCGGGCTGCACCAACAGAGCGACGTCTCCGGCCGAGTAGTCCATGCCCCGCTCCTGGGCATTGCGCAGTATGCCCGAGAGGCGGGCGTGGGCGTACTGCACGTAGTACACCGGGTTCTCCGGCGACTGGCGCTTGGCCAGCTCCAGGTCGAAGTCCATCTGGCTATCCGCCGAGCGGGACAGGAAAAAGAAGCGGCACGGGTCGGCGCCCACCTCGTCCACCACGTCGCGCAACGTGATAATGTCTCCAGTCCGCTTGGAGACCCTGACCACCTCCTCTCCGCGCCTGAGGGTAACCAACTGGGAGACAATCACCCGCAGCCGCTCGGGGTCAATGCCCAGGGCCGATACCGCGGCTTTCATGCGAGGTACGTGGCCCAGGTGGTCGGCGCCCCAGACGTTGATCACCTGGCCATAGCCGCGCTCCACGAACTTGTTGTAGTGGTAGGCTATGTCGGTGGCGAAGTAGGTGGGCACACCCGTGGAGCGTACCACCACATTGTCCTTGTCCTCGCCCAGGGCCGTGGACACGAACCACAGGGCGCCCTCCATCTCTTTGAGGTAGCCGCTTTCCCGGAGGAGGGCCATGGCCCGCTCGTACTGGCCCTTCTCGAACAGAGAGCGCTCGCTGAACCAGTTGTCGAACTCCACACCGATGAGCTTGAGGTCTTCCCTGATTTGACCGAGCATGCGCTCCACGCCCAGCCGGCCCAACGACTCCAGCACCTGTTCTTCAGGCGCACGGGCGAGTCCCGACAGGTCGGGATACTTGAGGGCCATTTCCCGGCCCAGGTCAACCATATAGGCGCCCACATAGCCTTCAGCGGGCATCTCGGCGGGCTGGCCCAGGGCCTGTAGGTAGCGGGCATACAGCGAGCGGTAGAACGCCGTCATTTGGGCTCCGGCGTCGTTGATGTAGTACTCCGTCTCGACCTTGTACCCGGCCGCAGGCAGCAGCCGAGCCAGGGTGCTGCCCAGCACTGCTCCCCGGCCGTGGCCCACGTGCAGAGGCCCGGTGGGGTTGACGCTGACAAACTCGATCTGGATGCGCTGGCCATGCCCCAGGTCCAGGCTGCCGAAGGCCTGCCCGGTAGCCAGGATGGCATCCACCTGGCGTTGGAGCCAGGCCTGGCTCAGCACGAAGTTGACGAAGCCCGGGGGCGCAGCCACCACCTTGTCCAGCTCCTCGGCAGGCGGGATGAGGCCGGCCAGCCGGCGGGCAATCTCGTAGGGCGCGATTCCGGCGCCCCGGGCCAGCTTCAGGGGTAGGCTGGTGGCGTAGTCACCGTGTTCCGGCTTCTGCGGCCGTTCCACCAGCGGCTCGGGTAGCGTCGCTTCGGGCAATAGGCCCTGGCGCTGGGCCTGAGCCACAGCCTGGCGGACGAGTTCGGCAACACGGTCGCGGACCATCTACGGGTCCACCTGCGAAGCCCAACTCAGTGCTTTCTGGGGACGAACAATGCGGCTTCCGTATTCACCCATCTTTCCACAGGTGTCAAGGTCAATCAGTCCAGAGTCGTTTGTAACTAGTATGGCCCGGGCGGCCACGGCCAGCCTGACAAAATGAAGGTCGTTCTCATCTCTGATGGACAGCACCTCTTCCCCTTCGAGGTCTGGCACATCGTTAACGGGTTGCACTTTTTGCGGGTTGACCGCTGCATGAGCCAAAAGGGCCAGCACCCTCGGCTCCAAGAGAGAATCGCGCCCCAGGGCGTTAAGCTGCGCATAGTAAAGTTTCCACACCTTCGACGATATTGCCAAACAGTGGCAATTGCCAATGGCCTGTGTAACGACCTGAAAGCACGTGTCGTCAGGGTCCCCGGAAGCGTCTTCCCTCTTTTGGGCGAAGATCATCACGTTTTCGTCGAAGACGAAGGTGTATTTCATTCTTAGCTAAACAGCGCCTTCATGTATGCGTCCAGTTGCTCCACCTCCGCCTCGAAGAACCCACGCAGACCGCCCTCGACGCGACCCTTGTCATCCACTTTGAGCTTTGAAGCGTTGGACGCGCCCTTCTCCTTCTCGAAATAGTAGATGGCCAGGTCGCCAGGCTTCAGGGTCCCGCCTGCCACGGCTGTCAGAAGAGCCAGCAACACATGCTCGCTGTGGGTGCTGAGCCATATCTGTTTGGATTCCTCCCTCGCAACTTCCAAAAGCAACTGCACCAGCTTGGCTTGAGCCCTGGGGTGTAGGTGTATCTCGGGTTCCTCGACGCATATCAATGAGTGCTCAGGCGCCAGCGCCAACTGTCCCAACAGGTGGACAAGTTGGTTGGACCCAAAGCCCTCGTTCACTATGTTCACTCTCACACCTTTGGCCTCAGCCATGATGCGGACCTCGTGGGCCGGCCTAATGCTAACCAGGATGCGTATTCCCGTTATACGCTGAAACCAGGCCGCAATCTTGTCTTCCAAGTACTCCCGTCTGTACGCGAAAGTCGAAGTCAATTTCTCGGTCTGCTTGTCGTATCCTTCGCCGCTTATGAAATCGCCTGCCTCTTCGCGCCCCAACATGTAAGTCGGCTTGTCGAGGCCCCGCATGGCTGGTACGAGGTGGAATCCGGAGATCGTCCGTTCGTATTCCCCAGAGACCTGTTCGATAAGGCTGGGCAAGGTGTCCCGCGTGTGGCGCGCTGCCTCGGACTCCAGTTGGCTTCGCCGGGCGTCTTCTTCGATGGCCCCCAATTGAATCAGAAATGGGTGGCCTATTGCGGTTCTCGTAGTCAACTCATAGTTCACCCGGCGCATCCTGTGCTTGCCGGGCGAGAGCTGCAACCCGTCAAGATCAGCAGAAGCATCAACCTTCCAAACGTTGCCTTCCTTCAGCGCGACTCCGTAATTGATTATCCCTTGGAGCCTTGGCTTGTCAAACATAGAAGGAGGAACAACAACGTCGCGCCGGGCTACAAACCTAATAGCCACCGCTTCCCTCTTATCATGCCCGTGCACCAAATCGCCGAACTCCCCCAAGTCCACGTACCGGCCAGCAGGCACCAAAGCCCCCCGGCCTAGAGACTGCTTCAGCAGCATCAAAGCCTGAAAAACGCTGGACTTCCCGCTGCCGTTGGGACCAATGGAGACGGTAATGAGGCCAGGCTCCAGTGCCACTTTCTCAAAGCACTTGAAGTTCTCCAGTTCCAGCCTAGTCAACATCGCTATCCACCTCGCTTACGCCTCCGCCACCGCGGTTTGGCCCGGGGCACCCCGCCAGGCGCGGGCCACCGCCTGGGCGAGCGCTGCATGGTCGGGCAGTGACAGCTCGGGGTCCACCTCGAACAGGCGTTGGGCCTCCGCACGGGCCAGCTCCAGCAGGGCTGTGTCGGAGAGGCGGGCCAGGCGCAGCTCGGGCAGTCCGCTCTGCCGCGTGCCGAAGAAGTCCCCGGGGCCTCGCAGGCGCAGGTCCTCCTCGGCCAGCAGGAAGCCATTTCGATTGGCCTCGACCAGGCGCAGACGCTGGCTGGCCTCGGGCGAGGGGTCCTCCGCTAGCAGCAAGCAGCAACTGGCATGCGGCCCGCGGCCCACCCGGCCCCGGAACTGGTGGAGCTGGGCCAGGCCGAAGCGGTCAGCGCCCTCTATGAGCATCACCGTGGCGTTGGGTATGTCTATCCCCACCTCAATTACCGGGGTGGCCACTAACGCCGCCAGACGGCCATCCCGGAACTGGCGCATGACGTCGTCCCGGTCACGGAGGGGCATTTGGCCGTGCACCAGGCCCAGGCGCAGCTCCGGGAAGACCTCCCGGGCCAGGCGCTGGTATTCGGCCACCGCGGCCTTGGCCTGCACCGCGTCCGACTCCTCGACAAGTGGACAGATGATGAACGCCTGCCTGCCCTGGGCCACCTGCTCGCGGATGAAGTCGTAGGCCTCGTCGCGGTGCGCAGGCTCCAGCGCCCGCGTGGCGATCTCTTGCCGCCCGGGCGGCAGCTCATCTATCACCGATAGGTCCAGGTCGCCGTACAGGGTAAGCGCCAGGGAGCGAGGGATGGGCGTGGCCGTCATCACCAGGAGGTGCGCCGACTCACCAGCTTTGCCCCGGAGAGACGCCCGCTGCCTGACACCAAACCGGTGCTGCTCGTCCACCACTACCAGCCCCAACCGGGGGATCTCCACAACGTCCTGGATCAGCGCTTGCGTGCCGATAACGATGTCGAGCTTCCCTTGCCCCAGACTGTCTCGGACAGCTTCCTTCTGGGATGCCTTCAGGCTGCCCGTAAGCAGGCCGACGGAAGGTGCTCGCACGGAACGGGGAAGCTTGAGCCCCTGGAACAGCGCAGATACGCTGCGGAAGTGCTGCTCGGCCAGGAGCTCGGTGGGCACCATGAAGGCGCTCTGATAGCCGCTGAGGGCGGCCATCAGCAGGGCCAGGGCGGCCACCACCGTCTTGCCGCTGCCCACCTCGCCCTGAAGCAAGCGGGCCATGGGCCTGGGCTGGGCCGCGTCGGCCAGTACCTGATCCAGGGCGCGCCGCTGGGCGCCAGTGAGGGAGAAGGGCAGGGAGGCGAGGAGGGCGCCCAGGACAGGAGGGGTGATGGACAGGGGCGGCGCGCCCGAGTCGCTCTGCCAGCGGCTGCGCCGGGCCAGCACGCCGAGTTGGAGCAGGAAAAGCTCGTCGAAGGCGAGGCGGCGACGGGCCGCCCCGTCCGCTTCCTCGTTATCGGGGAAATGCGCTTGCCGGACGGCTTCCCCCAACACTGGCAGGTGGTTGCGACGCCGCACCTCCGCTGGGAGGAACTCGGGGAGGCGAGGTGCCCAGGCGTCCACTACCTGCTTCATCAACCGCCGTAACTGCCGCGAGCTCAGCCCTTCGGTCAGCGGATAGATGGGCACCAGCCTGCCCGTGTGCAAGGTCTCTTCGATCCCAGCACCGGGCGCCGCGCCGTTGTGCAACGCTGACCCGCCATTGCGGCCCAGCAGTTCATACTCCGGGTTGTCCATCACAGGACGGCTCTGGAACAGCCCAACACGCCCGCTAAGTGCCAGCCTGGTGTTGGGGAGCAGGCGCCGGGCGAGATAGGGCTGGTTGAACCAGACCACTCGCAAGCTCCCCGTCTCATCGGCCACCTGGGCCTCCGTGCTTCGCCGGCTGCCCAACAGTTTCTCTTGGGCCTGCCAGACAGTAACCACCACCGTCTGCTCTTCGTTCACCCGTAGCTCGGCCACCGGCACCCGGCAACTGTAATCCACATGGCGATGGGGGAAGAAGTACAGCGCGTCCTTGATAGTACTCACGCCAAGTCGGCTCAGCTTGTAGGCCAGGCCTGGGCCGAAGCCAGGTAGCGCCAATACAGGCGAATCGAGGGTGAGCAACGTCGGAGCCGACGGTTCTCGACCAGTGTGCAATGGGGCCTGCCCTCCCCCGTCCGACAGTTGGGACAGCACGCTCTCCACCCACTTCTGGCGCAACGGCGGGTCTGCGAAAGCATAGCCCGGCGAGGGTGGCAACGGTAGACCAGGGGGTAGTACACCGCTCTGGGACAGGCGACGCAAGTAGCGGTCAAGGCCTCCGATCACCACCCTGTCGCCGTAACCCCTCTCCTGCTCTAAGGCAAGAATACGGCGCAGGGCCCCGATCTCGGGGGGAACTGGCCCATTCATTTCTCCGCCACCTGAAGCACCACCCCCAACCCGCCAGGACCGATGTAGGTGCCAATGACCGGCCCGAACATGGTGCGCTGGACCACCTTTCCGGGCGAGAACTGCTTGACCCGGTCGGTAAGTGCCGCCACCTCATCCTCAGGGGAGCTGTGGACAACGGCCAACTCGACCACGGGGCGCAAGCTGGCCACGATCTCCACCATGCGGTCAATGGCCTTGGCTCGGGTACGAACGCGGGCCAGATCGTGGGCCTCGCCCTCCCGGATGGTGAGGATGGGCTTGACCTTCAGCAGGCCGCCCAAGAGGGCCTGGGCCTTGCCGATGCGCCCGCCCTTTTGCAGGTACTCCAGCGTGTCCACAAGGCCAAAGAAATAGGTGCGCGGCATAGCCTGCCTGGCCACCCGGGTCGCTTCTTCCAGGCTGGCGCCTGCCCTGGCCGCCCGGGCGGCGGCCACCGCGATTAGCCCCAGGGCGAAGCTGGCCTGTTGGGAATCGAGCACCTCAATGCGGCCGCCAAGCTCCTGCTTGGCCAGCATCGCCGAGTTATGTGTGCCGCTGAGCTTGCTGGATATGTGTATGGAAAGTATGTCGGCGCCGGTGGCCGTGATCTTGCGGTAGGTCTCCAGGAAGTCGCCGGCCGAGGGCTGGGAGGTGGTAGGCAGTACCGGGCTACCCCGCAGCTTCTGGAAGAACTCGGCTGGCTGGATGTCCACACCGTCCCGATAGGTCTCTCCGCCGAAGTGCACCTGCAACGGGACAACCTGGATGCCCAGCTCCCGGGCCAGCGCTGGCGGGAGGTCTGAAGTGCTGTCGGTGACTACCTGCACTGTCATGGCTACTCCACCGATACCAGGTACTCGTAGTAGGGCTGTCCGCCCAGGTGCAACTCCACCTCTTGCTCGGGGAAGCGCTGGCGGACTTCGACGGCCACCGCATCCGCCTGTTCTCGAGCTATCCCCTCCCCGTAGTAGAGCGTGATCAAGCCGCCAGGGCCTCCGCCTATGCGCGCCAGGAGGTGACAGACCACCTCGGCGGAGTCATCGCCAGCCACCACCATCTCCCCGTTGAGCAGTCCGATCACCTGGCCAGCCCTGGCCCTGATCCCGCCAATGGTGACCGAGCGAGTGGCCCGGGTCACTTCACCGCTGTGGACGCCGCGCCGGGCCGCTTCCATGGCCTCAACGTTGGCTTCCAGGGTGGCCTCGGGGTCGAAGGCGATGGCCGCCGCCACGCCCTCCGCGATACTTACCGTGGGCACTACCACCACCTCTTTCTGGCTCAAGCCAGGCACCTGGTTGGCCGCCTGCAAGATGTTCGGGTTATTGGGCAACAGCACCATCTCGGTGGCGGGCGCGCTCTGCACCGCCTGAAGCAGCTCCTGGACGCTGGGGTTCATGGTCTGGCCCCCGGTCACCACCGTCGCTCCCAGGCCGCGGAAGATCTCCGTCAGCCCATCGCCCACGGCTACCGCGACCAGGCGCCGTCCCTGGGGCGCCGGCCTGGCGGCCAGGAAGTCCTGGTGTTGCTCGTCCATGTTCTGGATTTTCACCTGGGTCAGGCTACCCAGGGACACGGCATAGGTCAATACCGCCCCCGGATCCGCTGTGTGCACATGGACTCGCACCAGGTCAGGGTCACCCACGACCAGCACCGACTGGCCCATCTGCACCAACCGGTCCTGGATGGCACTCGCCTGGGCTTCCCCCCGAGGCCGGAGCACGAACTCGGTGCAATACCCGAAGCCGTCTTCCGGATTGGCTGCCAGCGACTCCAGCCAGTGGCTGTCCACCGCCCCCAGGCCGCCATGGTCCCGGGCCTCCCGCTCGCCCATGAGGTAATGCAGCGCGCCGTCCAAGAGCACGAACAGGCCCTGCCCCCCGGCGTCCACTACACCCGCCTCCCGGAGCACAGGCAGCATGGCGGGGGTGCGTCTCACCGTCTCCAGGGCGGCCTGGGTGGCCGCAGCCAGGACGGCGGTCAGATCGTGGCCGCCCCGCGATGCCTCGCTCTGGGCGGCAGTGGCCGCCTCGCGGACCACGGTAAGTATGGTGCCCTCGGTAGGGTGACTCACGCCCTTGTATGCCCACGTGGTCCCCTCTACGAGCCCAGCCGCCAGGTCAGCGCCCGTGACGCAGTCCAGCTTCTCCAGCCGGGACGCCAGGCCGCGCAGGAACTGCGCCAGGATAACCCCGCTGTTGCCCCGGGCGCCCATCATCGCCCCCTTGCCCATGGCCTGGAGCACTGCGCCGGCGCCGTTCTCAGGGCAGCGGCAAGCCTCTTCCAGGGCACTGCGCATGGTGAGCAGCATGTTGGTCCCCGTGTCCCCATCGGGGACAGGGAAGACGTTGAGGGCATTTACGGCGGCCGCGTTCCTCTCCAGGCATGTTGTGGCCAGAGTAAACATGCCTCTCAGGGTGGCGCCATCGCCGCTGATCACTCGGGGATAGGTGCCCACTTGCACGATGGATGTCCTCCGGGGGCCGCTCAAGAAAAAGGCGCATTGAGTATTACCTTCCGTCATTGCGAGCCGAAGCCCTGAGCGGAGCGAAGGGGCAGCGAAGTCCCGACTTGTCGGGACCGCGGCCACCGTTCGTGGGTTGCTTCGTCGCTACGCTCCTCGCAATGACGGGGAAGCGCCACCTATTCACCCAACGGCTGAGCCTAGGAAGCTACACTCGTGATCACGAACTAACCTGACCTTGTGAAAAAAGACTTAGAATATGTTATGCTATAAATCTGGATTTTTCAAGGATGGAGTAAGCCTTGGCCAAGTGCGAGATCTGCGGCAAGGCCCCGGACTGGGGGCATAACGTAAGCCATTCCAAGCGCCGGACCAACCGCATGTGGATGCCCAATATCCAGCGACGCCGGGTGACGACGGGTGGTGTGGTGCGGCGTCTTTACGTTTGCACCCGCTGCCTGCGGACGCAGACCAAGGTCCGCGCCTAACGTTCGTTGCCCACGACGTAGGGGCGTATCGCAATACGCCCCTACGTTTTGTCAACACCAGGACGAATCATCGACTCGCACCTCCGCTTGCTGCTACTGGCACGCTAGCCTTTGCTTTCTCCTGGATGAACAGGGCGCCGGCGCCGGAGACCACGCTCAGTGCAGCCATAGCCAGGAAGGGCAAAGCGTAGCTGCCCGTGGCATCGAACAGATAACCCGCTGACCACACCCCCAGCGCTCCAGCGATCTGGTGCATGGTGGACAGGGTACCCGTGAGTAGCCCCACCGACACCGCGCCGTAAACATCGGCCACCAGGGCTGGTATCAGGCCACCCGGCGTGTTGAACCCTATTCCCAGGAACAGGGCGCCTGCCAGCAGCATTGCTTCCCCCCGCGCTGCCACCAGGATCAGAATCCCCACCAGCCGGAAGACATACCCCAGAGCCAGTAAGTGCTTCCGTCCGATCCGGTCGGAAAGGGCGCCGAAGGCTACCACGCCGGCAATGGACATGGCGCTGAACACGCTCATGGCCCGGGCGGCCGCCAGGGGCGACAGGCCCCTGTCAATGGCGTACGGGATGAGGTGCACCGGCAGCGCCATTCCCACCACCCCACAGGCGACGTAGACCAGGGCTATGAGCCGGTAGGGCCCCCTGCCAAAAGCCTGGCGCAGCGAAACTCGCTCGCCTTGGGCATGGATGCGTCCGCCAGGGTCCTCCTGCCGGGCCTGTGCCGGGGGCCTGTCCCGCACCACGAAGAGAAGGACCGGCACAGTGACCAGGACGATCATCAGGGCGAGGGCGCGGAACACACCCCGCCAATCTGTCATGGTCAGCAGGGCTGCCCCGATGGGCACCAGGACCATGGAGCCTGCCGAAACGCCCGAGATGGAGATGCTCATGGCCAGGCCCCGGTTGCGAGTGAACCAGCGGGCCAGAAGAGTCACCGAGCCTACCGTCGCCCCCAATCCCCAGGCCACACCGTCCACAATGCCCCACCAGAAGTAGAGGTGCCACAGCCGACTGGCCGTGCTCGCCCCTATCAGGGCGACCACGGCCAGGACGATGCCACCAGCCATCACCCGGCGCGGACCGTAGCGGTCGCACAGGCGCCCCCCAAAAGGAAGTACCAGCGCCCAGGTGATCATCCCGATGGACATGGCCAGGGAGACGGAGCCGCGGCTCCAACCGAACTCCTGGTCCAGGGGGTGGAAGAACAGGCCGAAGTTGCCCCGGATGCCCGATTCCATGGCCCGAAGCACAAAGGCTGCGGCCAGTATCACCCAGGGCATGAGCGCCAGCCAGAGCCTGCCCCGGCCCGTAGGGGCGACCCGCCGGGCCTGCCCTGAGCTTGCCGAACGGGTCGCCCCTACGTCTGTCTTCTCTAGGGGGCTCATGCTTTGTCCAGGCTGGCCCGCAGCCGGGCTACAGCCTGGGCTACGCTCTCCCCCTTGTGGAACACGGCGTTGCCCGCCACCAGCACCCGGGCGCCGTGCTTGACCACCGCCGAGGCCAGCTCGGCGTTGATGCCGCCGTCCACCTCCAGCTCGGTCCCGAGACATCGGGACTCGTCCAGCATCCGGCGCAGCCGGGTGATCTTGTCCAGAGAGGCAGGGATGAAACTCTGCCCGCCAAAGCCCGGGTTGACGCTCATCAGGAGCACCAGGTCGGCCTCGGCCAGCACCTCCTCGATGAGGGACAGAGGACTCGCTGGATTGATGGCCACGCCAGCCCTGGCTCCCAGGGCTTTGATGGCCTGGACGCTGCGGTGCAGGTGGACGCAGGCCTCGGCGTGGACGGTGATGATGTTCGAGCCCGCCCTGGCGAAGGCCTCCAGGTAGCGGTCCGGCTCCGACATCATGAGGTGCACGTCAAAGGGCAGCTTGGTCCAGGGGCGCAGGGCGGCCACCATGGGCGGGCCGACCGTCAGGTTGGGCACGAAGTGCCCGTCCATGATGTCAATGTGGATATAGTCGGCCCCGGCCTCGGTGGCCTCGCGCACCGCCTCCCCCAGCCGGCTAAAGTCCGCCGAGAGGACGGAGGGGGCCAGTTTCACTTCAGGCTTGGTCACAGCATTCACTCCGATATTGCGTTGGGCGGCTGGTGCAGGCTCTCCCCTCTCCCGCGACGGGAGAGGATTAAGGTGAGGGTGAGGTCGGCCGTTAGCAGTGCTTGTTGTTTGCCAGCCTCCCCCCGGGGCGCGGGGTGGGCACGGAGTCCCGCCGCTACCAACTGCGGATAGGCCCGCTCGTGGTGAGCCTGTCGAACCAGAGGCGAGCACGGAGTCCTGCCGCTACAATAGTGCACTCTGGGCAAACCAGTGCTGAACATCAAATTGTATCGCAATGTGCATGACATCAGGGTCCTTGCCGTATTCTAGTTTCGCACGGGCCGTCATCTTCCAGTCGCCCTGCTTGTTTTCCCGCACTAGGTACTTGGACTCATAGTTACGCACGCTGGTAAGATACACATCGCCGCCGTCTTGAGTCTCTACTTGAGTCTCCACGTAGATGCCTACCCACGG
Organism: Chloroflexota bacterium; assembly: GCA_016190505.1. Classification (GTDB taxonomy): domain Bacteria; phylum Chloroflexota; class Dehalococcoidia; order JACPQK01; family JACPQK01; genus JACPQM01. The sequence continues at coordinate 56,173 of JACPQM010000047.1, read as the reverse complement.
CTCGCAGTTAAAGGCAGTGCAGGCATCCCGCAGCTTCTTTGCGTCGTCCTTCTTGAAAACCGTCACCTCTTCGTTTGGGTTTCGGCTCCTCGTCCGCGACTTCACCGTGATGCCGAGCCGTCTATTATCCTTGGCGGCGATTATGTCGAGACCCGTATGGTCAAGAATGGCTACTTCGAACCCTGACCGAGACAACCAGTTACATATCAATCTCTCGCCAAGGTCTCCAATGATCTTTGAATGTCTTGAGCTCTTGTGGATTCCACTTGGTGTCCCGTTGGGCAAATCCATTTGGCGTCTCCTTCAAGAGTTGATCTCCGCCCGCTACGACTTTCTCCCGCCAGGGGAGAGAGGAGGTGTTTCCCTCTCCCTCTGGGAGAGGGCGAGGGTGAGGGCTACACTAGCCACGGCACGCCTCCAGCCGCTTCCGCGCCTCCGCCAGGGCCTCGCGCACGCGGCGGGGGGCGGTCCCCCCGTGGCCCCGGCGGGCGGCCAGCGCCGCCTCCAGGGTGATGGTGGTCACGTCCGGCGCGAACAGGGTGGAGAAGCGCTGTAGCTCCTCGACGCTCAGCTCGTTCAGGGCCTTGCCCTGCGATTGGGCGTGGCGCACGACCTGCGCCACCACCCCGTGGGCCTGGCGGAAGGGCAGGCCCTTGCCCACCAGGTAGTCGGCAACGTCCGTGGCCAGCAGCATGCTGTCCGCGGCCGCCCGGGCGGTAGCCTCTCGATTCACCCTGATGCTGCGCACCATGCCCGAGAACACCCCCAGCGTGGCCTGGAGCGTGTCCACGGTGTCGAACACGCCCTCCTTGTCCTCCTGCATGTCCCGGTTATAGGCCAGGGGCAGGCCCTTCATCGTGGCAAGCAGGCCCATCAGATGGCCGTAGACCCGGCCCGTCTTGCCCCGGGCCAGCTCGGCCATGTCGGGGTTGCGCTTCTGGGGCATGATGGAGGAGCCGGTGGTGTACTCCTCGCCCAGGGAGATAAACGCGAACTCGGCGGAGGACCACAGCACCAGCTCCTCGGACAGCCGCGACAGGTGCATCATGCAGGTGGCCGCCGCCGCCAGGTAGGAAACGAGGAAGTCTCGGTCGGAGACGGCATCCAGGCTGTTGTCCGAGATGCGCGAGAACCCCAGCTCCTGGGCCAGGAACTCCCTATCCAGGGGGTAGGTCACCCCGGCCAGGGCGCCGCTGCCCAGGGGCATGACATCGGCCTCCGCGCCGGCCGCGCGGAAGCGGGCGCAGTCGCGGTGGAGCATCTCGAAGTAGGCCAGCATGTGGTGGGCAAAGAGCACGGGCTGCGCCCTCTGGAGGTGGGTATAGCCCGGGATGGCCACGTCCAGGTTGGCCTGCGCCACGTCCAGCAGGGCGCTCTGGAGATCATGGATGGCCGTTACCGTCTGGGTAGCCGCATCCTTGACGTAGAGGCGGGTGTCAGTGGCCACCAGGTCGTTGCGGGAGCGTCCGGTATGGAGCTTGCCCGCCACCGGGCCCAGGCGCTCGGTGAGGCGGGCCTCGATGGCCATGTGGATGTCCTCCATCTCGGGCCGGAAGGGGAAGGTCCCCTTGTCCAGCTCCTCCCGGATGGCGCCCAGGCCCATGACGATAAGCTCGGCCTCCTTGTCCGTGATGATGCCCTGGCGGGCCAGCATACGCACGTGGGCCACCGAGCAGGCGATGTCCTGCCGGTACAGCCGCCGGTCAAAGGGCAGGGAGGCGACAAAGAGTTTGGCACTATGTTGATTGCTTATCATGCTACCCATTGAGAGCTAGTGCTGCCTTGGCCGACTGCAATCTTGCGTTGGGCCACATCGGATATGGTAACATGCTGCATGTGAACGCGCAGCCAGCCCCAGAGCCACGCAACGGGGAACCATTGCCCTTCAGCCTGGACACGATCTATGAGTTGGCACTACAGCGGCTAGACGCACAGATCGCGCATTTGCGCCGGGTCGAGGACAAGGTCAGGTTCGTACTGGGAGCGGGAAGCATCGTGATGGCCGCTGGCGCCGGATTCCTGTCGGCCCGCGGTGCCCCACTGCCCGGGCTCTCGTGGGTCTTCACCATCGCAAGCATCTTCGTCTACCTGGCGATAGTGCTGCTGAGCGTGAAAGCATACAGCTATCTTGAACTGAGCTACCCGCCGCGGATAGTCAGCGTCTGGGAGCAGGCACTTTTCTGGGACCCAAACCTGACCAAGCGCCAGATCCTCAGCCAGGTGGTGGACGCTATTGAATCCACCCGCGAACCGTTAGCGGGAAAAGTCAAGGATTCGGTCTGGCAATTATACCTGTTGCCTCTGCTAGTGGGGCTCATAATCCTGACGGTTGTTGTCGCTATCTAGGCCGGGCGTGGCCGTCTTGCCTCATCTTTGGGTTCACCCCGGGGTGGCCATCCCTCTTGGATGGTGTCTCCCCAGTCAGGCCTTGGCTTGTCGGGGTTCGAGGGTGGAGGCGTCGGTTTCGGCCCATTGCTCCTCAGTGAAATGGTGGCCTGGTGCACGGCTGACATCACTGCTCCCTCCTGCAGACCTCCGAGCAATTTGATGATAACAGTACTATTGCATACTCTCAAATTCCACCCGTTCGTGCGGGCCGAGCTTCGCGTCCGGATGGAAGTCAAAGTGGGAGTAGGGCTTGAGGTCGAGGACGGGTGTGCCGTCGGCGGCGTCCAGCCCTTGCACCCGGAGCACGTTGCCCTCCCGCGATAGCAGGTGCACCGTGGTGATACCGATGGGATTGGGTCGAGTGGGCGCCCGCGTGCCGAAGATGCCCGCCGGCTTGTCGGCCTTCCTGCGGTGCTCGGGCACCAGCAGGGCGTCGCGCTCCGACTCGTCTATCCGGGTGAACCAGAACAGTACCACGATGTGGTCGCGCCGCTCGATGCCCTCCAGGGCCGGGGCGTACTCCGGCTCCACCACTATCTCGGCGGTTACCTGGCTGTAGTCGCGCTTGTGCTCGTGGGAGCCCAGGGTGCTCCGAACGTGGCCGATGGGGCGGAGAATCATGGACGTAGGGGCGACCGGCCGGTCGCCCCTACCGGCCTTTTCCCCACGAGAAGACTTGCCGTCAGGAACACCAACCATGACCTCTATTATCGCCCCTGCTCACCCTGCGCCTGGGCCTGGGTGCGCACAGGCAGGCCCCAGATATGGATGAAGCCGGGCGAGGCCTTTGGGTCGAAGGTATCGCCCTTGTCGTAGGTGGCCAGGTCATGGCGGTAGAGGGAGTAGGGCGACTTGCGGCCCACCACGGTGGCCTGACCCTTGTGCAGCCGCAGCCGCACCGAGCCGGTGACGAACCGCTGGCTGCTGTCCACGAAGGCGGCCAGGTCCCGGCGCAGGGCCGAGAACCACAGCCCGTTGTAGACCAGCTCGGCGTACTCCTGGGCCACCCGCTCCTTGAACCGGAGCTGGTCCTTGCTCAGCGCCATGCCCTCCAGCGCCTTGTGGGCGGCTACCAGCACGACCCCGGCCGGGGCCTCGTATATTTCCCGCGACTTGATGCCCACCAGCCGGTCCTCGACGTGGTCAATGCGGCCCACGCCGTGCTCCCCGGCCCGGCGGTTAAGCTCGGCCACCAGGCTCAGCGGCTCCAGGCGCTCGCCGTCCAGAGCGACGGGAAGGCCGGCCTCGAAATCAATCTCCACGTAGGCCGGCACCTCCGGCGCGGCGGCCACTGAGCGGGTCCAGGCATATACTTCCTCGGGCGGCTCCGTCCAGGGGTCCTCCAGGGGTCCTGACTCGATGGAACGGCCCCACAGGTTCTCGTCCACCGAGTACACGCCCTTCTTGGGGCCGGGGATAGGGATGCCCTGGCGTTGGGCGTAGGCTACCTCTTCTTCCCGGGTCATGCCCCACTCGCGGGCGGGGCCGATTACCTTGAGCTCTGGGGCCAGGGCGCCCACACCGACGTCGAAGCGGACCTGGTCATTGCCCTTGCCGGTGCACCCGTGGGCAATGGCCCCCGCGCCCTCCTGCCGGGCGACCTGGGTCAGGTGGAAGGCAATGAGGGGCCGCGACAGGGCGGTGGCCAGGGGGTATTGCCCCTGGTACACGGCATCAGCCTTGAGGGCTGGGAACACGTAACCATCCAGGAACTCCTTGCGGGCATCCAGCACCAGGGCTTTGCTGGCCCCGGCTTTCAGAGCACGCTCCCTGACCGTCTCCAGGTCGGCCAGGTTCCCTAGATTCATGGTCAGGGTGATGACATCCAGGCCGTAGTGCTCCTTGAGCCAGGGTATGGCGACCGACGTGTCCAGGCCGCCGCTATAAGCCAGGACTACCTTTGACATTCGTATAATTGCCCCCTTCCAAGCTTGACTCCGTGGTCGCTTATCTGTAGGTTCCCTCGCCCCGTCGCCTTACGTCCAGAATCATGACAGTGCCTGCGCCGTCATCAATATCAAAAAGAATCCGGTAGTCCCCGACACGGTGCCGATACTGGGCCACCGGCGCGTTCTCTAGTTTCACTGTCCCAGGACTCCGGGGATCGTCACGGAGGCTCTCAAGTGCCCCTCTGATCCGCTGCGAATGGTGCGCTGGGACCGCTTCAATCGCCTTCTGCGCCCGGCGGGACAGGACGACCTTGTACAATCAGGCCACCGTCTTGTGGTACACCTCTTCCAATGGAACGCCCTTGCCCGCTTCAATCTCCGCCCTTGCCTCAAATAGGGAGGCCAGGTACTCGGGGTCCGAGAACTCTCTCATCGCTTCCTGCATTTCCAGGTACCGCTCCACGTCCATGAGCACGGCCACTGGCTTCCCGTTTTGGGTGACAACCAGGTCGTGGCCCTGCGCCTTGATCGAAGCGAGAAGCTCGGTCAGGCTTCTGCGCAGCTCGTGGACCCCCACGAAAGGGTTTTTCAACAGGTCAAGCATGCTACTCACCCCCTGGCATCATGGAGGCAATCGTAACATGTGCATTACGAATGCGCAATACTTCCGTCAAAACGGTAGACTGCTGGCCGTGCCAGTGGGCGGCAAGCGTCTCATCTCCCTTGCTTCGCCAGCACCTGTTCCAGGGCCTGGCGCACAATGTCCACGCCCTCGTCCACCTCGGCCTCGGTGATGACCAGGGCCGGCATGAACCGGATGGCGTTGGGCTTGAGCCGGTTGATGATGAGCGCGCGGTCAAGGCAGGCCAACTGCACGTCGTCGGCAATGTCCCGGCTGAACTCCATGGCCAGCAGCAGGCCGCGTCCCCGGACGTCGCTGATGACTGGGAAGCGCTCCTTCATGTCCAGCAGGCGCGACGTGAAGTGTTTGCCCACCCTGCGGACTTGGCCGGGGACGTCGTTCTCCAAGACATAGCTGACCACGGCGTGGCCCACGGCGCAGGCCAGCGGGTTGCCCCCGTAGGTCGAGCCGTGGTCCCCGGGCACGAACACGGAGAACTTCTCCTTGGCCAGGATGGCGGCGATGGGAAAGCCCCCGCCCAGCCCTTTGGCCAGGGTCATCACGTCCGGCTCGACGCCGAACTGCTCGTAGGCGAACAGGGTGCCGGTACGCCCGATCCCGGTCTGCACCTCGTCCATGATGAACACCAGGCCCTGTTCGTCGCACCAGCGTCGCACCTGGCGCAAGTAGTCCTCGGACGGCAAATTCACACCGCCTTCGCCCTGGACCGGCTCCAGGAGCACGGCGCAGGTCTTGTCGGTAGTAGCCTTCTTGATGGCCTCGATGTCGTTGTAGGGCACGTTAGTAAAGCCGTCGGGCATGGGCAGGAACGGCTCCTGGTAGCGGGACTGCCCCGTGGCGGCCACCGTGGCCAGCGTGCGGCCATGGAAGGAGTTAAGGGCGGAGACCACCTCGTAGGCGCCGTCCCGGTGGGTCCTGGCGTACTTGCGGGCCAGCTTCATGGCGCCCTCAACGGCCTCGGCGCCGCTGTTGCAGAAGAACACCCGGTCCAGGCAGCTATTCTTGACGAGTAGCTCAGCTAGCTGCACCTGAGGGACGTTGTAGTGGTAGAGCGAGCTCTGGGTCAGGAGCTGCGCCTGCCGGGTGAGGGCCGCCACGATGGCAGGGTGAGCGTGACCCAGGCAGGTCACCGCCCAGCCGCCGACGAAGTCCAGGTACTCCCTCCCCTGGTCGTCCCATAGCCGTACCCCCTGCCCCCGCACCATGGTGGCCGGGAAGCGCTTGATGGTGTTCATCAGGTAGCGGCTGCCCAACTCGTGCCACTCAGGCATGCTAGCCTCCTTCGATCACTGTCCCCACAGGACCCCGCACCGCGTAGGCCAAGGCGTGGGCCACTCTCCCGTCCAGTATGCGGCAGGGTATGCCCGCGGCGGCGGCCCGCAGACCTGCCTCGACCTTGGGGATCATGCCCCCGGAGATGACTGCTTGGGCCATGAGCCGCTGCGCCTCGTCTGGGCTAAGCCGGCGCAGGGCTGTTCCCGAGCCGTTCCGCACCCCGTCCACATCGGTAAGGAAGATGAGGTGGTCCGCCTTCAGGGCCAGGGCCAGCTCACCAGCCGCGGTATCCCCATTGACATTGAGTATGGCCGCATCGCCCTGGGCCACGGCCATGGGGGCTACCACCGGGATGTAGCCCGACTCCAGGGCCAAGAGCACCGGGGCCGGGTTGACCCGAACCACCTCGCCCACCAGACCCAGGGCAGGGTCTTTCACCTCAGCCTCCAGTAAGCGGCCGTCAACACCACTCAGGCCCAGGGCATTGCCGCCAAGCGCAATTAGGTGGGCTACCAGGTCCTTGTTGATCCAGCCGCCGAGCAGGGCCACCACCACCTGGAGGGTCGGCCCGTCGGTAACGCGCAGGCCCTTTTCGAAGCGCGGTGAGATGCCCAGGCGCTGGGACCACTCGGAGATCATAGGGCCGCCGCCGTGCACCACCACGGGGCGCCAGCCCTGGGCCTGGAGGGCCACCAGGTCTTCCAGAGTGGTATCCTCCGCCCCCAGGGTGGAGCCGCCTATCTTGATGACGAGGGTCTTGTTGGACATGCGTCTCTACGTATCGCGGTAAACGTCGCGACGGTGACCCACACGCACCACAGCAACTTCTCCTATGCTGTCATCAATGCCGTAAAGCACTCGGTAGTCGCCAACCCGAATCCGCCACAGATTGGCCCCGTGCATCTTGACAGCGCCCCTTGGCCTGGGTTCATCGGCCAGCGCATCAACTTCCTTGGCTACACTGGCATAGTCGCTCTTGGGCAAACGATGAAGCTGCCGAAGCGCTCGTGGACTAATTGCCAGCCGATACTTCACGTTGCCGGCGCAGCGCCTCGTACTCTGCCTTAGCCTGCTCCCAAGGGATGTTCTCTCCGGGCTCGGCCAGTGAAGCCAAACCTTCTGTCAGGTCTATCTCGTCCTCAAGTCTCCGGATTATCGCTTCGGTGATCCAATCCTTCAAGGTTACGCCCTGTTTGGCCGCCGACCCCTTGATATTCCTATGCAGCCGAGGATCAATGGGAATGGTAACCTTCGGCCAATCGGCCAGTGCGCCCTTGTGTTTCGTCGCCATTTAGTTCACCTCAGTCCGAGCCTAGCTTCCTTCTGCCTGCTCCACAAACGCTCGTGTACTAGCGCGATCTCTACATCGTATACGCGCTGTTGATGGTAATATACTCCCCGCTTGGGTCCTTAGGAACCCGCCTGCCCATGCTACAGGTCACGGTATGCAGTGCTCCGGTGTTCAGCGCGGACCACGACAACCTCCTGCGACTGGTCGTTGATGTAGTAGACGACGCGATAATCACCCACCCTGATGCGCCAGAGTTCGTTGCCGCGCACCTTGGCCACTCCCACCGGCCTTGGTTCCTCCGCCAGCGCTGCGAGCGCGGCCCTGACACGCCTGTAGTCGTCGGGGGGCAACTGCACCATGGTGCGCCGCGGGCGGCGCCTGACCCTAACGGTGTAGGGCACCCTGGCGTTCCAGGTACTCTCGGTCTAGCTCTTCCAGGGTAACAGTGCCCTCCTCGTCTGCAAGTGCAGCCATGCCCTCGCGGGCGTCCACCGCATCCTCGAGTTTCTCTACCAGGGCCTCGGTAGCCCATTCTCGCAGCGTCTTACCCTCCAGTGCGGCCTCGGCCTTGATGCGGTTACGCAGCTCCGGGTCTATGTCGAAGTATACCTTGGGCCGCTTGGCAACTGCGCCTTGAGGTTTTCTAGCCATATGCTCACCCCCAGCCAGCGTAGTCTATTGAAGCAATATTGTCAATATTGCCCAGGCAATATCTTCAGGTCCACGTCAAAGTCACGCAGCAACCGTAGCGGCAATTCATGAATTGCCGCTACGGTTCTTCCCTTCAAGTTTAACTGCCCGACTTTGACGATGCCCTGGGCAATATCTTGTGCACCTATGTTGTATACGCGCTGTTGATGGTGACATACTCCTCGCTCAGGTCGCAGCCGTAGGCGGTGGCCTGTCCTTCGCCCTGGTTGAGCAACACGCGGAAGGTCACTTCCGGTCCCGCCATGAGCCCCGAGGCCGCCACCTCGTCAAAGGGCTGAGGCCGGCCGTTGCGGAACAGGCACATCTCGCCCACGTACAGCTCTGCACGGTCCTCCCGCAGCCGGACACCGCTGCGCCCCAGGGCGGCCAGGATGCGGCCCCAGTTGGGGTCGGCGCCATGCACGGCGGACTTGACCAGGGGCGAGCCAGCGATGGTGCGGGCCGCCCGCCGCGCCTGGGCCTGGCTGGTCGCACCCTCGACGGTCACCTCTAGCAAGTGGTTGGCCCCCTCGGCGTCGCGGGCCATGGCCCTGGCCAGCCTGATGCACAGGGCCTCCAGCGCCTGCGAGAAAGCAGCGGCCTCCAGGCTGTCCGCCCCCAGGGGGGCATTCCCTGCCCGGCCGTTGGCCAGAAGGACCAGCGTATCGTTGGGGCTCGTGTCGCCGTCTACAGTGAGCATGTTGAAGGAGACATCGGCGGCGCAACTGAGCGCGCTCTGGAGGAACGCGGGGTGGACAGCGGCGTCCGAGGTGAGGAAGCCCAGGAAGGTAGCCATGTCCGGGTGGATCATCCCCGCGCCTTTGACCGCACCACCCAGGGTGACACGCCGGCCGGCGATGTCCAGGGCCAGGGCAGCTTCCTTGGGCACGGTGTCTGTAGTCATGATGGCCCGGGCGAAGGCGCTACCCCCACCAGGCGCCAGGGTGGTCTGCTCGATCCCGCGGGCAAGCTTGTCCATGGGCATGAGGTGCCCGATGACGCCGGTGCTGGCCACCAGCACCCGATCGGCATCGAGGCCCAGGCGGACTGCCGCCAGCCGGGCCATCTCCCGAGCATCCCTGCTGCCCTGGGGCCCTGTGGCCGCGTTGGCACAGCCACTGTTGACCGCCACCGCCTGGGCACGTCCCGTCTTCACCACCCGCCGGGAATAGCGTACCGGGGCGGAAGTCACCCGGGAGCGGGTAAACACGCCGGCCACGGCGCAAGGGTCCTCCGAAGCAAGCAGGGCCACGTCCAGCTTGCCCTCACCTGCGGTCTTGATGCCAGCGTAGGTGGCGCCGGCCACAAAGCCGCGGGCCGCGGTCACACCGCCCGGCAGCCACTCGTCGAGCGCAGGTAGCCCAGGCCTCGAAGAGGGGACAGCAGTCTCAGATCGCATGCCCCTAGTTTACGCCGAACCCGCTACCAGGGCAAAACCCTGATGCCGCCCGGCAACTGCAAACAGGCGACCAATACCAAATGGGGGCTCAAAACGGCGTCCGGAGCCGGCAGCCCTGGGGGCAGGGAATGCCTACGCCGGAAGAGGCGGCGCCCAGTCCTCGGGCCGTCTGATGGTGCGCAGGACGGGATAGACCTGGCACCGGATGATCCCGGGGACGTTGCGCACCTTGCTGGCCACGAACTCCATCATCTCGGCGTTTGACCTGAAGGACACCCACACCAGCAGGTCGTACTCTCCCAGGCCCACCGCCGCGTAGCGGACGTTGGGCTCCCGGGAGAGCTTTTCACCGACCTCGTCTACCTTGTTGAAGTCCACCAGGAGCGCGAGGATGGCGTCAACTTCGTAGCCAATGGTTTCCGGATTCAGCCTGCCCACCACCCGGACAATGCCGTTCCGGAGCAGGCGTTCCAGCCGGCGGCGTACCGCGGTTTCGCTCAAACCCACCTCTTGGGCGATAGCCACATTGGGCTTACGTCCATCCCTGGCGAGCTGGGCGATGATACGGGCATCCGCTCCATCTATGACTTGGTTTCGCTTTCGTCTAGGCATAGCGTGAACATGCTAGCACGAAAACAGTGCGTCGTCAAGGATTTGACGGCTCTTTTCGCCCAGGCGCAAGAAGCCGCTTTTCTGGCAATACAGGCCTTTTCCAGGCAAAGAAAGTAGGGGCGCCCCGATACATCGGGGCGCCCCTACAGCACAGACCTCTAGGCAATCTGCTGCGCCGCCTTTTCTGCTGCGGCCGCAACCTCTGCCAGCACGTCCCGATTGCGGTAGGCGCGGGACTTCCACAGCTCGCTGGCGCTCATCACCCGGTCCGTTACCTCCCACAGCTCGGAGGTCAAGCCCAGGGTGCCCCTGATGCCCATGAGCGGCCAGGGCACGAAGTTGAACTGGTTGTAGAAGTAGAAACCACCCAGGCTCCGGTGGGGGACGCCCAGGCCCTCGGCCAACACCCGGTCCTGGAGCATGCCCACCGCCAGCTCGGGCTGGTGCTCCTTGATCTTCTCACCGTAGGCATAAAACGAGGGGTTCTCCATGACCTCGAAGTCCAGCAGGCCCTCCATGGGCTCCAGCAGCTTCTCGGCCCTGGTCAGTGACTCGGGCGTCTCGCCGCAGAGGGCGATGAGCACGGGCCGCATGTTGAAGTCGTAGAACAGGCAGCGGGCCAGCGAGGCGGCGAAGGTGGCATAGCCATAGATGGCCACGTGCTTGGACGACATGGCGCCCAGCGCCCAGCTTGCGTTGTAGTTGCCCCGCATGATGCTCTTCACCAGGTTCATGTCCTGCGTCATCTGGGCCTTGGCCTTCTCTTCGTTGCCGAACTCCCGGGCGATGGCCATCAGCCACTCCTCGGTGTTGTGCACGCCCAGGGGCAGGGGCAACTCCTGGCCTTTCGCCCATATGGGCATCCCCAGCTCGTTGCACTTGCTCTTGAAGTCGGGGAACTCCTCCTGGGTGAGCGTATAGTTGTAGGCGGCCTTGCCCATGTTGGGGAGTTGGTCCGCGGGCACGTTGCGGAACACCGTCATGTTCACGGGCACCTCGGCGGCCTGGAGCAGGCGCTCGATCTCCCGGATGTCGTTGGGCCAGTTCTTGGAGCCCAGCAAGTGGGGGCCTACCAGGTTCAGGCCCTTGTGCTCCGTGGCTGGCTGGGGCACGTACCTGCTAAGGATGGCATTCCAGACCTGCTCGGCGCCCCAGTTGTAGCCGCCCAGGAAGCCTCCCGTGTCTACGGGTATGGACTGGATGCCAGTCTCTTCCTGCATGACATCGGCGATGCGCACGATGTCATCGTGGATGATCGAGGTGGCGCAAGAGGTGAGCACGAAAATCAACTGGGGCTTGGTCCGGGCTTCGGACAGCTCGCTCCGGACGATGTTCATCACCATCTCTTCGTTGTCGCCCAGTATGATCTCGCTGCGCTCCGCGCCGGTAGCGGCCACGGGCATGTAGTTCCCGGCCACCACAGGTCCCGCACTGCGCATCTGGTTGGCGGCAAAGGTGCAGCCATCCACTCCATGGAGGACGGCGAACGCCCCCTTGATCCCGGCTACCGCCTTGGTCACTCCCACCAGAGGACCCACCTGGTAGCGGTCCGCATACTCCGCCACGGGCTTGGTTATCTTCATCTTTCCTCCCAGAAATGTCTACAGCTTGAAGCTGAAGTTCGCCTGTTTCTGACCCACGCTGTCAGTCGTCCGACGTCCCCCTCACTCTCGCTCTCTCCCTCCTGGGGAGAGAGGGAACTCATCATTGGGCCATCTCGTACTCCAGGGACTTCCCGTACAGCCGGCCGTGCAGGGTGGGCGCCACTTGCCGCCGGGCCGCCTTGACGGCTTCCATCATCATGATGCACAGGCTGGCCGCGCCCCGGTAACCCAGCCCGCCCCGGCTGTTCCACCCGCGGAAGCGCCGCTGGTGCACTCCGGTATCCACCCGGGCCACGTTTGCCGCGTCGAAGCGACCGGCCCGAGCGTAGGGTGGGAAGTCGAAATAGAAATAGAGCACGTCCTGGGGCTTCAGGCCCAGTTGCTCCATCAGTCCTACCATGTTGACGCTGGCCACGTCCCGCGTCTTGCGCAACACGTACTTGCAGTCGTAGCCCGTGGACAGCCAGTGCTGCGTATCCTGGGACTTGAAGCGGAGCCACCGGGAGCCCAGGTGGACCACGTCCATCCCCAGCTCCTGGCACATCCGCCCGATGGACAGGGGACGGTTGGCCCAGCCCATGAGTATGGCGGTCTTGCCCTGCACCAGCTCCCGGCAGGCCTCCCAGATAGGCCTGACGGCCTCGTACTCCTGGGCGATCACCCGCTCCGCCATCTCCTGCCGGCCGGTGGCCTCTCCCACCATGCGCAACCACTTGGCGGTGGAGATCGGACCCAGGGGTTGCGCGAAGGCAATGTAAGGCGTCTGGAACCGCTGCTCCATGCCCAGGGCCAGTGGTATGCCGTTGCTGGCGCAGGTCACCACGTTGAGCCCGGCTGCGGGAGCATCCTTGATGTCGCCGACCCTGTCCCCCGGCACAACCCGGTGGACCCGGAGCCCCATAAGCTCGACCAGACGGCCCATCTCCTCGGCGTCGGTGATCCAATCGTGGTCAACGCCATAGGGCATCTGGCCATCGCGAGCGCGGCAGTAAGGCTCGCGGTTGTTTCCCAGGATGTTCACCCAGTCCTTATGCACCGCCGGCTGAGGCTCCATGAAGTCCAGCCAAAGAGGGAGCACGTCCTCGAAGAACCCGTTGTTCTTGAACTCGAAACCGGCGGAGGGGATGTGCCACAGCCGTGCCTTGACCAGGGGCTGGGCCTGCCCCACCACGCGCTCCATGTCGTCGAGGGTAAGCCCGGGTGCGCACCCGGTCAGAATGACGATAAGGTTGGGCCGGTAGTCCCGGTCCACTGCCACAATAGCCTGGAGCAGCTCGTCGTTCCCGCCAAAGATGACGTGGTCCTTGGTCATATTGGTGGTGGGGGAATGGATGAACGGGTTGCCCCAGCTATGGTACAGGCCGGTCTTGAAGGTGCGCACACAGGATGTGCAGTTCAGTGGGGCGTGGACCAGGATCACCGCGTCGTCCAGCTCCTGCATGGCGTTGTAGGTCCAGATGAACTTGCACCACACGCTGCTGTAGGCGTCCTGGGTGACGCCATACTGTCGCCAGGCGGGGCGGGCGTTGGGGTCCGGAGACCCATAGAAGGCCTCGCGGAGGGTGGTTACCTCAAACTCCGGTGTTTTGGCCGCCGCTGTGACCATAGCCAACCTCCAGGGACTAGTGGGCCCTGCCCAGGCCCGCCATAACCTCAGAAGCCCGGCCTGGGCAGGCCGGGCTTCTGAGACTCACGGTGGGATGCCTAAACGTCAAGAGCCTTCCCGTAGAGCCTGCCCTGAAGGGTCGGCGCGGACTTCCGCTTGGCGGCCTTGATAGCCTCCATCATCATCAGAGCCGTGCCCGCGGCACCCTGGAAGCCGAGCCCGCCGCCGCGGCTGGGCCAGTTGGCGCTGCGCCGCAGGTGGACCGAGGTATCGGCCCGGGCCACGTTGGCGGCATCGAAGCTGCCTGCCCGGGCGTAGGCCGGGAAGTCGCAGTACATGTACACCACGTCGTCGTCGGCCAGGCTCAGTTTCCTCATGAGCTCTGGCATGTCGCTGCCAGTCAGGCGCCGGCTATCGGTGATGGCGTAGCGAGGGTTGTAGCCCGTGCTCAGCCAGTGCTCCACGTCCATGCCCTTGATCTTGAGCTGCATGGGGTGGCCCACTTGGACCACCTTCATGCCCAGCTCCTGGCACATGCGGCCGATGGAGAAGGGGCGGTTGGCCGAGCCGGCGATGAGGGCGGTCTTGCCCTGTACCATTTCCTTGCAGGCCTCCCAGATGGGCTTGATGGCCGCATATTCGGCCTTGATGGCCCGTTCGGCCTCCTCCTGATGGTCGGTGAACTCGCCCAGCATGCGCATCCACCGGGCAGTGGACTCGGGACCCAGGGGCTGGGCCAGGGGCACAAAGGGCGTGCCGAACTTCTCCTCCATGGCTTTGGCCAGGGGCATGCCGTAGGAGGCGCAGGTGATGGTGTTCACCGCAGCCGCCGGGGCCGTCTTCATCTCGTCGTAGGAGTCGCCGGCGATGACGCAATGCACCTTCAGGCCCATGGCCTCGATGAGGCGGCCCATCTCCTCGGAGTCGTTGACGAAGTTGTGGCCCTTGTGGTAGCCGGGAGCCCCCTGCCGCGCCCGGCAATAAGGCTCCTTGTTATTGCCCAGGATGTTGACCCAGTCCTTGTGGACGGTGGGTTGCTTCTCCATGAGCTCGGCGAAGAGGGGAAGCACGTCCTCGAAGTACCCGTTGTTCTTGTAGTCGAAGCCGGAGGATGGGATATGCCACAGCCTCGCCTGGGTGCGGGGCTGCGCCTGCTCGATTACCCGGCCCACGTCGTCCAGGGTCATGCCCGGCGCGCAGCCGGTGAGGATGACGATGAGCTTGGGCCTGTAGTCCCGGTCCACCGCCAGCACGGCCTGCATCAGCTCGTCTTCAGAGCCGAAGATGACCTGGTTCTTCTTCATGTCGGTGGTAGGGGAGTGCATGAAGGGGTTGCCCCAGTTGTAGTACAGGGACACCTTGTAGGTACGCATGCAGGAGGTGCAGTTCAACGGGGCATGGACCAGGATGACCGCATCGTGCATCTCGACGACGGTGTTATAGGTCCAGATGAACTTGCACCAGGCGCCACCGCGCAGGTCGAAGGCCTCCCGGACCGCGGTCCTGGCGTTAGGGTCTGGCGCCATGTGATAAGCAGTGCGCAGGTCTACAACAGTGAATTCCTCTGTCCTATCTGGCTTGACTACAGTTGCCAATGGTGCCTCCTCAGTGGTTGCAAGAGTTACGCAATTCCCATCGTATCAAACCGAAATTGGGACTGTCAAGAAAACAAAGCTGGGGCCACATACCGCCGTCTGCTAACATGGTAAAATGAACTTTGTGCCGTGGGGGGGGCGGGGTGCGGATTGCTTGACCCCTACTCTGGGCGCTACAATAGACAGCAACCTTGGAGACAACAGCCATTGTACTTGCGGGCGGCCTGAGCCGGCGCCTGGGACGCGACAAGGCCATGGAGGCTATCGGCGGGGCAACCGTGCTCCAGCGGGTGGTGGACGTGGTCAGCCGCCTGAGCCAGGAGGTGCTGCTCATCACCGCGCCCGGGCCGGGGGAGCGGCCCCTCGAACCCCGGCCCGGTCTGCGCTGGCTGTCGGACCTGTACCCGGGCAAAGGCTCCTTGGGGGGCATCTACACCGGCCTGCACCATGCCTCCTGCCACTACAGCCTGGTGGTGGCCTGCGACATGCCCTTTCTAATCCCGTCATTCCTGAGCTACTTGCTGGAGCAAGCCCCGGGCCACGATATTGTCATCCCCTACGTGGGCACGCACCAGGAGCCGCTCCACGCGGTGTACTCCAGGGGCTGTTTGGGGCCAATGGAGGAGCTTATTCAGCAGGATTCTTTGCAGATCATACAGCTCCTTCCCCTGGTCCGCGTGCGCATGGTCACGGAGCCGGAGATAGACCGCTTTGACCCCGAGCACTTGAGCTTCTTTAACATCAATACTCAGGCGGACCTGGAGTGGGCCCGCAGCAAGGCCGACAGCCTGTCCGCTACCCTGGAGAGAAGGCCATGATTACCGTAGAAGAAGCCCTGGAACGCATTCTGAGCAACGTGCACATCCTGGAACCCGAGGAGAAGCCTATCCTGGACTGCCAGGGCCAGGTGCTGGCCGAGGACATCCGCTCCACCCTGGACGTGCCACCCGCCGATAACTCGGCCATGGACGGCTACGCCGTGCTGGCCGAGAGCATCCGGAGCGCCTCGCCGGACGGGCCGGTGACGTTACAGGTCATCGGCGAGGTGGCGGCCGGCTACACCACTCAGGCGGCAGTCGCGGCCGGCGCGGCCATCCGCATCATGACCGGGGCGCCGGTGCCGCCCGGCGCCGATACCGTCGTCCCCTTCGAGGAGACCGACGAGGTCGAGCGGCGCCAGTCCGGCCGCAGCCTGGACGAGATCGCCGTCCGCAAGGCGGTCCCCGCGGCCGCCAACATCCGCCGCGCGGGCGAGGACATTATGAGGGGCGAGTTGGTCCTGTCCCAGGGCACCCTGCTCCGCCCCGCGGAGATCGGGGTGCTGGCCTCGCTGGGCCGGGCCACGGTCAAGGTCATCCGGCGCCCCAGGGTCGCCGTGCTGGCCACCGGCGACGAGCTGGTGCCCCTGGGCCAGCCGCTGGGGCCCGGCCAGATCTACAACAGCAACAGCTACAGCCTGGCCTCCCAGGTGCTCCGCTATGGCGGTATCCCCCTGCTCTTGGGCATCGCCCGGGACCGCATCGAGGACCTGCGCCGCCACCTGGACCGGGCACTGGAGGCCGACATCGTGCTCACCTCCGCCGGCGTTTCCCAGGGCTATTACGACGTGGTCAAGGAGGTCCTGGCCGAGGAGGGCGAGATCACCTTCTGGACCGTGCGCATGAGGCCGGGCAAGCCGCTGGCCTTCGGCGTGCTGGGCAAGGGCGGACGGCGCATACCACACCTGGGCCTGCCAGGGAACCCGGTAAGCTCCATGGTCTGCTTCGAGCTCTACGCCCGGCCCGCCATCTACAAGATGCTGGGCCGGACCAACTGGGAGAAACCGGCCATCTGGGCCACTTTGCAGGATACCATCAGGAACCCCGATGGCCGCCGGACCTACGCCCGGGCTATTGTCACCAGGAGCGACGGCCAGTACTACGCCCGGACCACGGGCAACCAGGGCTCCGGCGTGCTCACCTCCATGGCCCGGGCCAACGGCCTGGCCGTGGTCCCCGAGGACAGCCCCGGCGCCAGGCCCGGCGACCGCGTCCGGGTCCTCATGCTCGACTGGCACGAAGACACAGATCAGGAGTAACCAATGCTGCCCATCGTCTGCATCGTAGGCAAGTCCGACTCGGGCAAGACCACCCTGCTGGAGAAGCTCATCCCCGAGTTCCGCCGCCGGGGCTACAAGGTGGCCACGGTCAAGCACGATACCCACGGCTTCGAGATGGACAAGCCGGGCAAGGATAGCTGGCGGCTCAAGCAGGCGGGCAGCAACGCCATCGTGGTATCTTCGCCCAACAAGCTGGCCATCGTCCAGGACACCGCGGGCGATACGGCCCTGGAGGAGATCGCCCGCCTCCTGGGCAAAGGCTATGACGTCATCCTCACCGAAGGCTACAAGCAAAGCCACTTCCTCAAGGTCGAGGTGCACCGCAAGGAGCGAGGCGGCGAGATACTGTGCACCCCCAAGGAACTTATCGCCATCGCCACCGACGAGCCCCTGGAGATGCCGGTGCCCCAGTTCGGGCTGGACGACGCCCCGGGCATTGTGGACGCTGTGGTCGAGAAGCTGCTGCGCCACAAGCCTGCCGCCGGGGTCAGCCTGACCATTAACGGGCAGTACGTCCCCCTCAAGCCCTTCGTGCGGGACATCATGGTGCAGGCCGTGCTGGGCATGGCCTCCACCCTCAAGGGCATAGACAGCATTGAGAGCCTGGATTTGTCGGTGCGGGTGTAGACAGGCCAGGCGCTCCGGGCCTAACTCGGGGGGCCTACATTGGCAACTGGTGAGTGGCCCGCCTCAGCGGGCGTCATCGTCCAGGCCGGGAGATGTGGACCGCCAGATCAGTTACGCGGATAGCCCAGCAAACGGCATCATGTCGGCGGGGTGGGTGGCTGGGCCGCAATCTGGACTGCTCTGAAGGAAGCGTGCCTGCGCTCCTCCTCCCCTAGAACGGCAACTGCGCGGTACATCCCTTCACCTGATAGCTTCCACGAGCTGTTGACAGCGATAACTGTCAGGAACGACTGACCACGGACGGCACTTGGAGGGCGCCCCACGTTCAGCTTAGCCGTGACCTGGGGTTCTATTCTGGTGCCATCTTCGTGCTCGATGAAGACGCTCAGCGTGTGCTCCTCGTTCGTCGCATTCCACGGGACCAGCACTCCGGCGGCGATGCCGAACGAGATGGGCAGGTTGAAGTCGGGCCAACGCCACTCGCTCCACCCTCCCCCCATCAGGTACAGTTTGCCGTTGATGGCCTCGGCCCTATCCGCTAGGATTAGGAAGTCTATCCGCGGCCGGTCAAGAGCCAGGGGCTCCTTGCTGATCTTTTTGAGGCGAGTTGCCATGGGCGGTCTCCTTGTATACAATGTAAACATAGCATACAGCGCGCTCCGAGCGGGGTCAACGTGGCGTGGATGATGCTGAAGCGTTGTTCAGCACCCACGGACGTGTGGAGGAGTTGCAGTTCGATGAGGCATTCCTGCAACACCTCGCCGAACGGGGCACTTACCGCAAGCATGTTGTCTCTGTGCAAGAGATCGTGGAGGCGCATGGTGGCACACCGAGGTACTTCTTGAACGCCGGCACAGGGCGTGCGCCCGTCATCATGGTGGGCACAGCCAGGAGCGGCCGGTGCCTCGTCGTGCCGATGGAGCCCACGGGCCAGGTTGGCATCTGGCGCCCCGTGACGGCCTTCGAGGCTAACCGACACCATCGCCAGCGCTACGAAGGGAGTGAGCAATGAGCGCAGCCAGAAACAGGTATGTTCTAGGGCAGGAAGTGACGTCGGCAGCCCGTGCCAAGACGCGAGCCGAGACAGTCGTGCTGTCTGTCCGGCTAACTACCGAGGAAATGGCAGCAGTCGAAGCCGCCAGTAGGGCAACGGGTCGGGCGGTGTCACAAGTTGTACGCGAGGCCATCAAGGGTTACCTGTACTTCGGAACAACAAGTGGGGGCTACTCCATTGCCGTGTCTGGGCCTTTTGGAACAACGACCACAGGGCAGGTCTGGCACTCCGGCAAGGCCACGCCGTCGTCGGTAGAGCTGAGCGTTGCCTAGGCAACCGATCGCGTAGAGGCGGGTTTCAAACTCGCCCCTACGGTTCTTATTGGCGCCCCCTACGCTCTTGGCGCCTGCTCCTTCAAGTTGAGGTGCATGTACACCGGCTTGGGGTTGATGACCAGGGCCTTGGCGGGTTTGTCGCCCACCGAGAAGTGGGCGTGGACGCAGCCCGCGTGGACGATCACCACGTCCCCAGCCTCCCAGGGGTAGCGGACGTTATCGTGCACCTCGTAGCCCTTGCCCTCCAGGATGTAGAACACCGCCTCGTTCTGGTGGGAGTGGCCCCGGGTCTGGGCATCTCCCTTCAGGGGGGCGATCTGAGTGGTCCAGGCCACGAAGGTGCACAGCGGCACGTCGGGATCGGGGAGGACCTGCCAGGTCCCCCGGTAGGTAATGGGCGTGAAGAGCTGCCCACCACCGATGTCGTAGGTCTGCCGGTCGGCCTTCTTGATCACCCGCGGCTGCTGCCGGGTCCGGCGCAGCTCCTCCCGCATCAGGAACCAGGGCTGGCTCTTCCGGTCTTCCCTCTCCCGTTCCCGCTCTCGTTCTAGCATGTCTACTCCTATCTCACCCTTATGTCGTCCCCTGCCTGCAACATAATACCCTACAAGCAGGGGCATCGCCACAATCGCCGGATGCAGCGGCCTAAAGCGTTAGGTCGCCCCACACGTGCTAGGCGCCGGTTGCGCACCTTGCCCAGAGGGTTTTGGCGAACGCGTCAGGCCCGAACTGGGCGGGCCCATGCCCTACTCGCTCGGCGCTTCGATGTGCACGGGTATGCCATAGCTTTCTATGACGATCTTGGCCAGCATGGGCTCACCGTGGGCTGGGAGCACGGTGACGTGTATACGCTTGATTCTCCCGTCCGCAAGCTGTGCTTCGACTTGCGGAAAACCCTTTAACATGAAAAGCATGTTCAGGTTAGCGCCGCCACGGTCATCGCCTGGTCGGCCCTCATAGGCTGAGGCTACCCCAACGTAGGTGTCCCGTGATGGACGCTGCACCTCCCTCAGTGAGGGAACCGTACCGAAGAGGTCAGGTAGGTCACTCACTATGACAGGGTTGTCAGTGCGGACATAAAGCGGAGCGCGGCCAACCGAGGCCCAGTCGCCGTCTGCACGGCGCCAGTTCTCCCCTTGTACCCGTGTTTCCTCGATGCGCTGTCCTGCACTATTCTCCTTTGTGACTGCCCATCTCCCATCCGGTGCATATGCGAACGTGCCCGTCAAGGCCAAACTTTGCCCATCAAGTACCGTGAACCGTCCCTGGAAGCTCTCCAGCATTGTGGCTGCATATGCGCGCTTCAAATGTTCCTGGGCAGTCAAAGGGTCGGCTGTCTGCCGAAGAATCAGGAGGAGCGCCAAAGCCACGGCCGCCACGAGAACCGGTACGGCACCCAGGGCCAGCCAGCGCATGGGGCGTCGTGCCGGGTGGAACTGGGCCTTCACCTGCTTGACCCACTCTGGCCGAGGTTGCCGTGAGGGGAGGGTCTTCGGCAACTCATTGGACAGGAGTGTGTGGAGTGCCTCGAGCTCCGCCAGTTCCTTCCGGCAGCGGACGCAGGCGGCCAGATGGCGCTCGAACTGGTCCCGTTGCCGCTGGTCGAGTACCCCTGCGAAGTAGTCTTCAACTGGGTGTAGATCGTTCATCTTGCTCCCTTAAGATAAGACGCAGGCGGCGGTAGGACTCGCTCAGCAGCCGCCGCACCGTCCCCTCCGGTCTTCCCAGGAGTTCAGCTATCTGGGGCGTGGAATATCCATATCCGTAGTAAAGCCGGATGACTGCCTGGTGCTCTGGTGGAAGCTGGCCCACCCCACCGGCCACGTCCAACTCACCTTCCAGATCTCGTGAGGCACCTGGTGGGTCCCAGTCGGGATCGTAAGGCGTGGTGCGTTCCTGGTCGCGCCGACGTTGGCGTAACAGGTCTATGGCCTTGTTAACGACGATGCGGGTGAACCAGGCGCCGAATGCCCCGTCGCTGGCGAGGCTCCCGAGAGAATTGAAAGCCTTGATCGCTGCCTCCTGGACCACGTCCTCCGCATCTGCCCGGTTTCCCAGGATGGCGATGGCAGCGCCCAGTGCTCGGGGCGAGTGGGTCTCGAAGAGCCTTCCGAAGGACTCACCGTCGCCCTGCCTGGCTTTCCTGACAAGGGCCTCTTCATCCATTGCCGTGAATTGTATCATCCGCGAGCGGATCGGGGAGCGCCGCCGTCTTGTCTTATGGAAGGAGGTTTCCGCTTCGGTGGCCCAATGTTGGGGGCCACACCGATCGTTCTAGCGTGAAGTATCCCCGAAGGGAGGCAATCATGCTCGCTGCCGTCGCGAAGACCGCGAACCAGCCGCGGAACCTGATCTCACTAGCAGCGGTTATGGCGATAGTGACATCTTGGCTTTTGGTGTTCACTTCGCCAGCCAGCGCCACACATGGCTGCGGCAATGTTGACTACTTCCACATGCATTGGGAACGGCCGTCCGATCCCGGGACGATTACCTACAGGCACCATCCGGACATATGGTACGACCAAGGGGAAGACTACGCTACTCCTGTGGATGCTGCCGCCTCGAACTGGAATAGTGAGCAGAGCTACATTGACTTCGATAAGATCACCAGCGGCACTCCAGATACTTGGGTCGCGGTGGATGACGACCCGAACGAGCCGGCCTGGGGTTTTATCGCGTCCTCTCCTGACCCGTGTTATGTGACGAGTGACACCCACACCGAGTGGGCTGACGTCTGGCTGAACTCCGACAGCATCGAATATTCTATCGATGTTAATGGCCGCCCGACGACCTTACGTCAAAAGGTCCCCGCCCACGAGATGGGACATAGCCTTGGCCTCGCGCACCCCTCGGTGTCCACAAGTACGGAGGCGATCATGCACCAGAGTTGGCAGGGCTACTACACAGTCAAACCAAGGGACGTCACCGTCCTGGGCTGGAGCCCCCTATACGGCCACTTGGACTAGCCCTTCGGAACTGGGCCGCAAGGAATCGCTACCAAGACTCTTCAGCAAAGGAGGATATCATGGTCAAAAGAGCCCTCGTGTGGAAGGCCTTCCCGTTGTTGATGGTCGCGTTGGCTGTCGCAAGTGTGGCTGTGGCCGCATTGGTGCTAGCTCAGAAGTCGTCACCCGCCAGGGCGCTTGGTCCGTGGATCAGGCCCCCAGAAGGGCAAGTAGCGGCCGTGGATTTCGACATCGCCCCTGACCTGAGAACTGTCGCGAACCGTGCAACGTACATCATCAGGGGCACTGTGGTGAAACAGGCTTCTACGACGCGGGATTACGGGCTACGGGCACCAGTGCGGAAGGTAGTCTCTACCGTTCGCGTGGAGGAGTCGCTTAAGGGCCAGCTCGGCGCGGAGCACATCACCGTGGGCCACTTTGGCGGCTACGAGGACCCTGCTGCAACTCCTGGCAGCCAGGTCGTGCTGTTCCTTCGCCAGGTAAACCATACTGTGGCCCGCACACCCGTCCCTTACGACTACTTCACCGTCAACGGACCTCAAGGTAAGTTCCTGGTATTCCAGGGCCATATCTCGCCCATGGGACCCGAATACGCGGAAACAACGGTGCAGTACCGAGGGATGCCCGAGCAGGATTTCGTTAGGGAGGTCAGGCGGCTAGCTCCCTAGCCAGTCCGGTTACTTGCCAACGGGAGGAGAACGGGGGGCGTCACGCCCCCCCGTCTCCGTGTTTTAACCCACAGCTTGGGGGGCATCGCCGGCGCCGGGACCGCCAGCAGCACGCAGACGGCGTCGTTCCCTCTGCATCAGGTAACCCAGCGTGGGCAGGGTCACGGCCAGGATGAGCAGGGACACCACCTGGGCCTGCTGCATCCCGAGCAGCACCACCTTCTCCTCGCGCAGAAAGGATACCAAGAACCGCCCCAGCGCATATAGCGAGAAGTATACCAGCATCAGGGCGCCGTCTGGGCGCAGCCGGCGCCAGAGCACCCACAGTACGCCGAAGATGGCCAGGTCCATGACCAGCTCGTAGGCCACCGCCGGGTGCTGGGGCGCTCGCCCGAAGCTGGGACTGTTGGGGTGGGTGTAGACCACGGCCCAGGGCAGACCGCTTTCCCTGGCGAAGTGCTCGCCGTTGATGATGTCGCCGATGCGGCCCGTGGCCTGCGCCAGGATGATGCCCAGGGAGGCCAGGTCCATGAGGCGCCCCACGGGCAGGCGCCGGAGCCAGGCGTAGAGGATGCCAGCCACGGTGCCGCCGATGACGGCCCCCCATATGGCCAGGCCACCTTCGTTGATGGCCAGTATCTGGACGGGGTTGGCGGCGTAGAAGCTCCAGTAGTCAATAACGTGGAACAGGCGGGCGCCCACCACCCCGCCGGGCACTGCCCACAGCGCCACGGAGTAGACCACCTCCGGCACCAGGGCAACCCGCCTGGCTAGCCGGGCAGCCACGTACACCCCCACGAACACCGCCACGGCGGTGAACACCCCGTGCCAGGCCACCGTGAACGAGCCTACGCGGAAGATTATGGGGTCAAGCCCGATCGTGATCACCACTCACCCCCAACGTCAAAGTCTTCCTCATGGTAGCACCGCCTTCCGTGGTGCTACAATGGGGCCGCCATGTTGGGCAAGGTGAAAACGGCGGGCATCGTGGGCCTGGACGGGGCGCTGGTCGAAGTCGAGGTTGACGTCTCGCCGGGACTGGCCCACGTCACCATTGTGGGCCTCCCCGACGCCGCCGTCACGGAGGCCGGCGAGAGGGTGCGCGCCGCAGTCCGCAACAGCGGGGCCAACTTCCCCTACAAGCGGGTGACGGTGAATCTGGCGCCGGCGGACCTGAAGAAGGCCGGCCCCGCCTACGATTTGCCCATTGCCGTCGCGGTCCTGCTCAGCACCGAGCAGGTGGTGGCCGACGTGTCTGACTCCCTGTTCCTGGGCGAGCTGTCCCTGGACGGCAGCCTGAAGCACACCCAGGGCATCCTGCCCATGGTGAGCGTGGCCCGCGAGCTGGGGCTGGCCAGAGTGTTCGTCCCCGAGGCCGATGCTCGGGAGGCGGCGCTAGTTGACGGCGTACAGGTGCTACCCGCACGCTCGTTGGCTCAAATAGCGGCCCACCTCATGGACGATGCCCCGATCCCGCCCTACCGGGCCGCCCCCATCACGGACCTGAAGTTCAGCCCGCCTGCCACCGGCGTGGACCTCAAGCACATCGTGGGGCAGGAGCACGCCAAGCGGGCCATGGAGGTGGCCGCCGCCGGAGGGCACAACCTGCTGATGTCGGGTCCACCGGGAAGTGGCAAGACCCTCCTCGCCCGCTCCATGCCCGGCATACTGCCCCACATCACACCGGAGGAGGCGCTGGAGGTGACCAGGATCTACAGCGTCAGGGGCCTGTTGTCCAGCGACACCCCGCTCATCACCCGCCGGCCATTCCGTGCCCCACACTACACCACGTCCCACGCCGGGCTGGTAGGTGGCGGGCGCTGGCCCGGGCCGGGCGAGGTCACCCTCAGTCACCGGGGTGTCCTCTTCCTGGACGAGCTGCCCGAGTTCCCACCGACGGTGCTGGAGGTGCTGCGCCAGCCCCTGGAGGACAAGGTGGTCACCATCAGCCGCGCCCAGGGCAGCCTCACCTTCCCCGCCAACTTCATGCTGGTGGCGGCCATGAACCCCTGCCCCTGTGGCTACTACGGGGACACGGCCCGGCCCTGCACCTGTTCCCAGGGCCTGGTGGCCCGCTATCAGCACCGCATCAGCGGCCCGCTCATGGACCGCATAGACCTGTTCGTTGAGGTGCCCCGCGTGGACTACGAGAAGCTCATGGTGTCCGCGAATAGCGAGCCGTCCGAGGCGGTCCAGGCCCGGGTGGAGGCCGCCCGAGAGCGACAGCGCCTGCGTTTCGCGGGCACCAGGCTGACCTGCAACGCGGAGATGACCCCGGTGGAGGTGCGGGCCACCTGCGGGCTGGAGCCCGCAGCCCAGGCGTTGCTGCGGGCAGCCATGGAGCACATGCAGCTTACGGCGCGGGCCTTTCACCGCGTGCTCAAGGTAGCCCGCACCATCGCCGATCTTTCGGCAGGCTCTCCGAACGAAGTATCGGAGTCCGCTCCAGGGATGCGGACAAGGCAGGCCTCGTCCGCCGCCGACACCATTGCCAGCGCCCACCTGGCGGAGGCGTTGCAGTACCGGCCACGGGGGCTGGTGTAGGGTGAAGCCCCTATACGTCGTTCGCCACGCGCGGCGAAGAATGCGCGTGTACGGGATTAGTCTTGACGAGATACAGGCCGTCTTAGAAGCTCCACAGAAGGTCGCACCAACCGTCAAAGGACGCTACAATGCATACAAGAAGGTCAAGAGGCGGTATCTCCGGGTGACCTACTAAGGAAGAGAGGGAACGGGTCGTCGTCACCGTTACTCCGAGGCGGAGGTTCGAGGGAGTGTCATGAAGATCGAATATGACAAAGAAGTTGATGCGCTCTACATCCGACTGACAGATGCGAGGCCAGTGGACAGCCTGGATGTGGAGGAAGGTGTTACCGTTGACCTGGACCGCAACGGTCACATTGTGGGAATTGAAGTTCTGGACGCCAGCGATCGACTGGGGTTGGAATCGCTCCTCAATGTCAGCATCGAGAATATGCCGCTGGAGAAGGTGCCCACTTGACCCCCCATCGCCAGCGCCCACCTGGCGGAAGCGCACCAGTACCGACCACGAGGGCTGGCGTAGCGGGATGGGCCAACCGGTGGAGGCTGCGAGGGACAGATGAATGTTGCTGTAGTCCTGCCTGTTGCGGCGCCCATCGTGTTCGAAATCGCACGGAGACTGCTTTCGAGGCGAATGAGCGGACCGCGACTTTCGGCAACGTGTTCTTCGACTGGCGATGAATTTGGCCACCGGAAGTGGAACGTGATCGTTAGTTGCCGAGAAGCGCCTAGGTGGGCCAGGTGGTTGCTGGACGCCCGTTCTTCGGCTGCGCGCGACACAACCATTCAAATCAAGGTTTACCATCGGCTGGGTGGTGGGTGGGAGAAAACTTTCCCGTTGAAAGTGCATGAGTTGCTGTGGAGCGACAACATTCCTGCCGCGCAAGGCGATATGGAGCGAATCCTGAATGATGGCTCGCTGTTGTGGCGCGCAAAGAGAATAGACATAACTAGGCAAGACCAACGCGCCGTAGCGGTCGTCATGAAAGAAGCTGGTGCGTCACCTTTCATCCTTGACCCCGAGGCTTACAGGACGGGTTTGCCTGGTCGTGGGCGTTTGGAAACACAGTTGATACTTGAAGAGTTCAGAATAGTAGTCAATGTCCGGCATTCAGATGATCCCGCAGGGCGGAACTTCTGTTTCAGATTGGCCAACATAGGCAAGCGGCTTGAGCAGTTGAACATGTCTCCGTTGCGGCCACATGAGGCTCCACCCTTCCTGCGCGGGGTTAGTCGCGAGTTCGAGTGAATGTCCACCGCCTCCCAACTCACGATTGTCGTCTCGTCCACCTGCCAGAGACTCAGGTTCTCGTTGGCCGTGGCAATGCCCTTAACGTTCGCCGCGTTGGGCGCCATGGGTTGTCAACAGTCATTACCCACTCCGACATCAGCATCTTCAGTGCCCCCTGCGGCTGCGACTGCTCACGGCCCTGCCACAGCAACGTCACCGCTCATCTCATCCACCATAACTACGGCCGAATCCAAACTGTCACCGGCGCTCATGGCGACTGCTCAGTCCGTTCTTACTCCTCCTTCTGCGGCGACTGCTGCGCCACTGCCCAGCAGTAGTCCTCCCCCAGCAGCCGCCACGATGGCAGCGGACTTCGCTGCAGTCCTTGACATCGTCAAGACATTTGTCGAGATAGTTGCGATTGTAGCAGCCGCAGTATGGGGATATTACAAGTTTGTCAAGGGTCGCCTCTTCAATCCCAAAGCCGCGGTTCACATTGGAGGGGAGTTGCTGTTCGTTGAGGATGGAGATCACATCAAAGTTTGCGTAGAGGTTAGAAACTTGGGCTTCACGCGTCTCGTTTTGAAGATTGAGTACTGTGCACTTCAAGTCTTCGTGGCAGATTCGCGTCCCCCCGTTTACTTCACGGATGCTGTACATTGGACGCACGTTGCAACTATGCCGATCCTTCGAGATCACGATTGGATAGAACCCTCCGAGTCGGTGCAAGAGAAGGAACTGATAGCTCTCGATCGCCCCGTAGGCTTGGGCGTCCGCGTGACTGCCAACGTTTCAGACGGACATGCTTTGTGGAGGGCGTCTACAGTCTTTTCGAAAGGACCATCGAATCACCAACAGAAAGGAGACCGGCGATGGGAGTAGAGAAGAGGTCACCGATGGATGACGACAAGGAGTTTTACCTAAAAATGGACGCGGAGGCCTTGGCCGAGCTCAAGAAGGAGCTGGAAGAGCAGGAACGCCGGCGAAGAGAGGAGAAGGAGAAACGCGAGAAGCAAGACGGTTGAGGCCACACTGTCGCTATGAGCCAACAGCCCTTACGCATTGATGAGACTGGCCGGAGCCAGTCTGGGGCGTGCGCCCAAGTGGGCTTGCGGTTGCCTGCGGGAGAAGTCCAGCAAGGGCAGAGTCGCTAGACCTTGGAGAGCGGCCACAGGGCCTCCCTCGCTCCTCTGTTCCCGCGAGACGGCCATCTGGTCCGTACCGGTGTACTTTGTGAGACTGGCCTGCTTTACCCCAATCTACAGGTGGCCCTTCCTGATGGTCTCCCAGAAGCTTGCAGGCGCACTGTAGGCGGAGGTGACGAACGACACCTCAAGCGGTCCCGCAAAACCCCGGGCAGGATTGTTGCGTATTGCGGGTGAACCCCTGCCCCTGTGGCTACTACGGCGACCCGGCGCGGCCCTGCACCTGCTCCCAGGGCCTGGTGGCCCGCTACCAGCACCGCATCAGCGGGCCGCTCATGGACCGCATTGACCTGTTCGTCGAGGTGCCCCGCGTGGACTACGAGAAGCTGATGGTGTCCCCGCCCAGGGACTGGGGTCAGGGACTCGGGACTGGGCACTGGGGGCTGGGCGCTGCTGCGGGCAGCCATGGAGCAAGACCATCGGGGTCGGGGCTCACAAGTGGACCGCGTGATCATCCGGCGGTCGCGCAGTGTAGCATCACCACCATCAACATCGGTGGGCTTTCTACGCTAGAATAGCTAATAAAACACGTCGTAGGCGGCGTCATTGGTGGTCTGATCGTTTGGCCGTATTCAAGATAACTCAGGCCGACTGCGCCAGGATCCTCGCATTGCCGAAGGAGATTGACGAAGATGTGCGCTGGTCGGCAAAAGGCAGCGACTCGTGGGCTGAGGCGACGTTGCCCGTAAGGTGCTCCTGGTCAGGCCGCCTTGAGCTACGAATTACCGTGAACACTGAGTTGTCTTCGCGAAGTACAGCATGAACCTGCTGCTCAGCCAGGTGCATCGCGTCAAGGCGTTGGACGTGAACGGTAGTCACTCAAACAAGTGCACCGACGGGCAGACGTGGGTGTGCCAGACCCACAAGCACGAGTGGTCCGAGGTCTGCCCAGACGGGCACGCCTACACGCCAACTGACATCAGCGCAACACGATAGAAGCCGTATTTCACCAGTTCTGCCCCGAGTGTAACATCGTTTTCAAGGGGGCATTCCGACCAGTGCCTATGAAGCCGAGAATGACAGGAGTCTGAACATGCAATGTGAACAGGTTGTGGAAAGGGCCATCGGAGAGCTGAAGGGCGCATTCCGGTGCGTGCCTTACGAAAGGGGGTTGTGCATCGTCACTCCCTATCTCTATCCTGACAACGATCTGGTGGAGGTTTTCGTAGAAGAGCTAGCTGGAGGACGCGTCAGAGTAACTGACCTGGGCGAGACTTTGCGCCACCTCGCCTCGCAGGGTGTAGATGTGCTCGATTCGCCGAAAAGACGGTTCATGCTAGAGCAGATAGCGAAGCGTCTCCATGTGGTGGTTGCGGGCGGCAGGTTGGAGAAAGAAGGGGATCCCCACGAAGTTGGCTCTGTCCTGTTGGACGTGGCTGCCGCGGCGCATAGCACCGCGGGCCTGGCATACACGTCAAAGGCGTATGAGCCGGCGGAGTTTCCGGAAGAGGTGAGCGCCTTCCTGCGGCAAAGGGGCATTGACCACGAGCAGCGGCCCAGGATCAAGGGAATGTCGGGCAAGGAATACCGCTTGAGTCTCAGAATCGTCGGTGTTTCAAGGCCAGAAACCCTGGTTGAGGCCTTGTCGCCCTCACAAGAAGCCGCGATGTCGGCAGTGGTGAACAGGGTCGTGAGAGAATGGGTTGACATAGATGGGCAAAGGCACAAGATAAGTTTGCTCAATGACATAGACTTCCGCTGGCGACCCGAGGATGTCAGTATTCTCGGGAGGTGGTCGGACCTTCACAGGTGGTCCGAGAAAGACGCCTTCCTCCTCTCTGTCCAAGAGGCTCATGATGAGCGGGGGGGCAACTGATGCCGCGTCGTGGCGATTGACAACACAAGCGGCTTCATAAACCGTTCCTGCGAGCCTGTGAGGAAATCACTCGCCTGTAGGGGCGCAATTCATTGCGCCCCCCCGCGCACGGCATTGCGCCTGGGCAAATAATGGCGTGCCCGCCGGCAGACGTGGGCGCGATAAATCGCGCCCCTACGGTTCGGTCGGTCAAGCCTGCGGCGCCCATTTCTTCACAAGCTCTGAGAATGATTGGGCCTGCAGATGAACCCCTGCCTGTCACTTTTCACGTTATTGAACTACAACAACCTCACCCTTCAGGGTGGGTCATATCCTTGAACACTGACACTGCCCGGATGCGTGGCTAGCGGCAAGTCCGTGGAAGAGGCAGAAAAGCGGATGCATGAGGCCATTCAGTTGCACATCCGGGGACCGCGGGAGGACGGCCTGCCCATTCCCCCATCGGAGTCCCTTGCCGAGTATGTCGCTGTTCAGGCGTGAGCTTGGGTTGCGCGTTAGCCGCAACGTCTCGCACTTCGCCAAGCAGCTTCAATACCACCTGCTAAGGGACCTACACTAGCTGTGGACCAAGCTGATACCGACAGGGTTAGAAGGTCCATAGTTGAAGGCGCCTATCGGCTAACCGGGCATGCGGAACGCGAACGGGAAGCGGATGCCATCTCCATGGCAGAGGTTGAACAGGCTTTTGGCTCCGGGACAGTGGAACTCTTGGAGGACTATCCGGATGACCCGCGAGGGCATAGCGCTCTGTTTCTGGGCTTCACCCGAGGAGGTCGGCCTCTCCATGCGGTTGTCGGCATGGCCGACCCTGACGTCTTGATCCTCGTCACCCTCTATCGGCCCGATCCCAAGTTGTGGCATGATTGGAGAAGGAGAGCCTGAGCGGCCATGAAACGTTGTCCTTTTTGCAGAGGCCCCATCGAACAGCGGCACATTGAGCACGTGCACCGCTGGCAAGGCCGCCTCTATATCTTGCGGAACGTTCCAGCAGAGGTCTGCACCCAGTGCGGGGAGGTCTTCTTCGCGCCGGACGCGCTCAAAGCCATGGACGAAATTGTCATGTCCAGACCCAAGCCTCAGAGCCGCCGCTCGGTCCCCGTGTTTTCGCTGTAGAGAAGCCAGGCTGACTGGCTCAGAAACGGGTATCCGGCCGAGGCTGGTGTAGGAGGGCGTCTGACCATGCATGATCAAATACGCAACCGCGGACGCGGTTACAGGCGGCTCCATGCCGACCTCCTCGGCATACTGTATCGGCACGATCCCATCGGCATAGGCATCACCATAGACGGTCCCCCGGACGAGTACGGGCCGGAGGCCGAGTCAATTCTTCCTCGACTGCACGGAGTCTCGACGGTTGAAGAGCTATCGGTGGTCTTGCGAGAGGAGTTCACCCGGTGGTTCGACAAAGACCTGGCAGGCCCCGTGGAACGCTACCTGCCAATAGCGGAAGAAATACTGGTTGCTATGCGACAGCCCTAAACGGGCGTGAGACGGTAAACGCGGTCGGCGAGCTGTTATGCCCGTTCAAGGTCCCCCGCGCGGAGTGCCTCCCGCACATCGTCCAGCTTGTACGCGTCTTCCAGAGACAAGTACGGCGCCCAACCGCCCTCGGCCTCCACAAGTTCAACGCTTACTTCAGCCACGAGCTCCCCTTCGCGCACCAACCTCTTGGCAACCCTACGCCTCAATTACTTCTCCGTCAACCGGCGTGAGTTAGCGATTCCCTGATGGCTGCGGGCACTCTGATGGGGACAAACCGGTCCCGAGAGTACAGGTAGTCCTCCCCGCTCTCATCCACAACCCGGATGTCCCCATCCGCCTCGGCGTCTTGATCGGGGACGGACCTGTAAATCTTATGCAACTCCAGGGAAGCCGGATACCCGGAGTTGTTTACACAGACGACGAATCGCGGTCTGGTCTGTTTGGAAGTACCCATCGCTTAATGATAGCATGGCGCTCACCGAAGAAAGCGGGCCGGGCAGCAGATGGTATAATCCAAGAGCCTGTGAATGGAGTTATAGGCGTGAAACTATACAAGCTCCCTGTAGTGCTCTATGAACCCAGTGAAGACACTGGGAACAAGTACCTTGCCGGGGTGCCCGCTCTTCCTGGCTGCCGGGCTTGGGGAGACAGCGCTGTCCAGGCCCTGGAGTATGTCCAGAGCGTCGCCACCGCTTTCCTGGAGTCCTACCGCGAGCGGGGAGACCCACTTCCGCCTGAGGTGGAGACACGTGCGCAGGATGTCCCTGGTCCCAGTGTGGTAGCCGAAGTCCTTCTAGCCAGTTGAACCTCCGGGACCTCACTCGCAGATTGCACCAGTTGGGCTGCGAGTTTGACCGGCCAGCCAAAGGAGACCACGAGATCTGGTTCGACCGTCCACCAAAGCGAGGACGACCATCCCCCACTGGGGACCCAGAGACCTGACACCCGGCACCATCTCTTCCATCCTGCGGGACCTGGGCATAAGCAAGGACGAGTTCGGGCGGACCTAGGGGCCTGGGGAAGGGGCAAGCTCTGGTCAAGACGCTGCAGTACAGGCCCAGGGGTCTGGTGTAGAATCTGGTGAGGGGTGCGTCATGAGTGCACAGAAAACGCTGGTCACCGCCGACGAATTGGTCCGCATCTCGGCCCAAGGCCAACGGTGCGAGCTGATAGAGGGAGCGGTAGTCGAAATGGCGCCTACCGGGGTCAATCATGGGCTGGTCGCCAACAGGATTGCAGTCGCCCTCACGAACTACGCGGAATCCCGGGGTTTGGGCGCAGTCTTGGTCGGAGAGACTGGCTTCCTTCTCCGGCAGGACCCAGACACGGTACGGGCACCGGATGTGGCCTTCGTAGCGAAGGAGCGTCTCCCGATGGGGCCCTCTGGCGCGGGATATTTTGAAGGTGCTCCAGACATTGCGGTTGAGGTTGTCTCCCCCAGCGACTACGCCTCACAAGTGCAGGCCAAGACCCAGGCTTGGCTGGACGCGGGCGCCCGCCTTGTATGGGTGGTGTATCCGGAATCAAGGACGGTCGTCACATGCCGCTCCCAACGTGCCGTCACCGTGTTGTCTGGCCACGATACCCTGGATGCCAAGCCCGTATTCGACGACTTTGCGGTCCCTCTCGAAGACGTCTTCCGGTGAGCGGGCATGGCCAGAGGCCCACATGATGCGCTTGGTCGGCGCCGATGGCTCGCTCTTCGAGTTGAGAGCCTGTGAGGAAATCCCTCGCCTGCAGGGGCGCAATTCATTGCGCCCTCCCCGCGCACGGCATCGCGCCTGGGCAAACAATGGCGTGCCCACCGGCAGACGTGGGCGCGATAAATCGCGCCCCTACGGTTCGGTCGGTCAAACCTGCGGCGCCCATTCCTTCACAAGCTCTGAACCCAAGCAAGACCTGTTCCTCCAGTTCCCGCTTTCGGAGTTGGACTTAGCTAATGCTGCGAGGGACCTGCGGCAGGACCTAGCACGGTTCCCACAGGGAGAGGCGGGGGTCAGTCGGGATCGCCCACGGCGTGCAGGGCGGTGCCCTCCAGGAGAGCGCTCTCCAGCACCGGCTCCATGGTGTCCGCGAAGACGAAGTGGAGGGACTGGCGCACGTCCTTGGGCACGTCCGTCAGGTCGTTCTCGTTCTTACGGGGCAGCACGAAGGTCTTGATGCCGGCCCGGTGGGCCGCCAGGACCTTGTCCCTTATCCCACCCACGGGCAGGACACGGCCCCGGAGGGTGATCTCGCCGGTCATGGCCACATCCTTGCGCACCGAACGCTGGGTCAGGGCGGATGCCAGGGCGGTGGCCATGGTCACACCGGCCGACGGCCCGTCCTTGGGGATGGCCCCGGTGGGCACGTGAATGTGGATGTCGGTACGCTCGAAACGCTTGGGGTCCACGCCCAGCGCCGCGGCGCGAGAGCGAATGTAGCTCAGCGCTGCCTGGGCGGACTCCTTCATCACCTCGCCCAAATGCCCGGTGAGGATGAGGTTGCCCTTCCCGTCCATGAGGGTGACCTCCACGGCCAGGGTGTCGCCGCCCATCTCGGTGCGGGCCACGCCGGTGGCCACCCCCACCTCGTCCTGCTCTTCGGCCGCGCCCCAGAAGAACTTCTGCGGGCCCAGGTAGCCGGGCACCGCTGTTGCCGACACCACATGGGGCGCTGGCTTGCCCTCCACCACCCGGCGGGCCACCTTGCGGCAGATGGAGCCGATCTCCCGCTCCAGGTTGCGCACGCCTGCCTCTCGGGTGTGCTCCCGGATGATGCGACGTAGAGCGCCCTCGGACAGACCCACCTGCCCGGAGGCCAGTCCGTTCTCCTTCAGTTGCTTGGGCACCAGGAACCGCTGCGCTATTCGCAGCTTCTCGTCCTCGATGTAGCCGGGCAGCTCGATCACTTCCATGCGGTCGCGCAAAGCGGGCAGCACGGGATCGAGGATGTTGGCTGTGGCGATGAACATCACCTTCGACAGATCGTAGGGGACTTCCAGGTAGTGGTCGGAGAAGGAGTGGTTCTGCTCCGGGTCCAGCACCTCCAGCAGGGCGGACGAGGGGTCGCCCCGGAAGTCAATGCCCACCTTGTCAATCTCGTCCAGCATGAAAACCGGGTTTATGGCGCCGGCATGGCGCATGGTCTGGAGGATACGTCCGGGCAGCGCCCCCACGTAGGTGCGGCGGTGGCCCCGGATTTCAGCCTCGTCGCGAGTCCCACCCAGGCTCACGCGCACGAAGTTGCGGCCCAGCGCCTGGGCGATGGAGCGGCCCAGGCTGGTCTTGCCCGAGCCCGGGGGTCCCACAAAGCACAGGATGGGGCTACGCAGGTTCTCCTTGGCAAGCTGCCGCACCGCAATATACTCCAGGATGCGCTCCTTCACCTTGCGCAGGCCGTAGTGGTTCTCCTCCAGGACACGCCCGGCCTGGGCCACATCGGGGTTGTCCTGGGTCTGGGCTTTCCAGGGCAGGGCGAGCAGCCAGTCCACGTAGGTCCGGATGACGGAGACCTCAGGCGAGGCCGCGGGCACGGTGGCCAGCCGCTCGATCTCCTCCAGAGCCTTCTTCTGGGCAAGCTCGGTCATGCCTGCCGCCTGCACCTTTTCCTTGAGCTCGTTGGTCTCTCGGGTCTGGGCATCGGTCTCCCCCAGCTCCTTCTGGATAGCCTTGACTTGCTCGCGCAGCAGGAAGTCCCGCTGGGTCTTGTCCACCTCTTCCTTCACCTGCGTATGGATCCTGCTCTGAAGCTCCAGCACCTCCAGCTCCTTGGCCAGGAAGTGGCTCACCTGGAGGAGGCGGTCCATGGGGTTGAGCACCTCGAGGAACTCCTGTCGCTGGGCGAGAGGGATTTCCAACGACGAGACAATCAGGTCGGCCAGCCAACCCGGAGAGTCGGCATTGGCCGCGGCAATGTAGACCTCGCTGGGGAGCTTGGGTGAAAGGTCAACCACCTTCTGGAACAGGGCGAGGACTGCCCGCATCAGGGTATCTGACCGGGTGGTCTTCTCGGCGGACTCCACCAGGGGGAACACGCGGGCGCGGAACAGGTCGTCCTGCGGGATTACCTCGGCGATCTTGACCCGGCGCTGGCCCTGGACCCAGATCGCGGCGCTGCCATCAGGCAACCGGAGCACGCGGCTGATGGACGCCTCTGTGCCTACGGCGTAAAGACCTTCGGCGGTCACCTCGCTGGCCTGCTGGTCCCGGCGGGCGACCACCACGACGGTGCGGTCGCTATCCATGGCCACTTCCACCGCCCGCAGGGAACTGCGCCGCATCACCAGGAGCTGCGAGAAGGTCTTGGGGAATACCACCATGTCCCGCCGTGGGACGAGTGGTAATACGAGTTCTCCGTTCTTTGGTTGGGGACTGCGTTTGGGCATACTACCTCACCCTAATCTGGTAAGCAATCCAAGTCTAGCATACTGGGGCCGCCAGGCCAAGTCTGGGATGATATTGACAAATAGCGGTAATAACTCTACAATCCCAATTAATCAGGGCGAAGGAGGTAACCATGGCGGCAAAGCTTGACCCTATCGTCGAGTTCCGCGAGGACCATCGCAAGGTGCGTGACGGCCTGCTGGCCCTGGCCAGCGCCGCCGAAACGGGCGACCTGCCCCAGGCCAGGAAGTCCCTGGGCGAGATAGACGCCCTCACTGGCCCGCACTTCCGCTACGAGGAAGAGGCCCTCTACCCTGCGCTGAAAGAGTACCTGGGTGAGTATGTGGACCGCCTGGTCGAGGAGCACGATGGCGCCATCGGCACCGCCAGGACGGCCGCTGGCCTCCTGGCCAAGCCTTCCCTGACCCGGGACGAGGGGAAGGCCGCGGCCAGCGCCGCCCGGGCATTGCTGGTGCACGTGAGCAACTGCGATGGCCTGAACATACTGGCCGAGCGTTTCTCCCAGCAGAAGCTGGACCAGCTTGCCCAACAGTTTGAGAAGGCGCGTCAGGCCAACGTGCCATTGCTCCAGTGGGCCGGGACCATCCGCGAGCGCAAAGCCTAGCTCTACCATGGACCAGGCCAGAGAGCGGGCCACCATAGTCCTCCACAGCGGTGGCTACGACCGGGCAAGCTACGCCCTGTCCCTGGCCACGGTGGCGCTGGCCATGGGCATGGAGGTCCACGTGCTGCTTACGTACGGCGGTCTGAAGCGGTTCGTGAAGGGGCATCTGGAGGACCTTGACGAGGAGACCGATGGCGGGTTGCGGCCTTACATTGAGCGAGGGCTGGCCTCGGGTGGCATCCGGCCCGTCGAGGACCAATTGGCGGACGCGCGGAAGCTGGGCCTGAGGGTCTACGCCTGTGCCAACGCCATGGCGAACCTGAACATTGCCCGCGCCGAGCTGGCGGAGGAGGTGGACGAGGTGATGGGCCTGGCCACCTTCATGAAGTTCGCCCGGGGCGCATCCATAAACTGGTATGTCTAGACCCGTAGCGGCAATTCATGAATTGCCGCTACGGTGTAGGTATTCCCTCGTGGGGCGGACTACGTGCCCGCCCACCCCCCAGGGGAGGACACGGAGTTCCTCCCCTACGGGGATCGCCATCTGGGGAAGGAAATGGTCGGACAGATACTGGACCCATCCAAAGAGCTTCAGGAAGACCATCGGCAGGCGCGGGACGGACTGCTCGACCTGCTCAAGGCGTGCCAGGAGCGGGACCTGAAGAAGGCCCGCGAAATCGTGGCCTTCATAGACGCGGTAGCCGGCCCCCACTGGCGGTGGGAGGAAGAGGGGCTATATCCCGCCTTGCGCCAGCTCTCTGAGGACCTGGCCCATAGCCTGCTTCGGGAGCACGACGAGGTGATCGAGGGCGTGGCCCGGCTTACCGAGCTGTTCAAGCGTAGGGGCGTATCGCGATACGCCCCTACCGACTGGGCCGAGGCGGCCGGCCTAGTCCCCCGCTTGCTC
Organism: Chloroflexota bacterium; assembly: GCA_016190505.1. Lineage (GTDB taxonomy): Bacteria > Chloroflexota > Dehalococcoidia > JACPQK01 > JACPQK01 > JACPQM01. The sequence continues at coordinate 19,322 of JACPQM010000047.1, read as the reverse complement.
TACCACGTGGCCACCTGCGATGGGCTGGTGATCATGATGGAGAAGCTGGGGGAAGATGAGCTGTTCTCCTTGAGGCAGGCCATATTCCTGGCCCGCCACCAGGGCCTTACGCTCCTGGAGTGGGCCAGACAGCGACGGGAAACAACCCTCCTCCAGTGGGAGGAAGCCCACCGGCGCCAGACCGCCTAAGGCCGGCCCGGTCCGCCGGGGCGCCCTACCATAGCCTCTAACATAAGACAATTCCATGGCGAACCCGTGCATTGGGTGCCATTTGGCCTACGCCAACAACGGTATCCACTTACGCCTTACGCCCCACCCCATTGACGAATCATCTTCCGCTGGAGAACGGTGGCTTGGGCAATGGCAATTCTGTGATGCGCCTGTGACCTTCGGCAAGGGGCACCAGTACTCCACCGTGACCTGACGGACTTACTCTTGATGCTGGAAAGAGTAAAGAGCCGGGGGGACAAAGATGAACACACTGAAGAAGGCGACACGGAACCACCGGAGCGCGATCCGCAAGTGGGTGATGGGCACAGCCGCTGTTTCCGCGGCCATGTTAGTGCTGTGGAGCACCACGGGTCAGGCCATAGGCGTGGCGACCACTAACCCCCAGACCGCGGTGTCCGGCCAGGCAGCCACTGAGGTGAAGTCGGTAATCACGGTCTCCGCTGTTAAGGTCGTGAGCAAGGCCACACCAGAGCAGGTGCTGGAAGGCGTGGTCAACAGAGAGGGCAATAAGTTCTACATAGGCGCGATGCCCGTGGTTCAGGGGGATACCGGAGTCCTGCAACTGGCGCTGGAGAACCGGTCCGACCAGAAGGTACTGGCGAAGATCGAGGTGGCCGGTCTACCTCCAACGATAGCGGTAAATGTGGAGGCTGCGGCGGGGCACAGCCAGTTGCGAGTAGTGCGTCTGGGTCAAACTACCTTCCTAGCCGAGATCAAAGGTGCCCAGACGGCCGCCGGGCACAACCTGGAGGTACAGTGGACGCCCGGGCTGGCCACGGCACCAACCTCCTACCCAGTGCAGGTGAGCATTCAGCCGGTGACCGAATAGATGGTATCATTGACACATCTGATGGAGGCCCTCCATCACAACCTACGCATTCCCGTCGCCCTTTCGGAGCCCCAACTCGTAGCCGATTCCCGGCCGGGTGACGATGTACTTGGGTTCCCGCGGGTCGTCGCCAAGCTTCTGACGGAGGCGGCCCATGGTTACCCGCAGCAAGTGGACTTCGCCCCCGTACTCCTGGCCCCACACCCGTTCCAGTATCTGTTCCGGGGTGAGGATGCGCCCCGCGTTGCGGGCCAGATAGCAGAGCAGCTTGTGCTCCGTGGCCGAGAGCTCCACCTCCCGCCCGGCCAATCTCACGTGATTGCGGACGAAGTCCACCTCCAGGTCTCCGCTGTGGAATGCGGGCTCCGCTGGGCCGCTCCCCAGGGAAGCCCGGCGCAGCACGGCCTTTACCCTGGCCAGCAACTCGGCTTGGGAGAAGGGCTTGCACACGTAGTCGTCGGCGCCGGCCTCCAGCCCGCGCACCTTGTCCGCCTCGCTGCCTTTGCCGGTGACCAGGATAACCGGTACCAGGGAGAACTCCCGGACCTTTTGGCAGACGGTAAAGCCGTCCATTCCGGGCAGGGATATGTCCAACAGCACCAGGGCCGGGCTCTTCTCGACCAGCGCCTCCAGCCCCACCTCGCCGGAGGCCACCGACTCTACGGAGTAGCCCGCCTGCTCCAGCACGAGCTTTTCCAGCCTTTGGACGCGGGCCTCGTCCTCTATCACCAAGATGGTAGGCTTGTCACCTGGCATAGATCGTGTCACCCGCGTCGCACGGCGCCCCCAAGTGGTCCGCGCTCACTTGTCGAGCACCCCCCTCACCATTTGTGCCAGCGCGCGACGGCTAAAGGGCTTTTGGAGGAACGTAGTGCCCGCCTCCAACATTCCGTTATGGGCGATCGCCCCATCGGCATACCCCGACATGAATGCTACTTTGAGGTCTGGCCGCATGGCTACGAGCCGCTCAGCCAATTGCTTGCCCCCCATCTGGGGCATCACCAAATCGGTCAACACCAGTTGGATGGAGGTTGCAGAGTGTTCGTGTACGACATGTAGCGCCTCATCTCCGTTGGCTGCCTCCAGCACGGTGTAGCCCAACTGTCGCAACGCCCCGGCGGAGAGAGACCTGACTGCAGGGTCGTCCTCGACCAGCAGGACGGTCTCCCGTCCCCTGGCCGATGGCACCGGATCCTGGCTCTTCGGCGCCTCTTCTGCCCCGTCGGCGGTCCTGGGCAGGTAGACTTTCGCCATGGTGCCTTTGCCTAACTCGCTGCAGATTGAGATGTGGCCACCACTTTGCTTCACGATGCCGTAGCAGGTGGCCAGCCCCAGACCGGTGCCCTGCTTTTTGGTGGTGAAGAAAGGCTCAAAGAGATGGGCCTTTATCTCTTCGCTCATGCCTGCCCCAGTGTCTGTGATCGCCAACAGCACATAGTCACCAGGGGGCACCTCGCCGTGCTGCCGGACATGGTCCGGCTTCAGGGTGACATTGGCTACCTCGATTAGGAGGTTTCCCCCGTGCGGCATGGCGTCGCGAGCGTTGACCGCCAGATTCACCAGGACCTGCTCAATCTGGCCGGGATCCGCTGTTACTTTCCACAGGCCTAGCGCTGACCGTGTGGCCAGCTCGATATCTTCTCCAATGAGACGGCGGAGTATCTTCGCCATGTTCGAAGTCAGCTCGCCCAGGTTGAATACTTTGGGTTGAACAGGCTGGCGGCGGGAGAAGGTCAGGAGTTGACGAGTTAAGGTTGCCGCCCGTTCACCGGCACCCTTGACCTCCTCCAGATAAGGACGCGCAGGGCTTTCCGTGGGCAATGCCAACAGCCCCATCTCGGTGAAGCCAATGATGGCGGTGAGGAGATTGTTGAAGTCGTGGGCCACGCCACCGGCAAGCCGTCCCACGCTCTCCATCTTCTGGGCCTGATAGTACTGCTCTTCCAGCAGCTTCTGGTCCGTTACATCAAAGCCCGCAAGTTGGACCTCAACGACGTTCCCTTCTTCATCCTTGATGGGCTCCCAGTTCACCGACATGTGGTGAACATGTTCCCCGAATATGACCCTGTGGTTTCTTCCGTATATGGGCTGACCAGTTTCGAAGACCCGCTCCAACGTGGCTAAAAAGCCACCCTTGTCGTCTGGATGCACGTGTGACCCGAACACCGGAGAGGTGGCCTCGTCCGGGGGCGTGACCCGGAGTACAGACTTGGCTCCGGTGACGAACGTGCGCTCTCGCTGACGATTCACCCGCGTTATCCAAGCTCCACTGGCCTCGACCAAGCCACGGTAGAGCTCTTCTGCCTTGCGGAGGGCCTCCTCGGCCCGTTGACGCTCGCTGATGTCGCGGGCAACGGTAGACAGGAACCGAACGGTGCCGTCCGGCGCCTTGTGCGAAAGGACTACCTGTGACACAGGAATCTCCCGCCCATCTTGTCTCAGCATGATGGTCTCACCCTGCCAAGCGCCGGCGCGCATAGCATCTGGTAAGGCTTGGTCCATGATCTTCACTCGGATCCGCTCCGGATACAGTTCACGGAGACGCAGGTCCGAGACGTCCGCATCCAGGGCAACGCCCATCATTCTCCTCGCCCCGGCATTCAGGTATAGTGCGCGTCCCTCACCGTCAGCGACGCCGACGAAGTCGCTGGTTGCCTCGACCATGGCGGCAAGCCTTTCCCGCTCCTCCTCGACCCTCCGACGCTCTCCCCGTACCCCCACTTCCCTGAGCTCTCTTTGGATAGCTGGCACAAGCCGCGCCAGATTGCCTTTCATGATGTAGTCCTGGGCACCGGCCCTCATAGCGTCCACGGCTTCTTCCTCACCGATGAGGCCCGACACGATGACAAAGGGGATATCCAGGCCACGCTTTCTTAGCATATGCAACACATTGAGCGAGTTGAATTGGGGAAGGGCGTGATCACACAGGATTACGTCCCATCCCCCTCGATCCAGGGCATTCAGGAACTGTGCCTCCGTGTCTACCACCTCGGATACCGGCTCATAGCCACCCAGGCGCAGGTTTCGGACCAGGAGTTCGGCGTCGTCAGCGGAATCTTCGACAATAAGGACACGCAGCGGAGTCCCCAACGTTCCTACCTCCCTTTCGACCGCGGCGGGACGTTCAACACCAGCCAGTACAGTCCTAGGTGCCGCACTGCCTCCGAGAACTGGTCGAAGTCCACTGGTTTGCGGACATAGCTATTGGCCCCCAGGCCATAGGCCTTGACCACATCCTCGTCCTCTGTGGAGGAGGTGAGAATCACCACAGGCAGCAGTTTCGTGCGTGGGTCAGCGCGGATCCGCTTCAGCACCTCGTGCCCGTCAAGCTTGGGCAACTTCAGGTCAAGGAGGACTATCTCGGGGTTAAGCGGCGCATCCTGACCACTGATCACGCTGGTGCCAAAGAGGTAGTCCAGAGCCTCGGCCCCATCCCGGGCCACGACTATCTCGTTCAGGATCTTGTTCCGCTTGAGTGCGCGCAAGGTGAGGGCCTCATCGTCGGGATTGTCCTCCACCAGCAAAATGGCCTTTTCGTTCATTGATCTACCCTACGGCTCAAGTGTGAAATAGAAAGCTGCCCCCCTGTCCACGGCCCCCTCGGCCCACACGCGGCCCCCGTGCTGATCAATGATGCGCCGGACGGTGGCCAAGCCGATGCCCGTGCCCTCGAAATCGTTCCTCCCGTGCAGGCGCTGGAAAGCACCGAAGAGCTTGCCGGCATAGGCCATCTCGAAGCCAGCACCATCGTCCCGCACAAAGCACACCTGCTTCCCGTCCTGCCACGTAGCTCCGAACTCGATGGTCGCGGTGGCGTGCCTGGAGGTGAATTTCCAGGCATTGCTCAGCAGGTTCTCCAGTACCACTTGGAGGAGCACCGGGTCACCGTTGGCAGTCACTCCGCCGGCGATGGAGAACGCCACACGGCGCTCCGGCTGGCTCTTCCTGAGGGCTTCGGCAATGGCCTGGGCAGTGGCGCTCAGGTCCACAGGCTGGCGGCGCATCTCGGCGCGGGTCAGGCGGGAGAGCTTCAGCAGGCCGTCGATGAGCCGGCCCATGGCCTGGCTGGCATTGCGGACCCGATTCAGGTAGTCCACGCCTTGAGCGTCCAACTTGTCCAGGTAGTCCTCCAGGAGCGCTTGGCTGAATCCGTCAATTGCTCTCAGCGGGGCGCGAAGGTCGTGCGAGACGGAATAGGCGAAGGCATCAAGTTCCTTGTTCAAGTTCGCTAGCTGCGTTGCTTGCTGCTTCAACGCCGCGTTAGCTTCACGGAAGCCACGGTGAGTCATTTCGAAGGGGGCGATGCACTCCGCAAGGAATTTGGAGGCAGCCTGGACGGTCTGCAGCGTCTCTTGGGACGGCGAGCTCGGGCGAAGGACCTGGGTCAGCGCCTCCTGGTGGACCGCGGCGATATCCAGGACCCCTAGCCCGTTTTCTGTGGCTTGCCGTCCGAGTTCATACGCTCGCATCAGCGCGGCTTCCTGTGCGTCGGCAAGGTACGCTTGCAGAGCGGAAGAATAGCTCTGCTTGAGGGTGACCGGATAGCTGTTCACCCCGTGTGTCCCACAAAGCGCGCCACGAGCACCAGGGCGTCGTCAGTCCCATTGCCGGAAACCGTGAGAACCTGGTCAGCGATCTGCTGAGGGGATCCCTCCAGGAAAAGCGCGTCGGCGAAGCCGCTGCGGATGCCGTCGGTAGCCAAAACCAGTGTATCGCCGCAGGCCACCGGGAGGATCTCAGCACGCAGCGGTGGTAGCGAATAGCCGACTACCCCTCCGCGCAGGAGGACAGCGGCCTTCTCGCGGCGGTTGACCCCGGACCGGAGGAGGAAACCTTCAACGTTACCCACCCCGAGCCAGGTTATCGTGCTGTCGATCCCGTTGAACGACGCCAGCGTCATGGCCACGCCCCGCGTTTTCAGTAGTCGCTCGTGACACTGCCGCACCAGTGGGATGACGGACTCCTCGGCTTGGTTCGAGAGCGTGACAGCGGCGATTCTGGCAGCCGTGGCCGCGTCGCGGCCATGCCCCAGGCCATCTATGACCGCCAGCAGCACGCCGTTCGGGAACGGTGCCACCACGTGCAGGTCTCCACACTCTACCTGTCCGGGAAGGACAAAGGAGGCTACACCCCACACCACAGGATCCTCTTTCAACGCGCCCATTTCTTCATCGTAACAGTAGTACCTTTGTCAACCTCAGACACGATGTCAAAGTCGTCCATTACCCTTTTGGACCCAGGTAGTCCCAGACCCAGACCTCCCGACGTGGAGTGACCATCCTGCATGGCCCGAGCTACATCGGCGATTCCCGGTCCCTGGTCGCGAGCGACCACGACGATGCCGTAACGCCCATCCTTCTCAGCCACCTTCAGGATGATCTCACCCTGTTTGGCATAGTTCACAATATTGCGCGCCACCTCGGAGATCGCAGTGGCGATCAGGGCAAGATCGCCCGTGGAGAAGCCCAGGTGGGCAGCCAGCGCGCGTCCCTCTTGTCGGGCGGCGACAACGTCCACGTCGGACTTGATCGTCACCCTGACCTCATCCTTCACTAGCATGGTCCTCCGAAGTCTTCCTGTTCAGCAGCGCAAGTCCCTCTTCCAGGTCCAGGGCCGTGTCCACACCCGGCAGTGACAGACCAAGTTGCACCATGGCGAAGGCCACCTCGGGCTGGATACCGACGATGACCATCTGCGCTCCCCGCAACCTGATGGCGTACGCCATGGTACGGAGTGTGCGAGCGGCGAATGAGTCCAGAACGTCGAGGGCCGTTACATCTACGACTACCCCATGGGAGCGATGCTGGCCAACTAGCCTGGCCAGATCGTCCCGCATCTGCAGCAGATCAGCATCGGTTAGCGCCGATTGTACCGAGGCGATCAAATACGGTCCCTGCTTGAGGATCGGTACTCGCATAAGCTTATGCCCTGCGGCCCAAAGCCGTCTCCCCTTCCCGGGTCACTTTGTAGCCCAGTCGCCGGTCGGCGTCTGCGATGCCGCCCTGTAGGTCGCCGACTGTGGTCAGCCGGCTCAGGTCCACGCCAATGGACACCAACGCTTGCGCCACCTCGGGCGACAAGCCCGTGAGCACCACGGTCGCGCCCATAAGGCGGGCAGCTTCTGCCGTCTGCAGCAGGTGGTTAGCGATCTTGGAGTCCACGGCGGGGACCCCCGTGATGTCTACGACGGCGACTCGGGCGCGGTTGTCGCGGATGGCCCGCAGCAGTTGCTCCGTAAGTTGCCGGGCCCGCTGGGAGTCCAGAATACCGATGATGGGCAAGATAAGCATCCCGTCCCGAACCTGGAGAACAGGCGTGGATAGCTCACGGATCACCTGCTCAGCGCGGCGCCGCTCTGCGATCTCACCCTGGAGGGACTCGTTGGCCGTGGCCAGCTCCGCAGTCCGTTCCTGGACACGCAACTCCAGCTCGCTGTGCGCCTTTTGTAGCTCCGTTTCGGCTTTCTTCTGGTCGGTGATATCGCGGGCGGCGGCAAACACCCCCAGGACGTTGCCACCCACATCCTTGTACACGGAGGCGTTATACAGCACATCGGTCAGTTCACCGTCCTTGTGTCGGATAGTCAGGGGATAGTCGGTGACGGACCCCTGGGCAAAGACCTGCCGGTAGCCCTCCCTGGCCTTGTCGGGCTCGGTGAAGTAATTGGAGAAGTCGCTGCCCACCAGTTGGTCACGGGCAACCCCGGTGACCCTGATGGTGGCCTCGTTGACGTCGGTGATCTTCCCGTCAGGGCTGATGGTGACTAGCGGGTCTAGGCTCGCCTCGATCAGGCTGCGGGCATACTGGGACGCCTGTTTCTGGGCGGTGATGTCGCGGGCAATCTTGGAAGCGCCTACGATATTACCGTCGGCATCCCGCACTGGTGAGACGGTGACTGACACGTCAATGAGTCCGCCATCCCTGCGCACACGCGTAGTCTCGTAGGGCTGGATGCTATGGCCCTGGCTTAGTCTCTCCAGAATGCTTCGTTCCTCGTCCCGGAGTTGGGGGGGAATAACGATCGAGATGTGCTTGCCAATGACCTCCGAGGCCGCGTACCCGAACATCAGTTCAGCCCCTTTGTTCCAACTTGTGACCACGCCATTAAGCGTCTTGCCGATAATGGCGTCGGCGGATGAGTCAACGATGGCCGCTAGCCGAGAGCGCTCCTCCCCCGCTTTCTTCTGCGCGGTGATGTCCCGGGCGGCGGCAAACACCCCGAGGACGGTACCGCGACCGTCCTTGTATACCGAGGCGTTGTACAGCACGTCGGTCAGCTTGCCATCCCCGTGGCGGATGGTGAGAGCGTAGTCGGTGACGGAACCCTTGGCAAAGACTTGCTGGTAGCCCTCTCGGGCCTTCTTGGGTTCGGTAAAGTAGTTCGAGAAGTCGCTGCCGACTAATTGTTCGCGGGCAACCCCGGTGACCCTGATGGTGGCCTCGTTGACGTCGGTGATCTTGCCATCGGGGCTAATGGTGACCAGCGGGTCCAGGCTTGCCTCAATCAGGCTCCGAGCATACTGCGACGCCTGTAGTTCGTCTTGGGCACGCCTCTGCCTGGACCTTCCCGCTCTGTCGTCGGACCGTTGCATGTACCCGCCTCCTCTGTGACTAGGATTGTCCAATCAACAACAAACACCCGTCTCTCACCCTGCCCCTCCCGGCATGAACCTAATTCCTTGGGGAAAACACCATGTCTCCCGGATATACTGCGACGAACCTCCTAGGCAACCTGCGCCTATCCCCCCACAGGCCACCTTATTCCTACGAACTATCTTTTACACCCAACCATGTCAGGTGTCAATAAGGTGTTGCTCCAGTGGGAGGAAGCCCACCGGCGCCAGACCGCCTAGCAACGCATCTGTTTGGGTCGTAGGTATCAATCCGGCTCGACCGCCAACTGCGACTCAACCGACCCGCGCTATGCGTGTGTTACGCCACATATTGTATTGACCATTATCAATATAGTCCCTATAATAACAACCGCAACAAATCGGAGATCGGGAGGCGGATATGGCCAAACACCCAACGGACATCCAGCAAGTGGTAAGGGACCGGTATGCGTCGGTGGCCAGGGAGACCCTGGACAAGGCGCCGGCAAAGAGCTGCTGCGGCTCGGCGCGCAAGGCGCCACCCCATGTGGTGGCCTACTACTCGGAGCAGGTGCTCCAGTCCCTGCCGGATAGCGTGGTGGAGGCGGCCCGCGGTTGTGGGAACCCGCTGGCCCTGGCCTCCCTCCAGCCTGGCGAGGTGGTGCTGGACCTGGGCTCCGGCGGCGGCATAGATTGCTTTCTGTCCGCCCAGCGCGTGGGGCCACAGGGGCGTGTCATTGGCCTGGACATGACGCCGGAGATGATCGAGCTGGCGCAAGACAACGCCCGCAAGATGGGGGTGGACAACGTGGAGTTCCGCCCCGGCGAGATGGAGGCCATGCCCGTGGAGTCCGCCTCGGTGGATGTCATCATCTCCAACTGCGTCATCAACCTCTCGCCGGATAAGGCCGCCGTGTTCCGCGAGGCATACCGCGTCCTCAAGCCCGGTGGCCGGCTCTCCGTCTCCGACATCGTGAAGCGGGCGCCACTGCCTCCGGAGGTGGAGGCCAGCCTGGACGCCTGGTCCCGGTGCATCGCCGGGGCATCGCCCAGGGAGGACTACCTGGGCTTCATTCGGGCGGCCGGCTTCACGCGCGTGGCTGTGGCCCATGAGACCGACGTCTCGAACGCCCAGGGCTGGCGCCAGAACCTGGCCAGCGTCAAGGTCACCGCCGTCAAGCCAGCCTAGTGTGGTGTCCTTGAAGTTCGCCATCAATGTCATTGCGAGTCTTACAGGTCCCGAGGCGTCGGGACCCAATGTAGAGCCATGAACCGGCTCGCGGCGTGCGCATTCCGTCGTTGCGAGGAGCCTAACGACGAAGCAATCTACTGACGGTGACATGGGCCCCGACGTGTCGGGACTTCGCTGCGCTCGCAATGACGGGGCATGCCCGGTGCCAGGGGCACGACTCTGATACGTCGTCCTGTCCGACTCCCCTATTGACATGGGGGCTCGGTTCATTGAGAGGAGCGGAGCGACGAAGCAACCTACGGACGGAGCCAAGGGCCTGAGATTGCTTCGCTGCGCTCGCAATGACGGGAAGGAATCTCCGGTCCACAGCCATGGAGTGCCCCATGCTACAATAGCCACCAGGGTCCCGACGTGTGGGGACTCCTTTTGGTGTTGGTAAAGAAATGAACCTGGCTGGTCTATTACCCCTGCTCTGGCACTTGCCCGCCTATGGCGGGCTCGTCCAAGAGTTGCGGCGACGGGCGTCGGCACAAGGCGGTGGCCGCGGTGCCTGTCGTACCCACGCGCCTCCCGTCGCCTGGCCCTGTGTGCTCGCTGGCCTGCACCAGGACATCGCACGCCCCACGCTGGTGCTGGTGCCCGGCGTCGAGGAGGCCAAGGAGCTACGCGATCAACTCGAATCGTGGTGTCCGCCGGATACCCCCGTTCTGCTCTTCCCCGAACCCGACGCCCTCCCCTACGAGCGCTTACCCTGGGACAGCGCTACCCGCTCCCAGCGTCTGCGCGCCCTGGCCGCGCTCGCCGGGACACCCATGGGAACCCTTCTTTGGGAACAAGAGCGTAGGGGCATGGCGCGCCATGCCCCTACGTTTGCCGCCCCCATGCAAGGGGACAGCGATCCCCAGCAGCAGCGAGGTTTCTTGGGAGGGCAAGGGGACCCTTCTCAGCCCAGAGAAGGGTCCCCTACGGTATCCCCCCTGGTGGTGGCCAGCGCACATGCGCTGATGGCGAAGACGATGCCCGCGGAGGCGTTCCGGGCGGCGTGCCATACCGTCGAGGTGGGAATGAAAGTGGCGCCGAATGCCCTGATGGCCCGCTGGGTAGGCATGGGGTATGGCGCCGAGCATGCCGTCGAGGTGCCCGGCACCTTCAGCCGCCGCGGGGGCATCCTGGACGTGTTCTCGCCGCACTCCAGCTACCCCCTGCGCATCGAGTTCTTTGGCGACGAGATCGAGAGCTTGCGCCTGTTCGATCCAGCCACCCAGCGCTCGGCGGCGAGCGTAAAGCAGGCCAGCATCGTCCCCGCCCGGGAAATCGTCCTCTCGCCAGAGGAATCGGAACGCCTGGGAGCATCCCCAGAATCGTCCATGCCTGAAACAAGCACCAAAGGCGAGGAGAACATCCCCTCTCTCCCCCTGGCGGGAGAGAGTGAGAGTGAGGGGGAGGCTGAACGCAGTCACAGGCGTACCTCACCCTCACCCAGACCTCTCCCTTCGAGGGAGAGGGGGACTGTGCACCCCTCCCCGGATGCATTTTCAGAGCAAGACGCTGAGTTCTTCATTCCTCTTTTCCCGCATGGCTGCCTCCTGGACTACGTGGCGCCAGACGGTCTCCTGGTGCTGGCTGACCCCGACCGCCTGCGGGGGGAAATCGAAGAGGTGGCCGGTAGAGGCGAGGAGCTCCGCGATGAGCTAACCCGCCGGGGCGAGCTGGCGCCAGGCTTCCCCAGGCCCTACTGGGGCTGGCCCGAGCTAGCGCCCCGCCTGGAGTCACGATCCTTATCTCCATCTCTATCTCTAGCTCTTGAGCCATGGGCGGGCGAGGAGGCGCAGGGCTACGCGCTGGGCTTTGTGTCGCCGCCCTCGTACGGAGGCCAGCTTCCGGTGGCCCTGGCCGAGGCGGCAGACCGCGCCCGCAAGAAACAGCCCGTGGTCATTGTCTCCCACCAGGCCCGCCGCCTGTCCGACCTGCTGGATGAAGACCACGGCATCTTCGCCGCACCTCGGGAGGCCATCGCCGAGACGCCGCAGCCTGGCTCGCTCACGCTGGTCCAGGGCGGCCTGTCCGGTGGCTTCGTCATGACAGACGTAGGGGCGCCCCGATCCATCGGGGCGCCCCTACTGACCATAGTCACGGATAGCGAGCTTTTCGGCCTGCTCAAGTCCCGACGAGTCGTGACCAGGCGCCAGCCCGCCCGCCACCTGGCCCTATCCGAGCTTAATCCGGGCGACTACGTAGTCCACGTGGACCACGGCATCGGGCGCTTCGCGGGCACTACCACCATGGAGGTGGCCGGGACCAGGCGGGAGTACCTGCTGGTCGAGTATGCCCAGGGCGACAAGCTCTACGTGCCCATTGACCAGATGGACCGCATCGGCCCCTACTACGCCGTAGGTCCCGATGCATCGGGACCCACGCTGAGCCGCCTGGGCGGTGGCGAGTGGGCGCGGGCCAAGGAGAAGGCCGCCGAGTCCGCGGCCAAAGTAGCCAGGGAGCTCCTCGAGGTCTATGCCACTCGTGAGTTGCTCCCGGGCATCGCCTTCTCGCCGGACAGCGCCTGGCAGCAGGAGCTAGAGTCGTCTTTCCCCTTCGTGGAGACGCCTGACCAGCTCCGCGCCGTCCAGGAGGTCAAAGCCGACATGCAATCGGCCCGGCCCATGGACCGGCTGGTGTGCGGCGACGTGGGCTACGGCAAGACGGAGGTCGCCCTGCGCGCCGCCTTCAAGGCGGTGTCGGACGGCTACCAGGTAGGGGTGCTGGTGCCCACCACCGTGCTCGCCCAGCAACACTACGAGACCTTCCGGGAGCGCCTGGCCCCCTTCCCGGTGAAGGTGGACGTGCTCAGCCGCTTCCGCTCCCCAAGGGAGCAGGACGAGGTGCTGTCCGGGCTGGTCGCAGGCACCGTGGACATCGTCATCGGCACCCACCGCCTCCTACAGAAGGATGTAGCCTTCAAGAAACTGGGGCTGGTTGTCATAGACGAGGAGCACCGCTTCGGCGTGCTCCACAAGGAGCGCCTGAAGCGGATGCGCCAGGAGGTTGACGCGCTCTCCCTGAGCGCCACGCCCATCCCGCGCACGCTTTACATGTCCCTGGTCTCGGTGCGCGACATGAGTACCATGGAGACACCCCCCGAGGAGCGGCTACCCATCAAGACCTACGTCTCGCCCTACAAGGAAGAGCTGGTGCGGGAGGCCATCCTGCGAGAGCTTGACCGGGGCGGACAGGTGTTCTTCGTGCACAACCGGGTGCACGACATCCACCTGGTCGCCCACCACCTAGAGGAGCTGGTCCCCGAGGCGCGCATCGTCATTGGCCACGGCCAGATGCCCGAGGAGGATCTGGAGACGGTGATGCTGGACTTCGCCTCGGGCCAGGCCGACGTGCTGGTGTGCACCACCATCATCGAGGCGGGGCTGGACCTGCCCAACGCCAACACGCTCATCATCTACCCCGCCGATAAGCTGGGGCTGGCCCAACTCTATCAGCTCCGGGGCCGGGTGGGCCGGGGGCGGAACCGGGCCTACGCCTATCTGCTGTTCGATCGCAGCCGCCCCCTCACCGATACCGCCCGCAAGCGCCTGGGCACCATCCGAGACGCCACCGAGCTGGGGGCGGGCTTCCGCATCGCCATGAAGGACCTGGAGATCCGGGGCGCGGGCAACCTGCTGGGCACCGCCCAGCACGGGAACATTGCCGCCGTGGGCTTTGACCTCTACTGCCGAATGCTGGCCCAGGCCGTCGAAGAGCTACGGGCCAGGATGCGGGGCGAGCCTCCGCCTCCCCCACCGGCGCCGGCGGCCACCGTGGACCTGCCGCTCGCCGCGCACATACCCGAGGACTACGTCCCCCACCTGCCCAGCCGGCTGCTCCTGTACCAGCGCCTGGCCCGGCCGCTCACGCCGGAGGAGATACAGGACATCCGCAAAGAGTGGCAGGACCGCTTCGGCCCCCTGCCCGAGGCAGTGGACAACCTGCTCTACATGGTGCGGGTCAAGGCGCTGGCCACCCGGGCGGGTTTCCATTCCGTGGCCTCAGAGAACGGGCAAATCGTGATGCGCGCCCGCGAGCGGCTGCCTGCCCCCAGTGGTGGGTTCCGTCCTGATGCAATCGGGACTCCACCCACCCTACCCTCGGGCGTCACTGTAGGCACCAGTCAGGTGCGCCTGGACACATCGAAGCTGGGCGCCTCCTGGCCCAAAGCGCTGGAGCAAGTGCTGGCCTCTTTAGCGAAGGCTACCACCTGAAACGCGGGGTGCCCACCCCCTGTAGGGGCGGACGGCCGTCCGCCCTACGTTGTGCCACCGGCCACGCCTGTATGGGGCAATCCGCGGACAGCCCCTTCAAGCCAGCGAGGGTTTCGCGTAAACTAGCCCCGTGAGCCAGTACACCACGGACGATCTCCTGTACCTGATTGAGGCCAACGGTGGGCCAAAGGGGCTGGACCTCTCGGGCAAAGACCTGGCCGGCATGGACCTCAGCGCCACCACCATAGAGGAAAAGGCTGCGGAGTACCGCGAGCTGCGCGGGACGGCGCCACCCTGGTACTCCTTGAATACCCGCGGCATCAATCTGAAGTGCGCCCGCCTTTGGGAGGCCAAACTGACACGGGCGGACATCAGCCACGCCGACCTGGCCGGGGCCGTGCTTGCCGGTGCCTACCTGCATAGCGTCTACATGCCCTCGGCAGACCTGGAGGGCGCAGTTCTGGTGGGCACCCACCTGGAGGGGGCAGACCTCACCGACGCCAACCTGCGGGGAGCCAATCTACGCCGCGCCCACATGGGGGGCAGTACGCTGACCGGAGCCGACCTTTCCGGCGCCAATCTGACCGGCGCCCATGTCGAACCTGAGCAGCTTGAGACTACCCGTTCCATCGAAGGGGCACATCTGTAGGCTTCGGGCTCCGGGCTCCAGACTACAGGCTCCGGGTTACTTTCCAACTTCGACCAAGTTCTGCAGCCCGAAGTCTGCAGCCCGAAGTCAGAAGTCTGTAGCCCGTAGCCCGCAAAGGGTGATACCCCAACGCCTTCGCTCGGAGTAAACTGTGCGCAATGAGTGCCTACTCAGCCGACGCCATCCTTGAGCTGGTGGAGTGTGCCGGCGACCCGGCGCATCTCGACCTGTCGGGCAAGGACCTCCGGGGCCTGGACCTGGGGGCAGAGGCAGTGCGTCGCAAGCGCCAGGAGCGGGGCTGGCCCAAGAACGGCTCAGAGCCACCCTGGTATTCGGGCAGGACCGGCGGTCTCGATCTCTCGGGCGCCAACCTGAGGGAGACCCAGCTTTGGCGTGCCAACCTGGCTGGGGCGGACCTCTGGGAGGCCCGCCTGGAAGGGGCCTTCCTGGGGTCATGCCGCCTGGAGCATGCCGACCTGGGCAAGGGCAACCTGTCCGGCGCCGATTTGTGGGAGGCCCACCTGAACGGCGCCTACCTCCGAGGTGCCAACCTGGCCGGCGCCCATATGCCTCAGGCCAAGCTGGTGGGCGCCTTCCTGGAGGGGGCCGACCTGTCCGGCGCCGACCTCAAGGACGCCGACCTCTCCAGAGCCATCCTGGAAGGGGCTGACCTCCGGCAAGCGAACCTGGTGGGAGCCAAGCTCCACGGCGCCGACGTCAAAGGGGCCAACTTCCAGAACGCCCACCTCGAGTCTGCCCACCTGGAAGGCGTTGACCTGAGGCCCGTGGTCTCGCTGGACGGCGTTTTCCTGGAGGACGCCTGGCTCCACCAGACCCTTATCCGCCGCGACCGCATACAGCGCCTGGGTGAGGAGCGGGCCAAGATGTGGGGCAAGGCCAAGGGGGCCTATCTGGCCCTCAAGGCCAACTTCCGAAACATGGGCCAGTACTCCGATGCAAGCTGGGCCTACACCCAAGAGCGCAACATGGAGCGCAAGGAGTTTCAGGACCGCTTGCGCCGCCACGATTGGGGCGCCTTGTTACCCTGGGTGGAGCATGCTTTCTGGAAGGTCTCCTCTGGATACGCGGAGCAGCCCCTTCAGGTGCTGGCCTGGCTCCTGGCTCTGGGCACGATAGGGTTCCCTTCCCTTTACTGGCTCTCCGAAGGGGTGGGCCACGAGGGGTCCCAGGCGGCAGTAGGGTATCGGGACTACTTCCTGTTCAGCCTGCGCACCATGGCCGGCGTTTCCTTCACCGACTTGGCCCCCCGAGGCTCTGCGGGCCAGGTCCTCGCTTCGCTTCAGGGACCGATGGGGGTCTTTGGCTTTGCCCTTTTCCTGTTCACCCTGGCCCGCCGGATGAGTAAAGAGGGCTAGCGCCCTGGCCCGGCCCTAGCCCTGGTGGACACGAGGCTTCTTAGCCAGCCTTCCATCCACCAGGTAGAGCACGCGGTCCGCGACGTCCATGATGCGGGCATCGTGGGTCGCGATAACCACAGACCGGCCCTGGTCCCGGGCCAGGGTGGTCAACATGTCAGCTACCCGCCGCCCGTTCTCCGAGTCCAGATTGGCCGTAGGCTCGTCGCCTATGAGCAGCGACGGGCTATTGGCCAGAGCGCGGGCGATGGACACGCGCTGCTTCTCCCCGCCCGATAGGTCGGCAGGTAGGGAGTCCAGCCTATCGCCCAGGCCCACCGCCTCCAGCAGCTCTTTCGCCTGGCGAGCGCCGGCCTCGCCCCTGGTCCCGCCGATCTGAAGGGCCAGCGCCACGTTCTCCCAGACACTGAGCGAGCTCAGCAAGTTGAACGACTGGAACACGAAGCCGATGTGGCGCCGGCGAACATGGGCCAAAGCGCCCTCCGGCAGCGCGCTTACCTCAGTGCCCCGGAGCCAGATGTTGCCATCGGTGGGTCGCAGGATGCATCCCATCATGGAGAGCAGAGTGGTCTTCCCGGAGCCGCTGGGACCCATGACCAGAACGATCTCCCCCTGGCGCACCTCCAAACTCACGTCGTCCACGGCCAACACCCTGGCCCGGCCCGTGCCGTACTCCTTGGTCACGTTGCGCAGCCACAGAACGACGTCTTCCATGATCGCAGCCTAGGCCTTGAACACCAGCGCCAGGTCTATGGTGGCCACTTTCCTCATGGCGAACAGGGCGGCGATCCCACTCATGGTCAGGACAGCCAGGAGCATACCGGCCAGGACAAGTATCGGGACAGCAAAACCCATGCCCGTGAGCGAAGCATACAGCCTGCCCACACCCAGTGCACCCAGCACCCCCATCCCGTAGCCGAGCATAGACAGGATGGCCGCCTGCTCCAGCACTACGCGGTATACGTCCCAGTTCGAGGCTCCGATGGCCTTCATTACACCATACTCCCGCGTTCGCTCGACCGTCGCGGTGTACAACGTGAGGCCCACCACTGTGAGGCCCACCAGAAATCCAATGAGCACCATAGCGCCACTCATGTAGCCGACGGGGGTGCCGGTGAGCCACGCGTCCATGCTGCGGTCGTGCACATCCTGCTGGGTCAGGACTTCAACGCCTTCTACGGCGGAGAGCCTCTCCATCAGCATTGCCACGTCTGCCCCGTGCTCCGCCTGGACCAATACGGCGAGGGTCTGCCCTTCCGAGTGCAACACTGCCTGCGCCGTCTGGGCGCTGGCGAAGGCGTAGGGCATGCCCAGCATCCAGGCTGCATTCCTGGAGAAACCCACGACCTCCACCACCTGGTCGCCCATCTCAATCTTGTCGCCGACCTGAAGCGGCCCGAACTCCCGGAGGGCGGACCTGTCGAGGATGACCGTCATGTCGCGTCGCAGGTCCGCCGCCGAGCCCGTGGCCACGTCCCAGGGCAAGCCCAACTCGACCTCAGGGTCGAAGCCCACCAGATAGACCGGACTAGACTGTCCCCCGGTCGCATTGGCGCTGTATGAGGCCATGATCAGCTTGGAAGCACCGGCCACCCCGGGGACCTGCCTCACCTGGCCGGCCACCTCATCGGGGAAAGGAGCGGGGCTAAGGAAGTCCCTGGTCTTCTGGGAGACCAGCCATACCTGCGCGGTGCTGCGGTCCACCAGTTCCACCGCGTACCGGAAGGTGCCGAACAGCATGCCCACGGCAAACCCCATGAGCACCACGGCGAACAGAATACCCCCCAGGCCCATGGCCAGCCTGGTCTTGTCGTGGAACAGGTTCTTTCTGGCGACAGAGACCATCTCGATATGCAGCCCTCCAGGCACGCCTTGACTAGTATACCAGCCCAGACGCTGGCCATGGCCTGTGGCGCGCTACGCCCGAGGGAACAGGGCCCGGGCGGGGATGGGCCCCACGCCATTCAGGGTACTTGCCAGTCCGTCGTATTGCATTGTAGTATATGTATGACAAAGGTGGGGGCAACAATGAAGACAGTCCAGAAGAGCTTGAGGGTCCCGCAGGCTGTCGCACAAACAATTGAGGAGATTGCTGAAGCCTCCCGACGCGATTTCTCATCGGTGACTAACGAGATGTTGACCGAGGCCATCAAAGTGAGGCGCTGTCCGGGCATTCTCTTTGCCGATGGACCCTCCGGCCGGCAAGCGCGCGTCGCTGGCACAGGGCTTGATGTCTGGGAGATAATCGCCACACACAAGGGTATGGAACAGGACCCAGAGCGGCTCAGCAGGGCCTATCACTGGCTGTCCCAAGCCCAACTGCGCGCTGCCCTTGGATACTATGCTGCCTACCCAGAAGAGATCGAGCGACAAATCGCCGTCAACGAGGCTTGGACCCCCGAGCGGCTGGCCGAGCAGCATCCGACCCTGCTTGCCGACAGGCGGTGAAATACTACCTCGATGAGGACCTGAGCCCCACCATCGCCGAACTCCTCCGCGTCCGGGGTGTGGATGCAATTAGCGCCCACGAGGTCGGCGCCCGGGGCTTTTCAGATGAAGAGCAACTACAGCGGGCCGCTAGTGAAGCGCGATGCCTCGTGACGCGAAACCGTGACCACTTCATCCGCCTGACACTCCGTTGGTTCACCGATCAACGCCCCCACTTTGGCGTCCTCATTGTTCCGTTCAGCGTGCCGGCCGACTGTTTTTCTGCCCTGGCTGATGCGCTGGCCGCACGCGCCAGCCAAGGCGAGCTTGCACCGTACACCATAGATTTCCTGTAGAGAGCCGGCGGGTTCACAAGCACCGTGGGCGGCATCCCGACGTGTCGGGATGACCTCTTCGGTGTCAAAATGTTGGTATTGCCAAGCTTGTTCCTTAGCTACGGCAGCGTCGACATCAGAGGACTCTGTCGCGTGGGGGACTTCTTGGCATTGTCCTTCCGTGTAGTATGTTCACGTCGCCAAGAAGCCACCTTCTTTCGGCAAGAGTTCCCAGGATGGTGTCCTTGAAGTTCGCCATCAATGTCATTGCGAGTTCCACAGGTCCCGAGGCGTCGGGACCCGATGTAGAGCAATGAACCGGCTGGCAAGGGCAGGCTGCGGCCAATCAGCATGTCATGCTGAGTCCCGACGCTCAAGGGTGGCCGTCAGGTGCGCAGCTTGTCGGGACGAAGCATCTCAGGGTGGTAGTGGGCAGCACTCCCG
>JACPQM010000045.1 GCA_016190505.1 Chloroflexota bacterium | reverse complement strand
TTCAGTGAGGGGGAGTCGCGTTATCCGAAATAGTTGGAAACGGTACGCTGGACCTGTTGTTGATGGCCATTGACGACCCTTCCGGCGCCAACGAGTTCAGGTTTTATGTTGGCCTGGACCTGGATCCCGCCACGGGGCCTGCTAGTTGGACTGAAAAGATAACCTTCAAGCCCTCCGACCTGGGCAATAACCATCAGGGAGGTGGCGTCGCCCTGGCCGATATAAACGGCAACGGTAAGCTGGACCTGTTGTTGATGGCCATTGACGACCCTTCCGGGCGGAACGAGTTCAGGTATTATGTGGGCTGGGACCTGGATACGGCCGGTCCATCGAAGTGGAGTGACAAGGTGGCCTTCAGCCCCACCGACATAGGCAATAACCATAATGGAGGTGGCGTCGCTCTGGCCGATATAAACGGCAACGGTAAGCTGGACCTGTTGTTGATGGCCATTGACGACCCTAGCGGCGCCAACGAGTTCAGGTATTATGTGGGCTGGGACTTCAAGGCCAAGATACCCAGCTCGAGGGTCCCCACCTCCCTCACCATCTCGGAAAACTGCTATGAGGCGAAGAACTCAACGGCCGTGGACTTCAACGCCCGCAAGTGCAAGGCCAGCTTCGAGATAGAGAACACCAGCGAGGTTGGGGCGGAGGACCTGGGGTGGAGCGCCACGCTGGAGCCGGGAGTGGACTGGCTGGAGCTCTCCAAGACTGACGGCATCTTGAGGGCGGGTTCCAAGGCGACGGTGACGGTGAAGGCCCAACCGCCGGATGCAGGCTCAGTGACCAAGAAAATCACCCTGGCCGTGGGCACCAAGAAAGTGGACCTTCAGGTGACCATCAACGCCTGGCCCCTACCGCCGGCGCCCAGCCGCGTGGCCCCAGCCCTGGGTTCCAACAGCCGGGTCAACGTGGCTGCGGACCAGAAGGTCCGGTTCGAGGTGAGCACCGCCTTTTCTGGCCAGAACTTCAATGACTACAAATGGGTGACGCCTGACCGCACGGTCACCCGGGCAAAGAATTCAGATAGTACTAATGGAGTGGCAGACCTGACCTTCAGCCAGACCGGCAACACCCAGGCCAAGGTGCTGATTGTTGACAACAACAAGGTGGAGGGCTATGAGCTCAGCATCCCGGTGGCCGTGTGGAAGCTGCCCACGGTGGACGAGAAGGGGTCAGGCGCCTCCTGGAAGGACGGCAAGTACGTGGGGGTGGTGGGCCAGGAGGTCACGTTGAAGGCGACGGGGCAGACGGGCAGCACAGGACAGGGAGAGTCCATCACCCAGTTCCTGTGGGACCTGGACAATGACTGGGCCACCGTGGAAAAGACCCAGCCCGCGGGCCAGAGCGTGACCTACACCTGGGCCAAGCCCACCCTCACCGGCAGGGCCCGGGTCAAGGCGGAGACCAACTACGGCATCGTATCTGACGAGAGGCTCTTTGACGTCAAGGTCTACGACACGGTGCAGGTAGATGCGGGCGGCCCCTACGGCGGCAGGCCACTCAAGGAGGTGGCGCTCAAAGGCTCCTACAACCAGACAGCCTTCCCGGGCGGCACCGTCGTCTACAAGTGGCAGGTGCTCGATGGCTCGTGGGAGGAAGTGGCGACCGATAGCATGGGCGCCGCCAAATACACCTGGTCGGCGGCTGCCGCATATCAGGCGAAGTTCACCGCCACCGTCACCACCACCGAGGGCCTGGTGCTGAGTGACAACAAGACCACCGACGTTGTCATTGAGGCCGGTAAGCCCACCGCCATGCCGGGCGGGCCCTACCAGGGCGGCATTGCCGGCGGCAACTTCTCCCCGGTCCAGTTCTCGGGCAACCCGCCGGACTTCATCGAAGCTGACGACGTGGGCAAGATCGTGGAGTGGCAGTGGTTCTTCAGCGATGGGTCGAACAAGGCCCTGGAGCTTGACGGGGTCAACGACTACGTGGACCTGGGTAGTCCTTCCGCCCTGCAGACCACGGGCAGCCAGAGCATCGAGCTGTGGCTCAAGCCCAAGAAGCTGGGCACGGCCCAGAACATCTATCTCCAGTCCAGGACGGGCAAGGGCGCCATCGTGCTGGAGAGCGACGGCAAGGTCACCTATTACTACGGCAACAGTTCTGGCATCACCATGGACTCTGCCCTGGAGGTCAACACCTGGACGCACCTGGCCATAGTCCGTGACCTCGGCAGCAACAAACTGAGGTGGTACAAGAACGGAGTGCTGGTCAAGGAAGCCGCATCTTCTGGGGTAGCTCCCGGAGGCTCCCAGAACGCCTACATCGGCAAGGGCGATGGCTCGGCGAGCCCCTACCTGGGCTCCATTGACGACCTGGCCATCTGGGACCATGCCCTCAGCGAGGGCCAGGTCCAGGACCACATGGTCAAGGGGCTGAAAGGCACCGAGCAGGGGCTAGTTGGCCTGTGGTCCTTCGAGGACGGCCAGGGCAACACAGTGAAGGACTCGTCCTCTTCCAAGAATAACGGCACGCTGGGCAACATGGCGGCGACGGGCTGGGTGGACGGGCATACCGCGTACCAGAGAGGGGTCTGGAACCCCACCTATGCCTACCCCAAGGCGGGGCGGTATGAGACGACCCTCATGGTGAAATCGGAGCACGACAAGTGGAGCACGCGCCGGACGGCCGCGGTGCAGGTGGTGGATGGCACCATTGCCGGCTACGTGAAGGCCGCTGACCTGCGCACCCCGGTCAGGGACGTCCGCCTGACCCTCACCTCCGACCACGTGGGCCAGGGAGTCCTGCGCTCCATTGCCGGTGCCACGTCGTTCCTGGCTGGCGCTTCCGATACCAGCGACGCCAACTTCGCCATCGCAAGCTCGGAGACCGCGCCGGCCACATCAACAGCGGTTGGCCCTGATCTACTCACCATCACCTCGCCCAACGGAGGCGAGAAGTGGGCCATCGGGTCTACTCAGACCATCAGGTGGTCGTCCTCAAAGCTGGGCCAGGGCACGGTGAAGATCGAGGTTTCGCGTGACGGAGGCGTAAGTTGGGTCACCATCGAACGCATGACGCCCAACGACGGCGAGTTCCAGTGGACCGTCGCCGGACCGAGCACGGACAAGGGCAAGGTGAGGATCAGCGAGGACCCCAAGCTTCAGGAAGAGGTAGACCAGACAGGCAAGCTGAGCATCTGGACGCTGTCCAACGCCGCGGGCTACTACGCTTTTGAGCACCTGCCCCTGGGCACCTATCGCGTCCTGGCCTACAAGAAGAACGCGGACCTGCACGAGTTTGAGAAGCCGTTGCAGGTGACCGAGCTTACCCTGAAAGCGCCCAACCAACTGGCCATTGACTTCGTGGACATCTCCGTTTTCCCGGTGGGCGGCCGGGTGCTCTACAGCAAACAGAAGAACGGTGCGGACGTGCTGGTGGATGAAGTTTCGGTGGAGGCGTTTCCCATAGGCAGCGTCGGCGGCGTCAAGTCCCTGCCCAGCGCCAGCGACCTTACCAACGGCATGAACTGGAGCGTCCCCCTGTTTGCCGGCAAGTATCTCTTCGTGGCCTCTCGTTCGGGGCATGACGTTCGCATCAAGGGAAGCACCCCCGGCTGGGACCCTGTCCCAGGCTACAATCCTGACACGGGCCTGGTAACCATCAAAGACGCCCGGACTGACGTGGACTTCATTGACTTGACCACCCGAAAGCTAACGGTCTACGTGGTGGACTCCGGGGGCTATCCCATGCCGGGCAAGGATGTCATCATCAGCGGCCTCAATGGCGAGGCCGGGGACCTGTCCGATGCAGCGGGCAAGTTCGAGGTCACCCTGAACCCGGGCAAATACACGGTGACCGTGCCCGGAGGCATGCCCAAAGGCGAGCGGGTGGAGAAGTCCGCCGAGGTTGACCTGACCACGGGCGACATGGCCCAGACCATGGTCATCCCGGTCAAGATTGTGCTTGAAATCAGCCCCAAGCCCAACCTCCTGGGTTCCAACGGCGAAGCCCAGAAGTTCCTGAAGGACATGGGGCTTAAGCCCGAGCAGATCGAGGCTGTGAAGACGCAGCTTGACGGGTACATGTACTACTGGCCCCCGGAGCCCCGAACACACACCTACACCATCGTGGCCAAGGCCAACGGCCACCCGGTGCAGGAATTCGCTCTGGTGGTGACCGACGAGGTCAGCCAGATGACGCCCGACCCACCGGCCCAACAAGAGCCAATAGTTTCTGCTGGTGACCGCGTACAATACGCCATCACGGCGGGGTTGCCCAAGCTGGACCGGAGCGTAACTCCGCCGCTGGCGGACCCCAAATGGGTCCACTTCCTGGCCACCAAGGACGGCTACAAAGACAGCGCTCTGTACAAGGAGAACGTCACCATTCTGGGCGATGTCCCGGTGGGCTCGGCGGCGAGACTGGTGTCGGTGCCCACGGTCAACTATGGGGTGCTCCATGACCCGCCGGGCGACGGCAGCTACGCCTACCTGGACGACTCCATGACCTTCAAGGGGATCGTCAGGGACATGAAGATCGTGATAAACGATAGGGAAGTCATGGTCTATCCTTCACCCTGGACGTCGGAACGGTCAATAGACGGCTTCAAGAAGAAGGAAGTCTCTCAGGACCTGGGGACCAAGGGTTTGCTGGGTAACCGGGAATCTGCCAGCGCGGGGACGGTCTTCCTCCCCTTCTTCCTTGCGGAGGTAGGCACCGGTGTCGCTACTGCCCTTACAGGGGCAGCGGGGTTCGCTGTGGAGCTGGCCAAGATAGGGCTCATCGCTAAAGCCCTGAGCACAGAGTTCGGGGTGCAGTACGAGGTCAGCGCCAACCGGCGCTACCAGACCCCTTCGGGCGACAGCCTGCCCGACGTGCTGGGGCCGGGCAAGGGCGACATCTACTTCGGCGAGGGCTGGACCCTGGGCCTCCAGACTAAATACCGTCTGGGGATCAAGTGGGATGGAACCAAAGTGGTGCCGGATACCCAGCAGATTGAGACATACGACATCCTGGAGCGGACGAACCAGTACGTCTACACCGTCCGCGACATCGAGAAAATCGTCACAGACCTGGAGAGGGCCATCGCCCAGGCCACAGACGAAGAGGAGAAGAAGAAGCTGGAGGCGGCCAAGAAGACCTGGACCGGGCTCCTGAACAACAACCTGGCCCGCCAGTGGCTTGTGGAAGGGTATAGCAGCTATCTTTCCCGGGGCAAGGGCCTTGATGATTTCCTGAAGGACAACAACCTCCTCGACGAGAAAGGGGCCGGTGGCGAAACGCTGATGGTCAGTGGTGGAGCCAAATTCGAGTATTCCAGGCGCATCTACGAGGGGTCCCTGGTCGGCGTCTCAGCAGACTTCGGCTCCTCGCTTTCGGCCTATGCCCAGCTAGAGTTGGATTTCTCCTGCTGTAAGGTCTTTGGTGCAGGCACCTCCCTGGACCTCAAGTTTGGCGGCGTCTTCAGTATGGCCAACGGCGTCTCTTTGAGGAAAGGGTTCGAGTCAGGCAAGGAAACGGAGCAGACGGCCGGCTTCGTGCTCAGCGATGACGATGTGGGCGACAGTATCGTCACCCGGGTGTTCACCGACCCGACATGGGGGACCCCCCTGTTCTTCACCGAGCCCGGCAGCGTATCTTCCGACCCCTGGGAGTGGCAGCAGGACGCCGAATCGGGGACAAAGTGGGGGACCAACCGGGCGGTGGACCTCGAACTGACGCTGGAGACCCCGGCCACCGGAGTCTTCGACTACAGCGAGGGCGCCCACTACAAGATCAGGGCCCAGTTCTCGGGCCAGCGGGTGTTGCAGGGCGGTGGCACGACCGACTTCTTGATCTACGCCTTGACCGCCCAGAACCCGGACAACGTCACCACTAAGTTCAACGGCGATCCCGGACTCTACCGGGTCAAGTTCGACCCGGTGGGGCTACCCGTGGCCACCATCGCCATTGACGTATATCCCCCCGAGCGCGACAAGTCGCGCCAGGACCAGAAGCAGTACCAGGTGACCATCGTCATCGAGGAGGAAATGGACCAGCACATCAACCGGGTGCTGGTCTTAAACCCCGCCTTCGCTGACCTCAAAGCGCCCCGGGCGGTCATCTCCACCCCCTACGAGGGGCAGCGGATCAGCCCGGTGTATTTCCCCGAGGGCAAGGCCTTTGAAATCCTGGCGGTGTCCGAGGCCGCCGACCTGGCCAGCATCCAGCTCCAGATCCGCTCCAAGCGGCCCGATGGCGTCTGGGAGCCCTGGTCCAACCTGTCCGGCATGTTGTGGCAGGACGGCGTCGAGAACCCCAGCGTGGTCACGGTCTTCGACCGCCTGGACCGCCGGCCGCCGCGGCGGGAGTTCACCTTCAAGTGGCCGGACAGCGCCATCAGCCCCCTGGGCGAGGCGGAGTATGCGCTGCGGGCCATCGCCATTGACAGGGCCACGCCACGGCCTAACACGGACATAGACCCGCCCTACGTCACGTTCCGCGTTGACGGCACCAAACCGTCGGCGCTGAACACCGTGCCTGACTACCAGGCCAAAGAGGGCGAGCGGGTCTATGCCAGCGAGCTGAGCGCCACCTTCACCGACGACATGAGGCCCGGGGACTTCACCGACCGCACTTTCTATGTGACCGACCTGCTCAACAACAACGCCCAGGTGGCCGGCTATGTCTCCTACAATCCGGCGCTGCGCAAGGCTGTGTTTGTGCCCATCGTGCCCTTCAAGGCCAACGGTTTCTATCGCGTAGCAGTTAAGACAGACACGGTGAAAGCTGACGGGACCATTGACCAGGGCGTCCATGACCTGGCGGGCAACCCCCTGGACATCACCATGATGTGGACCTTCCGCACCAAGGGCCTGGCTGTCGAGCCGTCGTGGTCCATCGAGCTAACTGCCACCGACGGCATTGCCGCCGACGCCGGGAACGTGGCCGGCGTGGAGTTCGGCGCCTCGGACACACAGGACGAGAAGGACGTGCGCGAGGTCGTCTTCCTGCCCAACCGCCTCAGGCTAAGCTTCCTGGACCGGCAGGGCGTGACTTACGACCGGGACATACGCCCCGCCGACGGCCGGCTCTCTCACCACTGGTCCCTGGCCGTCAAGAGCGCGGCCACCAGCCAGGAGGTCACCATCCTCTGGCGGCCTTCGGCCTACCTGGTCAAGGCCGGCCGCGAGTACCAGGTCCTCCGCCTGGTGGAGTTCGATAGCAGCGGAAGCATCACCAACACCATCCCCCTGGACCCCACCCGGGCCGAGCTTGACCTTACCACCGGCCTTTACAAGCCGCTGGACGCCTACACCTACACGCCAGCCCTGAATGAGACACGCTATTTCCGCCTGGACGTGCAGAAGTCGGAGCCGGTGGTGGGCGACTTCAAGAAGGGGACTTCGGGCTGGGTGTTCTTCTCCGTCCCCATCACCCCCCAGGTAGCCGACCCCTTCGTCAACCTGGGCGATGACATTGACCCCCTCAAGCTCTACTGGTACGATACCGCCTCCAGCAGCTTCAAGGTCTACCCGCCCGACCTGGGCGAGGTCAGCTTGCAGCCCGGGCGCGGCTACTTCACCTTCCTGGAGAAGGACGCCGTGGTTGACATCGGCGGGGCGGTGAACCAGGAGGACGTGACCGTCACGCTGGGTGCGGCCGGCCTCCATGCCATTGGCAACCCCTTCCTCCTGCCGGTCAGTATCCAGGACCTCAAAGTCAACGGCCTATCTTTTGACCAGGCGGTGGCCCAGGGCCTGGTCTCGGGCACCCTCTACCGCTGGAAGCTGTCCGTCGCCCCTGGCCTGACAGCGGACCGCGAGGAGGCCCTGACCACCGGCGCATTGCAGCCCTGGAAGGGCTACTGGCTGGAGACGAAGGCGCCGGACATCAAGCTGACCTTCCCGGTGCCCTCCGACGGCTCGCTGCTGTTGGACAACGAGCCCCCCAGGTCAAAAGTGATCAGCGCCACGGCCAACTCACCCACGGTAACCGTGAAGTGGTCCGGCCAGGATGACACCTCCGGCGTCAAGTGGTACGACATCCAGTACAAAGACGGCGCCAGGGGCGCCTGGAGCAACTGGCTGGCGGGGACCACCAGCACCAGCGCGGTTTTCCCCGGCGGCTACGGGCACACCTGGTACTTCCGGTCACGGGCGCAGGACTACGCCGGCAACTGGGAGGAGTACACCCAGGGTGACGGTCACGTCAGTGTGACTCCCACACCTGGCGACGGCAACGGCGCCAGCAGCGCCGGTCCCACGCTCATGGTGACCACGCCCAACGGCGGGGAGGCCTGGGCCACGGGCTCGCTGGCTATCATTGCCTGGTCCTCGCCGGACTCCAAAGGCCTGGTGAGGATCGAGTTTTCCCGCAACGGCGGCCAGACCTGGGGCACCCTGGTGTCCCGCACCGCCAACGATGGCGCCTACACCTGGACCGTGCGCGGACCGGCCACCGGCCAGGCCCTGGTCCGGGTCACCAACCTGTCCACCCGCGACTCCGATACCAGCGACGCCAGCTTCACCATCGCGGCGTCAGGCCAGGCGGCCAGCACCAGCCAGGGCGCCACAAACAACACCGCGGTCAGCAGCGGCCCGGCCATCACGGTAACCTCGCCCAACGGCGGCGAGACCTGGACTGCCCGCTCAAAAGCAACCATCACCTGGTCATCCCACGACTCCAAAGGCCTGGTGCGCATCGAGCTTTCCCGCGACGGCGGCGCCACCTGGCAGACCATCGTCTCCCGCACCCGCAACGATGGCAGCCATACCTGGCGAGTGAGGGGTCCGGCTACCACCCTGGCCCTGGTCCGGGTGACCCACCTCTCCACGCGCGAGTCCGACACCAGCGACGCCAGCTTCACTATTGCCGGTTAGCTCTTGCGTTGGGTGGACCCGCAAGGACCGAAAGGAGGGGGTGCCCCGATGTATCGGGGCACCCCCTCCCGAATTTGGACATTGGGCGCCGACCTGTCTGGACTTCGTCCTTCTGCGGAAGGGCTTTCAATGAACCGCGCCCCCCTGTCAATAGGGGAGTCGGACAGGACGACGTATCAGAGTCGTGCCCCTGGCACCGGGCATGCCCCGTCATTGCGAGCGCAGCGAAGTCCCGACACGTCGGGACCCATCGCACCGTCAGGAGATTGCTTCGTCGTTACGCTCCTCGCAACGACGGAATGCGCACGCCGCGAGCCGGTTCATTGCTCTACATTGGGTCCCGACGGCTCGGGACCTGTAAGACTCGCAATGACATACAGTCCCCCCGATGCGTCGGGGTCCTCGCAACGACGGAATCCGCACGCCGCGGGCGACCGGTTCATGGCTCTACATTGGGTCCCGACACGTCGGGACCTGTTGAACTCGCAACGACAACAAAGCGCAGCTCGTGCTAGAATGCGTGTGAAAACGCCGTCAGGGAGCAAAGCGTGGTCAAGGAGTTCGTCCACCCTCAGTTGGGCCTGGAAGTGGAGGCACTGGCCGGGTACTACGTGCCCTTCCAGGAATACGTCCTGCCCTATAACGGACGCGATGTCCTGTGCATTGTGGGCCGCGTGTGCGTGGACAGCTCATGCTGTGGCACGGTGAACAGCGAGTACGTCCAGGTGCCGGGTTTCCTGGTCAAACGCAACGTCCGTGGCGGCTCCAGCCGGCGCATATCCCAGATCGAGCCTATCGTGGACGAAGAAGACCGCAAGGCCATCGCCCAGTCACTGCGCTCGAAACACCCCAACGCCCAGGTGGTGGAGGTCTGGTAGCTCCACCTCAGCGGCCAAGCTGGCGGGACAGCATGGCCAGCAGGTCGGGCACCTTGTCTACCCCCGGTATGACAGACATCTGCGGGAACGGCTGCCCGAAGGGACGGGTGGCGTCTATACCCATGCCACAGCTTACGCCAGGCTCCTCGGCGGCTGGATCGAGGGTGCTGCTGCGCAGACGAGGCAGCATGACGACGTCCTTATCGAACTGGCAGCGGGTGACCACGGCCCAAACCACCTGCTCCAGGTTATAGACATCAATGTCGTCGTCCACCACAATGGCCATCTTGAAGGGCGAGATGCTCAACAGGTGCGCCAGGACGTTCCGGGCCTCATACTTGCCCGCCTGTTTCATGGAAACGACCACCAGCCACCCCACCGCCCCGGCCGCCGGGAAATGCACCGCCTTGACACCGGGGAAGCGGCCTTTGAGATCGGCGTAGCAGGTAGCCTCGATGCCAATCTGCTTGAGCATGTGGTGCTCGGTGGACGGCACGCCGGTGACAATGGTCTGATATATAGGATCACGCCGGTGGGTGATGGCGGTGACCTCCACCACCTGCTTGTCCGAGTTATCGGTCTGGTAACCGGTGACCTCGCCAAAGGGACCCTCTGGCTCCCGAACGTGGGGTGGGATACGCCCCTCGATGATTATCTCGGCGGTAGCGGGCACCTCCAGGTCCACCGTCCGGCAGCGCACCACCTCCACGGGCTCGCCCCGGATAGCCCCGGCCAGGGTAAGCTCGTCCACGCCGTAGGGTGCCTTCCATGCATTGATCAAGGGTATGATCGGGTCACAGCCCAGGGCAATGGCCACCTCGAGGTACTGGTTGCGGGCCTCGGCCCGGGCCTGCTGGATGCCGGTATGGCCATGGGCCATGATGCCCAGCTTGTTCTTGCCCTTCACCTCGATGCGACGGATGGCCGCGTTCTTCGATCCCGTGTCAGGGTCCTTGCTAATGACCATGCCCAGGGTAATGTAGGGGCCACCGTCGCCCAGGGAGAAGGTGGGGATGGGCAGGCGGCCCATGTCTACCTCGTTGCCGGTAAGCACGACCTCCTGGCAGACCCCGGTTTCCACCCGCCTGGTGGGGACCAGATGGTCCAGGGCGTAGAGGAACTTTTCGATGGCCTCCTGGTCTGTGTCCACCCCGTACGCCATAAGAATGCGCCGGCGGGTGGCCAGGACCCCACCGACGACGGGCACGTCCGACCCCTTGACCATATGGAACACCAGCGCTGGCCCGCCCACGTCGGAGGTCTTGCGTACGTAGGCGCCAAGCTGGTATATGGGGTCAACCTCGTCATGGATATGGAGGACCTCCCTCCGCTCCTCCAGGTAGCTCAAGAACTGGCGCAGGTCGGCAAAAGACATGACTTCTCCTCCTGTTGGGTTTCACGAGCCTTCGAACTGCCACGGCGCGATGGACACGTCCACCACCGCGGGACTTCCCGCGGCAAGCCCCCGGCGCAGAGCGGCGCCCAGGTTATCGGGTGATTCCACATGCTCTCCACAGGCGCCCACGCCCTGGGCAAGCTTGACGAAGTCAATGTCCGGTCCGGTTATGTCCACACAGGCGTAGTCTCCCGTGCGAGAAGATGGACCCTGGCGCTGGAACATGGGGAACTTGTCGTTCAGGTAGCAGCGATTGTTGCAGATGACGGTGAGCACTGGAAGATTGTAGCGGACCCCAGTCCACAGGGCCTGGGGATAGTACATGAAGGTGCCATCACCTACCACAGCCACCACCTCCCGCTCGGGCCGGGCCAGCTTGACCCCCAGGGCAGCGCCCAAGCCCCAGCCCAGGCTACCACCCACCATGCGATACAAGGCATCAGGCTCGGCGCACTCGAAGAGCCGGCGGATGTAGGCATGAGTGGTGCTCGCCTCTACCACAAGAAGCGCGTCACGGGGGAGGGCACTCTGTAGCTCAGCAGTCAGCCGCTGTGCCGAAATGGGCACCTTGTCCCAGTACTCCCGGACCTCCCGCTGGTGTTGCTCCCTGGTCCGCTCCCCTTCCCTGGTGATCTCGTGCACCCGCCTCCGGTAGCGGGCCTGGGCGCTGGCGGAAACCTCCCCGGCCAGGGCGTGGCTGAGGGCCTGAAGACCCAGCTTGGGGTCCGAGACTATGCCCACCTCCACGGGGTAGTTCTTGCCAATCTCCCAGGGGTCCACATCCAGGTGAATGACCTTGACATGGGGAGGCACCGGGGTCTGGGGGAAGCGAACGTCCAGGAACATCTTTTGCCCCACAACCATGAGGACATCGCAGGCAGCGATGGCCTTGGGGCCTATCAGGCCAGCATACATCGGATGGGTGGTGGGGAAGCAGACGGGGAAACGAGCATCGCCATATACCCTTATGCCCAGCTTCTCCGCCAACTCCGTCACCATAGGCACCGCCCCCGAGCGCACTACCCCCGGGCCGCAGACCAGGGCAGGGCGCTCTGCGGCCGCCAGCAGCTCGGCGGCCCGCAAGATAGCCGAACCCTCCGGGGCCATTGTACGAGTGAGCTTGTGGCGGGTGAAGGCGGGCAGAGGGCCCTCCATAGTCTGGTCGTGCAGCTCCACGGGAACAGCTACCAGGGCAGGGCCCGTGGGTGGGTCGGAGGCCACCTTAAAGGCCCGATGCAGGGCCAGGGGAAGCTCCTCTACTCGGGAGACCTGGCAGCACCACTTCACATACTGCCGGGTCATCTGGAGCAGGTCTGAAGCCAGGAAAGGCTCCCCGATCAAGAGGCCGCTATGCACCTGTCCCACCAGGACCACCACGGGGCTTCCGGACACGCTGGCATTGAACAGGTTGCCCAGGGCGTGAGCCGTGCCCGGCGTGGCGTGGACGGTGGCTACACCCACCTGGCCGCTGGCCAGGGCATAGCCATCGGCCATAGCCAGGGCGATGTCCTCGTGGAGGGCCAGCACATACTGTAGCTCCGGGTAGTCGGGCAGCAGGTCCAGCCAGGGCACCTCGGTGGCTCCGGGGTTACCGAACAGGTAGCGCACCCCCTCCTGG
This sequence comes from Chloroflexota bacterium, assembly GCA_016190505.1. Taxonomy (GTDB): domain Bacteria; phylum Chloroflexota; class Dehalococcoidia; order JACPQK01; family JACPQK01; genus JACPQM01. Next base: position 41,941 of record JACPQM010000045.1, on the reverse strand, counting down.
CGGAGGACATCCAGAAAGAGCTGGTTCCCTTTGATCTGGGGCATGGCTCACCCTCCTCCCAGGGTCCAGCGGTAGGGGCGCTCCGATACATCGGAGCGCCCCTACCGCGCTACGCCTTCCGTACCTCGATCCGGGTCTCCCGGTCGCTGAAGCCTGGATAGAAGCACACTGGCCACGGGCTTATGTGGAAGTAGCCCCCAACCAGCTCGATGGGATTCAGTGGCGAAGGCATGATGTTCTTGAAATGGCGCTTGCCCAGGAACTGGAAGTTCTCCCAGGAATGGTAGATCATGGCCTGGCCGGGCCTGACCGCAGGCGACACCGCTGCTATTATCCTGGTAGAAGCCATGTCGTTACGGGCCTCCACCCAGTCGCCGTCCTGGATACCCCGGGCGCGGGCGTCCTGAGCACTCATGAACATGGCCGGCTCGCCCCGCTGCAACCGTAGCATGATGGCCTCGTCAGCCTGTATGGAGTGGATGCTCCAGCGGGCATGTCCGCCGGTGACCCGTATCGGGTAGTCTCCGCCAGCCTTGGGGTCCTCCAACTGGGCCGGCAGCTCCTGGCCCAGCTCCAGGTACCAGTCGTGGTCAACGTAGAACTGGATACGCCGCGTCAACGTGGGATAGGGCTGCTTTTTCTCGGTGTGGTAGGTCAAGGGCACCACAGTCTCTCCGGGAACGATGTCGCAGGCGTTGCCGATGCTGCGCGAGGTCTGGCCCGTGCCGGTGGCGGCCACATATCCCCGCTCCTTGAACTCCTCCCAATCTATATGCTCCACGTTGGCGGTGTTGAAATAGAAGTCCCGGGCTACGGCCTCATCGTCCTCTTCGAGGTACATTCCGTCAATGGTCACCTTGTTGTACAGGGTGTCCAAACGGTGGACGGCGCCGTCCTTATCAGCGTAGCTGGTGATGCCTCGAGCCAGTGCCCGGTCCTGGAGCTTCTTGGCCAGCATGAGCCCGAGCTCCCACTCACTCTTGGACTCTCCCAGTGGCTCCACCGCCTTCTGGATAATCCATCCGTAGGGCAGCTCGATCTTGGCGCAGCCCACGTAGTTCCACTTCTCGAACCATCCGGCGCAGGGTAGCACGTAGTCGGAGTATAGGTTTGTGGAGGCCATACGCCAGTCCAGGGCCACCATGAGCTTGAGCTTGGGCAGCAGGTTCTCGATGATAACGTTGGATGCCCGGGGTCGGCGGAGGGCGCCGCCGCCCATGTTGAATATGATGCGTGGGTCCTTCCCTCGCCGGGGGACAGCGAGCTGCCAGCCTCTGTCGAAGGCCTCCTTGACGTACTCGGCCACGGGGCGTTTGAGGGTCTTGTCCCAGCTATTGTGTTTCTGGCTTATGTCAAGCAGCCCGCTGTGCACATAGTGGAAGAATGACGTGCCGAAGACGTGCCCGTTCTGGTATGCCTCCCGAGCATACTGCATGATGATCATTTCGGGGGTCCAACCGTCCTCCATCCATTGAGCGTAGCGTGGATCGCTGGCGGCTGCGGCTCCGAGCATGATGTTGGTGCGCACACTGACGCCGCCGATGGTGGCATCGTTGCTCAACTGGGTGAAGGCGTTGTAGGTGGCCCCTTTGCGCCCGATGTGGCCCGCCAGCACGAAGTCAAGGATGATGGACCGCTCGATGAGGTCGCCGTGGTAGAATTTGCCCCAGTTGAAGGTGCTGATGTTGCACATGCCCCGTGCCTTGCCGAAGTCCCGGGCCAACTGGCGAATGGTATTTGGTGATACCCCAGTCACCTTGGAAGCTCGTTCAGGCGTGTATTCCTTGTTTAGTTTCTCCTTCAGCACCTCGAACACCGGCCTGACCTTGACCCGACCTTCCAGTGTGGCCACCTCGAACTCGCCCTCCAGGGCAGGCACCTTGCCCTCCAGCGCCAGGCCCCGGCGGGGCGCCTCGGCCAGGTTGTTGGCCTTGCTGTCCCAGAAGTAGAAGATGTCCTCCCGTCCGCCACGTTTCAGGTCCTTCTCGCGCAGGTAGCGGCGGGTGCCGGTGCGCACTAGCAGGGGCATGTCGGTCTGCTCCCGCAGGAAGTCGGCCTTGTGCAAGCCCTCTTGAATCATGACCTGGGCGATGGACAGGGCCAGTGCCGCGTCCGTGCCGATGTTCACCCCCACCCACTGGTCGGCGGGCAGCGCCGACGGGCTGTAGTCGGGGCAAATGGTGATGACCTTCGTCCCGTGGTAGCGGGCCTCGGTGATGAAGTGGTAGTTGGTGATGCCGGTGTAAGAAGGGTTGCCCCCCCAGATGAGGATGATGTCGGCGAAATATACGTTGTCCGCCGAGGAGCCGAAGAAGGGCTGTCCGAAGACCTGGGCTGCCCCGTTGTGGTCGTCCCCTATTTCCCCGGTCACGCCACTGGCAGGCACGCCGAGGCTGGCCATCAGTCCCTCGAAGCTCATGCTGTCAGACACCAGGGAGCCGGCGCTGCCGCCGAAGACGAACACGGTATCCGGCCCGTCGGTGGTCAGCACGTCCAGCATGGTATCGGCGATCTCGGTGAGCGCTTGGTCCCAGCTTACCTCCTGCCACCTCCCCGAGCCGCGCGGCCCCACGCGCTTCAAGGGGTGCTTGATGCGCGCCGGGTCATACATCCGGTTGGGCAGCACCACCCCCTTCTGGCAGCCCCGCGGGTTCCAGTCCGGGATATCCGGGTCGCTCTGCGAAGGATGGTTGGCGGCTTGCTCAATGCGTACCACCACACCATCCTTCACGTAGGCGTTGAGGATGCATGCCCGCTGGTAGGAGCAGTTGTTATGGCAACTGACCTTCACCACCCGGTCCCAGGCGAGACCGTTGCCACTTGCCTTTGACCTCCCACTTTCTGTCACTGATTGCAGCGTCAACTGGCAGACCTCCCATTACGTCTTGTCGTGATCAGAGCCGCTACCGGTCCAGCCAGACGTAGGTGAACGGCCTGGGGTACTGGTACTGAATGTAGACGAAATCCTTCACCCAGGGCTGCGATACGGCGAACTCGAAGCCCACCGCCCCGGGCACGCCGTAGGCCCGTTCCACAATCATGGACTGTATAGCTACCGCCAGCTCCCAGTTCTTTTGCGGATCGGTGGTTGCCAGCCACTGGTCCACCAGGGCGTCGTACTCGAGGTCGCACACCCCGGCCTTGTTGTCCGCCTTGGAGGCCTGGCAGTGGAACTTGGTCAGACTGAAAGAGTCAAAGGCGCTCCACAGGCCTATCCCAGTATTGAAGCCTGGGGGCCATACGCCGGTGATAAAGCCCGCCATGTAGCGGGCGGACTCCTGCCAGTCCACCGTCACCTTAAAGCCGACATCTGTCCATTGTCGCTGGAGCACCTCTACCCCCTGGGCATAGGGGCTGACCAGGCCATAGCGGGTAGTGGCTACCAGCCTGATCTCGGGGACCCTGGTCCCCATATAACCTGCCTGCTGTAGCAGCCGGCGAGCTTCAGCCGGGTCGTGAGTCAGGTACTTCTGGGCCTGCGGGGAGAGGTCTTCCTTCTTGGTAAGCACCGCCAATACTGGGGGATAGGGAGACATGCTGGCACCCCGGCCCAGAAGAGCGGTGTCAATGATGGGCTGGCGGTCCACCGCCAGCATCGCCGCCCGGCGCACCCGGATGTCCTGCCACAGAGGCTCATCCCACTTGAAATACACCCATCCGGGCGCACGGCCTACAGGCTCAGGGCATTCCTGTATCTTTAGCTGTGGGCTGCTCTTCTGTAGGGTGTCCACGTCGAGCAAGGTTACATCCCAGTCCCACACGTCTACTCGCCCTGCCCGGAGGGCAGCCTGATTAGTGGACCTGTCAGGCATCACCAGGTGCTCCACCGTATCCACATAGGGGTATCCCTTCTCCCAGTACTGGGGATGGCGCACCAGCACGGTCTTGAGCCCGGGAAGATGCTGCTTAAACATGAAGGGCCCGCTGCCAATCCAGGAGGTAGCGGGGTCCTCCCAGCTTTCGTTGGGTCCTCCCGACTCCCGGGCCAGCGTGAGCAAGCTGTAGTTCCACGAAAGGGTCTCGGGGAGAAGCCCTACCGGGGTCTTGGTCTGGATTTGGACGGTGTAGCGGTCTGTGGCTACCACATCCTTGACCTGGTCGGCGACCACCTTGACACCCCGTACCGGGTATGTGAAGAAGCCCCGGCGGTAGCTGTAGGCCACGTCCTCGGCGGTGACCTCCCGGCCATTGACTGGGGCCTTATCGTGGAACCTAACGCCTTGCCTTATCTTCACCTCCAGGGTATTAGTGTCCAGCCACCTCCAGCTCTCGGCTAGCTCCGGGTTGGGGCCGCGCTCACAGGTCTTGGGCGGAGCACCTACCCTGCTGGCCAGCATGGAGAAGACCATATGGGCCATGGGGCGCAGGTTACCACCACCCCCGGTGTACCTCATGAAGTCCCAGGCGGGGTCCTCAGCCCGCCGCACTATGCGTAGCGTGCCCCCGTACTTGGGCTTAGACTCCGGTGGCCTGGTAGGGGCTGCTGTAGGTTGGGGAGTTGGAGCAAGCGTGGACTGAGGGGTTACCCCGGCGGGCAAAGGCGTCGCCGTGGCCGGCACAGGCGTCGAAGTTGCTGGCACCGTCGTAGGCGTAGCCGGGACCGGCGTAGCCGTGGCCGCCGGGCCACAAGCGGCTATCACCAGCAGGACACTCGCTAGGGCTGACAAGATAGGGCTGCGTCCCATAGTAGCACCTCCCAACAAATGAGCCTGGACCAGCGGGCCTCTCCGGCAAGGGAATGCTACACTTTTACCACCACACGGCGGCAAAGTCAAGCAGCCGCTGGTCTGAAAAACGGCCGTTGCCCCACGACATGGACCATGAGAAAGCGGGCCACGAACTCGCCCACAACGCGCCCTGCGGGGTGTGCGTGTCGCCTCGTGGGGCCCTGTCACCGGGGAAACCGACATTTTCGGCTGTTTCCGGCAGCGGGGAAAACGGACCGCCGGTAGAGCCCGGAGGGCCGTCCTTCGCTGGACAGCCCAAGGTCTTGACTGGCGCATGGAGAAAGCATACCCTGTGGGCGTCACGCTGCTGGCGTAGCCACAGCGTAGATCAGGGCGATAAGAGGAAAAACACCGAATGAAACGATGGCGTATTGGCGTGGACACCGGCGGGACGTTCAGTGATTTCGTTATCCTGGATGCCCGCGACCACAAGCTTGACGTACTCAAGACACCCAGTACCCCCAGGGACCCCTCTATCGCTGTCATGGAGGGCTTTCGCCGCCTGCAGCAACGGGGTATCCAGGCCCAGGACGTGGAGTTCTTCTGCCATGGCACCACGGTGGGCACCAACGCCTTGCTTGAGGGCAAGGGCGCCCCGTGCGGGCTGTTGCTCACCGATGGCTTTCGGGCCATCAACGACGTGGTGGAGGAAGAGCGGTTCGGCCCCGACGTCTACAAGATCTATGACCCCAGTCCCCATCCTGCTGTGCCACCCCGCCTGGTGCGGGAGATAAAGGAAAGGGTTGACTTCCAGGGGAACATCCTCACCGACCTGGATATGGAGCAGGCCCGTCGCGCGGTGGCCGAACTGCTGGCCAAGGGCGTGAAGTCCATAGCCGTCTGCCTGCTCTTCTCCTTCATGAACCCCAAGCACGAGCAGGCCCTGCGGGAGATCATCCGTAAGGAAGACCCCGATTGCTCGGTCTCCCTTTCCTGCGAGATCATTCCTCGCATTCGCGAGCAGCCTCGCATGTCCACCACGGTAGTCAACGCCCGGCTGACCCCTTTGATGGCCACCTACCTCCAGCACCTCGGTTCCTCCTTGCGCGAGGCGGGCGTGGAGACCCACCAGGTGTTCATCATGCAGTGCAATGGGGGCATGGCCACCTTCCAGGCCACGTCCGAGCGGGCTGTGCCCACGGTGCTGTCTGGCCCAGCGGCCGGCGTGGTGGCTGGAGCGACGCTGGCCATGCAGGCCGGGTTCCCCAACTCCATCACCTTCGACATGGGGGGCACGAGCTGCGACATGGCCCTGGTGGAGCAGGGGCGGGCTCTGGAGGTAACCAAGGGCAAGGTCGGTCCCTGGGATGTGGCCATCCCCATGCTGGACGTTAACACCATCAGCGCCGGGGGTGGGACCGTGTCCTGGGTGGACAAGGCGGGCATCTTCAGGGTTGGCCCGCACAGCGCCGGCGCCGATCCGGGTCCGGCATGCTACGGTAAAGGTGGTACCGAGCCCACAGTCACCGATGCCAACCTGGTGCTGGGTTTCCTCAACCCCGAATATTTCCTGGCCGGCGAGATCCCCTTGTACAAGGAGCAGGCAGAGCAGGCCATCCGCGAGAAGATCGCCCAGCCGCTCAATCTCGATCTGCTCCGCGCTGCCGACGGCATAATCCGCATCGTCAACGTGAACATGGAGCAGGGCATGAAGGCCATCTCCACCGAGCGGGGCTTTGACCCCAGGGACTTCGTGCTGGTGGCCTTCGGCGGAGCTGGGCCGGTCCACGCCGCCCGCCTGGCCGCCGACCTGGGCATTCCCAAGGTGCTGGTGCCCCCCAGTCCGGGATTGACCTCTGCGCTGGGCCTGCTACTCTCCGACGTGCGGCATGACTATGTGCGTTCGCGCCTGGGCGTGCTCAGCACGCTGGACGAAAACGAGATCAACCAGCGCTTTGCCGAGATGCGGGAGCGGGCGCTGGCGGACATGAAGGCCGAAGGCTTCTCGGCTGACGAGGTCGTTCTGGAGTACAGTGTGGACATGCGCTACTCGGGACAGGGCTACGAGCTGACCGTGCCCCTGACCAGGACGCCTCCCCTGGCCAGGGAGGATATCCAGGCCACCCGGTCCCGCTTCGACGAGCAGCACGGACGGCTCTTTGGCCATAAGGCTGAGACCGAGCCCGTGGAGCTGGTCAGCTTCCGCCTGGTGGCCCGCGTGCCCACGCAGAAGCCTGCCTTCGCCGGCCAACCCAAAGGCAAGGCCGATGCCTCTTCCGCGGTCAAGGGGCACCGGACCGCCTACTTTGGCGGCGCCGCGGGGATGGTTGAGTGCCCCGTCTACCAGCGGGACAAACTGGCCCCGGGCAATGTAGTCCCTGGGCCGGCCATCGTGGAGCAGATGGACTCCACCACTGTGGTCTATCCGGGCCAGACCGCCCAGCTGGACACCTACACCAACATCATCATCTCCACCGGGGAGGGCTAGGATGCAGCGCATAGACCCGGTCACTTTCCAGGTCATCGTCTCCTCCCTGTCGGGCATCGTGAGGGAGATGCAGTCCTCCCTGTTCCGCACCGGCTACTCCACCATTATCCGCGAGTCGCTGGATGCCTCTTGCGCTATCCTGGACAGGCAGGGCCGTCTGGTAGGCCAGTACGTCAACCTGACCATCCACCTGGGCGCCCACCCTGCCGGACTGCACCATCTCCTCTCCCGCTACACCTACTCCGAGTTCGAGGAAGGTGACTGCTTCATCGTCAACCACCCCTACTACGGCGGCTCTCCCCACTCGGTGGACATGTTCGTCATCACCCCCGTGTTCTACGACGGCGAGCTGGTGGCCTTCTGTAGCGGGCTGGCCCACAAGTCAGACATCGGTGGCACGGTGCCCGGGAGTGGCTCGGGTTCCGCCACCGAGGTGTTCCACGAGGGCCTGCTGCTGCCGCCGGTGAAGTATGCCTCCCGGGGCAAGATAAACAAGGAGATCGAGGCCATCCTGGAGGTAAACTCCCGGACGCCCGAGCTGGTTATCGGCGACATCCGGGGCCAGATGGGGACCGACCGGGTGGGCGAGGCCCGGGTCAAAACGTTGTTCCAGAAATACGGCACGGAGACGGTGATGGCGGCCTTCGAGGAGCTCTACGCGCGCACCGAGGTCCGGGTGCGTCAGGAACTGGCCGCCTGGCCTGACGGCGAGGCGGAGGCCGAGGGCTACCTGGACAACGATGGCATCGTGCTGGACAGGAAGGTCCATCTTCATTGCCATGCCACCAAGCGCGGCGACACCCTCACCTTCGACTTCTCCAAGTCCGACGACCAGACCCGGGGCCCGGTGAACATCTGCCCGCCTCTGGTGCAGGCCACCGGCTATTTCGCCACCATCGCCGCCATAGACCCTTACCTGCCCTGCAACTATGGTTTGAGCAAGCCCCTGCGTTTCATCCTCCGGGAAGGCTCGGTGGTGAATCCCCTCGTGCCCGCTCCGGTGAACTGCTATGCCGCCACCTTTGGCATGGTGGAGAGCATCATCACGGATACGCTGATCCAGTTGTCAGGCAAGCAGCCCATTGCCCGTACCGGCGGCGGTGGGGCCACCGTCATCGGCTGGAAGAGCACCAAGACCGGGCGCAGTTTCGTGCAGTACGAGATGTGCCTGGGTGGGACCGGCGCCATGGACGGCGACGACGGCAGCAAGGGCATGGGCCCGCGCAACAGCGTAGGGGCTATCCGGGCCACGCCCATCGAGATCATCGAGGCCGAGTTCCCCTGCCGCATGACTACGTACGCCATTCGGCCCGACACCGGCGGCCCGGGCAAGTACCGGGGTGGCCTGGGCACGGTGCGGGAGTACGTCTGCATGGAGCCGGGGGCTTTCTCCTGCCGCGGCGACGGGCAGATTGTCACGGCTTCGGGTATCCTGGGTGGTGGCGCCGGCGGCGTGGGCGCCCTGATTGTCAACCCGGGAACGCCCCAGGAGAAACGGCTGCAGGCCCGGGTGGGTGGCTACCCCCTGAAGCCCGGCGACGTGCTCCGGGTGGAGATGGCCGGCGGCGGCGGCTACGGCAACCCCAAAGAGCGCGATCGCGACCGCGTCCTCGGCGACCTGGAGTCCGGCTACATCACGCCAGAAGCCGCCCGGGAGATCTACGGGCTAACAACGTAGGGGACATTCCCTCTCCCTTTGGGAGAGGGTCAGGGTGAGGGCAACCCTCGTAGCGGCAATTCATGAATTGCCGCTACGGGTCTCAGCCCCCAACGTAGCTCGGGGTTGCCAACCCGACCGGCACGGGAACAGCGCCTGTGCTACCATACAGCAAGAACCTGGCTGGAGATCAGAGTGTGAACACAAAGCAACAGGTGTTGAAGGCGATCGAGGAGCTGCCAGCGGATGCCACTCTGGAAGATGCCATCGAGCGCCTGGTGCTGTTGGCCAAGATCGAACGTGGACTGGCTGAGCTGGATGCGGGACAGGGGATAGACCACGCCGAGGCAAAGCGGCGACTCCTCCGGTGACCCGGGTTATCTGGGCGCCGTCGGCAGTCCAAGATGTGGAGGCCATACGGGAATATGTGGGTCGCGACTCGCCTCACTACGCTGACCTGGTCGTGGAACGGATCGTAGCAACGGTGGGGCGACTCGAGGACAACCCACGCTCCGGACGGATTGTGCCCGAGCTTGGCGACGAGTCAGTGCGCGAGGTCATTCATGGCAACTACCGCATCGTGTATCGTCTGAGACACGACGTGGTTGAGATTGCAGCCGTGTTTCATGGTGCCCGCCTGTTCCGACTGCATTGAGAAAGTGATTGGTCATCTGATCAGTCCGGAAGAGACTCGCCAGCGCATGGCGACATGGGGCTCTGCTTGCACGCAACAACAGTACGCTGCTGGCATAGATGGGGTGACCGCCGCGGAACAACGATAGGGCGTATGCCGGGCTTGTTGGCGGTTTGTGGCTGCCGTAGGCAGAAGTCGTGGAGGGAGTTGGCGGGTTCCTGTGGCGAGGGGCAGTGCCAGCATGAGTAAGCTCGTTTCAGGAGTGCTATAGCATGAGTGCCACAAATGCCTCGGTATTTGACCTAAGTCCGTCGGAGAAACTCCAACTCGTGGAAGACCTGTGGGATGACCTTGCGGCAACCCCCGAGACAGTGCCTATCCACGACTGGCAGAAGGAAGAGCTAGCCCGGAGAAAAGCGAATCTCTTGCAAAACCCGGCTTCGGGTCTCGCTTGGGAAGAAGTCAAGCGGCGGGTTCGCGACCGCTATGGCCGCTGACATCATCATCGCGCCGGAGGCCGAACAAGATGTGACCGAAGCATACGCTTGGTACGAAGGCAGGCGGGTTGGTTTGGGAGAGGAGTTCTTGGGCTGTGTAGACGCTTGTATCGAAGCTATCCGCCGCATGCCCGAGACGCATGCTGTTGCCTACGAGAACTACCATCGGGCACTGGTCCGCCGCTTTCCCTATGCGGTGTTCTATGAGTATGAGGGAGGTGTGGTCACCGTGTACTGCGTTTTCCACATGTCGCGCGACCCAGCGAAATGGAGGCAACGCCTGTCCTGATCTCGGAGGAGATTGCCCCTCCATATGCCGACACGTGGGTCGCAAATCCCAACCCAAGCATACGCCACGCGAACAGCGATGTAGCAGACGAAGTTCCCTCCGGGCTGGGATGAAGAGCGTGTTCGGCGGGTATTGGAGCACTACGAGAGCCAGTCAGATGACGAAGCTGTCGCCGAAGACGAGGCAGCCTATGAGTCTACTACCCACACAGCCATGGAGATTCCCGTTGAACTCGTACCCACGGTCCGCGAGCTCCTGGCAAAGCGACAAGTCGGCTAGCCCTACCATTCGGTAAGGCGCCCTGCAATGTTATGCGCACCAGTGCCCAAGAAGACGCACGTGGGTTAGGGCTGTAGCAGCAATTCATGAATTGCCGCTACGGGTACGTCTTTGGCTCACCTGATAAGAGCTACTGCCAACGTGCCGGTAATGAAGAGTGTGGAGCAGCCACTGAGGCAGGGTGCACTTCGAGATTATTGGCGAAATCGAGAACGTTGAGGCCATCGCCAAGGGCCTATCGGTGCGGCAACGAGATCGGCTGACTGCGCGGTTCGGTGGAAGACGGTGGAGGAAGCTCAAGGGGAGGGCGACGGTCCGCCTTTCCAGTGGACTTGTCTGCCGGGCGGAGATACACTGGTACGAAGCGCACGGCATCGGGCGGAGGACCTTCAAGATCAAGCGCTACCTGGAATAGACCATGAAAAAAGGCAAGGGCCGTTACGTCGTCTGCGTTCGGGCTGAAGGCGCTGATGATTTGGAAGTTCGCAAGGTATACCGTGTTCTTCCGGACGAATCGGCTTCGGCACGCGGGCATCTTCGGATTGTGGACGAGTCCGGAGAAGACTACCTTTACCCGGTGGAGTGGTTTGTCACCATAGAGGTCCCCGACGAGGCCGAGCGGTTTCTTGCTGCGACATCCGCAGTGCCAGGTGCCCGGGCGCGCTAACGAAGGCACTAAGCTGGCACGTTCTGCCCAAGGACATGCGCTACAGTTACCACATGTCCGTCGCAGTTCTGCATGACTCACATGGGCGGATATGCCTGTTGCCGCCTTAGGCCAACACAAAGTGCCGGACGCTGAGCCTGACTCAATGTTTGTGACTACTGTTCGGGTTTCCTAACCCGACCGGGCGTGATACTATTGGCAGGCACGTCGCGAAACCTGACCAATACGCTCGCTTCGAGGGAGAAAAGATGGCGCCATTGTTTCTGGCATTGCACGGGCTGGAGCCAAGTGGCCTTAGGGGCGATGAGCACGCCTACCGTCTGGCGGACCTGCTGCGCCAGGCGTGGGACTGGGACTCCGTGGTCAAGGCTACCCATTCCTCCAACTGCGGCTACAACATCGGCTGCAGCCTCAATGTGTTCGTCAAGGACGGCGTGGTGGTGCGCGAGGAGGTGGCGCCCAGCTTCCCCAGCCAGAAGGACACCGATGTCCCGGACTGGAATCCCCGTATCTGCCAGAAGGGCGCCTGCTATAGCCACCGCATGTACGATCCCTGCCGCCTCAAATACCCCCTGAAGCGGGTGGGACCACGCGGCTCCGGCCAGTGGCAGCGGGTGTCCTGGGAGCAGGCGCTGGGCGAGATCGCCGGTACCATTGTGGATGTGCTGGCCGCCGAGGGCAACGAAGGCATCCTGGCCATGCGGGGTAGCGAGGCCATTGACAGCAACAATCTGTCCATGGTGGCGCTGGTGGGCGCCCTGGGCCTGCCCATCAGCAACTGCAACCTGGACTACGGCGACGAGCACCCGGGAGCTTCCCTCACCTGGGGCAAGAACATAGTGGCCGACTCCGCCGACAACTGGTTTTACGCGGACACCATTTACGTGTGGGGCCTCAATCCTGCCTACACCTACATCACCGTATTCCACTTCCTGACCGAGGCCCGGTACAACGGCACCCGTGTCGTCGTGATCAGCCCGGACTACAGCCCTTCGGCGCCCTTCGCCGACCAGTGGGTCCCGGTCAATGTGGGCACGGATGCCGCCCTGGCCCTGGCCATGGCCCAGGTCATTATTGCGGAGGGCCTGTACCAGGCGGATTTCGTGCGCGAGCAGACCGACCTGCCCCTCCTCGTGCGCTGTGATACGGGCAAGTTCCTCACCCAGAAGGACATGGCGCGCGGTGGCCGCGACAACGTGTTCTACATGTTCAATCAGGCCAGCCACCAGGTGGTCGAAGCTCCCTACGCCACGCTGGCGCTGAACGGGGTGGTGCCCGCCCTGGAAGGCGAGTTCGCGGTCAATACCCTCTCGGGCCGGGTCAACGTGCGGACGGTCCTCTCCCTGCTCAGAGAGAAGCTGGACAGGGAGTACAGGCCGCACCAGGCATCCGCCGTCTGCGGGGTATCGCCCGATACCATCAGCCAGTTGGCCCGCGACTTCGCCGCCGCCAGGGGTGTGGTCAACATGAGTAGCTTCATGTGGGGCAAGTTCTACCACGGCGACCTGATACAGCGCGCCCAGATTCTGCTCTGGGCGCTTTGCGGGCAATTCGGCCGCAAGGGCGCCGGCTACAACTCCTTCCCCATCCTCTACCCGGACAGCAACTTCGGAAACCTAATGCGCAAGGGCACTGACATCTTCGCCACCGCCCAGGCCAACGACCCCCGCTTCGCCCAGTGGCGGGAGCAGGCATACACGGACGAGATGATCTGGCACGAGTACCTGGTGGACGCGCGGGCCTCCATCTTCAACATGGAGCTGTTCTACTACCACCACGCCGGGCTCAAGGAGCTGTCGGCCAAGAGCCAGGACCCGTACCTGAAGCGGCCTGTTGACGATTATGTCAAGGAAGCCCTGCTGAAGGACTGGCAGCCCGCCATCCCCGGTCCGGACACGGAGCCGCGGATTGTGATTGAGCGGGGCGGCAGCTTCCTGAGGGTTTCACGTCACACTGAACTGCTGGTCAACAACCTGCTGCCCAAGCTCAAGCTGCTGGTTACCCTGGACATGCGCATGGGCTCCACGGCCCTGTACTCCGACTACGTGCTCCCTGTGGCCGGCATGTACGAGAAGCACTCCTTCACGGGAGCTGCACCCATGTCCCCGTACCTGTCCCTCAATGTGAAGGCGGCCCAGCCGCTGGGCGACACCAAGACCGACTGGGAGATCGGCTGCCTGCTGGCCAAAGCCATCGAGGAGCGGGCCAGAGCACGGGGCACGCTCACCTTCACCGACCGGCGCGGCCAGCAGAGGCGGCTTGACGACCTCTATCACCAGGTAACCGCGGCAGGCATGTACACTGAAGAGGACGAAGAGGCGGCCACCCGCGACTTCTACCTCAACGCCATCAACGTGGAGAAGGTGGAGTGGGACGAGTTCAAGGACCGGGGCACAGTCGCCTTCACCAAGATACCGGCCTTCCACCCTGAGTTCGCCTGCGACATCGCGCCCGGCGAGCCTATCGTGCCCTTCACTCGCCACGTCCGGGACAAGCAGCCGTATCCTACCCTCACCCGCCGCCAGCAGTTCTACATTGACCACGACTGGTTCCTGGAGCTGGGTGAAGAGTTCCCCACGCACAAGGACAACCCGGCCATGGGCGGCGACTACCCGCTACAGGTGACGGGGGGCCATGCCCGGTGGAGCATCCACAGCCTGTGGAAGGACAACCCCTTGCTCCTCCGGCTCCAGCGTGGGGAACCATTGATGTTCATGAACGCCCAGGACGCCCGCGCCCGGGGCATCAAAGACGGCGAGCAGGTCGAGGTGTTTAACGACGTGGCGCGCTTCGAAGTGCGGGCTGCGGCCTCCCCTGCGGTGAGGCCGGGCCAGGTCATGGTTTACCACGATTGGGAGAACTTCCAATTCGCCGGCAAGCGGCACTTCAAGAGCGTTATGCCCTCGCCCATCAACCCCATCGAGTTGGTGGGCAACCACGGCCACGTGCGGGCAAGGGGCAACCTCTACTACGGCTGCACCCCCGGCGCCAGCGACCGGGGCACGCGCGTCGAGGTGCGGCGCGCGACCTGAACCCTCACCCTAACCCTCTCCCAAAGATAGAGGGGAACCCTCCTCTGTCCCTCTGGAAGAGAGCGAGAGTGAGGGCACCCGATGTCGAAATGAACAAGGAGCGCCGTGTCCAAGCCGCTTGAAGGCATAAAGGTTGTGGAGCTGGCCCAGGCCATGGCCGGCCCTTACGCGGGCATGTTTCTCGCCGACTATGGCGCCGACGTGGTGAAGGTCGAGCCGCCCGACGGTGAGCTTTGGCGGCGGTTCGCCAACACGCCGCCGGACTCGAAACTGAGGGCGGCCCGCATGAGCCCGGCGTTCGTGGTCATGAACCGCAACAAGCGCAGCGTCGTCCTGGACCTTAAGCTGGAGGAAGGGCGACAAGTACTGCGCCGGTTGGTCGCCGTGAGCGACGTGCTCATTGAGAACCTGCGCCCGGGGGAAGCCGAGAATCTGGGGATGGGGTACGACACCGCCAGAGAGCTGAATCCCAGGATAGTCTATGCCTCCATCTCCGGCTTCGGACATCGGGGGCCCGAGGCCTCCAGCCGTGCCTTCGATCCCCTGGCCCAGGCCCGTGCTGGCATCCTTTCCGCCCGTCGCTACCCGGACGGCACGCCGGTATCGCCCAGCGTCTTCGTCGCCGACCTGTCCTGTGCTACCATGGTTGCCTACGCAGTGACCCTGGCGCTTCTGGACCGGGCGAAAAGCGGGTTGGGGCAGAAGATCGAAGCATCGTTGTTGGGGGCGGCCATAGGTATGAATCTGACGCCGCTGGTACAGGTGTCGGGAGAGGAGCCTGTCAGGCCGAAGCTGGCTCCTCTGAACTGCCCCTACCGGGGGGTGGACGGCAGGTTTCTCTTCCTTTCCGACCCAGCCGGCGCCTATTTCGGCGACACATGCAAAGCTCTGGGGATCCCCCAGGTGGCCACAGAGGATGCCTTCAGCACGCAAGCCAGCCGGGAACGCAATGCGGAGGCCCTCCACTCCGTCCTGGAGGACGTGCTGCGCGCCCGCCCTGCCCGGGAGTGGCTTGCTCTGCTGCAAGAGCGCGGCGTACCGTGTACGCTGGTCCTGGAGCCCGCCGAGGTCTTCTCAGACCCGCAGGTCCGCGCGAATTCGCTGATGGTTGAGCAGGTCCATCCGGTCCTGGGCAAGGTCAGGATGCCCGGGCTTTCCTTTCGACTTTGTGGGACCGAGGGGGATGTACGCAGGGGCGCCCCGGCCCTGGGCGAACACACGGCATCCGTTCTGAAGGAGCTGGGCTATGACGACGCCGCCATCCTCGGTCTGGAAGAGCAAGGGGTCACCCGTATCGCCCCCTGAGTCGTGCCTGGAGACGGAGATATGAGCAAACGGAGCAGGTTGCACACGGTCCTTTGCGAGCTACTGGGCTGCGAGTACCCCATCATGCTGGCGGGCATGGGCGGGACTACCCGGGTGACCACCCCGGAGCTGGTGGCTGCCGTGTCCAACGCCGGCGGGTTCGGTGTCCTGGGAGCCATAAGCCGGGACCCGGAGAACATCCGGCAGTGCGTTGGCCAGATTCGGCAGCTCACGGACAGGCCCTTCGGCATTGACATTGCGGTGCCCGCCTCTCTGGCTGAATCGGGGCCCACCTGGGAGGCCACGGAGAGGCGAATAGCCAGCGAATACCCCAGGCACGTTGCCTTTGTCCAGGAGCTGATAGTCAAGTTTGGCCTGCCGACCGTGCAGCCCAAGCCAGGACTGATATTCGGGTCGCGGGCCGGCGACCAGGTGAAGGCCGTCCTTGAGGAGCGGGTGCCTCTTCTCGCGGTGGCCCTGGGAGACCCGACCTGGGTGGTGCCCCTGGCCCACGAGGTGGGCACCAGGGTGCTGGGCATGGCGGGCAGCGTGCCCAATGCCCTGCGCCAGAAGCAGGCTGGGGTGGACATCATCGTGGCCCAGGGATCAGAGGCTGGCGGTCACACCGGCAGGATCTCCACCTTCCCGCTTCTCCCAGCCGTGGTGGACGCTGTCGCTCCCACGCCGGTGGTGGCTGCGGGAGGCATCGCCGACGGGCGCGGGCTGGTGGCTGCCCTGGCGCTGGGCGCAGTGGGCGCCTGGGTGGGCAGCGCTTTCCTGGCTGCCGAGGAGTCCGGCGTCCCTCCGGCCCACTGGGAGCAGATAGCCGGGGGCACCGCGGAGGACTTCACCCTGAGCCGGGCCTACACCGGGAAGCCGTCCCGGGGCTACAGGAACGTAGTCAAAGAAGCGTGGGAGAGCTCCGCGCTCGGGCCCTTGCCCATGCCCCTGCAATCCGTGCTGATGAAGCCGCTGGTGGATGCCGCCATCGAGGCGGGTCGGTGGGACCTGGTCCTGAACCCCGCGGGCCAGGTGGCCGGCAGCATCAAGGAAAGACGCCCCGCCCGGCAGATCTTCGAACAGATGGTGGCTGAGGCGGAGAAGGTGCTGGACGCCCACTCCCATCCCTTAACCGGTGATCAGCGCCATTAGCCGCATCAGGAAGGCGGTCTCGGCCAGGCCCCACTCCCGGCCCGCGGCGTCACGCTCAACCGAGTTGGGAGTGCTGGCCACCAGCCCGTTCCAGGCCCTGCTTGACCGACGTAACTTGCTCTCCAAGCTTCGTCACATCGTCCCTGGTGAGGAGGAACGAGTTCTTCAAGTCACCCAGTGAAGCGGACGTAGCAGCCAGCTCGGTCTTGAGCTTGGGCACGTCTGCGATTGCGCCGGGGGCTCCCGCGAAATGGCTTTGTGTTGACCTATCTCCTTCCCGGGCTATCGGGCCACTCCCCCAACACCACGCTCACCTGGAGGGTCTGCCCGTCCCGGACCACGGTGAGTTCCACAGTGGTCCCTGGCCGGCGGCTGTTGAGATAGGCGATGAGGTCCTCTACGGTGCTCACAATCCGCCCGTCCACTGCGGTGATGACGTCTCCGACAGAGGTCACCTGGCCGGCAGCGTCGGTCTCAGCCTCCTCCAGGCCCGCTGCCTCCGCCGGACTATCGGGCAAGACCTGGACCACAACAACTCCCCGGGGAATGCCCAGGCCCAGGGAGCTCGCCAGCTCAGCGGTCAGCTCCCGGCCCGCAATGCCGAGCCAGGGCCGTTTCACCGTTGCGCCGCCCTTAAGCTGAGGCAGCAGGTCCTTGGCGGTGTTGATGGGTACTGCAAAGCCGATCCTCCCCGAGCTGATGGTAGAGCCATCAATGGAGGTATTGATGCCAATGACCTCACCACGCGAGTTCAAGAGAGGGCCGCCCGAGTTGCCCGGGTTAAGGGAAGCGTCGGTCTGGACCATGCCTGTGATCGTCCGCCCGGCGATGCCAGGCCGGTTCCGGTTGACACCGCTCACCACCCCCACTGTGATGCTGTTCTCCAAGCCCAGGGGGCTGCCCAGCGCTATGGCCATTTGGCCTGGCTTGAGCGTGCTGGAGTCACCCAGGGACAAGGGTATAATGCCAGAGAGCTTGCCGGGGTCTACCTTCAGCAGGGCCACGTCGTCGGCTGGGCTGCTGCCGGCGACATCGGCATCCAGGACACGTCCGTCGCTGAAGGTTACTCGGATGCGGGAAGCTCCCTGCACCACGTGATAGTTGGTAAGAATGTGGCCCTCGGCGTCCACCAGGAACCCTGAGCCCTGGCTACTTTGCGGCACCAGGGACCGGAAAACCCTGGCCGGCGGTTCGGTCACCTGGACCTCTACCACGGCCGGGCTGGCTGTCTCGTAGAGGGAAACCACAGCCGCCTCGTCAAAGAGGACCGGCGACGCCGAGGCGGCGCCAAACAGAGTCTCCGCGGCCAGTGCGCCGCCAGCCGCTCCCAGGCCCAACAGCATGACCACGGCAGCCAGGGTTGCCAGCCACCGGGATAGCTTGGGATGCCTTCTCTGCTCTTCCATAGGTTCTCTCCTCACTACTCTCTATTCTGCCAGCTATCCTGGCGAGAATCTGTTTTCGTTTCTACTCTTGTCTGGGGCGTTGCCCGCCGGGGAAAAACGTGCCGCCAGGGGAGTCAGAGGTGCCCGCAGGGACCAGCATGATAGTCTGCGCTTGAACTTTACCGTCTTCCCCGCGCTGTCCCATTACAGTAATCCTCGTACCGGCCTTGAGGTCGGAGAGAGTACCAGGGACGGACCGCTGGATAACAGTCTCTGTTCCCACAGTGGACTGGAGGGCCCCCTGGGGCGTATTAACAGTGATGGTGTTGCCCTCTACCTTCTCGATGGTGCCCGTGAGTCCACCCCGCCCCATCATGCCTTGTGCGCCTTGAGCTGAGCCCCCCTGGAACTGTTGCTGGAACTGCTGACGGAACTGCTGCAACTGTTCCTGGTTTGAAGGGGACTGGCCACTGGACTGGGACTGGGCAGGGCTGCCCGCGCTGCTGCGGGCCACAGCCTTTTCCTGGCTCTTGCCCAGGGCCACACCCCCAGCGAAGGCCCCACCCACCATGCCTCCCAGGACCAGGACACCAGCCACCAGGAGCATGAAAACCTTGTTGTTCACAACCTTCTCCTTTCGGTTATGGGACTACGCATAGCGCAGGGCCTCAATGGGGTGCAAGCGCGCGGCCCTCACTGCCGGATATATGCCGAAGAAGAGGCCGATGGCCGCGGCCACCCCCAGGGCCAGAAGAGCGACGTCACCGCTAAAGACTGTCTGGAACGTCTGCCCCCCCAGGCTACGGCCATCCAGGAGCCGGGCAAGCACCATCCCCAGAAGCACCCCCACACCCCCACCGCCCAGGCTGAGCAGAGTGGCCTCGGCCACAAACTGGGCCAGGATGTCCCGGCGCTTGGCCCCCAGGGCCTTGCGAATACCGATCTCCCGCGTCCTTTCCGTCACCGATACCAGCATGATGTTCATGATGCCGATGCCACCCACCAGTAGCGAGATGCCTGCAATTGCTCCCAGGAACATGACCAGGGTGTTGGTCGTCTCCCGTAGGGTATCCAACGTCTCTTGCTGGCTGCTTATGGTGAAATCGTCGTTGCCTGTTATGCGGTGGCGCAACCGGAGCGCTGTACCGATCTGCTGCACCGCCTCATCCATGGCGCCAGCATTTCGGACCTGGACGTTGATGGTCTGCACGTTGACGCCGCCCTGGGAGGTGCGCTGGGCCGACAGGCGATAGTAGGCGGTGGTGATGGGGACCAGTACCTGGTCGTCCAGGTTGCCCAGGGGGCTGCCGCCTTTGCTCTTGAGCACCCCCACCACGGTGAAATGCCGCCCGCCGATGCGCACCGTCTGCCCCACCGGGTCCCGGAAGCCGAACAGGGTTTCCGCCACCCTGAACCCCAAGACGGCCACCTCCGAGCGGTTCTGGACCTGGCCCGCGGAGATAAACTGCCCGGACTTTACGGGGATATTCCGGACGTGCTGGTACTCGGGAGTTACTCCCACTATCTGGGTGAAGGTATTCTTGCTGCCCGCCACCACCTGGCCTGAGCTGCGCACCTCGGGCGCTACCGCTCCCACCGCTGGCGTCAGCCCGGAGTCAAGCAAAGCGTAGGCATCATCCAGGGTCAGCGTGGAGGCGCTGCCCTGGCCAAAGGATACTCCCCCTTGGGTGCTCGAGCCGGGGCGTACGAAGAGCAGGTTGGTCCCCAGGGACGCAATGTTCGCGGTGACAGCCTCCTGTACCCCTTTGCCGATGGACATCAACGAGATGACTGCGGCCACACCGATGACCACGCCCAGCAGGGTCAACCCTGCCCGCAGCTTGTTGTTTGCCAGTGAGGACAGGGCCGAACGCAACAGTCTCCAGGTCTTCATGCTGCCTCCACCTGCGCCACGCGGGGCGCGGCTACCGGCTCGTCGCCTACAACCAGGCCGTCCCTCATGGACACTATGCGCCTGGTGTGGGCCGCGATATCCGCCTCGTGGGTCACGATGACCACCGTCAGTCCTTCCTCGCGGTTGAGCCGCTGGAGGATGGCCATGATCTCCAGGCTGGAACGGCTGTCCAGATTCCCCGTCGGCTCGTCGGCCAGCAGGAGAGAGGGACCCTTTACCAGGGCGCGAGCGATGCCCACCCGCTGTTGCTCGCCCCCTGACAGCTCCGTGGGCCGGTGGCGTGCCCGGTGCCCCAGGCCCACCCTCTCCAGAGCTTCCAGAGCGCGTTTCCGGCCGTGATTGCCATCCCCGTAGTGCAGGGGCAGCTCGACATTCTCCAGGGCAGTTATGCGGGGCAACAGATTATAGGTCTGGAAGACAAAGCCTATCTTCCGGTTACGGATCTCCGCCAGGCGGTCGTCCCCCAGCCGGCCCACCTCCTGGCCCGCCAGGTAGTACTTGCCAGAGGAAGGTACGTCCAGGCAACCCAGGACGTTCATCAAGGTAGACTTGCCAGACCCCGAGGGGCCCATGATGGCCAGCATCTCTCCCTGCTTGACAGAGAGGCTAATGCCTCGGAGGGCAGGGACTTCCACCTTGCCCATGCGATAGGTCTTGGTCAGGTCCTCAAGCTGGATCACGGAGCACCTACCTGCTACGCTGCTGTTGCTGTTGCTGGCGCTGCTGCTGCCCGGTGCCCCGCGTTCCGCCAGTCTGGAAGGTGCCCCCGGGCATGATCCCACCCATACCCGAGAACTGTGTAGCCTGGCGGAACATAGCGCCACCCAACTGGCCGGTGGTCACCGTAGCGGACTGCATCACCACCCGGTCCCCTTCCTTCAGACCATCACGGATGACTACCCAATAATCGTCGCTATTGCCCAGGACCACCGGGCGCTCCTCGATACCATTGTTGCCCATGACCCGCACCACCGGACTGTCGTAAGTGCCATAGAGGGCCTGGATGGGCACTCGCAGCGCGTTGCGCTCCTCTCGGATAACAATCCTGGCCGAGGCGCTCAGCCCCTCTCGGAGCTGAACAGAAGACGGCACCTGTAGCCGGATGCTGATGGGGTAGGACACCACGCCTTGCTGGCTGCGGGCTGCGGTGGATATCACGGACACCGTGCCCTCCAGCACCTGGCCGGGAAGGGCGTCCATGGTGACGTCTGCCAGCGCCCCCTCCCGAACGAAAAGGACGTCTATCTCGTCCACAGTGCCTTGAAGCTCTACGACCGTCGGATCAACCACCTCCAGAGCGGACGTACTGGCCATGACACTCTGGTCCGCTTCCACGTTTACCGCGGACACCGTTCCGGCAAAAGGCGCTCTGAGCGTGGCGCCATCGAGACGCTGGAAGGCAGCCTCCAGGGCCTGCTGGGCCGAAGCCACCTCGGTTTGCTTGAGGGCAATGTCCAGCGGGTCGGTGCCGGCCTGGACCCTGGCCAGGTCCTCCTGGGCCCTGGCCAGGCTGGCCTGGGCCACCGCCACCTGTTTCTGCCTGGACTCTAGCTCCAGGAGGTTGTCCTTCGAGGTGAGCAGTCTCAGGTCCTCTTCTGCCTGGGCAAGGTTGGCCTTGGCCAGAGCCAACTGCTTCTGCCGGGACTGCACTTCAAGGGGGTCTACCTGAGAAGTGAGGCGGGTCAGGTCTTCTTCAGCCTTGGCCAGAGCGGCCTGGGCCAGCGCCAACTGTTTCTCCTTCACATCTACTTGCAGGGGATCGGGGCCGGCCTCCAGGTCGGCCATAGCCTTCTGCGCATTCTCCAGGGTCTCCTCGGCCCGGGTGATGGCAGCCTGTGCGCTGGCGATGGCTTTGCTCGCCTGAGTACCCGTTGCTTCCAGGTTGTCCTGGGCCTGCCCCAATGTTTTCCAGGAGTCGTTGAGTTCCCGTTGGACACATACCGTGCGGGCTGGCAAGAGCGCGCCGTCGTCGCAGGTGGCCAGAAGCTCACCGGGAAAAAGGTTTGCCCAGGTGTAGACGACAGTCTCGCTCCACCGGGTTTGAGGGTTGTCTGGAGGCGGCTCTTGCGGGACACCTAGCCCAATTCTCTGAAAGCGACTTCCGAATAGGGAAGGCAAATCAGCGCCCCAGGAGGCCAGAATGGTCTCAGGCGCCAGGCCTACCTCTTCAGCAACAAGACCAGACCCAAACCATTTCTGGAAGGCGTCCCGGTAGCCCTTATTCGCCGTATCCGCAGCTTCCCTGGCGGTCTGAAGCTTGCTGTCCCAGTCCTTCCGCGCCAGGACCAGGTCTGCCCTGGCGTTGACCAGGCCGGTTGCTGCCGAGTCCACAGTGGCGCGGGCCTTGGCCAGGTCATCCCGGGTGGGCCCCGCCTTGACAGTATCCCGGTCTTCTCGGGCCTTCTCCAGGGACAGCCTGGCGCTGGCCACGGCGGCCTCCGCCTGAGCGATATCCTGGGCTGTGGGCTTGAGCAGCCGGTCAAAGGAATCCTGGGCGCTCTTGACGAGGAGGCTGGCGTTGACCACAGCGGCCTCCGCCTTGGCCACGTCTTGCGCGGTGGGAGTGAGCAAGCGGTCAAGGGAATCCTGGGCGCTCTTGACGGTGAGCCTGGCGCTGGCCACGGCGGCCTCCGCCTTGGCCAGGTCCAGGGCCAGGTTGGGAGGACTCTTGGCCTGGGCCAGGGCATCCTCAGCGCTGCGCAAGCTGACCCGGGCCTGGGCCACAGACTTCTCCAGGGAGGAGATGGTGGCAGCGTCCAGGCGGGCCAGGGGTTGACCCTTCTCCACCTTCTGGCCCTCGGCCACGAGCACTTCACCCACCGTGCCCTGGGCGCCGAAGGTCAGCGCCTGGCGGTTGGGAAAGACCAGGCTGCCGCTGGTGGACACCTGGTTGACCAGGTCCCCGTATGCTGCGGGTATGAGCTGCTGGTCCTTGCCCAGAGCGCCCCCGCCAGGGGATGCCCACACATAGACACCATAGCTGATGATGGCTCCCGTTGCCAGCACCACCGCCAGCGTCGCCATTTGCCAGGCTTTCAGGGCTTTGAGTCCATTAAAGACTCCCATAAAACTGTCTCCTCCCTATGTTGACCGCTCTGCCAGAGGTAGTTCGAAGCTGAAACAGCTGCCCTGCCCCAGGGTGCTTTCAGCGCAGATGGTTCCCCCATGCGCCCCCACCAGTTGCCTGGCGATGGTCAGCCCCAGGCCGACACCACCAGTAGCCCGGCTCCGGGACTGGTCCACCCGGTAGAAACGCTCGAATATGTGGGGCAGGTCCTGCGCAGAGATTCCCTCTCCGGTGTCGGCAACGGTGACTCGAGCCCTGTCCCCCGCGGTATCGGCTTGCACCACCACCCTGCCACCCGCCGGCGTATGAACGATGGCGTTCTCCACCAGGTTGCCGATAACCTGTGCAATGCGCGCCCTGTCCATGAGCACCAGGGGCATGTGGGCAGGCGTCTCGAGAGAAAGGGCGACGCCTTTGCCCTCTGACCGGGGCCGGAACCCATCCACAGAGCGTCGCACAACGTCCTCCAGGGAGTCAGGCTCCAGGTGCAGACGCAGCGCCCCCGCCTCGGCCAGGGCCAGGAACCTCAGGTCTTCCACCAAGTGGCCCAAGTGGACGGCCTGCTCATGGATGGTATCAATGGTAGCGCTGTCCGGCTGGATAACCCCGTCCTTCACCGCCTCCAGATAGCCCTGGATGTTGGACAGGGGGGTCCTCAGCTCGTGGGCCACATCGGCCACCAGGGTGCGCCGCTGCTTCTCGGCTTCTTCCAGACCCTGAGCCATGGCGTTGAAGGTATGGCCCAGCCGGGAGACCTCGTCCCGTCCCGAGGTGGCCACCCTGACTCCCAGGTCGCCTCGGCCCAGGCGCCGGGCAGCCACATCGAGGGCCCTCACAGGAGCCAGGGACCGGCGAGAGATCAGGACCACTAGCAAAACGCCGCCAAGGCCAGTGGCCAGGCCGGCCCACAGCAAGGAACGGTTGACTGCGGAGACCAGGCGGGATGAGGACGGCTCTGGCGCCGAGGGCGGCACGTCGCTATCTGTCACCAGCACGAAGCCGACCGGGCGTCCGCCGCTCAGCACGGGCAGGTACCGACTGCCATCGCCGGCGGCGTCCCGCCAGGGTCTGCCGGACCGCAAGTGCGAGTCGCCAACCACCCGGCCCTCGGGGTCCCTGACCTGGATGCGCCACCCGTAGAGAGAGCCCGCCTGTTCCAGCGCGGGCTGCAGCCCCGGCCATTCGGCACGGGCCGAGTAGTACTGGGCTGCCAGCCGCTCGATTCTGGCGGCCCTGGCCTCTTCCAGGTCCTGCTGGTATCGCTTGGTTTCCTGCTCCGCTGCGTAGCCCAGGTACAGGCTCACAGTGCCCAGGGCCATGGCCAGCACCAGGGCAAACCCGGCAATCAAACGGAACTGGAGGCTAGACAGGAAGCTAGACATGGCCAAACTTATAGCCAGACCCATAGACGGTGATGATGTAGCGGGGCCGATCGGGGTCCTGTTCCAGCTTGCGCCGCAGATTGTAGATATGGGCATCCACGGTCCTGTCAAATCCCTCGTACTCGGGGTCGAACACCCGCCGTATTATGTGCTCGCGGCTAAACACAGCACCAGGCTCTTTCATGAGAAGGGCCAGCAACCGCAACTCGGTGGGGGTAAGGGGCACTCGCTTACCCTCAACGAACGCCTCCTTCCGCCGCAGGTCTAACCGGACTTTCCCCCGTACTATCTCAGCTGGCCCCGTTTCCAGTTTCTCCACCGCTGTGCGCCGCAAGACGGCGCGCACCCTGGCGGCCAACTCTCGGGGACTGAAGGGCTTGGTGATGTAATCGTCGGCCCCCAGGTCCAGCCCAGCAAGGCGGTCCTGTTCCTCTACACGGGCAGTGAGCATGATGATGGGTATCTCAGACTCTTGCCTCAGAGTACGGCACACCTCCAGGCCATC
The DNA here is from genome assembly GCA_016190505.1 of Chloroflexota bacterium. GTDB lineage: Bacteria > Chloroflexota > Dehalococcoidia > JACPQK01 > JACPQK01 > JACPQM01. The sequence goes on along the minus strand of JACPQM010000045.1, from coordinate 17,020 downwards.
CATGCCGGGCAACATGAGGTCCAGCACCACCAGGTCAGGGTGACTTTCCCTGGCCAGACGCAGGCCGGTCAAGCCATCGGCGGCTACCAGCGTCTTGTAGCCGTCCCTGAAGAGGTACAGGCGTACAAGCTCGGCCGTTTTCGGGTCGTCTTCCACCACCAGCACCGTACCGGGCATCGTACTTTGCTCCTCCGGGGCGACTTGGCCCCCCCGCTTAAGTGCAGTATAAGGGCCAGTTTTGAAAAAAGTGTGAAGGGTTGATGCTGGCATGTCCCTGTCAATTCATAGCGTGTTAGTCTCGACCTGTGCCCACCAGCGGCCATGGTCCGGGCCTGAGGGGGACGGCCAGTGCACCGTCCCCCTCAGCGGTCCCGGCCCCCGGGATCAGAAGGAGGTGCCCCCCGAGGTGCTTGGAGTGGGAGTGGATACAGGAGGGCTTAACTTCCAGCCCCCCATTCCGTGCCCCCCTCGGCCTGGCCCCATCATGCCGCCACGGAACCCACGCCCCCCAAAGGGGAAGCCGGAAGAGACCCCCTCAGGCCGGGCCTGGTACCATTGTTTCATCTGGTCTGCCTGTTCCTGGGTCAACCGGCCCTGCTCTACCATGCGGTCCAGCTTCTGTTGCAGGGCCTCGTCCTGCATCTCCCTGCTCGCCTGTTTGAGGGCGCTCTGGACCTGGGCCTCGTCCAGCCCCAGAATGGCCGCCACTCGGGCGGCAAAGCTCTTGACAGGCGAGTCGCTGCCCGTGTCACTTCCCTGGGCCAGGGCAGCGCCCCCTGAGATACCGACCATCAGCGCCACCACCAGCAGGCCAATGCGGAGCCACCGGTTCTTCATATGCATAACCTCCCGCGTCTTATGTGACACCATCGGCATCTGTTGAAGATTCCATCAGTGTTTCCTCATCGGGGAGACCTCCTCGCTCGTGTTTCGTTCCTCTTCCTTTATAGCCCTAAATGGTTAAGAAAGTTTGAGGATGTTGGCAGACGGGCTCGACGATGCGGCTATGTCAGTGCTAGACTGCTGGCGGTGGCGCACCGGCCCAGCGCCAGCAGTCTGACCCGCCCGTGATTCCAGTAGCAGCTTGTCCGTGGGAGGAGTATCAATGCCCAGAGTCACCGCCAACGGCATCGCGGTCTACTACGAGATACATGGGTCGGGCGAGCCGCTGCTGCTTATCGCTGGCACCGGGGGCGACCACGTCGCCTGGAACCCCCAGGTAGCCGCCTTCCGCAAGGAGTACCGTTGCATCACCTTTGACCCCCGGGGCATCGGGGGCACGGACAAGGGCAGCGTGGTTCCCTACACGCCGCGGCTCATGGCAGACGACGCGGCTGCCCTGGTAGAGGTCCTAGGGACCCGCCGGGTGCACGTGGCTGGGGCGTCCCTCGGCTCAGCCGTGGCCCAGGAGCTGGCTCTGGCCCATCCCGAGATGGTCCACACGCTCTCTCTGCACTCCACCTGGGCCCGGACCGCATCTCACCCCCACTTGCGCCGCCAGTTCGAGCTGCGCCGCCGCCTGGTGGAGACGGGGGACTGGCCCCTGGTGGTAGCCAACAACTCGCTGTCCCTGTTCACGCCGCAGTTCGTGAACGAACACGAGGACGTGGTGGCCGACAGGGAAAGGCTGCGGCTCAAGAACCCGCCGCCGCTGGAGGGCGTGGCCCAGCACTACTGGGCCGATCTCCTGCACGACGCGGCTGAACGCCTGCCATTCATCAGTTGCCCCACGCTGATCACCGTCGGTGCCCAAGACATCATCACGCTCCCGGAGTATGCCCAGGCGGTCCAACATCTCATCCCTGGCTCAGATCTCGTAGTGTTCCAGGGCGTCGGCCATCTGTCCACGCTACAGGCCACCGCCGAGTTCAACCGCGTGCAACTGGAATTCCTGAGGCGGCACCCGATGTGAGGGCGTGACACCTCACCCTGCCCTCTCCGTAAACAGAGAGGGGCCAGGGGGTGAGGTGAATGCCGTTCCTAGTAGAATGAGGCGCGGCCGGGCTCGAAGATGTGCTCGGGAGGGCGCATCAGCTTGAGGGATAATGCCCGGGGCTGGCAGGTCAACAGGCATTCGCCGCAGCCGTAGCATTTCTCCGGGTCAATCTGGGCTTTGAGGCGCTTGGTGCCGGGCACCCGCACCATCTGGATAGCGTCGAAGATGCAGCGGTCCATGCATACCTGGCAGCCGTCGCAGGTGCCCTGCTCCACCGCAGCCTGATAGCGGCTCTGGGCAAGGCCCGTGGCCAGCTTGCCCTGGTGCTTCAGGTGGACAATGATGCTGCAGCAATCACCGCAGCAGCTACACAGCGACGGTGGGTCATCGCTGGTGTTCAGCCCCAGGTGCACCAGCCCGCGCTCCATGGACAGCTCCATGCGGGCCAGCGCTTCCTCCGCTGTGAGGCGGACGCCGGCGCCCCTGCTGAGCTGGTACTCCCCGTTGCGGTTGAACTGAAGGCAGACCTCCGGCTCCACCTGGCAGCCGCGCATGATGTAGCGACAGTTGCAGTCAATCTGGGCGATGACCTGGGCGCGGCGGATGATGCCGCGCACGTCCTCGGAAGGCACAATGTCCTCTTGGCGTATGGCGCTCATCTCCAGAGAGCGCGAGTTGGGCATAATGCGCCACTGGGGCTCGCCCTTGCGCACCAGCCAGTCCGTCCACACCTGGCCAAACTCACCCAGGTGCAGTTCCCGCCACAGGTCTTTCTGCTCCTGGTCCACAAACCGAGAGCCGGCGCTGGAGGCCGAGTCGTAGAACTGGATGGCGTTCTTGGGCAGGGAATATCCTCTGCGGGAGGAGAACACGGCGCCCCGCTGCACCAGGCTGTCCATGGTAGCTCGCACGTCCCGGCCCACCTTGGCGGCCAATTCCTCGGCGGTAGCTGGAAGCAGCAACAGCAACCTGGCCTCATCGGGCGTCATGATGAGGCTGAGTACCCGCTCAAACTTGTGGCTTTCCAGGGGGTACTGGAGCTTCTTGGCCAGATCGCGATACACGCCAGCGTCGTCCATGGCTCACTCCTTAAAGTCTGCGGTCAATAGTTCAAGGGGGAATAACTGGATTGTAGCTCCCGGAGCGACATAGTGCAAGCCGGAGCGATTGCCCTATAATGGGGCTAACCGCCGGACAGGAGGCCCCGCTTGAACCAGGAAAAGCTCAAGGAAGTGGTGATGGCCGGGGTGGAGGCCAAGCGCAGCGAGCTAGTCCAGCTCAGCCAGCTTATACATTCCCACCCCGAGCTTGGCTTTCAGGAGCACCAGGCGGTTGAGTGGCTCAGCAGCTATCTCCGCGATGAAGGCTTCGCTATCCGGACCAGGATAGGCGATCTGCCTACGGCCTTCCGCGCCGACTATGGGTCTGGCCGGCCAGTCATTGCCTTCCTGGCCGAGTACGATGCCCTGCCCAAGATCGGGCATGCCTGCGGGCACAATATCATCGCCACGGCGTCGGTCGGGGCAGCGGTCTCACTGCGTCCCGTGGTAGATGAATGGGGTGGCCAGGTGATAGTCATGGGAACGCCCGCCGAGGAGCTTTACGGAGGTAAAGCCATCCTGGCGGAAAGAGGGGCCTTCTCCGGCCTGGATGTGGCCATGATCGTCCATCCCGGCGTGCGCAACAAGGCCCAGGCCTACGCCCTGGCCTGCATCGGGCTGGACGTGGAGTTCGCTGGCCGAGCCGCTCATGCGGCTGCCGCACCTGAGGAGGGAATCAACGCCCTGGAGGCCATGATACTATCCTTCACTGCCATCAACTCGCTGCGCCAGCATGTCGATGACAAGGCCCGCATCCATGGCGTCATCACCGATGGCGGCGAGGCGGCCAACGTGGTACCGGCCCACAGCGCAGGGAGCTTTCTGGTCAGGGCGGAAGACGAGGATTACCTGGACTTGCTCCAGCAGCGGGTTCTGGACTGCTTCAAAGGCGCCGCCCAGGCCACCGGGGCGCGGCTGTCCCACCGCTGGGCCGACGTGAAGTACCGGCCCATGCGCACCAACCAGACGCTTGCGGAGGCCTTCGCTCGCAACCTCCATGCCCTGGGGCGCGCCATCTCAGAGGAGCCTCCCAAAGGCATGGGCAGCACCGATATGGGCAACGTCAGCCATCTGGTGCCTTCGGTCCACCCCACCATTGCCATCGCTCCCGTGGGCGTGCAGGGCCACTCACCGGAGTTCGCCCAGGCCGCGGCCTCCGAGGCCGGGGTGAAGGGCCTGCTGGACGGGGCCAAGGCCATGGCCATGACCGCAGTGGACGTCATCACCAATCCGGACCTGCTAGCCCGGGCGCATCAAGAGTTCCAGCAGGCCATGACCAGGCAGAATGCTGCCAAACAGGGCGCCACCAGGTAGCCACCCCCTCCTCCGTCAAGCCTGGCACCTTGTCGGGGGGTCTTTTTTCCCCTGTGCTCGCTCTGGTCGTCTCGCGGGAGACGGTCCTGGTGGGTCTGGCCGTAGCGGGGGTGGCCTTTGGCGCCATGGAGACCGTGCGCCTGTCTTTCCCGTCAGTATCAGCGTGGATGGCCCGGCGCATCCCCATAATTCGGGCTGAGGAACAGCATCGGCCCACGGGCAGCACCTACTTCGTGGCGGGAGCGCTGGTGTGCTTCCTGGTCTTCGACATTGGCGTGGCGGCCAACGCCGTGCTGTTCCAGGCGGTGGGGGACCCGGTAGCCGCGGCAGTGGGCAGCAAATGGGGCCGGCGCCGCTGGCGGGGCAAGAGCCTGGAAGGGAGCCTGGCCTACGTGGCCGCCGCCCTGGTGTCGGGCGGCCTCCTGTTGCCCTCGCATCTGGGGCTGGGCGTGCCCCTGCTGGCGCTCGGCGCTCTTGCCGCGGCGCTGTTCGAGTTCCTGCCCCTGCCCGTAGACGACAACCTGCGGGTGCCCGTGCTTGCGGCGGCGGTGATAGCCGCAGCCCGGGCGGTGCTGTAGTGGGCGCGGGTGAAGCGAAGTAGGGTGGGTGTAGCGCAGCGGAAACCACCTCCGGGCCCCTGCCAGCCTACCTTCTCCCCCTTCTTGCGCATGGACCCTGAAACGCCCCCGGAAGGCAGGCTCCGGTAGCGCAGGCTGAACGCTGACTTGATTTGCTGCCACCTTATGGAGAAATCGGAGTCACCATCGGGTAGCGGCCAGATGGCGTGAAGGTGATCCGGCAGGACCACGATGGCATTCAAATCGAACAGATGTGTAGCCGACGCCTTGCGAAAGCATTGCCAGAGCAGGTCAATAGCTGCGTGGTCTTTGAGAATGGGCCGCCTGTTGTAGCTCACAACGGTGAAGAAGTAGGTGCCCCCTTCCAGGTAAGCGCGACGGTATTCCGGCATCGTCTTCCTTCCAACCTTGTGGTGCTCTTCCTGGAGCCTGCCGCCCGTACTGCCCGTGGTGGGTTCCGCTGCGCTTCACCCACCCTACTTGGCTGCCTGCCTGGGCAGATTGACCCGTTAAGAGTCCGGTAGGCCAAGCCGTGAGGCAGCATTGTATATCGTAAGAGCAAGAAGCACTACGACCAAGAAGCGCATGGCCCAGATCAACGTCGCGTCTGCGCCGACCTTCTGTTGCCACCCCTGCGGCACCTTGGGATACCAGTAGCGCGTTATGGGCAAGTCGTCACGGACATTGCTCCTTTTCTGGATAACCTTCACTGCCCGGCTCGTCTCCATTTCTGTTAAGGTGTGCTCGAACAGTTCGGAATAGTACCGGAATTTGCCCAGGATGAGGGTAAGCGCCACGGTCATTCCGAGGGCGATCAGGAGAATGGCCTCCCTTGCGACCCAATCAGACACCAGACCAAACCCGGAAACTACGGCCGCCCCTACAATGGCAGCGGTAACAGGGAGAGTTCGCCAGATCAGCCCAATCTCTAAGCGAAAATGCTGGTATAATTCGCTATACTGGGTGTCCACAGATATGGATGGCTCTTCCATAATCCACAAGCCCCCGTTCTCGCTGAATTAGGAGTACCAAAGCACTTGCCCCGCTTCAACGTTGTGCCGACTACCGCTAGCGTACGCGGCCGGCACCGTGTCAAAGCTTTGTTGGATAGCCCACCGCCGGACCATCGTCCCCCCAGGCGCTCCAAGGGACCCTCACAGCGCAAAGAACTCCCGCACGGGCACGGAGAATCCGGGCAGGACGTCGGCTCCCTCCAGCGTTTCATCTTCCCCGTACCACCTGGCTGTGCCATCCCGGTTGTAGACGTGGACCGTGCGGCTCTCTGGGTAGGCCAACCAGACCTGTGCCGTCCCGTTCCGCAGGTACTCGCGCACCTTGACCTCCAGCTCCGCAGCCGTGTCCGAAGGGGAGACTACCTCCACTGCTAGGTCGGGCGCCTCTGGGTAGAAGGCCACGGGCACGCCACCGGCCGCAATCCGGGCTTTCCTCACAAAGGATACATCGGGACCGCGTACGGTGTCTGGGGCATGCTCTAGCAAGAAGCCACTCTCCCCGACAACTAAACCCAACTCGTGTTCCTTGACATGCGCCCGGAGGATCGCGCCTATGTTCATCATTACAGCCCCATGGACCGTACCTGGTGGCGTCATTGGCACAACCTCTCCTCTCACCAGCTCATACCGACCTTCCTTGCCTGCGTACTCGCGGAAGAACTGGTCCGCCGTCAACAGAGTCCTCTGTGTAGCCATAGACCGCTACCTCCCCGTCCTACTGCTTTTTGCTGCGATCATGATAGGTCATCATAGGCTGCGTCCTTCTCATTGTTCCATATCTCAGCCAGGACCGGGTCAGCGCTGGCGGTCAGCGCCAACAGCCCCTCGGTATCGCTCTCGAACGTGTCGCTCTCCATCACCTGTTTCACTCCTTCTTCGGATACCCCACCACTACGATGTCCTCCCCCAGGCGCTCCACGCGCAGGCGTTCCAGGCGCAGTGCTTGCGCCAGGCCGGCCACCCCCTGGCCCGCGATGGCTGGCGGCGCCAAGCGCCCACCGATAATGATGGGGGCGATATAGGCCACCACCTTATCGGCCAGCCTCTGGTCGAAGACTGACCCCAGCAGGGTGGCCCCGCCCTCCACCAGCACGCTGGTGATCTCCCGCCGGCCCAGCTCGGAGAGCAGCCAGCCCAGGTCCACCAGACCATTGACGGCGGGCGCATGCCACACTTCAGCGCCTGCCTGGCGCAGCGCGGCTATCTTGTCTTCGTCGGCCAGGTGGGTCACGGCGATCACCGTCTGCCCTGGCTCGTGCAGCAGGCGCGCCGTAGGCGCCGTGCGGGCCAGGCCGTCGGCCACCACCCGCAGCGGCTGCCTGGCGGCCTCCTCGCCCAAGCGCACGGTGAGCTGTGGGTCGTCGGCCAGCACCGTGTTCACCCCCACCAGGATGGCGTCGGCCACCCGGCGCAGCTCATGGGAGTGCTGCCGCGAGGCCTCGCCGGTAATCCAGCGGGACTCGCCGGTGCGGGTGGCCAGTTTGCCGTCCAGGCTCATGGCGAACTTGGCGGTGAGGAAGGGGATACCCGTGGTGATCCACTTGATGAACGCCTCGTTGAGCTCTCGGGCGTCCTGCTCGTGCTCTCCCACACGGAGACGTACCCCCGAGGCCTCCAGTTTCGCCTTGCCCCGGCCGTTGACCAGAGGGTTGGGGTCAATGGTGGCGATGTGCACCTCGGCGATGCCGGCGTCCAAGATCGCTTGCGTGCAGGGGCTAGTACGGCCCTGGTGGTCACAGGGCTCCAGCGTGACATAGAGCGTAGCACCGCGAGCGCCCTCACCGGCCTGGTCCATGGCCACGGCCTCAGCGTGGGGGCCAGGCGGCGGCTGGGTACAGCCCTCGCCCACCACGCGTCCATCTCGGACCACCACAGCGCCTACCGCCGGATTGGGGCTGACCCGCCCCAGGGCCTGGCGGGCAACTTCTAGCGCCCGGGCCATGTAGTCCATGGGGCCTATACGTCCTCCACGTTCAATGGGCCAGCCAGGGGAGACAGAGCGCCCATTCCGGACCGGGTAGCGTAGCTAGTGTGGCATGTCTCCTGGTCGTCGCGCGGGAAAATCGAGGTGGTAGCGGCTGGGTGTCGGGCCTTCGTCCCCCTGGTATTTGCTCCCCAGTCCAGCCACACCATACAGCCGCTCCGCTGGGGACGACAGCCGCAGAAACGAGACTTGCCCGATGCGCATACCCGGGAACAGGGTGATGGGCAAGCGGGCCACGTTGCTCAGCTCCAGGGTGAGATGCCCCTGCCAGCCCGGGTCCACGAACCCCGCGGTGGAGTGGATCAGCAGCCCCAAGCGCCCCAGGGATGACTTGCCCTCCAGCCGGGCCACAATGTCGTCGGGCAGCGACACCGACTCATGGGTGACGCCCAACACAAATTCCCCGGGATGCAATATGAAGGGTTCCGAGTCCCCCTGCTGGACCAGCTCAGTCAGGTCTTCCATGTCCAGGCGCACATCAATGTAGGGCCGGCGCGTGTTGCGGAACACCCGGAACCGGTTACCCAGATGGATGTCCACGCTGGCCGGCTGAATACAGGCCGGGTCCAGGGGCTCGATGGCGATGCGGCCCCGCCCTATTTCCGCTTTTATGTCTCTGTCGCTCAGGACCATCGTTGCTTCTCCAGTCTCGGCGAATTGTAGCACCGGCACATGCATAGGAGCAACTCGGCGCGCCTCCCAAAGAGAGCCAGTAGCGCGGCGGGCGCCTGGTCCTATGTTGCCTGACGGATGCGCTGCTTATGCTCCTCCAGGACCTTCTCGTACTGCTGGTCCAGCGCACCCATGGCCCGGCGTAGCTCTTCCTGGAACTGGGGATGGCGTTCCACGTCCATCCGCACCTGCCCGCCGTACTGCTGCTCCATCGCCTTCCTAGTTTCGGCGAACTTGGCCTCAAACTCCTGCTTCATACGGTCATAGGTCTGTCGCACGGCTGCCTCGTAGTAAGTGAACAGGTGCTCGACCTGCTCGAAGCTCTCTTTGACGCGGCGGCTGTTCTTTTTGAGGGCCAGGACCCCTTGGATCGCTTTGGCATTGGTGGTCTTGGTCCGGCTGTCCCGGGGGAGGCAGATGTTGCGCAGGAGCGCGTCCTGGGCCCCCTCCGTGAGATAACGGCGCCCCGACACGTCGGGGTGCCCGGCCAGGTCAGCCGCCAGGTCAGCTATGTCGTCGCGAAGAAACCTGGCAGCCATGGTCTCCCCTTTGGGCACCAACTCCAGCCTCCTCATGTCCTCCGGGGAGGCCTTCTCCAGGTCCTTCACCTTCTCCATTGCCTTCTCGAAGGCACTCTTCAGCTCTGCCATGGTTGTTGCCTCTGCTCCGTTAGAAAAAACGTATGATGACTCGTCCTGCTAGCAGGGTAGCACCTGACCGACTCCAGGGCAAGACACAACAGCCGGGCAGCCGGCCCGAACAAAGGCGGAACGCTGCCTGGCGGCGCCTAGGAGGCGCCTGTCGGCTGGGCGGCCTCCAGCCGCTTTCGGGCCTCCATGGGCTGGAAGAAGAACAAATAGGACAGGTACGATGCCGCGAACCAAGCGCCAGCCATAAAGTATATTTGGACCCATTCGCCCCGGGCCATCAGGGGGCCCGCCATGGCCGCGCCTATGGATATGGGGAACTCAAGGAAGGAATGCATTAGGCCGTTAGTCGTGCCCCGCTCGTGGGGTTTGACCACCTCCATGGGCCACAGGTGTTCGATGGGCGCTCCCATGCCACCCCCGGGGCCTATGCTGGCCCCGGTAAAGGTGGCCCGAAACATGTAGCCTGCTCCCGAGAGCCACATGTTGGGCGATAGGGCCATGAGAAACAGGAAGGGCAGCCCGGCAAGCTGAATGCCTACGAGGCCTTTCACCATGCCCATGCGCTTGACCACCAAGGGTGTAAACAGGGTGGCCACCGCTGTGATCACTGTGGTCAGGGCGAACATGTTGCCGATGAAAACGGAGCTGGCGCCGAACTTGGTAGCAAAAAAGATGTTGAAGAAAGTCACCACTAGGCCCAGCCCCACGGCCTCCAAGCCCTGGGTCAAAGTTAGCTTGGCTATGGTGCCCCTGCTCGTCAAGCCCTGATACCACCTGCGTAGGGATATGGGCTGCCATTTCTCTTTGATCATGTATATAGGCACTATGCTCACCAGCGCCACCGGTATGGACACCATCAGAGCCCAGCGCAGCGCAGTGAAACTGCTGCCCGATAGTCCCAGCGGCGCCCCCAGCCAGAGCGGAAGATAGCCACCCACCGCGTTGCCTAGGGTGAGGGAAATGGCCAAGACCACAGCGCTCATACTGAAAAGGTGTACCCGCTCGTGGGGGCGGCTCTGCTCCACCATGAAAGGAGCCCCTACCACCGCGTGCGCGCCCTCCGCCACGCCGCCCAGGGCGCTAAAAAGCATAATAAGGCTCGGGTCCAGGAAGAATATTCGTGGGACCCGAAGCAGGGCGGACACGGCGAAGAACACCAGGAAGATGCGCCGCCGCCCTAGCAGATCTGAGAGCATCCCGGTGGGTACGACCATGAGGCCGTGGGCCATCCAGTTGGCCATATTCACTTGGGCCACGAACCCCGCGTCGAAGCCCACCGCCAGGAGGTAGAGGTTGAACAGAAGTTGCCACGGGCCAAACTGGAGGCCCGTCAGGGCGCTACGAGCTATCAGGAGCTTGGCATTCCGGCTGAATCCTCGGACCTGGGACACGTAGTCAGAGTGCACCATGCGGGCCACGCGGCGGCCAAGCGCTGACTCGGGCCACCACCGGTAGGTAAGCCACGCCGATACCGCCAGGACGGCAACGGCCAGCAGGAAGGCCAGAAAGTACAGGGCAGAGGCTGTGGCCTCGCCCCCTTCGGCGTGCTCATGCTCGCCGTTGGCCCAGGCGGGATGAGCCCACAACAGGGCCAGCAGTACCCCCCACACCAACGCGACCAGTTTCCTGCCCATCGGCGACCTCAACCCAATGATGATGGGAGAGCTAAGTGGTGCGCTCCACAAGAATGCGGCTATTATACCACCAGCCCGCCTTGTGGCTAGTCTCTCGTAATGCTAATATGACTCGGGCGACGTCCAATTCACTAATCTTCTTTTTACAGGAGGGAATAGTGGACCCCAAGGAGTGCAAATACACCAAAGGGCATACCTGGGTCCGCGCTGCGGGGCAGGAAGCGACCATCGGAATCACCGACTATGCGCAGAAGCAGCTCGGGTCCGTGCTTTTCCTAGAGCTGGCCCAGGTGGGCGATGCCGTGACCCAGGGCAAGCCCTGCGGCACCATCGAGTCCGACAAGGCGACATCCGAGATCATGTCGCCGGTGAGCGGCAAAGTGGCCGCCATCAACCAGGAGACTGTGGACGCCCCTGAGGCGGTGAACAAGGACCCGTACGGCAGCGGTTGGCTCCTCAAGGTCCAGGTCAGCAATCCGGAAGAGCTGGACGGCTTGATGAGCGCGGAGGACTTCGCCAAGTATATCGCCAGCGCGTAGGCGGCTGCCTGGTAGCCACGTGCTTCAACCCTACTTGGCCAGCCAGTTTCATATTCGTCCAACAACACCAAAGTCAACTACGTGGTCAAGATCACCGTCGAGGATGCTACAGCCTTTTAACCACGCCAGGTCGTGCGCTTGCCCCAGTGGCGGTTAGTCCAGAGCGGCCCCGGTCCGGGTCCCTGGAACATGGCCCTGGACGAGGCCATCTTCGAGCTCTACCTGCAGGGTAGGTCGCCGCCAACGCTGCGCCTCTATGGGTGGAGCCCACCATGCCTGACCGTGGGCTACTCACAACCCGTGGCCAGGGACGTTGACCTGGCGCGCTGCCAGGCAGAAGGCATCCCGGTGGTGCGGCGGCCCACCGGCGGGCGGGCCATTCTCCACGAGGCGGAAGCCACCTTCAGCCTGGTGGGCCTAGCGCCACAGGGAAGCATCGCACAGTCCTACAGCCAGGTTGCCCGGGCGGTGGTACTGGCACTGGCCGGCCTGGGGCTGCGCGCCGAGGTGGCCGGACCCCGAGGCAGGCCCAACGGCGCCTTGCGTAGCGGGGCCTGCTTCGATGCCGCTTTCGGCCACGAGGTCGTGGTGGAGGGACGAAAAATCGCGGGCATCGCTCAGGCCCGCCGGCGGGACAGCTTCCTGTGCCAGGGCACTCTGCTCTTGGACCTGGACGCGGCGCACCTGTTCCGCCTGCTCAACATGCCATCCGAGGATGTCCGCCGACAGTTGGTCCAACAGTTCGAGGGCAGGGTGATCTCACTGCGGCAGGCCCTGGGCCACTCCGTGCCCTGGGAGGAGGCCGCGAGCGCCCTGGCCGGCGGCTTCACCCAAGAGGTGAACGAAGGACCGGCCGTGGGAGAGCCGGCGCCGGAGGAGACCGAGCTGGCCCGGCAAGTCCTGCGGGACAAGTACGCAAACCCCGTCTGGAACCTGGCGAGATAGCTCCGTGGCCTCCTCGTCATCCCCCGTCGCCAGCTACCGGTGGAAGATTGCCGCCATCATTTGCGCCGGCGCCTTCGTCGGGTCCATGGACCTGACCATGGTCAATATCTCGTTGCCGCGCCTGTCAACGGCGTTTGCTGTGGAGACCCGGTCGGTGTTGTGGGTACAGGTGGCGTACCTCTTGGTGAGCACGGGACTGATGCTGACTCTGGGTAGGCTTGGAAACCTGCTGGGGCGGAAGCGGATGTACGTCCTGGGGCTGCTGGTGCTCGCTCTGGGTCTGGGCCTGGCTTCCCTGGCGTCGAGCCTGGGGACGCTCATCCTGTTCCGCCTGGTGCAGGCAGTGGGCCACGCCATGGAGGTATCTGTGGGCACTGCCATCATGACCGCTGTTTTCCCGCCGGGACAACGGGGCAAGGCGATCGGCCTCCTTTCCTCGGTCGTGGCGGCAGGGTTGGGCGTGGGCCCGGTCATAGGTGGTGGCCTGGTGGATGCTCTGGACTGGCCGGCGGTCTTTTATATCCGCCTACCGCTGGTCCTTGGGGTGGCGGTCCTGGCCTGGAGGTACCTCCGGGGAGAGCACACCGCACATCAGAGAACTGCGCCGGCCTTCGACGTCGCCGGGGCGGCAACTCTTTTCCTGGGACTGGGTGGCGTGCTGCTGTGGGTGAACCAGGCGCCAAGGCTGGGGTGGACCTCCGCGCCAGTCCTCTTGCTGGGTACCGCGAGCGCGGTCTTTGTTGGGTCCTTTCTGGCCATTGAGAGGCGGGCGGCCAGCCCGGTGCTGGACCTGGGCCTCTTCCGGCACCGGCTGTTCGCCGCTGCCACAGCGAGCTCAATCCTCTATTTCGTCGCTGTGCCCTTCTTTTCCTTGCTGGCACCTTTCTACCTCATCCAGGGTGCTGGTTTCTCGGCCTCCCGGGCCGGGCTGTGGTTTGCCGTGTTCCCCGCCTCGCGGGTGCTTCTGGCCATGCCCAGCGGCTGGCTGTCAGACCGCATCGGCTCCCGGCTGCTTTGCTCTACAGGCATGGCCCTGGTGGCAGTGTGCCTGTTCGGCCTGGGGAGGTTGGGGGCGGTGCCCAGCGCCCTGGGTCTGCTGGCTCTGGGCTCCGCAGCTTTTGGGTCTCCCAATACCAGCGCCATCATGGGCTCAGTGCCCCGGGACCGGTTAGGCACTGCCTCGGGCATGGTGGCTACTGGCCGTCAGATGGGACAGGCCCTCGGCATGGCCATAGCCGGCTCAGTCTTCGCCTACCGCCAGGCGTTTTGGGAGCGCCAACTGGCGACCAGCGATGGCACAAGGGAGGCCCTGGCCATTGTGCACGGTTTTGCAGACACGGTTACTGTCGCCGCCCTGGTGGCCCTGGCCGGTGCGGCCACGTCGCTGGTGCGTGGGGGCCATTCCGCAGAGGACAGGCCATGACGGGCACGAGGTCCTCCTCCAAGTGGCTGGGCCTGGTGGCGGTGGGCTTCGGGGTGTTCCAGGGCACCATGGACGCCGGCATGATCAATATCTCCTTTCCCCGCCTCAGCGAGGCCCTGGACGTAAGCCCGGCGACCGTGGTTTGGGTGCAAGCGGTCTTCCTCCTGGTGAGCACGGGCCTGCTCCTTACGGTGGGACGGCTGGGCGACGTATGGGGGCGGAAGCGCTTCTATATCACCGGCTTCGCTCTGTTCACCCTGGGCCTGGCACTGAGCGCTGCCTCCCAGAACATCTACCAGTTGATCGGTTTTCGGGCGGTGACTGCCGTGGGCCAGGCCCTGATGACGGCCAACAGCAGCGCCATTATCACGGCCATCTTCCCTCCCCAGGAGAGAGGCCGGGCATTCGGCGTGATGGAAGGGGTAGTGGTGGGCCTGGGCCTGTCCAGCGGCCCGCTGTTGGGAGGCTTCCTGCTGGACATGCTGGGCTGGCGGTCCATCTTCTATGCCCGGGTGCCGGTGGCCCTGGTCGGCATCGTGCTCGCCTGGCGCCTGCTCCGGGAAGAGCGCCACCCCGGGCGTGCGGTCAAGCTCGACCCCGCAGGGGCAGTGACCTCTTTCCTGGTCCTGGCCGGCCTACTGCTGTGGCTCAACCAGGGTGCCCGGATTGGCTGGGCCAACCCCACGCTGGCCACGCTGCTAGTGGGGGTGGGCGCCTGCGCCGTGACCTTCGTGGTCATTGAGTTCAAGGTTAAGGCGCCCGTGTTGGACCTCAGGCTGTTTCGCTACCGCAATCTGTCCCTGACCATGATGGCCCATGTCCTTCAGTTCATAGCCTGGGCCACGCTTACCTTCATGCTGCCGTTCTATCTCATCCGCGGGTTGGGGCTCTCGGCTTCCCAAGCTGGAATGGTGGCCACTTTGAGCCCGGCAGTGCGCATCGCGGTCGGCCCCTTTTCCGGCCTGCTATCGGAGCGCTTTGGAACGCGCCCGCTGGCGGTGATGGGGCTGGCTACGATGGCGGCCGGCCTGTACGTCATGGCCCAATTGGGGGCAGACACCCCATTGCTCATTGTCGTTGCTCCCTTCCTGTTGGTCAGCTTCGGCTTCGCAGTGTTCGAGCCGCCCAACTCCAGCGCCATTATGGGAGCGGTGCCCCGGGAGCGTCTGGGCATGGGCTCCGCCCTGATCGGCACTGCCCGGCAGACGGGGATGAGCACGGGGATCGCCCTGGCAGGCAGCCTCTTCGCCGCCCGGCAGGTGGTCCACGCCAGCCGCCTGTCGCCGGGCCAGCCCATCACCGCTGAGGCCGTGGTGCTGGGCTACCAGGACACCCTGCTCCTGGCGATGGCGGCTGCCCTCCTGGGCATGATGGCTTCCTTCCTCACCAGAGGCCAGAGGGCCCGGCAGAAAACTGTCGAGCTACATCCCGAGCCATCCTAAAGAGCTTCCTTGGGCCCTCTGTCCCCCTCTGTTCGCAAGTGGCTGGTCCTGGCCACCGCCGCCCTGGGAACCTTCATGGGGACCCTGGATGCGGGTACAGTCAACATCTCTCTGCCTGCCCTGGCCCACGCTTTCAAGACCGACGCAGCTACCATCCTCTGGGTCCAGGCCGCCTTCCTTCTGGTGAGCAATGGCCTGATGCTTACCATGGGCTGGCTGGGCGACACACGGGGGCGGCGGGTGATGTATGTGACGGGGTTCGCCGTATTCGCTGTGGGCCTGGCGCTGTGTGCCCTGTCCCAGAACGTCTACCAGCTCATCGCTTTCCGGCTCATCCAGGCCGCCGGCCAGTCTATGACCGTAGCCAATGGCAACGCCATTATCACCGCCGCGTTCCCGCCGCAGGAGCGAGGCAAGGCCATGGGCCTGCAAGGCGCAGTGGTCGGCGCCGGACTGGGGCTGGGCCCCTTGCTGGGCGGGTGGCTCACCGACCTTCTGGGCTGGCAAGCGATCTTCTACGCCCGCGTGCCCATCAGCGTCGTCGGGGTGGTGCTGGCCTGGGTAGCCCTGGAGGACAGAGGGCCTGTGAGGGCGAGGGCGAAGGCGAAGCTGGACCTGGCTGGGGCAGCCACGTCCTTCGTGGCCATGGGCAGCCTGCTGTTGTGGATCAACCAGGCAGCACGCACCGGCTGGTCCTCCCCCGGGCTGTGGGCGGTGGCCGGCGTGGCTGTGGTCTCCGGAGCGGCCTTCATTCGCGTGGAGCGGCGGGCTGAGGCGCCGGTCATGGACCTGAATCTGTTCCAGAGCCGGTCCTTCAGTCTGGCCAACATCACCCACGTACTCTATTTCATGGCCTACTCCGCACTGTCCCTGTTGTTCCCGTTCTACCTGGCCGGCGGGCTGGGCCTGACGCCGAGCCAGACCGGGATGGTGTTCACCCTGAGCCCGGGCCTGCGCATCGGGTTCTCCCCCTTGGCTGGATGGCTCTCGGACAGGTTTGGTTTCCGGCCGCTCACCGTCTCCGGGATGGCGCTGTCAGCCCTGGGCTTTGTACTGCTGGCCCGACTGGGGGCCGCGTCATCCCTGGCAGAGGTCATCCTCTACCTAGCGATAACCAGCGTGGGCCTGGCTTTGTTCGAGGCTCCCAACATGAGCGCCATAATGGGGCTGGCGCCCGGGGGCCGGCAGGGCACGGCATCGGCCATGGTAGCCCTCACCCGGCAGGGAGGAATGACCCTGGGCCTGGCCGCTGCTGGGAGCCTGCTGGGCGCCCGGCAGCACGCCCAGGCGGCGCGCCTGGAGGCAGCCGGCGCCGACCCCGTCACCGTAGCCCAGAGTTCGATGGTGGCCGGCTATCAGGAGAGCATCCTGCTAGTGGCCCTCCCTGTGGCGCTGATCGGCGCCATCACTGCTCTGGCCACAAGAGCAAGAAGGGAGCACCTGTAGGGTGGGTGAAGCGAAGCGGAACCCACCACCCGTCTGCCCTCGTGACCAACGGTGTGACACAGGGGTGGCACCAGTACGCCACGAAACGCTCCCATATCTTCGCCCAGCCTCAATCCGCCATCGCTGGCTGCCGTGTCGTTGTTCCGGTGGGTTCCGCTACACTACACCCACCCTACAGTGTTTTCGCCGTCATTGCGAGTCTTACAGGTCCCGAGCCGTCGGGACCCAATGTAGAGCAATGAACCGGCTCGCGGCGTGCGCATTCCGTCGTTGCGAGGAGCGTAACGACGAAGCAATCTACTGACGGTGACATGGGCAGAAGATTGCTTCGCTGCGCTCGCAAT
>JACPQM010000050.1 GCA_016190505.1 Chloroflexota bacterium | reverse complement strand
GCCATCGACGCCCTCCGGAAGAAGGGGATGGAGGTGTACGTGCCCACTCCGGCGGAGAAGGAGACGTTCCGCAAGGCCAGCCAAGGGCCCGTGGTAGAGTGGCTGACCAAGCAGCCCGGCGTGGGGAAGGAGCTGGTGGATACGGCCTTCAAGACGGTGAAAGACGCCGAGCAGGCCATCGCGCGAGAAGCTCAACCGGTGAAATAGCCCCCGTGTGAGGAAGGTCCGGGGACCGGAGGGGCGGGCGTGCCACCGCCCGGCCAGCCCTCCGGTCCCCGAGCCACCATCGAGGAGATGTTCGTGGTCTGCCGACTTATCCAGCAGGTAGATCGGGCGCTCTACTGGTTCATCGTCCTGCAGGTTGCGGCCATGACGCTGGTGGTCAACTTGCAAGTATTCAACCGCTACGTGGTGAACTACGTGTTCGGCTGGGAGGAGGAGGCCGCGCGGTACCTGATGATCTGGTCCTCTTTCCTGGCGGCGGCCTACGCCCTGAAGAGCGGCGAGCAGCTCGGGATGGAGTTCGTGGTCCGGCTCCTCCCCGGGCGCATCCGACGGGTGGTCCGGATCGCCTGCCACCTGGCCGTCATGGCCTTCCTGGGGGTCGTGGCCTATCAGGGGTTCGTCAACATGCTCCCGCAACAACTGGATCAGGTCTCGCCCTCCCTCGGCTTCACCATGGCCATCCCTTACGCCGCGATTCCGATCTCGGGGGCGATGCTCCTCTGGGTCGAGATCCTGCTTCTCCGCCGGGAGTTCCAGGGCGCGCCGGAGGCGGCCCGGGCGGAGGCCGAACCACTGCCGCTGTAGGAGGACCGGTGAGTATGGTGCTCGAGACGGTCACGGGCCTGTTTGTCCTCACGATGATCTCAGGGATGCCGATCTCCCTCGCCATCGGCGTGACGGCCCTGGGCGGAATCCTGGTCATGCAAGGGATCCCGCTGGTGGTGATCCCGCAGAAGATGTTCATCGGCACGGACGCCTTTCCCCTGCTGGCCATCCCGCTCTTCGTCCTGGGTGGCGATCTGATGCTGAAGGGCGAGATCACCCGCGGCCTGCTGCGCTTTGCCGATCTCATGGTGGGCCGCATCCGCGGCGGCTTGGCCCACGCGACCATCTTCTCGTGCATGATCTTCTCCGGCATCACCGGATCGGCCGTGGCGGATGCCTCCGCCATCGGCTCGGTGATGATCCCTGCCATGCACTCGGCCGGGTACCCGAAGAATTATGCGGCCGCGGTCACCGCGTCCGCCTCCATTATGGGTCCCATCATCCCTCCCAGCCTGGTGATGGTCTTCTTCTCCCTGGTCACGGGCGCCTCGGTGGGCGGCCTCTTCATGGGAGGGGTGGGGCCTGGGGTGCTCATCGCCGGCTCCCTCATGGTCATCAACTACTTCACCAGCCGCCGGCATGGGTACCAGCGCCGGGAGACTCGCTACACCTGGGCCGAGACGCTCAGGATCTGCCGGGATTCCATCCTGGTGCTGCTGATGCCTGTCATCATCGTCGGGGGGATCCTCGGCGGGATCTTCACCGCAACAGAGGCGGCCGGGGTGGGAGTGGCGTACGCGCTCATAGTCGGCTTCTTCATCCTGCGCGCGCTGAAGCTGCGGGACCTTCCCGAGATGTTTATGAACACGGCCAAGGTCACCTCCGTGGTCCTCCTGCTCCTGGCCACGACCAACGTCCTGAGCTGGATTGTGACCATGCAGAACGTCCCGCAGATGACGCTGGCCTTTTTCACCAGCCTTTCGAAAAACCCGAGGGTATTCCTGTTGCTGGTCAACGTGCTCTTCTTGGTCACGGGATGCATCATTGACACGGCGCCGGCCATTTTCCTGCTCGTGCCCATCTTTGCCCCGGTGGCCAAAGGGTATGGCATTGATCTGATCCATTTCGGGATTATCGTTACGGTGAACCTGTGCATCGGACTGCTGACCCCGCCGGTCGGCTCCTGCATCTTCATCGGCAGCAGCCTGGCCAAGATCACCATCGAGGAACTGCTGAAGCCCCTCTGGCCGTTCCTGATTGCGGAGGTTGTGATCCTGCTGCTCATTACGTATGTGACCCCCCTGGTCATGTTCCTTCCGCGGCTCCTGGGGTATTAGGCGCCCGGCACGGAAAGGAGTAAAGGTATGGCCACCCAAGATCCCAAGATGGCACCGCCCACACCGGCACCTCTGCCCGAGGCCCTCCGGCACATCGTCCTGGACTTCATGCAGATGGAGGAGTTCATCAAGGAGCCGTTCGTCGTGACCCGGGCAGATGGCATCCGGTTCTGGGACATCCACGGGAAGGAGTACCTGGACGGCTTGGCTGGCGTCTACGTGGTCGGGGTGGGGCACAACAACCGTCGGGTGATTGACGCCATCAAGGCCCAGCTCGATACGCTGTCCTTCGCCCCGCCGTTGCACGCCACGACGCCGCCCGCCATCGAACTGGCGCGGCTCCTGGCCGCCATCGCGCCCGGCGACCTCAACACGGTGAAGCTCTTGAGCGGGGGATCCGAGGCGAACGAGGTCGCATTCAAGATGGCCAAGCAGTACCACCGCCAGACGGGGCATCCACTGAAGCACAAGGTCATCTCCCTCTACGGCTCGTATCACGGCGCGACGCACGGGGCGTTGAGCGCCACGGGGTCGAAGTCCCGAAAGAGCATGTTTGAACCGACGGGGATCGGCTTTCTCCACGCGCACCCGCCCTATTGTTACCGGTGTCCCTTCGAGAAGACCTATCCTTCCTGCAACCTGATCTGCGCGCGGATCATCGAGGACACCATCGTGGCCGAGGATCCCGAGACGATCTCGGCCCTCATCGTCGAGCCGATCATCAACACCGCGGGGATCGTCGCCCCGCCGCCGGAGTATCACCCCCTGCTGCGGGAGATCTGCGACCGGCATAACGTCGTGCTCATCTTCGATGAGATCATCACCGGGTTCGGTCGAACCGGACACCTTTTCGGTGCCGACACCTATCACACGGTCCCGGACATCCTGACCTGCGGGAAGGGGATGAGCAGTGGCTACGCGCCACTGGCGGCCACCATCTGCCGCGACCACATTGCCACTGCCTTCCGCGGGAAGGTCGAGGATCGGGTGGAGTTTCACCATGGCCACACCTACGGAGGAAACCCCATCTCCAGCGCTGCGGGCCTGGCCAGTATCGGCGAGATCCTGGACCGCCGCCTGCCCGAGAACGCTCAGAAGGTGGGAGAGTGCGTCAAGCAAATGCTGGCGGAGCAGCTTGGCCCTTTGGGCGTGGTGGGGGAGATCCGCGGCCATGGCCTGATGATCGGGGTGGAGCTGGTCCGGGATCCGAGGACCAAGGCACGCTTCGACGGGCGACTGGCCTTCGGCAAACGGGTGGGCAAGATGGCCTTGAAGAACGGCCTGCTTCTCCGATCCGAGCCGAACTGGGTGGCCTTCGCTCCACCCCTCATTGTGACCGAGGAGGATATGAAGGCCATGGTGGATATCCTGGCTGCGAGCGTTCGTGAAGTCTTGAAAACAGTGTGAGGAGGGAGTCAGTCATGTCCATAGGAGCGGTAGGAAGTCCTCATGATACCCTGTACCAGTCCGCCCAGGCGGTCCTGCCGGGCGGCGTCTCGTCGTCCATCCGGTACAACAAGGCCCTAGGGAGACCATTCTACATCGGCCGGGGGGAGGGGGCCTACGTTTACGATCTCGAGGGGCGCGAGTACGTAGACCTGCTGACCTCGCACGGGGCCACTATTCTGGGCCACAACCACCCGGGCATCCGCGCCGCCATCGAGGAGGCGCTGCGCTGCGGGATCGTCTGCTCGTTTGAGACGCCGGCCCAGAGTCGGGTGGCCGCGGCGCTGGCCGAGATGGTTCCATGCGTGGACATGGTCCGGTTCACCTGCTCCGGGACCGAGGCCACGATGCATTCGATCCGGCTGGCCCGCGAATACACCGGGCGGGACAAGATCATCAAATTCGACGGGCACTTCCACGGGTTGCACGACTACGTGATGTGGAACTACGGGGGCTGGTCGCCCGCAGGCGCGGTGGAGGCTGGCGGTCCCGCCGGAGCCCCGCGGCACGTCGCGCGCTCGGGCGGGATCCCGGCCGGGATCGCCGACTATGTGCTGGTGCTTCCGGGCAATGATCTGGAGGCGGTCCGGCGGGCCTTTTGGCTGCACGGGCACGAGATCGCCGCGGTCATCCTGGAGCCGATCCACTACAACGCAGGCTGCATCGTGCCACCCAAGGACTATCTCCATGGGCTGCGGGAGCTGACTCGGGAGTACGGCGTGGTGTTGATCTTCGATGAGGTACTGTCGGCGTTCCGGACAGGGCCGGGATGCGCCCAGGCCTATTTCAACGTGGTCCCGGATCTGTGCACCATCGGAAAGTGCGTGGCGGGCGGGACGCCGCTGTCCGTCTTCGGGGGCCGGCGGGAGATCATGGAGCACCTCCGGCCGCTGGGCAACGCCGAGCATAGCGGGACGTATAACGGCCATCTCATCCCCATCATGGCCGCGGAGGTCTGCCTCCGCGAGATCAACAAGCCGGGATTCTACGACCACCTGTACGCGCTGGCGGGGCGGCTGTACGACGGGATGAATGCCATCTTCCAGAGGCATGGCCTCCCGGCGCGCTGCCAGGGGCTGGGCGCCCGATTCGGGCTGTACTTCGGCTTCACGGAAGAGGTGCGGATGTATCGGGAGACCGAGAGGCAGGATACCGCCTTGGCCCTCCGGTTCTTCAAGGGCATGGCCGAGCGGGGCGTGTATTTCTGCGATGGCGGGGGCAAGCCCATGCACCACGGCTTTTCCGCGGCCCACACGCTGGCGGACATGGACCGGGTCCTCCAGGCCACCGAGGACACGGTGAAGGCCATCCAGGCCGGACGGTAGCTGAGTCCTGCCTTCGTCACGCTGATGGCACCCCCCCGCGTGTGGGCCGGGGCCGCCGCCAGCCGATGGTTCCCCCATTTTCCGCTTGACAGGTTTTACGCGTCCGGGCTAGCATCGCGGAAACTCTTGAAACCGATTTCAAAAAATCCCTCAGGAGTCCGGCCCGAGCCTGACATCGGAGCGGGGCGCCCGCGCGCGAGGCCCATCGGGACGCATACCGGCGGCGCCTGTTCCCTAATGAGGGAGGGGGGTGTCAGCTTCTGCAGCACGGTTCTTGTTCATGGCGATTAACTGGAGCTGACTGTCACTGTCTTCGAACCAGGGGGAGGGACGACCATGACTGGAATGCACAGCATCAGCCGGAGGGGGTTCCTGAAAGGGGTGGCGGCAGCAGCCGGGGCTGGCCTCGGCCCCGCGATCCTAACCAGGAGCGCCCAAGCCCAGACCCGTACACTCCAGATTTGGCACACGGAGGCATCCGACATCTCCGTCAAGGCTGTCCAGAAGGTCTGCGACCGCTTCGAGCAGATGCATCCGGGTGCGAAGGCCAACCAGCAGGGCATCGCCTGGGCTGACCTTGGACCGAAGCTGTACACGGCGCTGGCCGCGGGCACGCCCCCCGACATCGCGCACCTTAACTGTTACCACTTCCGGTCCTTCCAGAAGCAGGGGGCGATCGTCCCCATCGACGACGTCTACCGGGCCATCGGTCTCAACGACGTCGTCGAGTCCGTCCGGGATATGACCCTGTTCCAGGGAAAACGCTGGGGCATCTCGCACCACGTGGGCGCTCCGGCCCTGATGATCCGGAAGGACATCGCCGAGCAGGCGGGGTTCAAGGTGCCTGATGACATCAGCAAGCCCATGTTCCCGACCTGGAAGGAGCAGCTTGAATACCTCAAGGCAGTGAGCAAACCGGACAAGCGGCAGTGGGGCATGAGCTTGCCCGGCACGGGTTACTTCCTCCAGGAGCATTTGGGTCGCTGGGTCGGATCGAACGGCGGCACCTTCTACGACGAGAAGTGGAATCCGGCGTTCCACAAGGAGCCCTTCATCCAGACCCTGGAGTTCGTCAAGGCCCTCTCCGACAACAAGGTGGTCCCGCCGGACTGGCTGAGCCAGTCGTGGCTGGGCATGATCGTCGAGTTCTCCACGGGCATCACCACCATGATTGATCATGGCTACGGACGCATCGCCGGCTCGATCGAGAAGTACGCCCCGGACAAGGCCTCCGAGGAGTACTTCATGCCCATCTGGCGGCCCGTGGGCCCCTCCGGGAAGATCCCGTACACGGACATGGACGCCGAGATTTGGGTGATCTTCTCCAAGTCCAAGCTCCGGGACCTGGCGAAGGAGTGGCTCAAGCTGTTCTACACCCGGGACATGTACCTGAACTACGTCCGCCAGTATCCGGTGCACATGCCTCCCATCCTCAAGTCCCTCCGCAAAGACCCCGAATACCAGGCCCTGCCCGAGCTGAAGAAGTGGCGGAACTGGGTTCGCATGCAGGAGATCAACATCGACCGGGGGCTGGCCATCCCCGTGGGTGTCTACTATCCCGCGACGAACATCCAGATCCCCTTCCTGGCCGAGGTCTTCGATTCGGGGATCATCGCGGACGAGATCGTCGGCTTCGTCCAGGGACGCCGGAAGGGGAAGGAGGCGGCGCAGCGGATCACCGATCGGGCCAATGATCTCATCAAGAAGCTGGGCTATCCGGTGCCGGACCCCATCCGCTCCGAGAAGAAACTCTGAGCCGAGCCCGAACGGCGCTGGGCAACCGAGTCCGGGGTGCGGGGGCGCTCCGATGGCGCCCCGCACCCCGCATGCTCCGCGTACGTGACACGTCCCGTGCACTGTCGTTCCACCCGCAATCCCCCATCGGGCTCGAGCCGTGACTCGCACACGACAGGCCATCCAGGGTCTCCTCCTGTTCCTTCCGGCATTCATCGTCATCTTCGGATTCATCTTCTTCCCCGTTGGATATTCCTTCTGGCTCAGTCTGACCAACAAACACGCCGTGTTCCCCCACTACGAGTACGTCGGATTCCAGAACTACGCCTGGATGGCGAGCGAGCAGGACTATTGGTTGAGCCTCTGGCGGGGGGTCATCTTCTCGGTCGGCAGCATCTTTTTCCAGGTGCTGCTCGGGCTCCTCGCCGCGCTCCTGCTGAACGAGGCCTTCTTCGGCCGGGGCCTCGTCCGGGGGATCGCGCTGTTCCCGTACATGCTTCCCACCATCGTGGTGATCCTCCTCTGGAAGTGGCTGCTGAGCGCCTCCTACGGGCCGGTGAACTACGTCCTGCAAGCCCTGGGCCTCATCCAGGCGCCCGTCGTGTGGCTGGGCGAGGAGTTGCTCATGGCCTCGACGATCTTCGTGGCGGTCTGGCAGTTCTTCCCCTTCGTGGTGATCAGCCTCCTCGCCAGGCTCCAGACCATCGACCTGCAACTGTACGAGGCCGCCGCCATTGACGGGGCCAACGCCTGGAAGCGGTTCCGCTACATCACGCTGCCCGCGCTGCGCTACGTCCTGTTTGTGGTCATCCTGCTCCGGACGTTCTTCATGTTCACGAAGTTCGACGTGCCGTGGCTGATGGCGACAGGAGGCGGGCTGCAGGTCCTCGTCCAGAATCTTCCTGTCTACGCGTTTCGGCGAACCTTCCGGTTCATGCAGGCAGGGGAGGGTGCGGCCGTGTCCGTGAGCCTCTTCCTGCTCCTGATCGTGCTCTCGGTGGTCTATTTTCGGACCTACCGGCGGGAGGCGGGGAGCTAGATGAATCTCCGGCGCATCTCATACACCGGGTCCCTGTACCTCGGCTCCGCGGCCCTGGTCATCTTGTGCGGTGTGCCGCTCCTCTGGATGCTCTTCACATCCCTCAAGCCGCCGCAGGATCTCTTCGCCTACCCGCCGCGCATCTTCGGTCGATACACGCTGGCGAACTTCCACCGCTTGCTCAGCGAGACGGACTTCGTGACCTACCTGAAGAACAGCATCGTGGTGGCGGGGGTCACGGTGCTCCTGGACATCGTGGTGGCCACCTTGGGGGCCTACAGCCTCACCCGCTACCGGTATCGCGGGAAGGAACTCCTGGCCAACATGACGCTGTTCACCTACATGTTCGCGCCGATCATGATCATTGTCCCCATCTACGTGTTGCTGAAGGAGTTGAATCTGACGAACTCGCACCTGGGCATGATCCTCGCCTACACATCCATCTCCCTGCCGTTCACCCTGTGGCTGCTGCGGGCGTTCTTTCAATCCTTCCCCGTCGATTTGGAGCAGGCGGCTTTCATCGACGGGGCGAACCGGTTCCAGTCGCTCATTTACGTCGTCATCCCCCAGGCCCTGCCGGGGATCATCGCCACATCGGTCTTCGCCTTCGTGGT
>JACPQM010000044.1 GCA_016190505.1 Chloroflexota bacterium | reverse complement strand
GGTCTGCGAACAGGCCGGCTCCAGCCCCTGGGCCAGCCGGTGCTCGCACAGGGTGCACTTGGTCACCGTGCCCTTGCGGAACTTGGCATAGCCCACCTTCTCGTAGGGGGTGAGGTAGTCCTTGGGCGTGGTGCCTACCCCAGCGTAGTAGCCCTTGATCTCCTTCAGGAAGAACCGGGCCTGGTAGGGGCAGGCGGTCATGCATGCCCGGCAGCCGATGCACTTGTTATAGTCCACCAGCACGATGCCGTCGGCACGCTTGGTAGTGGCCCCGGTGGGGCATACCTTCTGGCAGGGCGGGTCGGCGCAGTGGTTGCACAGCACCGGGAAGAATACCCGGCGGGCGGTGGGGTACTTGCCCTCCTCGCGCTCCAGGACCCGTGCCCAGAAGACGCCCGGCGGGGTGGCGTTCTCCGCCTTGCAGGCGATGGTGCAGGCGTGACAGCCGATACACCGCTTGAGGTCTATGACCATGCCTAGTCGAGCCATGCGTTATCCTCCCACAAGTCCAAGTCGTGACAGTTGGCCCAAATGACGGAAGGAACAATAGCAGACGCCCTTACCTCTGTCAAGGGCGTTTCAACTGCCGCCAGCATGCAATCGCCGCGTGAACGCTCCGTTGTCCTACCGGTCTAGCCACAGGCGCTCCAGGAAGGTGGAGGTATACCAGTAGTTGCCTCCGCGGAAGTCCCTCACGTAGCTCCGAGCAGCGGTAAACTCCATGGGATAAGTGCCGGGGGTGATCTCCCATGCCTGGTCTATTATCCTGATTTCCAGTTGTTTGAAGAACTGGATGGCCTTGTTCAGGTCCGGCTCCCGATTGAAGGCCAACAGGAGCTTGTCCACCTCGGAGTCCTTGATGCGGCTGCGGTTATGACTGGGAGGCGACGTGCTAACCCAAGGGCCCATGGTCTCGGTGAGGTCCGCCGGGCCAGCGGTGCCGAAGAGCATGTCGTCAATATCGCCGCTGTTCACGTAGTAGCTCCACTGGGCCTGGGCCAACCACCGGGGATTCACCTTGATGCCGATGGCCGCCAGGTCGGCAAGCATACCCTGGGCTACCTCAGGGTAGGGGGTAGTATACGCGGTGTTGAAGATCATGCTGCTCTCGAAGCCGTTGGGGTAGCCCGCCTCGGCCAGAAGCTTCTTGGCCTCCTGGGGGTTGTACGTGACCCAGCGCCTGGTCTCTGGTGATAACTCGTTCAGCCCCACGTGGTAGGGGAGCATCTCCGGGGGATAGAGGGCAGCAGTTACTCCGTGTCCCTGAAGGATAGCCTTCAGATAGCCCTCGCGGTTCAGGGCCATGGACATGGCCCGGCGCACCCGGATGTCGCCGAAAGGTGCCTTATCGGTGCGCATATAGATGCGGCCGGGCATAGCCAGGTACTGGAGGCAGGACTGGACCTGGATGCCAGCTGCCTTCTCGAGAGGCGCCGCCATAGCCTGTGGTAGCAGCATCCAGATCAGGTCTATGGCCCCGGAGCGCAGGGCAGCCACCCGGGTAGAGACGTCGCCCATGATATTGAAGTCTACCTTGTCCACGTAGGGTAGGCCCGGCTTGAAGTAGTTGGGGTGTTTCTCGTAGCTGACCTTGACCCCCTGCACGTACTCGGAGAAGGCAAAGGGGCCGGTGCCGATGTAGTGCTTGTAAGGGTCGCCCCAGTCCTCGGCAAACTCCTTGGGGACAACCACCGTTCCGTAGACGCTGGGCAGGCCCACGGGCACCAGGGTGGCCAGCGGGCCATCAGTAGTGAAGCGCACGGTGTACTTGTCCACGGCCTCGATCTTCAACACGTGAGGGGCGATGGCCTCCATGCCTCTTACGGTGTCGGTGATGAAGGCACGGCTGAGGCTGGCGGCCGCGTCCTCGGCAGTCAGCTCCCGGCCGCTGATTGGCGGCTTGTTCTGGAACTTGACGCCGGAGCGGAGCTTCACATCAAGCTGGGTATCGTTGTTCCACTTGAAGGACTCCGCCAGCTCGGGGGTGAGGTTGAGCTGGCAGTTATTCTCGGGAGTGGCCGGGTAGTCGAACAGCAGGCTGAAGACCAGATTGTGCTGGGTGCGCACGTCCCGGCCTCCGCTCTTGAGCTTCACGCCATCCCAGGCCCGGACCTCCCGGTCGGTGAAAGTCTTGAGCAGTCCACCGTGTTTGGGCTGGGAAGCGGCCACAGCAGGTGTGGGACTGGGCCGAGCGGTGGGTGTGGCGGTGATACCAGGCCGTGAAGCGGTAGTCGGGGTTGCCGTGGCCCGAATTCCGGCGACAGGAGTTGGAGTAGGGCTTAGAGTGGGTGTCGGAGCCGGGGTGGCGGTGGCCGCCGGGCCACAGGCGGCCAAGAGCAGGATCAGGACTGCCAGCCAGCTAGCCTTCGCGCCGCGATGCATGGTAACCTCCTTTGCCCTGACGGGCACTGGGACGGCTTCCTCGCAGCTTCGCGGGCAAGTTGCCCGCAAGATGGGCGCAGCATAACATCAGGTCCCGCAGTTGTCAACAGCAACTCGCCCTGAATCCGCGGTCCCATGGACTCTCGCTTGTGAAAGCGAGTCTACGTGGTCTCGCCGCGCCCTCTTCCCAGGACGCTGGCCAGGCGCTCGATAAGGCATGCGCGCTGTGCCGGGTCTAACCGCTGCATGAACTGAGGCCCGCCGGTACGCGACCTGTCCCGGCTCACCTCTCGCTCCCACTCGTAGTCAATCGTCCTGATGGCGTCGTCCACGTACTGCTGATTGACCGGGGTACCCGGGCTTGGGAACCAGTGCTTTATCCTACCCGACTGGATAGCGGCGATGGCCTCCTGGATGATCTCCCGAGCCCGGTACAGGTCCCTGCCGTCTTGTATCCTATCGAAGTCTGACTCGTCCCACTGCTGGGAGCCATGCTCCCAGGGGTATCGCCCGGTCACACGTTCCTCACTATTCTGCGCGTCTGTTCCGGGCATATCTGCGGGCCCGGCATGGGGTCATACCGCGGCTCCGGAGCCACCCGTGGCGCGACATGCGGCTTCACCTTGGGCTTAGTAGGTACCACTGTAGGCGCTCGGCTCACTGTCCTCACCCCCTCCCGGTCTGTTCGTTTCCGGCTCTTCAGCCGGGCCACCCTGCTGGCCAGCCACCTGGGTTTCCAGCACCAGACTCTCCCCCCTTAGCAAGACGTACAGCTTCTTCTTGAGGCTATATCCGGCGTCCTCGCGACCCAACTGAAACCAGGTGGGCACCATGACCAGAAGGTCCTCCAACTCATCCTGGTCTAAGGTAAGGATGCCTCCATTTTCGAAGCAGAGCGAAAGTTTTAGCCTTAAGGACAGCCTCGCCTGGCACCTCCCGTGCCAGTCTTCGTCCCATGAGTGCACTACGTACACCCAATCAATGAGCGCTGCCTCAGCCGCGGTGAGCGGTAACCTGATGTCCCATAAGCGCTCTATGTCAGCCCCGTCAGGGTTTTCCATCGTTTCCCTCTTCCTCCGAATTGGGCTGTGGCCAATCAGGAAATGTTGTAATGCAAGATGCCCCGCGCAGAGATTGGAAGGCCCCGAGGAGCTAATGACAAGCCACGCTTAGATAGTAATTATGTGGTAATCGTCCTCCCTCTTGTTATTCTGATTATACTACATGCCCCCTGCCGGAAATGCCGAGACTGAGGTTCACCGATTCGGTCAGCTTCGGGTAGGCAAAGGTTGAGGCACCAGCGCAGCCCGCCCTATGCCGCGGAGCATGGTTGTGGTGTAAGATAGCAGGCGATCAACCCTACAGCAGGGAGGTGTCTCCATGAAAGCAGTGGGAATCGTGGGCAGCCCCAGGAAGAATGGCAACTCGGAGCCGCTTCGCCCGCTGGGATGCCGCAGGGAGGACGTATGGACGAGACCATCGCTACCGCTGTAGCCGCCCTCAACCGCAACTGGTTCGATGCCCACGTGGCCGAGACGAGGGAAGAGGCCAGGAGATGGCTGCTGGACAGGATACCCCCACCTGCCATCGTCGGGGCCGGCGACTCGGGGACCGTCAGGCAGATCGGCCTGTGGGAGGTCCTGGCCCAGAGGGGCAACACCGTCCTCAATGCCTTTACCCAGGAGCTCACCATGGATCCTGCCCATCGCGAGGACATGGTCCGTACGATGCGCCAGGCCCTCAACAGCGATGTCTTCATCACCGGCGTAAACGCAGTGACCAGCGATGGCAAGCTAGTGGCCACTGACCGCGTGGGCAACAGACTCGCCGGCATGCTTTTCGGCGCCCCCCGGGTGCTGGTGGTGGCCGGCCGGAACAAGATCGTGCCTAACGTGGAGGATGCCCTTGCCCGTATCAAAGAGGTGGTGGCCCCCGCTCACGCCGGGTGGAAGGGGAGAAAGACGCCTTGCGCGGCGACCGGACAGTGCAACGACTGCAGCAGCCGCGACCGTATCTGCGGGGCCACTTTGATCATCGAGAAGCGGCCACACCTCACGAGCATGTCCGTGCTGCTGGTGGCTGAAGACCTGGGCCTGGGGTGGGACCCGGCGTGGCCCGCCGAGCGCATCGAGAGCATCCGCAGGGCTTACCAACAAGTGACCTGGAGCTTCCCCTCCCACCAGTCGGCCCCGAGGTGAGGCGGCACCGTGGGGCGCAGGTCACGACAAGGCAGTCCGGCGACTTGCCTTGCCTGGGGGCGCAGTTGCTTTTCCACCGGGCCTGTTGTATGCTCTAGCCAGTCCAAAAGCGAATACTGCCCAGGCCGCTAGGGGTGCTCAGCAGGCTGAGACTCCGATTCGTCGGAGAACCCTAGGAACCTGAACTTGGTAATGCAAGCGTAGGGAAGCGGCACAGTCTAGACCAAGAGTCTGTTACCGTCTACCGAGGCTCTTGGTCGCATTGTTTTATGGGGGGGGAGATGACGCAGCGAGAGCAAGCCCTGGCTGGGGAGACCAGCCTGGCCATGCAACGGGCAGCCCAACGGGAGGGCTTGGACCCGGATGTCATCCGGGAGGGGCTGGCCCGGGGCACAACGTGCCTTCCGGCTAACATCAACCACAGGCACCTGGACCCTTCTGCCATCGGCCAGGGGCTGCGTACCAAGGTCAACGCCAACATCGGCACCTCTTCGGACTTTTCCAACCCCGAGACGGAGCTGGTCAAGCTGCGTGTCCTCACCGAGGCCGGCGCCGACACGGTCATGGACCTGAGCACCGGCGGAGACATCTCGTCGGTGCGGCGCCTGTTGCTGGGGCAGACGTCGTTGCCCTTCGGCACGGTGCCTATCTACCAGGCAGCGGTGCAGTCCATCGAGCAACAGGGGGCCATCGTGGGCTTGGACCCCGAGGACCTGTTCGCTGTCATCGAGGAGCAGGCCCGCGACGGGGTGGATTTCATGACCCTCCATTGCGGCGTTACCCAGGCCACCATCGCCCGGCTCAAGGCCCAGGGCCGGGTGGTGGACGTGGTATCCCGGGGGGGATCATTCCTCACTGGCTGGATGCTGCATAACCAGAAGGAGAACCCGCTCTACGAGCAGTACGACCGCCTGCTCGAGATGGCCCGCCGGTACGATGTGACGCTCAGCTTGGGCGATGGCCTGCGCCCGGGTTGCCTGGCCGATGCCACCGACCGGGCCCAGATCGAGGAGTTGCTCACACTAGGGGAACTGGTACAACGGGCATGGCAGGCCGGCGTCCAGGTAATGGTGGAAGGGCCGGGACACGTCCCCCTAGACGAGATCACCGCCAACATCCAGCTCCAGAAGAAGCTGTGCCAGGGAGCGCCCTTCTACGTGCTGGGCCCGCTGGTCACCGACGTGGCCGCCGGCTATGACCACATCACCTCGGCCATTGGAGGGGCGCTGGCCGCGGCTGCCGGCGCTGACTTCCTGTGCTACGTGACGCCCTCGGAGCACCTGTCGCTGCCCGATCCGGAAGACGTGCGCCAGGGGGTGATCGCCGCCCGCATCGCCGGCCATGCCGCCGACCTGGTCAAGGGCGTCAAGGGCGCCTGGGAGTGGGACAGGGACATGGCCCGGGCACGCAAGGCCCTGGACTGGCAGGCCCAGGCCCGGTTGTCGCTGGACCCCGAGCGGGCCAAGATGGGCCACGCCCAGCACACAACGTCGGGAGGGGCGTGCTCCATGTGCGGCAAGTACTGCGCCATGGAGCTGGTCTCCCAGTACCTGGGCGGTCCGGGGCGGCCCGCGGAGAAGTGCTAACACCATGGGTTTCACGGAAGCCAAAATCACCATCCGCAACCCCCAGGGTGGCCCTGCCCGTGAGTTGACCCTGCTGGTTGATAGTGGCGCCTTGTACAGCCTGGTCCCTTCGTCCACCCTCGGGGAATTGGGGATTGAACCCGAGGAGGAGGAAGAGAGCTTCCAGATGGCAAACGGCGAGGTCATAGGGCGAAAAGTGGGGGAGGCACGCTTTTCTGTTGGCCGCAAGCGGACGACCAGCAAGGTAATCTTTGGTGAAGAGGGGGATATGCCGGTCCTCAGCGTGGTCACCCTCGAGTCCCTGGGGCTGGAGTTGGACCCCATCCGGAGAGAGCTAAGGTCGGCTCGTCTCCTGCTTATTTAGGTAGCGCAAGTCAGAAAGAGTAAGAGGAGGAACCCATGCCCATCTTTGCGCCGGTAGACGAGAAGGACGTCACCCGAGCCATCGTCGGCGGCTTCCTGCGCCAGTTCGAGAAGTTCGCCGACAGCGATGTCATCATCATCGGCGCCGGCCCGAGCGGTCTCATGGCGGGCCGGGAGCTGGCCCGGGCCGGCCGTAGAGTGCTCATCGTGGAGCGCAACAACTACCTGGGAGGCGGCTTCTGGATCGGTGGTTACCTGATGAACACGGTCACCTTCCGCGCCCCGGCCCAGGAGGTACTGGATGAGCTGGAGATCCCCTACCAGAAGGCCAGCGAAGGCCTGTACGCCGCCGATGGCCCCCACGCTTGCTCCAAGCTCATCGCCGCGGCTTGCGATGCCGGGGTCAAGTTCGCCAACATGACCATGTTCGATGACGTCGTACTGCGCGAGGGCAACCGAGTGGCCGGAGTGGTGGTCAACTGGACGCCGGTCAACGCTTTGCCCCGGGAGATCACCTGCGTGGACCCGGTAGCCCTGGAGTGCCGCCTGCTGATTGACGCCACCGGGCACGACGCCACGGTGTGCCGCAAATTGGAGCAGCGAGGCATGATGCACACCGTCGGCTTCGGGGCCATGTGGGTGGAGCGCTCCGAAGACTTGGTGGTGGAGCACACCGGCGAGGTCCATCCAGGCCTCATCGCCTGCGGCATGTCGGTGACCACGGTCTACGGCCTGCCTCGCATGGGCCCCACCTTCGGAGCCATGCTGGTCTCTGGCAAGCGGGCAGCCCAGATCGCCCTGCCCATACTTGAAGGGGTGCCCGCCTAACCCAACAGGCAATACACTTATGCCACCAGACGCGCGCTACTGTAGAGGCGCAGCATGGAGTGTGTCTCACAGTGTCTTGGCGAATGCAGATGTATGAACGTAGGGGCGCACGGCTGTGCGCCCCTACGCATGTTCAACGTGTCTGGCTGATTCTAGTAGCGGCAATTCTTGAATTGCCGCTACGTTGGCACATCGCCTCGGCGGTAGCCCCCCACGAGGTATTATGGCAAAAGCCAGGGTCCCCGTCAGATTCAGACGGACGACTTTTGAGGCAGGCTCCCTGTTGCGCCCCTACGTTGCCTTAGGAGTGATGCAGATGGGCCTCGCGGTGCACTTGTATGGGGAAGCAGCCTGTC
>JACPQM010000002.1 GCA_016190505.1 Chloroflexota bacterium | reverse complement strand
CGGACAGGACGACGTATCAGAGTCGTGCCCCTGGCACCGGGCATGCCCCGTCATTGCGAGCGCAGCGAAGCAATCTTCTGCCCATGTCACCGTCAGTAGATTGCTTCGTCGTTACGCTCCTCGCAACGACGGAATGCGCACGCCGCCAGCCGGTTCATTGCTCTACATTGGGTCACGACCGGTCCGGACCTGTGGTACTCGCAATGACGATTACGCCTGCCTTGCGTTGTCACCGTGGTGTAAGTGCTGAGGTGTCAAGCCATGGGTAAGGGTGCAATCGGCGTAACCGGGGGCTTCTGGCCCGAGGGCGTGTTCCGCTACGTGGCTACCCCCGGCATTTACCTGGACGAGGGCCTGGTGGACCGGCCCGCCCGCCGCTGGGCAGCGTCCCCTGCCCTGCTGGTGGACACCCAGGTCATCACCTACGCTGATCTCCAGAA
This sequence comes from Chloroflexota bacterium, assembly GCA_016190505.1. GTDB lineage: Bacteria > Chloroflexota > Dehalococcoidia > JACPQK01 > JACPQK01 > JACPQM01. The sequence continues at coordinate 89,700 of JACPQM010000002.1, read as the reverse complement.
ACAGGTCGCCGAGGCCAATCAGCGCGTCATGTCCGCCCTGGGCCAGGGCAAGACCAGGCTCTGCCTGGCCGTCTCCCAACCCCTGGAGCTGATCAAGCTGTTCCTGGGCGCTCTGAAAGCGCGCTGCTTCATCCTGCTGGCGAACACGGCTCTGCCCTCGTCGGAGATAACCCGCCACGTCCAGGAGTTCGGCGCCGACCTGGTCATCGCCGACGAGCGGGCCTTCGGCAAGGTCGAGCCTTTGCGCGGCCAGGTCCGCCTCATGGAGCTGAAGGAGTTCTGGTCCGCCGAGATCACCCCCGGCGCCAGGGGGCCGGTGCGCCTGTCCACGCCATCCGTGTCCCTGGTAGGACGTGGGGGGCGCCTGGCCCAGCATACCCACGCATCCCTATTGTCCGGCGCCCTGTCCTGGAGCACTTTCCTGCCCCTCCGAGAGGGGGAGGTGGTCCTGGCGCTCCAGCCGCCCTACTCCTGGGAGGGGCTCTACAGCGTAGCCGCTCCCCTCTTCCGGGGCGGCGCCTGCGCCCTGGCCAACTGGGAAGACCCCGAGCAGGCGGCGCACATGGTGGCGGAGCACCACCCGGTGTCCACCATCGTCTCCCAGCCCCGGGCGCTCTCTCTCCTGGAGCGGCCCAACCCCCGCTTCGTGGATGCCGTGCGGGCATCCACCCTGTCCGAGTTTTATCTCTCAGTGCCCGGCCACTTCCGGACCACCGTCCGGCGGAAGCTCCAGGCACTGCTCGGCGTGCCCGTGCTCACCGTCTTCGGCACGGCGGAGACCGGCCCTGCCCTCGCTGCCCACAAGGAATGGTACATAGACGAGGCCGCCGGCATACCTGCCAGCAACGTGGACCTGTGGCCGCTCAACCCCGATAGCGGCAACCCGCTTCTGGTGCCCTGGGAGTCCGTCGAGTTCGGCGAGCTGGGCGTCAAATCGCCTATGGCCATGGCCGGCTACCTGCACCCGGAGGAGACCCAGGAGTACGTCAAGGGTGAATGGGTGCGCACCGGCGCAGTCGCCACCATGGACCCCAACGGGTTCTTCTACCTCCTGGAAGGCCGCTGATGGAGCTAGTCGTACCCACCACCTTCGAGCCGGAGTTCCTGCCCCAGCTCCAGGGCCTGCCGGTGCGCTATGTCTACGGCAGCCTCCCCGACGAGCCGGGCATGAGGCCCATGACCTGGGTCCCCCAGATTGACGAGACCATCCTGGCCGAGCACGCAGCCCAGGCGGCAGCCCTGGGCATAGACTTGCTCTATGTGTTCAACGCCAGTTGCCTGGGGGCGCAGGAGTTCTCGGGCGAGGGCCAGCGCTGGCTGGCCTACAAGATCGGCCAGTGGCAGGACTGGGGGATCAAGGCAGTCACCGTGGCCAACCCCTACTTTGTGCACATGATCAAGTTGCGCGCGCCGGAGATACGGGTGCACGTGTCCATGGTGGCCAACATAGACACCCTCAACAAGGCGCAGTCCTGGGAGCGGCTGGGGGCCGATGTCCTCAACATCCACCCCAACGTCAACCGGGACTTTGCCTTCCTCCAGGCACTGCGCCAGTCCGTGCGCTGCGACCTGGTAGTGCTGGTCAACGAGGGCTGCTTGCTCCAGTGCTACATGCGGGAATACCACGCCAACAACTCCAGCCACGCTATCGAGGGGATGGAGAAGGGCTATTTCATGGACTACTGTTCGGCCATGTGCGCCCGCATCAAGATCGGAGAGCCAGCCCAAATACTCAAATCCCCCTGGGTGCTGCCCGAGGACCTGGAGCTGTACGAGGCGCTGGGCATCCACAAGTTCAAGATCGCTGGCCGGGACAAGAGCACCGAATGGGTGCTGCGGGCTATTCAGGCCTACTCCGCCCGCCGCTTCGAGGGCAACCTGATGGACCTGGTCACCGGCTTTACCGAGCTGGACCGCTTCGGCGCCGGGCCGGTGCCCGTGCGCGTAGACGCCGCCAGCCTGCGGGGTTTCCTGGCCGGCTTCCAGGGCAAGGACTGCCGCCGGGGCTGTGGCCCTTGCACCTATTGCGACCAGTGGGCCGAACGTTGCGTGGACATAGAGGCGACGGCCCGCGAGCACTACCTCAGCGAGTTGGACCGGACCACAAAGAGCCTGGCCAGCGGCACCTTCCGCGCCCGCCTGGCCGGCCCGGCCGGCGCACCCCCCAAGTAGGGGCGAACTGCCGTTCGCCCCCGGGTAACGCAAAGGCAGCAAAATGCGTGTTGCCCAGCTTGCAAGCAAATGTAGCATGCGTTAGCATAGGGGGCCCTCACGGGGGAACCGCAGGACAGAGCGAACATGTTCAGGGCAAGCGGGGGCCTCGGTCGTGGGGAGGCGGAGAGCATTGCCTTGGCGACTGCCCGCGAGGTCCTCCGCCGCAGACTGGGCAAGACCGCTCGGGCATCGTGAACAAGGTGCCGCTGGACAACTACATTGCGCCGTACCGCAGAAGGCTGACGACCTTCCTCCTGCGGACCACAGTTGCCACAAACACCAGCAGGATTGCGGCGCCCAGCGCCTCCGGCACGTAGACCCTGGGGTTGTGGAGTAATGCGTTGACCAGAGTGCCCGCGTAGCCGTCTGCGCTGTGCTCGGGCATCGCCCAGCCGTAGGCGGGCCAGAAAAAGGCCTCGGGCTCCCGCCACATCTCGTCCTCTATCACGTGCAACAGGGATCCCGCCGCCAGGCCCCACAGACCCAAAATGCGAAACCGCCAGGCCACGATGAGGACCAGCGCCACCAGAAGCGCCTGGAAGACCAGAGAATGGCTCAGGGCGCGCCCGCTGCTGAGGACCGCACCCAGAAGCCACAGGGGTTTGTCTATGATGTCGGGGAGCATGGACCCAACCACGACAAGCCTGAAGTCCAGCGAGCGCCAGGGCAGCCAGGGCCGCCGAGCGCCCTCGCCTTCTTTCGCCGGGGCATTCGCGCCTCTGGCCGCAGAGGAGAGCGCCCACACCGTCCCCAGGCTGACGCCTATGTGACCGAAGACAAGCACGACACTGATTATACGGCAGGCGCGGCACCTGCTTGCCAGCATTTTGACCGCTACCCGTGGAACCCCCCTTGACCATACATACAATTGTGCATATATTGTACGGCGTCAGTACGAAGAGGTGAAACGATGAAGGCGCAATACGATTTCATTGAAGGCAAGCGTGGTCCCGTGGCACGCCTTCCCAGCGGCAAGACGCGGATCACAATTCGGTTGGACAACGAAGTCATCGAGTGGTTCCGTGGGCAAGTAGAAGCCGCCGGCGGCGGCAACTATCAAACACTGCTCAATGAAGCCCTGAAAGAGCATGTCAGGCTACATCAAGAACCCTTGGAAGTGGTCGTGCGTCGCATCGTGCGAGAGGAACTCCGGTCTACGAGGTAGCGCGATTGCCGCTGGAGTACAGCCCCAGAAAACCGACAATGTGCCCCCCCCACCAATGCGAGGCGGCGCCTTGCGGGCGCCCCGAGGCATCGGGGGCGCCTCCCCTACCGCTTGGCTACGAGCTTTCGGACGGCGTCGTTCAGGCCGTCCAGGGAGAGGGGGAACATGGGGAAGATGCGCCCGATGAGGTGCACCGTGGGGTGCTGCCAGTAGCGCGCCTCCTCGGGGTTGAGCCACACGCAGTGGGTGAAGTGCCCCTCGATGCGTTTGAGCCACTCCACGCCCGGGCTCTCATTGCGCTCGAAATAGTAGATGGCGCCGTACTTCTGGAGTAGCTCTTCCGTGGCCATGCGGGCGTCTCCCACCAGGACCACCCGGTAGTCTGGCTCCAGCGAGTGCACGAGAGATGCGGTGGGCACGCCCTCCAGCTTCTCCATGTCACTGTACAGCGTGTCGTAGACACAGTTGTGGAAGTAGTAGCATTGGAAGTCCTTGAAGTGGCTCATGGAGTGGGCGGCACTGAACAAGCGGCTGCACAGGTCAGCGTAGGGCAACATCGAGCCGCCGGTGTCCATGAGCAGCAGCAGCTTGACCGAGTTCTTGCGCTCGCTGGTCCACACCAGCTCCAACTCGCCAGCGTTTTTGGCCGTGGCGTCTATGGTCTCTTCCAGGTCCAACTCGTCCTCCGGGCCGATGCGGCTCAGCAGCCGCAGCCGGCGCAGGGCCAGCTTGAACTGGCGCACGTCCAGGGTAACGTCACCCCGGTAGTTGCGGTAACGCCGCTGTTCGGCCACCTGGATGGCATGACGCCCCCTTGACTGGCCCCCGATCCTGATCCCAGCGGGGTTGGACCCCGAGTGCCCAAAGGGCGAGGTGCCGCCACGCCCGATCCAGTACTTCCCGCCGTCGTGCTGCTCAGTCTGCTCCTGAAGCCGCTTCTCGAACTCCTTGAGCAACTCGTCGAAGTCCATCCGCTGGAGCTGCTGTATCTCCTCCTCGGAGAGCAGGCCCCGGGCCACCGGGTCGCGCAGCCACTCCATGAGGTCCTCGGACAGCTCCACCGGGGCCTTGATCCCTTTGAAGTATTCCTGGAAAGCCACGTCGAACTGGTCGAAGTGCGTCTCGCTCTTCACCAGGATGGAACGGGAAAGGTAGTAGAAGTCGTCCAGGTCGTTGATGTAGCCCTTGGACAGCGCCTCCATCAGCGTCATCCACTCGGTGAGGGAGACTGGCACCTTGCGCTGCCGCAGCACGAAGAAGAACGGCGTGAACATGTCAGGCTTCAGGCTCGCCCTCTCCCTTTGGGAGAGGGCGAGGGTGAGGGCAAGCCCGAGGGCGGGCATCCCGACATGTCGGGACCCCTACGGAACGCTCGGTAGTCGGCATCAGCGGCCCTTTATGCCATAGCTGTCCATGGGGCGGCGCATGTAGGCGGAGGAGAAGAAAGCCAGGTCCGTTTCCTTCTTGAGCAGCGTGCCCAGGTAGGGGAACTCGGTGGCCACCTTGTCCACAGGTACGCCAGCCCCGAGGAGCACCCGGATCCAGTCCAGGAGCTCGCTGGTGGACGGCTTCTTGCGGAACTCGTCCACGCCCCGGAGCCGGTAGAACTGGCGAAGGGCCGCCTGCACCAGGTTCTTGGACAGGTCCGGGTAGTGCACCCGCACGATTTCCTCCATCAGCTCCGGTGTGGGGAACTCGATGAAGTGGAAAATGCACCGGCGGAGGAAGGCGTCGGGCAGCTCTTTCTCGGCGTTGCTGGTAATTATGACCACGGGGCGTTGGCCGGCCTTGATGGTCTCTTCCGTCTCCGGGATGTAAAAAGACATTTCGTCCAGCTCGTTGAGCAGGTCGTTGGGGAACTCCAGGTCTGCCTTGTCCACCTCGTCAATTAGCAGCACCACTTGCTCCGGGGCCACGAAGGACTGGCCCAGCTTGCCCAGCTTGATGTAGTGTTTGATGTCGGAGACGGCCTTGTCGCCGAAGCGGCTGTCGTTGAGGCGCTGGACGGTGTCGTACACGTACAGCCCTTCCTGGGCTTTGGTGGTGGATTTGATGTTCCACACCAGGAGCTTCTGGCCCAGGCCCCGGGCCACGCTGTGGGCCAGCAGGGTCTTGCCCGTCCCCGGTTCGCCGCGAATAAGCAAGGGCCGTCCCAACGCGATGGACACGTTGACGGCATCCCGTAGCTCTTTGGAAGCCACATAGTCGCTCGAGCCCACAAACTGGTCAAACTGGTGATTATCTCCGGCCATCCGATACCTCCGAACAGATTACAGTAGCTATTCTAGCAGCTTGGCACCAGGCTTGCACGGTCAACTCCGAGACAGCCAGGATGGCCCAACGCCCAGACCAGGCATCGCGGATGTGACGTGTTGACGTACTGACCCCTCCATGCTAGCGTGGTGCTGGAGGTGCAATGTGGCCAAAACAGGCCAGGTCTACAAGAGGACGACCATCACCCTGCCCCTGCATGACTACGAGGTACTGCGATTCGTGGCCTTCAAGAGGGGCACGTCTGTGGCCGGGGTCATCAGGGGAATGGTGCAGGAGCTCCTGGAGGACGAGGAAGACATCCGCGACGGCCTGAACGCGCTCCAGGAAAAGGAAGAGACCCTGGACTGGGACACATTCAAGAGGGAGTACCTTGGCCTATAGGGTGGAGATACCTCGTACGGCCCAGAAGCAGGTGCTCTCCCTACCCCCTGACGCCCGGCAAGCCATCAGCCAGGCAATAGACAGGCTCAAAGACGACCCCAGACCACAGGGATGTCGCAAGCTACGGGAAACCGGCCTCTGGCGCATTCGAGTGGGACGCTACCGGGTAGTGTACGCGATTGATGACAAAGACCGCAGTGTCCTGTTGATCAAGGTAGCGCAACGGCGAGAGGACACCTACTAGGGCTACAATCTCCGCCTGAACACGATGGTGATCACCGACAGCACCGTCGCCATCAGACCCAGCCCCATGAACGTGGGCCACAGGCCCACGGCATCCATGGAGAAACCGATGAAGGGCACGATCACGCTCCGGCTCTCCGCCCCCAGGAAGAAATACAGACCGAGCACAGACGAGCTTCGCCCTCGGGGCACCACGTCCACGATCAGCGATTGCATGGCCGGCTGGCGAAGCATGGTGACGCCGCCCAGGACCAGCATGGCCACCACCAGGCCCACCCCAGCCGGAGCTGCCGCCACCAGGTAGAGCAACGGGCCTGCGGCAGCCAGCGAGATGGCAATGGTCTGCCTCCGGCCCAACCGGTCGGCCAGCACCCCACCCAGGGGTGCGCTCACAATCCCGGCGCCCTGGATCACGCTCACCAGGGCCGCGGCAAAGGCCGGGGATATTTGGCGGGCGTCCACCAGGTATATGGGCAACAGCGAAGTCGCCCCCATGACGATGAGCCCCATGCCCAGGGACAGCCCCAGCACCAGCGCCACCGGCCGCAGGGCACTCACCACGTTGGGACTGCCCTGCGGGACCTGGGCGCCAGCCGTCCCGACGAGTCGGGACTCGTAGGTCCGGCCCAGCCACAGTACAAAGGGAGCTACGGCCAGGCAGGGTATGGCCAACAAATAGAAGGCCCAGCGCCACCCCAGGGTATCGGCCAGCACTCCCCCCAGCAATGGCGCCAGCGACACGCCGATGCTGCCACCGACCATGTGCAGGCCCAGGGCGCGGCCACGGCGGCGCTCGCCCGAGTAGCCGCCCAGCAGTGCCGCTGAAACCGGGTGATATGCCCCCGCAAATAGTCCCAGGGAGACCGCGACCAAGAAGAGCACGTAGTAGCCCGGAGAGGCGCCCACGGCTATGGTGCTCAGGGCCACGCCCACCAGCCCCAGCGCTATGATGCGCCTCATGCCAAATCTATCGGCCAGCCACCCCATGGGCAGGTTGCTGATGCCCGACGATACCGAGAAGGCTGAGAGTATCAGCCCCGATTGAAAGTAGGTCAGCCCGAAGTAGTCGCGGATGAACGGCAGTATGGGGACGAGCAGAGAGGTGCACAGGTGCTCGGAGAGATGGGCCGCCGAGAACAGTGCTAGCGCACCCTTCAGTCCCGCCGCCCGCGTGGCGGGTCTGGGCACCGGTAGCGCCTGGTCTCCTTGCATGGATAGCCTAGAGTTTAGCTTGCGCGGCCCAAACAGTCCAGACCGCTGCCCGAAGCCCGAAGATGGTATAATTTGAAATTGCAAGCTAGCGTTAGGGAGGCGCCTTTGATAGTCACGGAACAAAAGCCTTTTGAGGAAGTCCTTCAGTCTCTTCAAGGCCACACCAAGGTCTTTATTGTCGGCTGCGGCTCATGTGCCACCGCCTGGCATACCGGCGGGGAGCGCGAGGTCAAGGAGATGGCCGCCAGGCTGACCGAGCAGGGCAAGACCATCACCGGCTGGATGGTCGTGGAAGAGACCTGCGACGAGCGCAAGACCAAGCGGGACTCTCGCGCCCACGCCGCTGAGATCACCGAGGCCGATGCCATCCTCAGCATGGCCTGCGGTGCAGGGAGCCAGGTGGTCGCCCTGACCCATGATAGTAAGCCTCTTCTCCCGGCCCTTAATGCCATGTTCCTGGCCCGCCTCCAGCGCCTCAACCTGGCCGACGAGCGTTGCGTCCTCTGCGGCGATTGTATCCTGGCCCAGACCGGGGGCATCTGCCCGGTGGCCACCTGCCCCAAGGAGCTGATGAACGGCCCCTGCGGCGGCTACCGCGACGGCAAGTGCGAGGTGGACCCCCAGCGGGACTGCTCCTGGGTGCTCATCTACCAGCGCCTGCAACGGCTGGGCCAGATAGAGGATATCCAGGCCATCCACACCCCCAAGGACCAGTCCAAGCGCAAGCACCCGCGCAACGTGGCCAAGGCCCTGCCCACGCCAGACGCCGCGCCCTCACCAGTCCATCACCACTGAGCCCCGGGGCTTCACCGTCCCTGATTGCGGGTCAGGGTATTGACAACGCAAGGCGTGACGCGTTATGTTGTAGGTGCCGGGTTGACCTCGCAGGGAATAGCAGGGCATAGAGGATGAAGGCCCTGCAGCCCACCTTGCCGCTATGCGGCAGCACAGTGGCATCCTCCTTGAGGCGCCCGGCTTTGCTTTGTCTTGCCCCGGTGATAGCGGGTAGGAAGGCCGCCCCTTATTGGAGTAGCCACAACGCAGCTTGACCCCCCACCTGCCAAGCTGCTAGAATTCTGACAGTAACCTACCGGTGGTGAGCGTAGCCCAGCGGTCAAGGCGCCTGGCTGTGGCCCAGGATATCGAGGGTTCGAATCCCTCCGCTCACCCCAAATCTTTTTTTGTAAATGATGGCGGCGAGGGAACTGGAGACAATCCGCCCCGGCGACCACTCCGGCGAAGGTATGGTAGCGCGGCTGCGCACCTCCCGGGGCATGGACGTCTACGCATTGGGCGTCCCCCAGTCCTGGGACTCCCACACCGGCCCAACGTGGTGCTATCTGTGCGAGGCCGACGTCCTCACCCTGGTGGACACCGGCAAGTACGCCTCTCTGCCTCATCTGGAGAAGGCGCTGGAGGCCACCGGCTACCGCACCCAGGATATACAGCGCATCATCCTCACCCACGGCCACGCCGACCATGACGGCAACGCCTATCCCCTGCAACAAGCTAGCGGCGCCGAGCTGTTATGCCACGAGGTCTACGCCCATAGCCTTAACGTAGACCCCTACGTCACCCCCCAGATGATGGGCCAACCTCAGCTCGTGCCCCATCGGGATGCCCCCTGGGAGTGGGAAGAGGCGCACCAGGCCTACCACCGCACCCGCGCCATGCTGAAGGTGACCAAGGCGGTGGCCGATGGCGATACCGCCGGGCCGTTCACTTTCCTGTACACCCCCGGCCACGCCATGGACGGGCTCTGTACCCTGCTGGATGGCGTGATGTTCAGCGGCGACCACATCCTCCCCGACATCACTCCACACCCCTCGTGCTGCGCCTACTACGAGCACTTCCGCCCGAGCCTACCGCCCACCTTCCGCAATGAGAACCAATGCTTCGGCCTCCGCACTTATCTCAAATCGGTGCGCAAAGTCGGCTCCCTGGACCACGACTACCTGGTGCTGCCTGCCCACCGTCTGTTCCGCAAAGGCCGCTGGTGGCTGCATGGCAGGGAACGGGCCGGACAGATCCTCGACCACCACCTTCACCGCTTGAGCCACATCGCCAGGCTGGCCACCAACCCAGACTCGCTTTTCGGCATAACCCGGAGGCTGTTCAACCCCTCCCTGCTCACGGGCTGGGGCTTTTTCTCCGGCTACACCGAGCTGCTCAGCCACGTGGAGTTCCTGGCAGAGACCGGGGATGTGGAGTATGTCGAGAAAGAGACGGTGCGCTGGCGGGGGACCACCAACTACCAGGACGCCATCCGCCAGCTGGCCCCCGTTCCCAACCACATCCAACGCCCCTAGAACCGCAGTTCCCCAGGTAGAGGAGACATGCGATAATGGCCTTGGTAGTTTTGCGCCCGTAGCTCAGCGGACAGAGCGCCGGTCTTCGGAATCGGTGGCCGTGGGTTCAAATCCCACCGGGCGCACTTCTCACAGATATGAAAAGGCCCCGAGATTGTGACATGGAGTGCAACTCAGGGCCTTTTGGTCACAGAATGGTCACAGACGCTAGCGGACCGCTGTCCTGGGGGCCAGTGCTTCCTCGAACCGCCCGGCGGCCTCTTGCTCCATCCCTTGCACCAGGTGGCCGTAGACATCTCCGGTGATCGCCACAGAGGAGTGTCCCAGGCGACGGGACACCACGAACAGGGGCACGTTCTGGGCAATCAGCAGCGAGGCATGGGCGTGGCGCAGGCCGTGAAGCGTGATATGCGGGCATCCCGCCCTGGCCGCTATCTTGGCGAAGGCATGTGTCACCCTATTGGGCAAGAAAGGGCGTCCGTCCGGCTCAGAGAACACCAGGCGGTCCCCGGTGAAGGGCACGCCCAGCAAGACCGCCTCTCCCGCTTGACGCTCCCACAGCGCCCTTAGCTCCAGGGCAGCCGTAGGCGGCAGGGCGATCACGCGCTTGCCCTTGCGGCTCTTCGGCTCCCCGATGTGGACCTTGCCCCCGCGAAGGGTGTGAAGTGTGCGGCTCACGGACAGCGTGCACAGGCTCAGATCAAGGTCTGACCAACGCAAGGCGCAAAGCTCACTCCGGCGACAGCCTGTATGGACGGCCACCAGGAATAGCGGGTAGTATTCCGTCCCCCTGGCGACTTCCAGCAAGTGTCTGATACCTTCCGCCTCCAGTGTGGACATCTCCTTGTGGACAGGCCGGGGCGGGCTAACACTGTCGCATGGATTCCGGGCCAGTAAGCCCATGCGGACGCCGTACTGTAGGGCCTCACGCATGACGCGGTGCACGCTCACCGCGGTCCTGGCCGATAGTGCGCGACCGCCCCGGTAGCCGTCCTGCAACATCGTGGCTTCGAATCGCTGAATGGCCGCTGGGGATAGCTCGGTCAACGGAATCTGGCCCAGGGCGGGGACGATATGCGCCCGGATGATACCCTCGTAGGATTCCCTTGTCCTGGGCCGCGTGTTCACGGCTACATGGGCCTGTAGCCAGTCGTCAAGCAATTCCGCCAGAGTGAGCTTACCAGGCTTGACGAAGGCCCCGGTATCAAGCTGGTGAAGCATCTCGGCCAGTTTTGCCTCAGCTTCGCGCTTGGTGCCCTTGACCGCCTGGCGCAACTGGCGCCGTTGGCCCGTGGCCGGGTCCCGTGGCAAGTCCACCACGATGCTCCAACTGTGTTCCCCCCTCTTGCTTAGGGCGCCTCTCATTGCTTGCCCCCTTTCTCTGTCGTCTCTAGTGCCCGAAGCTGTGCCGCTTCCTCCAAGATTGGCGCCGCCCGACGCTCCATCTCTCGCAGCCATTCCATCAACTCAACAGCCCGCGCCTTTTGGCGTTGCAGACGCTCCATTTTGCTTCCCCATTCCGCCAGCCATTCCTTTGGGACGGGGCTGCCCGCTTCGCCGGGCACAGGCTCCGGCGGTCCTTTCCCCAACTCGGCTATCTGCCGGTCTATCTCAGCCCCTACCTCTGTCGCCGTCTTGCCCGCCCCCGCCCGTTGGAGATAATGCTGCGCAAACGGACCTTGCCGCCAACTCACCCCTTCCACCAATTGCAGCCAAAAAGGGACAGGCGGTATCTTGCCAGCGTCTATGTCCCTCACATAGCTCCCACCATGAATGAAATCCCACGGCGCATATAGCAGGTAGAAATCGAGGGGAGCCGTATCCCAGTCGTGGCTACGGTAGATGACGTATATGCGGGCCAGCAACAACAGGCAGGGAGGGGGCAGTCCCGGCGCAGCGTCACACAGCCACAGTACCCACCGGGCCTCAGCATTCGTGACTCTCACCTCTCCCGGGGACAAACCTGAAAGAGAGAGGGAAGTTGCTTCCCTGAGCACCGTCAAGATGCGCTGGACATCCCGCCCATCCTCTTGATCTGCAATCACCCACGGGCCGGATGGGTCCAGGCCACGGGCGTCCTTCACTATCCGCTGCACCGTTCGCACATCCCCCGGCAGGTCTCCCTTGAGCGTGCCTTCAGACGACTCTTGTTGGATTTTCTTCAATATCTGCGTGGCCCCGAACCCCTGCTTACCCAGGGATTCTATCTTCGCCTGAACGTCAATGCCCACCTCACGAGGGCGATTTCGTTTCCGCCCCGGCCTCAGCGTTCTTGGATTAACTGGCTCTTTGCTGTCGCTAACTGTCGTGCTCATGTCTTTACAGGACGGCATTATAGGCCCCAAACTGGATTTTGTCAACAGCAAGGAGGAGGCGGCCATGCAAAACACCACGGGGGAAGCTCAAACAATGTCAGTCGAAGACTGCGCCCGGCTATTGGGCATCGGCAGGCAGTCGGCGTACGAGGCTGTCAGGCGCGGCGAGGTGCCGGCCATCCGCATTGGCCGCCGCCTCCTGGTGCCCCGCGCCGCCCTGGAGCGGCTGCTTGCCCAGCCCCAGCCTGTCGGCGCCGGGCGGTAGGCCCGTGACGAAAAGAGAAGCCCGGCGTTGACGCGCCGGGCGGGAGAGATTGCCGTGGTATCAGCACGAGCAAACGCTATTTGCCCTGATTCTACCATACGCCCGTTTCTGGGGCCGCTACTCGCAGAGGCGCATCTCGCACACTTCCTCGAGGTCCGCGCGCTGGGCGGTGTCCTGGACAAGCCCCAACAGTGGTTTGTCCGCGTTGGTGACGTTCTCCGCCTGGGTCTCCCCGCGCCGGTCTGGGCCTTGAATGGTCGTGGCAATGTTTATTATTCCGTGACGCCACGAGTCCGCCCAAGCGGAAGGGGGGCGGACTGTGGACCCGCCCTAGCGGTGTGGGCGGACTTCGACTCGGGCGCGCCCCATGCGCTCCCCTTGGCGCCGTCCCTGGTCGTTGAATCGTCGCCCGCCAGGTTTCAAGCCATCTGGCTGCTGGACGCACCATGCGCCGATGTTCCCCTAGTTGAAGGCATCAATAAGACTATCGCCCTGTGCTACGGCGCCGACGCCGCCGCCTGTGACCGTCCCCGTGTGCTCCGGCTGCCCGGCTTCGCCAATCTAAAGTACGCTGACAGGCCCAAGGCACGCCTTGTTGTCTGCAAGCCCGAGCTGCGCTACACGATGGGCCAATTAGAGGCCGTGTTCCCGCCACAACTACAGGCTACGCCGCGCATCACGGGCGTTCCCTACAGCGCGGATGCCCCGTCCTGGCTGGCCCTAGTCTTCCGCGCCCTTGTGGACTACCTACAGGCCCACGACGCAAGGCCACGGCCCACCAGTGACGGCGGAATTCTGGCACGTTGCCCATTGCACCAGGACCACAACCCGAGCTTGTCCCTTCACCCCGAGCGGGGCTGGAAATGCTTTGCAGGTTGTGGCCAGGGTCGCCTTACGCTCCTGGCCTATAAGCTGGGCCTGCAAGTGCCCCAGGGCGACAGCCATGAATGACGACGTAGACAAGGCCAACGCCATGATCCAACGGGAAGCCACGAGCTCCCAGCCCGGTGCCCCTGGCGGCAACGGGCGCCACCAGCCGGAAGCCTTTGCCGACACCCGAGAAGATTACCGATCTACCGACGTGGGCAACGCCCGCCGTCTGGTGGCCCAGTATGGGGCCGACCTCCGCTACTGCTATCCCTGGCATACCTGGCTGGTATGGACCGGACAGCGTTGGGAGCCGGATAGCACGGGCGAAGTCGAACGCCGAGCCAAAGCCGTCCTCGGAGCCATGTTCCACGAGGCCGCCGATATGACCCAGAAAGCGGCCAAAGCGAAATCCCAGGCGCAAGACGCCGACGGCGACAAGCTGGCCGCCGACGCCGAAAGGCTCTGGAAGCACGCCCAGAAGTCGGAAGCCGCCCCCCGGATTGTGGCCATGATTGAAATGGCCCGGTCCGAGCCTGAAATCCCAATAGACCCCAGCCAGCTAGACGCCGCCCCCTGGCTCCTGAATTGCCGGAATGGAATAGTTGACCTTAAGACCGGCCAGCCCCGCCCACACCGACGCGAGGACTACATCACCAGGACATGCCCCTTGGCCTTTGACCCCAACGCCCAATTGCCACTATGGGACAGATTCCTGGCGGAAGCGATACCCAACGCCGAAACACGGGCCTACGTCCAACGATGCGCCGGAGCATCGCTAGCGGGCGTAACCCCGGACGACTTGCTGCTACTGGTGCATGGGCCAGGCGGGACCGGGAAGAGCACCTTCCTAGGGGCGCTACAGGCCGCTTTGGGCGACTATGGCGCTAGTGCGGAGCTTTCCACCTTCACGTGTGCCCGCGATGCCCACGGCCCCCAGCCGGACATGGCCAGGCTCAGGGGCCGCCGTATGGTGGTGGTTACAGAGACAGACGCGGGCGGGGCATCCGTATCCCTGCTAAAGCGGGCCTCTGGCGGAGATAGCCTTGTCACCAGAAGCCACCACCAGGACTCCTACGAGTTCAAGCCACAATGGACCCTGTGGCTTGTCGGCAATGAGCGGCCCCGCGTGCCCGACACCGACACCGGCCTCTGGCGCCGACTTCGGGAGATTCCCTTTGTGACCAAGTTTGAGAAGCCGGACCCCACCATACGACAGCAGTTGACCGATCCCGCGATTGCCGGACCCGCAATCCTGGCCTGGGCGGTCCAAGGCTGCCTGGCCTGGCAACGCGAAGGCGTAGGCCAGCTACCCAAGCAGGTGGCCCAGGCGACTGAGGAATACAAACGGGACATGGACCCGCTTGCCCAGTGGTTAGAAGATTGCTGCGTGCCCGAACCCTCCGCATGGACCGCGTATAAGGCACTATACGCCAGCTATACCACTTGGGCAAAAGATAGCGGCATGAAACACCCTGTGGGCAGCAAGACCTTTAGCCAAAGGTTAGGCACTCGCCTGACTGAGCGGCGAGGACATGGAGGGCGAGGGTACGGAGGAATCGTCCTCCTTCAAGACGGCGACACGCCCCCAGCGGGGGGGAATGGTATCTGGCGTGACACTTCGGAAGTGTCACGCAAAGCTAGCGTTCCAGTTGGTTTCCAAAATCAGTCCTTCATGGGGGAAAACCCGGGAGTAAGTGTCACCAAGTGTCACGCCGAATCTGCCGTAGATACAAACACGAAGTGTCACCCTGAATCTAGCGGACGTGTCACCTAAGTGTCACCCGAAGTGTCACGCACCTCCCCCGCCGACCGCATCATCTCCTGGGGGCTGGACCACGGCTGGCCCGAGCTGCGGCTGGACGTGTGCCGGACCATACAGCCGAGCATGTCGGCCTATGCGGCGTTCGCCAAGCGCGCCAGCCCGGAAGACATGGCCCTGGCGCTCGCGGCCATCGAGGAGTACGACCATGCCCGCGTATAGCTGGCGCCGCTGCCCCCGCTGTCGCAGTGTCTACCCTGGCGGGCGCTTCTCGGTCCTGCGCTACGGGGCCAGCCATTACCACCAGCAAGGCAGCAGCCTGCGCAAGTGCCCCGCCTGTGGCTACGTCGCCTTCACCCAAAAGTTTGTTGTCGTGAACGTCGGTGAACATGCCTGACAAGCCCTGGAAGGCCCATGAGCGCCGCAACGCGCCGCTGCCCCTTGAAGGAGGGTAATCGTGGGAAGGCACGCCAAGACCGAGGCGATCTTGACCAGGGCCGTCGAAATCCTGGACGGAACTCACCCCATGACAGTTCGCCAGGTCTTCTACCAACTCGTTTCCTGTCATGCCATAGAAAACGCGCCGGCCTCATACAACGCAGTAATCAACGTTCTCCGGGACGCCCGCTTGAACGGCGAGGTCCCTTGGGAGTGGATCGAGGATAGGTTGCGCAGGCCCAGGAGTGTGGGGATGTGGTCCGGCCTGGGCGACTTCGTTGCGACAGCAAGGGCTGCCTACCGCCGCGACGTTTGGGCGACTCAGCCGGCCTATGTCGAGGTCTGGTTGGAGAAGGATGCCTTATCGGGTGTCTTTGAGGACCTCCTGGCCGCTTATGGGGTTACCCTGAATGTGGGCCGCGGTTACGACGGGTGGTCTTCCCTGAAGAGCGCCGCCGATCGGTATGAGGGGTGGAGCCATGTCACAGTGCTTTACTTTGGCGACTTCGACCCCTCGGGAGAGGATATGGTAAGGAGCTTAGAGGCCCGGCTGGCCACGCTGGGGGCCACACCGCAGATAATCAAGTGTGCCCTGACCAGGGACGATATTGACCGCTACCAGCTACCACCCGCTTTCACGAAGCGGACCGACACCAGGCGAGCGCGGTTCGTGTCGCTGCACGGCGACCTAGCGGTTGAGTTGGACGCCATGCCGCCGAGCCTGCTACGCGACAGGCTCGAAACGGAGATTCGCGGCCGCATGGACTTGGGGGCGCTAACTCGCATCCGAGAGGTAGAAGAACAGGAACGAGGGCTCTTGCGTTGGTAACCCCTGGCGAAGCCCAGTCGGGAAACGGCCCGCCGCCTGGTGGATTGGAACGTATTCGCGAAGCTGGTAGGCCATGATAGCCCCGCATAGCCCCACGGGAAGGGTATCAAAACCCCGCCTGGGCGGTAGGCCGCCTATCGCCTTGCCCCAGGCCGAAATCGTGGCCCTGGCCACCGATGGCCTAGGGGTGAAGAGCATCGCCCGATTACTCAGCGAACGCCGTCAGGAACCTATCTCTTCTATGTCAGTGTGGCGCCGCCTGCATATGGCCTAGTGCTCACCCGCCATCAGACAGCCTTCCCAGGGCTTCTTGGGGCCTGTCTGATTGTCAACCTTTGACCTCGGCGATTTCGGCATGTCTAATTGTCAACTTTGGCGGACGCCTATCTGGGAGCTGCGCACAACGACCGGACATTTTGGCGCCCACGGTCGCGGGCACATCCCATCATTTGAGCATGTGCGAGTTGTGCGGGTGTGAGATTGTGTGAAGCCACTCTTGCGCAGGTGTTCAGTTGTCCAGAATGTCATACGCCCTGCGTCTTTTTGTGTGTGCGACCGCCGCAAAGCACCCGTGCCCCATTCCAACTCCATATACTGTCCCCCCGTCGCTTCACAGCGCCCAATACAAGGCACAACACCAGCCTGAATAAGCTGAGGGGCCAAGCGTGCCCCACATGCCGCGTCATTGAGACAGGGCTAACGGTCCATGTGCTCTAGTCGGAGTATTATCATGTCCATTACGCGGTTGACCAACTCCGGTTGGGCATCACCGTCAATGACGTCGTCAGCAAGGCAGGGACTTTCCCATACGCTCGTTCCACGGCCCTCAACGTCCAGCGCCAGTCGGCCGCTCTTGGCGAGGACATTATGGGTGACTTCGCCTACGCACGTCTTGCTGAGATGGTCCGAGATCTCCCGTCCATAGAAGGTAGCGTGTTTCGTAACGTTGTTGGAATCAGGGACCCAAATCGAGGTGGACGAGCGCTCATAGAACTGGTCAGACAGAGATTCCAAATACTCAAAATCCAATTCGGCCTTGTTCTCAGTTTTGGACCAACGTACCTGCATGTGCAATCTAAACCCATCTTGGTAGCACTCCCTCGTCGCTTCGTTCTGTTGGACCTCCTCCCAATCTTGGTCTAGTCCCCGGCTAATCTCCCAGCATTGAGGTAAGGTAGCCAGATAACGTGAACCTGGGGCCTGGCAACCTGACAGGGCCAAGACCAGCACCATAGGGGCGGTGACTAGAGCGAGAGCCAGTCTGTACCGGCTCGTGGCACGCCTTTCAATGCTCAATGCCTTGGTGCTCCTGGTAGTGATTCACAGGCAACGCCGTCACGGTCAGCGTCCAGGTTATGGCGATCCTTGTCTGGGCCGCCTTCTGACAGGTAAAAGTCCTGTGCAGTCCTCCACGTCGGGAAGTCCCCGCAGTCCCTATCGTTGAAGCGATTGCAAGCTAGAGACAACACGAGCAGGAGCATGCCAACGTAAGTTGCCCGTTGTCGGAAACGCATAGGCCCCCCCTCCGGGACCGCTTACCAGCTACGAATCCCGACCTGCCGGCAAGGGCGCCGCAACGACCCATACCTGCATAGGACGCCTCCCTTCGCCTGATACCTGTCCAAAGAGTCAAACCAGGATACCGGGGGGGCAGGGTTCACACAGCCGTGCGTCGTCTCCCTACCTCTTCAGTCCATTGCGAAGGTCTGCCAACACCTCGTTGATCTCACTGTAACTAAGGTATATCGTGTCCCCTTGAAATGACGTGGACCCTGCTAGAAGTATGCCCACCAAATCCCCGTATACGTTGAAAACCCCTCCGCCGCTCATACCTGATTTGGCGGCAGCATCAATCTGACCATGCAGAATATCACCCGGGACATAGCTCCATAGTGTTCCAATGTGTCCGAACGTCGCTATTGGTGTAGTTTTCGACCTGCTGCCGTCATATGCAATGACAACAACCTCCATACCTATGGCCTCTACCGCGTGGGACTCAGAGCCGGACATCACGAAGGGCCGGGATGGGATGGGGGCGTACGTTCCGCCAGTGGACCCGTCTATCTTTAGTAAGGCGATGTCTCGATTCGCGGAATCATAGCCAAATACAGTGGCGAACACCGATCCAACACCTTTGACCGAGGCAACAACCCCGCTCTTCCCTGCGACCACATGCCACGCCGTCAGGATTTCGTCGGGGCTAATCCTTACACCTGTGCCTTGAACGACACCGGCTTCGATGTAAACGATTGAATCCCTCAAAGCCACTATGTTATGAAAAGTGCGTACCTGGCCAGGAGATCCGGCAGGGCCTACAGGTCCTGGCAACCCCTGCAACCCCTCCAACCCCTGCAACCCCTGCAACCCCTGTTCGCCCTTCGGTCCCGCAGGGCCTGTAGCTCCAGGCGGTCCCTGTTCGCCCTTCGGTCCCGCAGCGCCGCGCAAGTCGCTGAGCCGGGCGGTAATGCCTTCGTCAACGATCTGCTTGAGTTGCTCGGCGCTTATCTGCACTGGCGGCGTAGGCGTCGGCAGAGGCGTAGGGATAGGCTGAGGCGTGGGAGTGGAGGCGGGGGTTGCGGTGGGTATGGCACCGATAGCCTGGTTGATCCTGGCGGTGACTGTGGCCTGGATAGTTTCCTCACTAGGGCCACACGCGCCCAGCATCACGGCCACCACAAGAAGGATTGCTGCCCATTTCCCGGTGCCCAAGGCCCACCTCCACTCTTGCCCCTCAGAAGAACACCGCCGGAGCGAAACGCTGTGCCAGCGACAACCTACGCCGCTAGTGTAGCGGTGAGCCACGCGATGTCAAGCCCCCATCATAGCTGTCCGCTACGGGAGACAACCCTGGCGGTCCACCGGTCGCCGCGCTTATCAAGGACCGCAAGGCCCGTAGCCTCTAGTACGGGAAGCGTCCGCTCCCACTTGACCTTCTGAGGTCACTGACGGCAGACTCCAGTTTGCTGACACGGGACTCTAGGCTACCACCCTGCAGGAGACGCCCGACCACACTACCGCCTCCGACCGTGTCTTCGAGAGCGTCCAGGCGCGACCCCAGGCTAGGGGAGAAAGGAAGCCTACTGCCCCCAACGGCGCTTTCCAGTTTGCTGACACGGGACGCTAAGGACTCCAAAGTAGTAGGCCCTACTGCCCTACCGGAAACACCCTTCTCCGCCCCAGGCTGTCCTAGGGTACGCTCCACCCTGGCAAGCCGCCCCTCCAGTTGCACGACACGTGTTGTCAGGACCGCTACCAAGACTACGGCCACCACGACCCACCAGCGATGCATCAACGTGTTCCGTGAACCGCGCCAAATTGCCGCCAAACGCGCTCGAAGTGGTGCTGCCGGTCGCTTTGGTGGCTCCGGCGCTTGTCCCACGGCCTGCCACATACGTGCCGCCCAATCATCGGCTTCCGGTGGTTGTGTCCCTGCTTCCGGTTCCATACCTACCTCCAACAAGAAGAGGAACGCCGACAGCTACCGCCCCGCACACCGACGCCCGTATTCTGCTACACAGTAGCCCCCCGTGTCTATCCCCTTTTTCACCAAACAAGTCGGCAGGGACATCTAGAATGGTCCTTCCCTAACGAATCCGGGCACCCTGGGGGGGTGGTCCTCACCCGCCGCTTAGCTTTGCGCTCACCCCCTTCGCAGAACCGCGCCGCCAGTGTAGCCCCATGAGCATGACCACGGTCTGGCGCCGCTTGCGTAGGGCCTAGCTCACCCGCCACAGCCTTCTTGGGGCCTGTCCAGTTGTCCACCTGTGCTGTTGTGAGCGTGTCCGAGTTGTCAACTGTGAGGTTGTGAGATTGCGCGAAGCTTTGTTCAAGTGTCCAGGTGTCGGCGCGCCCCTGTCTCATTAGGGGGTGTTCAGTCGTCCAGCCAAGCCGGGCCGGGACAAGCAAATTGGGGCAAAACTTCTCGGGCACCTCACCATTCCGGGCGAAGGCAGGGGGGCGACGGGTATTCCGGCGCCACCTGGCTAGACGTAACGAATAGCTGACTAGCTACACAGGGGGGGAGGCATACCCATCGCCGCCCGTCTCAAGGTATCCCCAAGCAGCGTCCGAACCACGTTCACCAGGCCCCCGACATGTTCACCTGCCTAGAATAGCCCGCCCACGCCGTAGCAACGAAGGTGAGTCTGGCCTTGGACATCTTCTCAGAGTTTGGACCACTCATTAGCGGTTGGCCGACTTGCCACAGGAGCCACTCACTGGAACCACGTTGTGTTCCGGCCCACGGTAGCTCCAAGCCGCCACAACACCTTCTGGGCTGTGCACAGTCACAGTATATTTTGGCGACTCACTTGTTTCCAGACTCATACTCCGCCAGACATACCCTCTGCGTTGCCACTCAATCAGATCGCGCTTGCACTCCTTCTTGCTAGCCAAGAACGCCCATACCGCATCATAGGCAGCCATTGACTTCTCGAGGGGAGTTGCCGCCAATGAGCTGTCTCCGGGCAGATACCGTCCAAAGAGAAGATTGGGTGTAGGCGTCGGCCCCTCAAACACGCTGCATGCTGCTAGCGCCACAGCCACGACGCCAGACATGGCCAACAAGAGCCTTAGCTGGCGTTCCACGTTGCACCTCCCGTAACGTGCCGGACCCGAATGAACGAGTGCCCTGCTGACAACAACGCCCAGTAACGGTACGCCCTAGCCGCAACCGTACGCCGCTAGTCTAGTGCACAGCTACGCAATGTCAAGCCCCGGTCCTAGCTGACCACCAGCCCTTTTTGCAGGAACCAAGTCGGCAAGGGTATCTAGGATGGCTCACCACTGGCGGTTCCGGGCACCCTGGGGGGGTAGGGGCCTGGTTCTGCGCGCCCCCCAGATTCAAACCAGATACAGAAAAGTGGTCACATTTTGGTCACATACTCCGTGGGACAGCCCGACACCAGGCGACACGCCAGATACAAACGCTCGCGTCGGCGCTTGACACAAAAGTGCTGAATCGTATCTGGCGATACCCTCTGGCACAGCGACTAACAGACTTCGGAATCGGTGGCCGTGGGTTCAAATCCCACCGGGCGCATATCTGGATTCTCGGGAGTTCCCGCCCATTGGCTGCCAGCGCCCCACCGCCAACCCCCCGATCCAACGCCTCAGCCAAACGGCTTCACGCGTCTCAGGCGAGTCGGAAAAACGGGCACAATCCGGAGCCACTTGGCGAATGGGTTCGGAGCAAGGCCGGAGCTTTGCTCCCCGTGCGGGCAATGGAACAACTTGAAGGAGAGGCGGCCTTCGGAATCACGGCCCTTGTACAAGCCGAGGGCCCCGCTCTTTCAGCTCTGAGAGCTGAATGGGGCCCGTTAATAAACGGAGCCGCTTGTTGGTGAAAGGCGCGGGGCCGTCGGCGTCCGGTTCCCTGTCAGCTCCGCCACCTCCTCTACTTGCCACACATCCCCGAGCTGACAGGGGCGCAACTAGGGAACAGCCATGCATGGTTGGCTACGTGATTTCTAACCATGCCTTGCGCCTCCTCTTCCCCCGTTTCGTCCCATCCTTTCCCTCGGGGACTATGATAATAACACTGCCGTCCCTGCGCTGTCAACATCTTGGCACCGCCCCACCACCCAGAATCCGTGGAGCCTTCGCTGAACATGAAGCTAGGCAGATACGCCTGGACCACAAGCCGACAGGTGATGGTATTTAATCTGGCCCCATTGAGCACGGGCACTTCCAAAGCTTTGACAGACCGCGACGCGGTTTGCTAGTATGGAACTAGTTCTCAGTTTTCCTGGCGAGGGGGTGAAACTTGAGTAAAAGCATTAGTACCGCCACCCACAGTCAGGCCGTCCCTCAGGATGTCGCCCGGCGCGTGGCCACGCACCCCTGCTACAGCGAGGAAGCGCACCATCACTACGTGCGCATGCACCTGCCGGTGGCCCCCAAGTGCAATATTCAGTGCAACTACTGCAACCGCGCCTACGACTGCCTCAACGAGAGCCGCCCGGGCGTGACCAGCAAGGTACTGACCCCCGAGCAGGCCGTAGAGCGCGTGGCGCTGGTCATGTCCCAGCTACCCCAGCTCAGCGTGGTGGGTATCGCCGGGCCCGGCGACCCCTTGGCCAACCCAGACAAGACCTTCCGTACCTTCGAGCTCATCGCTGGCCGCTTCCCCGACCTCAAAGCCTGCCTGTCCACCAACGGCCTCATGCTCCCCGATTACGTGGACGAGATCAAGGCCCATAACGTAGACCACGTGACGGTCACCATGAACGCCGTGGACCCGGCTATCGCCACAGAGGTCTACCGCTGGGTGTTCTTCGGGGGCCAGACCCTGCGGGGCCGGGAAGGGGCGGAGCTTCTGTTGTCGCGTCAGCTCCTCGGTCTGGAGATGCTGCAGGACCACGACATCCTGTGCAAGGTCAACATCGTGATGACACCCGGCGTCAACGACGACCACATCCCCACCCTGGTGCGTGAGGTCAAGAACCGCGGTCCCTTCATCGTCAACGTCATGCCCCTGATCCCGGTGCCCGGCACCAAGTTCGGCGACGAGCGGCGTGCCCCCACCTTCGAGGAGGTGCGGCGGGTACGCGACCTGTGCGAGGGCGACGTGCGCCAGATGCGTCACTGCCGCCAGTGCCGCGCCGACGCCGTGGGCCTGCTGGGGCAGGACCGCTCAAAGGAGTTCGCTCAGCACCAGGGCTGCGCTGTGGCCGCAACGCTGCTAGCGGAGAAGCGGCAGGAGGTCATGGAGCGCGTCTCGGCCACCATATCCGAGCAGCGGGAGGAGAAGGAGCGCGTCGTCGAGGACGGTCCTCTACCCAGGGTCCGTATGGCCGTCGCCAGCAAGGGCAGTGGCCTAGTCAACCAGCACTTCGGCCATGCCAGCGAGTTCCTGGTCTATGAGACCAGGCCCGAAGGTGTGAAGTTGGTCGAGGTACGGGACGTCGAGCGCTTCTGCCACGGCCCCGCCGACTGCGACGATGACGAGGCTACCCGTATCCAGAAGATTGTGGCCATGCTCATTGACTGCCAGGCCGTGCTTTGCAGCCGCATTGGCCGCGAGCCGGCGGCGGCCCTGTCCCAGGCCGGCATCAAGCCCATCATCGCCTACGACACCATCGAAAAGGCCGTGGCCGAGGTGGCCCGGGGCACCCTCCAACCGCCGGACTGGCTATAGCCTGCACCCCCTCAGCAGGATATAATTGCATGGGTGAGACAGCTTGTGACAAGGAGAACATGTTCCTATGCCTGGAATGCATGCCGGCGCAATGCGGGGGCGAGGCGGCTGACAACCCAGCGTTCGGGTGGCCGTGGCCACCAAGGGCGAAGGTCTGGTCAACGAGCACTTTGGCTGGGTAGACGAGTTCCTGATCTACGAAGGTGGACCCCGAGGGGTGCACTTCCTCGAGGCCCGCAACGTCAAGAACTTCTGCAATGGCCCTGAGATCTGCAAGAACGAGCACGAGGCCCGCATCCAGAAGATAGTCCCCATGCTTCACGACTGCCAGGCGCTGGTGTGCGAGGCCATCGGCCAGCCCCCGGCGCTGGCCCTGCTCAGGGCTGGCATCATCCCTTACGAGACCCAGGGGCCCATCGAGAAGGCCGTGGAGGACGTGGCCTGCGGCCAGCTCAAGCCGCCGGATTGGCTCCTGGAACTGGAAAAAGCTTCCAAATCTGCCGCCTCACCTGCTGGGGCCAAGCAATAATAGCTGTAGGGGCAGGGTAACCCCACCCCTGGCGGGAGCAGGTTTGAAACCTGCTCCCGAAGGTTACTCACGCGGGGGTCGCATGTTACGCCCAAAGTTCTGCCTGCTTACACGATACTGGCGCGGGCATCCCGATGCATCGGGACAGGCTTCGCCCCTTCGCTCCACTCTCCGAGCAAAGCATCGGAGTCCGCTCTGCGGATGCGGACAGGGCAAGCTCTAGAGGGCTCAAGCCCGAAGGGTTGAAAACCTGAACCCGCATGGTAGCCCCCCGGACTCCGGCCGAGTGCAGCTTTGCCCACCTCTGCCTGATCACACCCCTGAAGCGTAAGCTGCCCACCTGATATAATAGGAGAGAATAGCGCAAAGGTGAAGGCGGCCCGCATGGAGCGTGTGGTTTGCTCTAAAATGCGCTATTGAGGGGGTGAGAGAAGGTGTTGGGTAAGATAGGCAACTCGGTCAAGAACAGCCTCATGGGAGTCCTGTCCGGCACCGGTCAGGCGGCCAACTTGACCATTGACATTGTCCGCGACGCTTCGATGCGGGCATTGCAGGGCACCCGGGCAGTTGGCGCCGAGGCAGGGAAACTGGTGGTGGACGCCACCCGCGGAGCCATAGAGGCAGGACGGTCAGTGGGCGGTGACCTCGGCAGCCTGGCCAAGACCACCGTAATCGGGGTGATTCAGGGCGCCGGGGAAATCGTGACGACGACCACCGTGGTGCTCCGCGACGTGGTGATAACGGCCATTAAAGGGACTTCCGAAGCGGGCGGAGAGGTCGCCTCAGCAAGTCGTGGGGCTGTTGAGGGCGCCATTCGAGGCGCGGCTTCAATTGGGGTCAGTCTGGAGACCGCAGTCTCCGAGGTTTCCCGGGGTGCCATTCAGGCGGCACGGGAGGTCGGCGGCGATTTGGGATCAGTGGCCAAGGCCACTATCACTGGTGTCATGACGGGAGCCAGCGAGGCGGGACAGAATAGCATCGTGGCTGCTGAGGGGGCAGCCCGACAGATGGTAAAAAGTTCCGCCGAGATGGGCGGAGACGTCGCCAATGTCGCCCGAAATGCCGTTGAAGGCGCGATTGACACTGCCAAGGGCGTCGGTGTGGACACCGCCCAGGCAGCCAGTGCCGTAGCTACAGCGGCGGTCCAGGCCGCCTACGACATCAGCGACAAGACTGGCGATACGGTCCGGGACGCTGTTTCCGGCACCATCCGGGGCGTCAAAGTCGTGGTGGAGACAGTACGGGAGAAGCGCGCTGCCTGACGGATGGTCAACGGCGCGCCACGAGGCCACCCCTATGGTCCCCCTGGGCAGGAGCCTGCCCTGAACACAGTGAAGGGGGACAGCAGGGGGTCAGAGGCCTGACGAAGTAGAGCGGGCCGCCTGCGCAACGGGGATTCCTGAAGGTAATCCCCGTTGTTTCTTTGTCCCCGTGGCGGCGAGGTGATAGACTTCTGCCGCGGCCCCTGTTCTGGTATTATATGGCCTATATTGAGCCTAGGAGGTGACTGTGGCACGCATTTTTGTACGCAGCATCGAGAGCGGCGACTACGGCCTCGAGGCCGAGCGCGAAAGAATCAAGAAGGCCCCTCGGGTCATCAAGGCCAGCCAGAGGCCCTGGGATGCCGGCCCAGGCCACTGGAACAAGGACATGGTGGTGCCGGCCACATCGCCTACCCAGACCATCTTCATCCACGTGGAGGACTTCGCGCCCGGAGCCCGCTCCCAGAAACACGGCCACCAGAACGAGGCCATGTTCTACATCCTGGAGGGCAAAGGGCACGAAATCCATGACGGCAAGCGCTACGACTGGGAGGCCGGCGACGTGGTCATCGTCAACAACGACTGCGTCCACCAGCATTTCAACGATGACCCACAACATCCCGCGCGGGCCGTGGTCATCAAGTCCAAGCCGCTGTACATGTTCCTGAACCTTCTCAACCAGCGGACGGTGGAGAACCGCCCCAAGGAGGAGACAGGCTACCGCCCGCCAGACCACGCCCCAGACAAGGCGTAACTTTCGCTCACTTCCGCACCCGCTCGTGGTTCGACAGGCTCACCATGAGCGGGGGTGTTCTGGCCCGCTCACCCTGAGCTTGTCAAAGGGCGAGCGAGTGGCTCAATCGGCCCTTTAGGAGGACAATCATGCCCTGGGAAGAAGCCAAGCGCTGGCAACAAGGAAAGACGACCTCGGACTTTTACCAGAAACGACTGGACCGCGGCAGCACCCTCGAGCAGCGCAACAGCACTCGCATGAAGGTGGTCAAACCCTGGCAGATGCCCTGGGAGGACACCCCCCAGGGGAAGATAAAGTGGCTGGTCAACCAGGACATGGACAACGTCCGGGTGGAGACCGTTGACGCCTACATGCAGGAACTAGCTCCCGGCGAGCGGTCGGGCAAGCACTGCCATTCGGCCGAGGAGTGCCTTTACATCGTCGAGGGCAAGGGCTACGACCTGCACTGGGACGTGGAGGCCGACATTGGCGACGTCTACACCTGGCGCATGTCGGAGTCGCCGTCCAAGTGGGAGTGGGAGGAAGGGGACTGCGTCTACATCCCGCCCCGGACGGTGCACCAGCACTTCAACGCCGACCCCAGCAAGCCCTGCCGGTTCATCGCCGCCCAGAACCGCGTCTACCGCGCTGTCGGCTACGACGACCTCACCCAGATAGAGGAGGCACCGTAAACGTCCGATTGCAGCTTACCTTAATAATGAGACCTCAACACGTGCAGAATCGTCAACGTGAAGTTGATGTCCATTCGCCTTGACTGGGTGCCGAGGCGTTATTACACTATGGGTGCTTGCGGTCGAAGCATACCACAGGAATTCGGCGGAGATGCGTGAGGACTCATTAAGTTTTGTCAGGCAGGTCGCCGGACTGGCCGACGAATACATAAGATCGTCATCATTGACCGTTTTCGTGATGGGCCCTGACCTGACAGCGAACAGGCCGTCGGCAACACTGCGGCAGGAGCTCATTAGTCGCTGCAACCTTGAGGGTCTTGCAGTCAAAGCAGAGCACGAGGGCGTTATCGCGGCAGTCAAGAGGAAACTCAAGTCGGGTTTCACCCTGACGCACCTTGAAGCTTTCATGGCCAAGGATTCCGACCTAATCGTGATTATCCCAGATAGTCCCGGTTCAATCGCTGAACTCGGTTACTTTGCGTTGAGGCAAGATCTCTGCCCCAAAATGGTCATCCTTTTCGAGAAACAATATCTCCGGCAGCGCAGCTCTTACATCGCCCAAGGTCCTCGAAAAGCGGCGCGCGACTTCAGCGCTGAGGTCAAGTTTGTGGACTATTCGCGGCCTGCACAAGTCTGGACAAGGGTGCTCCTTCCACGCATTCAGAAAGCCAAGGCGGCAAAAGTCCTGCGCCGCCTAGAGAATGGGTAAGCCCACCGGGACGCCACCAACGAATGAAGTTGTGACGACAGCCAGGCAAATGCTGACGTTACTTAATGGCGTGGGCGTGTTGCAGCCGGTGGCAGACGACGACATCGAACGTGTGCTCAGAGCCACAAGAGAGGCAGTTGTGTCCCTAGAGAGATTGGGGCTAGTACGTAGGCTTCCCAATGACAAATGGGTATTGACGGCAAGAGGACTCGGATTCGCGGGCACGCGGGAAATGGGACGCAGGCGGGATGTTCTCCGTCTGTTGCACCTAATTGACGTCAGCAAGGAGGCGGCAGGGGAGACTAGTGGCCTGGGCGATGCTTCGTCGCCCGTGGTGCAAGACTCCCCGTAGAAGATCCTGCGAGCTACCCGCTCGCAGTCTCTCCAAGCAATCAAAGTGAGATTGGAATAACGGACCATGAACCCCCTGCCCCTCCTTGTGTCCCTTCCACGGGAGCCTGAGTCAATAGATGTCCTAGCTGGCGAACTTGACTTGACTCCTGACGAACGTTCGCTGGCAGTCAGCCTGTACTCGAGAGGCTTGCCTCCGCTGGTTCACCGCAAATGCCTCCCGTACATGTTCGGGGTTTCCCCCAGACTCATCGCTGCAATGCAGAAGCGGGCGGAGCACTACTACCGAAGGTTCACCATCAACAAACAAGGGGGCGGGACCAGAGCGATTGTGGCGCCAAGGCGATTCCTGAAACTAATCCAGACGTGGATCAATGGACACATTTGTAGCAAAGAAAGAATGCCTGAATGCGTAATGGGGTTCGTAAGGGGACGTAGCATATTCGACAACGGAAGGGCTCACTGCAAGAACAAGAACGTCATGGTCGTGGACGTCAAGGACTTCTTCCCTAGCGTGACTCTGCAACAGGTTGAGGCGGTGTTTGCCTCATTCGGCTTCCCGGAGGAAATATGTAGGCAACTGGGGGGGCTCTGCACCTTGGATGGTGGGCTACCGCAAGGTGCTCCGACTAGTCCCGCTCTGGCCAATCTCGTCTTCCTGTCAGTTGACGAGCGGCTTAGCAGGCAGGCAGCCGAATGGAACTGCACCTACACGAGATACGCAGACGACATCGTGTTCTCTGGCGCCAGGCATTTCATTTCAGAAGATGTAGCCTGCCTTCGAGAGATCCTCCGTCAAGGTGGATTCACGATTAATGATAGGAAGACCAGGATTGTGGGACAAGGGGGACGGCAAACGGTGACCGGCCTTGTTGTGAATGGGAAAGCTTTACCGCCCCGCTCAAAGAGGAGAAGATGGAGAGCAATGTTCCACAGAGCTGCAAACCACCCTCACGAATTCTTCGACCGCGCGCGGTCGCTTGCCGGCATCGCCGCGTTTGTTAACCAGTATTCTTCAGAAAGGGCAACAGAGTACGGCCGCATTGCGCAAGAGGTGCGAGAGAAAAGCCAGCATCGCTAGACCCGAGCACGGCGTCAGCGTTCAGGGAGTAGGAGCGTTCGGGTGCCCTCGCCTATCCAATCAGAAAGGTTACTCCGGCTCCACCCGCGCCATCCCTTCCACGCGGTCGAAGTCCTTATCGTAGCTGTAGATTTCGGTGAGGCCGGTTGCCTGCATATAGGCCGCTTGTAGGCGTCGGCAAGGCTCACGGCTGAGGAACAGCCATTGGCTCTCCTAGGGCAGGTTTAGTTGATACCTCGGGTATGACAGACGTAGGGGCGAACGGCCGTTCGCCCCTACGGTTTGCCCCCCACCCACGCGGGTCGGGTTAGAAGCCCCAACCTACAGAATGGGCATCCCGTGGCCCAAGTAGAAACGGTAGCATTGAGCGACGGCCCAAGCCTCCGGCGCTCACGCTGGTGCCCCTTTCACCACATCCAGCCCTGGAATACTAAGGTAATGGCGCACGTTGTTGGTCAGCAGGGGCACGTCCAGCATCAGGGCGGTGGCCGCTATGATGGCGTCGGCGATGCCAACGGTGAGTCCACTTGCTTTGGCATCGCTAAGGAGTAAACCAGCCCGACGCCCTACGTGAGCATCCACAGGAACGGTGGCCAGTCCCTCCAAGAAAACCTCGGTGGAAGCCTCTTCACCTGGCCTCAGTCCCTGGTACACCTCCAGGGTAGGTAACTGCGCTCACGGCGGGAAGCCCGCGTGCGGCCCAGGACTCCAAGAGCGGACCAGAGTGGGGGCAGCGGCGGAGCGCGTCAATCACGACGTCCGTATCAATCACACAAGATAGCACTCGGCTACTTGTCATTTTCGGTATCGCGGTCTGCGCCGCGCCACCGGCTTGGGTGCCGGAGTGCCCGGACGTACGCCGTTGAATCCTCCGGCGTCATCAGGTCGGGGTGGTTCTCATCGGTCCATGCGCCTATTCCTTTGTCCAGGGCCTCTTGGAAGCGCCGACGGGCGAGGCTTTCTGTTACTGCCTCTGCTACAAAGGCGCTTATCTCGCCGGAAGGCACTAGCCGCCTAAGCTCGCTGGCTAGTGCCTGGGGCAACGTTACGGATAGTTTCTCAGTAGTTCTCGTCCTTGCCATGGTGCACCTCTGTGATAGCATCAATAACCATACTCATGATACTACCAATCGCCGGCCAGAGTTCCTACGGTGCCTCTGAGGTCAAAGTCAGCGGGTCGTAAACGGTAACCCCCTGGACTGCGCCAAAGGCCGCATCAGTGGTGACGATGCCCTCCAAACGCTGCGTGAAGACCACGGCAATATGGATGGCATCCCGGGAAGACAACACCGGGTACTGCTCAAACAACTGCCGCGCCAGGGACATTTCTTCGGCGGTTATGGGGAAGGGCCTTGGGAACAGCGTAATGAGCCTGTCAAAGGTCCTAAACGCCCGGGCGCGCTCACCACGAAGGCCATAGACATGGAGGACCTCTTGGAGAAGCTCGGTATCTACCCCGTATTCGTCGGAGCCGTTGACCAACCGCGCAACGAGAGCACGACAGGGTTCGTAGTACCTATGGGGCCTGCCCTGAGCATAGATAATGATGCTGGTATCAAGAAGCTTCAAACCGTCGCCCCACTTGCGTTTCCAGCACGTGTTTGGCTTCTTCCCACGTTACATCACTCTGCTCGCTAAGAAGGGCCTCCACTGCCGCCTTACGCTCCTCGCGGGTCGGCTTCAGGTAGAGCAGCTCCACCGCCTTTCTGACCAAGGCGCCCACGGTCTCCCCCCGCGCCTGAGCGATCGCCGCGATAAGCCGGTACTCCCTGGGGTCAAACAGGACCTCTACCCTTTTCGTCAATGCCACCGGATTCCTCCGTATCCGTAGGTCTACGTATATCGTACTCCATGACGGCTGTCTTGACCAGAACAGCCCATCTACAGAACCAGCATCGCGTCGCCCAGGGAGTAGAAGCGGTAGCGCTGGGCGATGGCTTCGGCGTAGGCAGCCCGGACTGGCTCCCACCCGGCGAAGGCGGCCACCAACATCAGGTTGGTGCTCCAGGGCAGGTGGAAGTTGGTGATAAGGGCATCCACCACCCTGAATTCATGGCCGGGCAAGACCATCAGGTTGTTCCAGCCGGAGAATGAGCACAGGTGCCCGTTCGCCGAACTAAGTGCGGCGTTTTCCAGCGTTCTCACCACCGTAGTGCCTACCGCCACCACGTGCTTGCCTGCGGCCCTGGCCTGGCGAATGGCGGCGCAAGTAGCTTCGCAAAGCTCGCAACACTCGGGAGGCACAACGTGCCGGGTTGGGTCCTCCGTCCGCACCGGTAGGAACGTGGCTGGCCCGATGTGGAGTGTGACGGTGGACACGCCTACGCCGCGACGTTGGAGGGCATCCAGCGACTCCGGAGTGAAGTGCAGCCCCGCCGTGGGGGCGGCCAGACTGCCGTCGCTCCGAGCGTAAATGGTCTGATAGCGTTCCGGATCGGCCAGGGGCTGGTGGATGTAAGGGGGCAGAGCCACCTGGCCGAGCCGGTCCAGCGGAGGATCTTCGGAGAATGCCACCTTGACGGCGCCGCTGAGCGCGTGCTCTACCACCTCGGCGTGCAGTCCCGAGCCATCGAACACAAACTGCGTTCCAGGGCGCAGGCGTCGGCCGGGCCACGCCAGGCACTCCCAGACCAAGTCCTGCTCTCGGCGCACCAGTAGTAGCTCGACTCGCCCGCCAGTGGGACGGCGCCCGATAAGGCGGGCCGGTATCACCCGGCTATCGTTGACCACCAGCAGATCGCCCGGCTCCAGGAAGTCGGGCAGCTCGTAAAAGCGCCGGTGCGCTAGCGAACCGTCGGAGCGGCGCAGCACCAGCAGGCGCGAATGGTCGCGGGGCTCGGTTGGCATTTGGGCGATGAGCTCAGGCGGTAGGAGGTAGTCAAAATCAGAGGTGTTCATTGTGCTTTGGTAGCACCTCATTCCCCGTTACACGTAGTGGTGTCGGAGTCACCTGGGATCGGGATCAAGTCCCTTCCCCCGGGACGGGGGAAGGTCAGGATGG
The DNA here is from genome assembly GCA_016190505.1 of Chloroflexota bacterium. Classification (GTDB taxonomy): domain Bacteria; phylum Chloroflexota; class Dehalococcoidia; order JACPQK01; family JACPQK01; genus JACPQM01. Next base: position 57,930 of record JACPQM010000002.1, on the reverse strand, counting down.
GGGTGAGGCGCAGCGCCACCCCCCACCTCAGCCCTCCCCCACAAGGGGGGAGGAGGGTGTTTGGCCCATCTCGATGGAGCGACCGTGGATATCGCGCCAGTAGTGGCTCACCCGGCCCACGGCATTGGCCGCGCGCTCGAAGGTCGGGAACACCGGTAAGCCATCGGCGACCAGTTCTTCCTCAACGGCCAGACGCTGTACATCCGTGTCCAGGACGCCCGCATTGGATACGAGCACCAGTGGCTTGCCTATCCGCTGGCGGAAGCTGGCCAGGGACGAGTTCATGCTGCGAAAAGCCTCGTGGGACATGAAGGAATGGGACCGGTAGATGCGGTGATGCACCATGAGCATGTCCACCGCCGGGTCGGAGGCGATCGCCTCCAGGCAGCCCAGGATGTTGTCCAGGTTCCAGCCCACTCCACTTATGTCAAGCGGGTTCCGCAGAATGCTGCCCACCGGGGGCACGACCTCGGTCAGTTTGGCGTACGTCGAGGGCGCCAGGGCAGGCAACGAGAAGCCAGCCCGAGAGCACGCATCCGCCGACGACACACTCTGTCCACCACCGCCACCCGTCATCCCAGTGACCACAGCCAGCCTGGTGCCTGTGAACCGCCCCACTTGCTGGAAGGCGAGCAGGGTATCGTCCAGGTCCTCCATGCTCATTACCTGAAGCGCCCCCACCTGCCTAAGCGCGCCAGCCCAGACCCCTGCCGGGGATGCCAGCGAGCCGGTGTGGGAGTTGGTCTGCCGGGCACCCGCTTCGGTAAGCCCCCCCTTCCACACGACGAATGGCTTTTCCCGGGTGAGGCCTCGAGCTACCTGCATAAAGCGACGGCTGTCGTTGACCCCTTCCATGTAAGCCCCGACGTACTGGGTCCGAGGGTCCTGGGCCAGGTACTCTAGATAGTCGGTGCTGTCCAGGTCACTTCCATTGCCGTAGCTCACGATCTTGTTGAAGCGGACGCCCATACGCAGCCCCAGCTCCAGTATGCTGTCGGCATGGCCGCCGCTCTGAGAGATGACGGCCACCGGGCCAACTTCGCCCACAAACCCTGTAACGCCGTAGGGTAACCGGATCTCGGGAGAGTAAACGCCGATGCAGTTCGGTCCGATGAGGCGTAACCCGTTGCTCCGGGCCTCCTTCACCACCTCGCCCTCCAACCGCCACCCCTCCTCGGTGCCGAGCTCCCGAAAGCCAGCGGTGAAGAACTGGACCGACTTCACCCCTTTGGTCCCGCACTCCTTGAGAAGAGCGATAACGTTGCTGGCAGGGATACACACGATAACATGGTCCACCGGCCCCGGTATGTCCTTGAGGCTGGCATAGCCAGGGAGGCCCAGTACAGGCTCGGCCCGGGGGTTCACCGGATAGAGCTTGCCCTGGTAGTTGGCCGAGTAAATAGAGTACATGTAGCCGTAGCCTATCTTTCGCCGGTCGGCGGTAGCGCCGACCACGGCGACAGACCGGGGGTAGAAGATGCCCTCGAACTGAGCGAACTGTTCATGGGAAAGGGCCATAGTCCAGCCTCCTGTGTCCCCGATTATAACTGGAAGGGGCTGCGAGATAGCCTAGAACAGGCCCTGCACTTTGCCCGTCTTCACGTCCACGTCAATGCGACGGAAAGCCGGGTCAGAGCTGGTCCCTGGCATGAGGCTGATAGCGCCGGTCATGGGGCACAGGAACTTGGCGCCCGAGTAGATAAGCACATCCCGGACGGGAAGTGTCCACCCCTTGGGTACACCCTTGCGGGCGGGGTCGTGGGTGAGGCTCAAATGGGTCTTCACCATCATCGTGGCGTAGTCGTTGTACTTGGGGTCAGCCTCTAGCGCCTTGGCTTTCTCGTCGGCCTCCGAGGTCCAGGAAACATCATCCGCCCCATAGACCACCTGGGCTATCTTCTTGACCCGGTCCCGCAGCTTCGTGTCCATGGGATAGAGGAACTGGAAGTCGGCGTTCTCTTTGCTGGCATCCATCACAGCATCGGCCAGCTCCAGGGCTCCGTCGCCGCCCTTAAGCCAGTGCTCGCTAAGGGCGCAGCGTGCGCCGGCCGCTTCGGCCGCCTTCCGGACTATGGCGACCTCCTCTTTCGTGTCGGTGTGGAAGGAGTTGATGCACACCACGGGTCTGATGCCGGAGGCCTTGACGGTATTGATGTGGTGCAGGAGGTTGCCCAGTCCCTTCTCCACCAGCCCAGGGTTGGGTTTGGTGTATTCGTCGGGCAGAGGAAGCCCCGCCACCACGCGGGGCCCGCCACCGTGCATCTTCAGGGCACGGATGGTGGCCACTACCACCGACACGTTGGGCTTAAGCCCGCTCAGGCGAGACTTGACGTTCCAGAACTTCTCGAAGCCGATGTCAGCACCGAAGCCGCTCTCCGTGACGTGGTAGTCAAACAGCTTGAGGCCAACCCGGTCCCCGATGATGGAGGACTGCCCCACGGCGATGTTGGCGAACGGGCCGGCATGCACCATACAGGGCTGGTACTCCGCGGTGCACATGAGGGTGGGGTTGATGCTCTCCACCATGAAGGCGGTCATAGCGCCACCCACTTCCAGGTCCCCCGTGGTTACCGGCTTGCCTCGCTTGTCGAAGGCGACCGTGATGTGGTCCATCCGCGCGCGCAGGTCGGCCAGGTCCCGGACGATGGACAGCATGGCCATGACCTCGGAGCTGACCGCAATGCCGAACTTGGACTGCATGGTGTAGCCATCCATGCGCCCGCCGAGTCCGATCACGATATTGCGCATGCTCTGGGCGCAGAAGTCTATTATCCAACCCATCTCCACCCTGGTGGGATCTACATCCAGGCGACGCATCCTGGTGAGCCGCTGAAGCTGCTCGTCGGTGTAGTTGCGCTCATGCTGCATCCGGGCGGTCAGCGCCACCATGGCCAGATTGTGGGCATTCATGATGTTGTTGATGTCACCCGTCAGCCCCATGGAGAACTCGGTCATGGGGATGAGTAGCGCGTTGCCACCGCCCGCAGCCGTCCCCTTGATGTTCATGGTGGGGCCACCCGAAGGTTGGCGGATGGCGCCACCTACGTTCTTGCCACGCTTGCCCAGGCCTTCCATCAGGCCCATGGTGGTGGTGGTCTTCCCCTCACCCAGGGGCGTGGGGGTGATGGCGGTAACCTCGACGTACTTGCCGTCGGGCCTGTCCTTCAACCGTTCCAGGATTCTCATGAAGTCCAGACGGCATATTTTGCCGTAGGGGATAAGCTCATCCTTCTGGAGGCCAAGCCGTGTCCTCCATTCCTCTGGGGCCGGCATATTGACCTCAGCAGCCTGCCCGATCTCCCAGTCCTTCATGTTGGTGGCATCGTAGGGCATAGGATCTCCTTTCAATACTTAGGTTCGCTCCTGGGCGCAGGTGGCCGTCTCTTGTCGGCCCGCTACCTGCTATGCCAGACCCGAGTGCATTTTGGCAGCTTTCACCGTGTTGGCCATGAGCATGGTAATGGTCATGGGGCCTACCCCGCCTGGAACGGGAGAGATAGCCGCTGCCTTCTCTTTGACGGCGTCGAAGTCCACGTCCCCCGCCAGGCGGAAGCCGCTCTTCCTGGTGGGGTCGTCCACCCGGTTGACGCCCACGTCTATCACTACCACACCGGCCTTCACCATGTCCGCCTTGATGAAGGCCGGGCTGCCCGCCGCGGCGATAAGGATGTCCGCCTGGCGAGTTATCTCGGTCATGTTACGCGTGCCGGTATGGCAGATAGTGACCGTGGCGTTGGCTCCGGGCCTCTTTTGCATCAGGATGGCAGCCACGGGCTTGCCCACGATGTTGCTTCGTCCGCACACCACCACGTGTTTCCCCTCGGGGCTGTTCCCGCTGCGGACCAGCATCTGCTGGACACCGGCGGGGGTACAGGGCATGAATACTGGCTCGCCGATAAGCAGCTTGCCCACGTTCACCGGGTGAAAGCCGTCCACGTCCTTGTCAGGTGACATCGCGAACAGCACCTTGGTCTCGTCTATCTGCTTGGGCAAGGGCAACTGCACCAGGATTCCGTGGAACTTGGGATCGTTGTTCAGCCGCCCCACCAACTCCAGGACCTCCGCCTCGGAGGCCGTCGCGGGCAAGTGTATGGTCTCGCTGAAGATGCCGATCTCCTCACAAGCCTTCCCCTTGTTCCGCACATAGACCTGTGAAGCCGGGTTGTCGCCCACCAGGACCACCGCCAGGCCGGGGTTCACTCCCCTGGCCTTGAGCTTGCGCACCTCTTCGGCAGTCTCCGCCCTGATGGACGCAGCGATCTGGTTGCCATCAATAATCTGTGCTGTCATTACCTCCACTCCAAAAAAAGAGGGTCCCGAGTGTTCGGGATCCCCGTGTCCTGACCGTGCTCCTCCTTCCGGTCATTAGTTGAGGGTAGGCAGGAGGCCGCAGGTCTCCGCCTCGTCACAGTACCCCTGCATGAAGCATTTGGGCTTGAGCTCCGCCCCAATGCGCGGCGCCACTTTGTCAACCTCGATCTTGATCTGCTCAAACAGATGGACTATCTCCCACTGCGCCCTCAGGCATAGCCGAACAGAAGCGGCATGCATCAGCTCCCGGGCGTTCATGGTCATCACCAGGCGCGTCTCCACCGCGTTGGGAAGAAGGTAACGGGCATCCTCCGCTGGTATACCTGCCTGGAGCATCTCGCGGTAAAGGCCATGGTTAGCGGCCATCGCCTGCCGGTATCTGTCCAGCAACTCCGGCCGCTCCTCGATGCTCCGCGGGGTCACGTAGCTCAGTTGCTTGACGGACACGTAGCGCTGGCTCTGCTGTGTGTAGCTGGCGAGGCGGTGACGCACGAGCTGATGGCTGGTGGCCCGGGAGATGCCGTCAATGCCAAAAGTGAAGCTGGCATGCTCAAAGGGGGAAAGATGGCCGGAGGTAAGTAGCCGGTCAATCAAGGCGTTGGCCCGTTCTGGGGTCATTCTGTCCAGGAGCTCGGTGGCCTTGGAGTTGGTGGTAGAAAGCCTGGCGGCTGCGGCAATGGTAAGTTCAGGTTGGGGTGTATATGCTATTAGCCGGACTTCCATCCAGTATTCCGCCTTCTCGCCAAACCGCGATTATAGCATGGGCCCCTCGGCGTTACAAGCCGCCCTTGACACCACATTGAGCCTAACCTATTATGGCCTGGGCTTCGCCCCAGCTAGAATGTCTAACGGTACAGCTATTCACTGCCGGCACGAAGGCGGCGCCGCATGGCTGACCCTGAGCCGTCCACAACGGTGCAACCGCCTGGACCCGGCTATGGCCGCCGAGCTTCGCGCCGCGTGTGCGCAAACCGCCCAGGACAGCACGGTGCGGGTAGCGGTCCTGCGCGCTGAAGGGGACAACTTCTGTACTGGGACAGAGGACGCGCCTCTGGGTGAGGACCGTGAGCTCTATTTCACGCAGACCGCTGCTGCCTGTGCCCTGGCAGCCCTCCCCGTGCCGGTGATCGCAGCCATCCAGGGGGACTGCCTGGACCAGGGTCTGGAGCTGGCTCTAGCCTGCGACCTGCGGTTAGCCGACTCATCGGCCCGCTTCGGTTTGACACACGCGCTCCGCAGCACACTCCCCTGGGACGGTGGCAGCCAGCGCTTGCCCAGGCTGGTGGGGCGCAGCCGGGCACTGGAGATGCTACTGACCGGACGCATAGTAGATGCAGAGGAAGCAGCCCGCATCGGCCTGGTGCACCAGGTGGTGCCATCCGGGGCCCTGTCCGAAATGGCCATTGCCTGGGCAAACAGCCTGGCCGAGAAAGCGCCCATAGCTCTTCGTTATGTCAAGGAGGCTGCGCTGAAGGGACTGGACCACACGCTGGAACAGGGCCTGCGCCTGGAGGCCGACCTGTACTTCCTGCTGTTTTCCACCGATGACCGTGAGGAAGGGCTGCGCTCCTGGCGAGAGAAGCGCCCGCCCCATTTTTCGGGGGAGTGATCCGTGCGATTCGACCTGCATACCCACCCCCTGGAAGCCATCTCGCTGGGGCCCGTCACTCGCGACGTGGTGGCCGAGATCGTCCACTACGCACAGCAGCGCGGGCTGGACGGCATCGCCTCCACCGAGCACCACAACAAGGAGGTGGGCTACGAGATCAAGCGCCTGGTCGAGCAGTTCTTTCCAGGCCAGCTACTGGTAATCCCCGGCCAGGAGATCGAGGTGGACTGGCACCAGGAGGTCGAGCTCTATCTGCCTGATGGCCGGGTGTTCCGCTTCCTGGCTCACCCCGTAGGCAAGCACGAGTTCGAGGGACTGGAGCGCCTGCAGGGCATCGAGGTAGACAACGGCTTGCACAGCCACATTGACGCGGCCCACGTGAAGGAGGTGGCCCGCCAGTACGGCCTCATGATGCTGTCGAACAGCGACGCCCATTCCCTATCGGCTATCGGCCAGTTGAGCACCGAGCTATCCTGGGATGACCTCATGGCCCGGTCGGTGCCCCTGGTTGCACCCAAGGCCTGAGGCAGAGGTTGACACTTTGGACACCCTCACTTATGACAAGCAGGGCACCATCGCCATCGTGGCCCTGGACCGTCCCCGCGCCCTGAACGCCTACAACGTGCAGATGCGGGACGACCTCTACGAAGTGCTCTCGGCGGTCAGGGACGACCCCGAAGTGGCAGTGCTCGTGTTGCGCGGAGAGGGGCGTGCCTTCTGCGCCGGCGCGGACCTCTCCGAGTTCGGCTCCGCACCCTCGGCAACCATCGCCCAGCAAGTACGGTGGGAGCGGGACGTCTGGGGCCTGTTGCTGGGCCTACCCCAGCCGTGTATCGCCGCCCTGCACGGCCACGTGCTGGGCTCCGGAATGGAAATTGCCCTCTGCTGCGACCTGCGGTTGGCCGCACCGTCAGCCCAGTTCGGCCTCCCCGAGACCGGCCTCGGCTTCATCCCCGCCGCCGGCGCTACTCAGACGTTGCCCCGCACCGTCCCGCTGGGAGTAGCACTGGACATGTTGATGCGGGGCCGGAGGCTCTCCGCCCAGGAAGCGTATGACCTCGGCCTGGTGCATCAGGTGGTGCCAGAGGCGATGCTGTTGGCCGAGGCGCTGGCCCTGGCCCAGCGCCTGGCATCCCAACCCCAGTCTGCCCTTCGACTGGCCAAAGAGGCGGTGGTACGAGGGATGGACCTGTCCCTCGACGCGGGGCTTGAACTGGAGCGCCGGCTGGCCCTCCGGGTCCTGGCGGGGCAGGAATCATGGCACTGACGCACGGTGCCGAGATTCAGGAGCTGGCCAGGCTCATCGCGGCCTGCCAGCACCTGGTGGTGTTCACGGGAGCAGGGGTGAGCACCGAGTCCGGCATTCCAGACTTCCGAGGGCCCGACGGCATCTGGACAAAGTTCAACTCGTCTGATTTCACTTTCCAGAAGTTCCTCACCAGCCCGGAGACGCGGCGGACGTCCTGGCAACGCTTCCGGGCCAACCCGGCCCACGATGCTCAGCCCAACCCGGCGCACCACGCTATCGCTGAGCTGGAGCGGCTGGGCAAGCTGGATTGCGTCATCACGCAGAATGTGGATAATCTACACGAGAAGGCAGGAAACACCCACGTCATCGAGCTACACGGCACTTTGAAATGGGTCATCTGCCTGGAATGCGGCCATCGCTATGCCAGCCGGGAAGTGCGACTCTGGCTAGAGGACGGGGAGACAGTACCAACATGCCGGGAGTGTGGTGGGCTGCTCAAGTCGGCCACGGTGTCCTTCGGGCAGCCCATGCCCGAACGGGAGACTGCCGAGGCGGAGCGCCGCTCCCGACGGTGCGACCTGTTCCTGGTGGTGGGATCTTCCCTGGTGGTCTATCCCGCCGCCTTCATGCCGGTCTATGCGCTAGAGGCGGGCGCGAAGCTGGCCATAGTGAACCTCCAGCCCACGCCCCTCGACCAGCGGGCCGACGTGGTGCTCCATGCCCAGGCAGGGGAGGCACTGCCCCACGTGGTATCCGAGGTCAAGCGCCTGTTGGAGGCGTAGCCACGCTAGAGGCAACCGCCAGCCAGGACCAGGAAGGTGCCCCGATCTATCGGGGCCGGTCTCCCCCTCTTAGGCCTAAGAGGGGGAGCCAGAGAGGGTGTTCGCCAGTACACGCCCTCGGCGATAGCCGGGGTATGGCCCTCACCCTAGCCCTCTCCCAAAGGGAAAGGGTAAAGCTATGGAGGTAGCATGCTAACCACCGAGTTCCTGAACATCGTCAACGCCATCTGCCCCGACAAGGAGGCGGTGGTCTTCGAGGGCCAGCGGCTGACCTACGCTGAGCTCAACCAGCGGGCCAACAAGCTGGCCCACGCCCTGACCCGCCTGGGCGTCGGCCAGGGGGACCGGGTGGCCATCATGCAGGTCAATACCCCCCAGGTGGTGGAGTCATACTTCGCCACCGCCAAGCTAGGGGCCATCTGGGTGCCGGTCAATTTCCGGGCCAAGGCGGAAGAGGTGGCCCACATGGTCAAGCTGGCCGAGGCCAAGGTCATGATGGTGGGAGAGCGCTACGTGCCGCTGGTGCAGTCCGTCCACTCCAACCTGACCTCGCTGCATCACTGCGTATCCCTGGACGGCCCAACGCCGGACATGCAGGACTACGAGCCTCTGCTCTGTGGCACCTCCGAAGACGAGGTGAACACCGAGGTCCCCGAGACCGATACCACCATCCTGATGTTCACCGCGGGCACCACGGGCCTGCCCAAAGGCGTCATGCTTTCCCACCAGTCCTTTGGGCTCTATGTGCTGAACAACGTGACCCCTGCCGACCCGGAGGCGGCTGAGAAGAACATTCTCACCGTGCCCCTGTACCACGTGGCCGGTGTCCAGGCCATGCTGGCTGGCATCTATGGCGGGCGCACCCTGGTGCTCCAGCGCCAGTTCGAGCTCCCCGAGTGGATGGCGATCGTCCAGCGGGAGCAGGTCAACCGTGCCATGCTGGTCCCCACCATGCTCAAGCAGGTCATGGACCACCCCGACTTCGGCCAGTACGACCTGGGCAGCCTCAAGGTCATCACCTACGGCGCCGCGCCCATGCCGCTGGAGGTAATCAAACGGGCTATTCAACTCTTCCCCAGCGCCCGCTTCATCCAGGCCTTCGGCCAGACCGAATCGGCGTCCACCATCATGATTCTGCCCCCGGATGACCACGTCCTCACCGGCACGCAGGAGGAGGTGGACAAAAAGCTGAAGCACCTCACCTCCATCGGCAAGCCCATGGAGGACGTGGAAATGAAGGTGGTGGACGAGGAGGGGAACGAGGTGCCGCGCGGCACGCCGGGCGAGATCCTGGCCCGCGGCCCGCGGGTGATGAGCGGCTACTGGAAAAACCCGGAGGCCACCGCCAAGACGGTCAGGGGCGGCTGGCTCTACACCGGCGACTTCGGCTACATGGACGAGGACAGCTACGTCTACCTGGTGGGCCGGGGTGGCGACATCATCAAGCGCGGCGGCGAGAAGATCTCCCCCGACGAGATCGAGGCCTGCCTGACGTCCCACCCCAAAGTGGACGAGGCAGCAGTCATTGGCGTGCCCGACCCGGACTGGGGTGAGGTCATCAAGGCAGTGGTGGTGCTCAAGAAAGGGCAACAGGCCCAGCCGCAGGAGCTGATCGAGCACTGCCGGGTGCACATGTCCAGCTTCAAGAAGCCAGAGTCCATCGTCTTTGTGGACGAGCTGCCTCGCAACCCCATGGGCAAGGTCCTGCGCCGCGTCCTGCGCGAGCAATACGGCAAGGGCGAACTGTTCGCAAAGAGGTAGAATAGAGCTAGCGACACAGGACAGGGGGTGACGGTGGCCACAGTGGAAGAAAGAGTGTCCCGGCTTGGAAGGCATCGTGGAACAGATCAACGAGCGCCTGGGTAACCTGGAGCGCGGGTTCATAGACGTTTACATCACCTTCGCAGGCCCTCCAGTTCCTGAGGGCTATGCGGTCATGTTCTAACCTACGGTTCACAATGCGACTACCGTGCCTGAACGCCAGGAGATCATCACGGCCAACGGCGTTATTGAGGTCCCCAAGCTGAGAGCCAAGAGCGTGACGACATCCCAGAGTTGGCAGGGTTAAGAGGGTTGCTTGGATTGAGCTTTCTCAGGCACTTCAAGACTGTAATTGACTACAGGACGGGCTATTTGGAGATTGCCTCAGCCTTCAGGCGGCGGCCGTTTGTACCCCCGTTCCCCCCACGCCCCGCGCTCCCAGAAGGCGTCCTGGGCCACGCGGGCCATCTCGGAGAACAGGTTGAGCACGCCCCACACCCGCGCATAGGGCCAGGGGACGAACTTTCACTCGTCGACGAAGGCTCCCTCGGCGCCGCTAGGCCTGTGTTAAGTTAACCCCAATCTGGCTACCCTAACCCCACTGGCTGGGGCGTACCTTGCCGATTCTCACCCAGCTCTCGTGGTGCTTGTGCCACCCTTTCCGCCAAATCACACCATATCCACACCGAGCGCACCCCCCACCACCTTGACTAGCGAAAGGGCCTGTGCTATGCTGGCGTTCGTTCGGGTCCCGCCAGTTGGTAGTGCGCGGAGGTGCGACATGGCCCAACACAGGTCACCGCAGTCCCATAGCTCCCCGGCGCCAGACCCCAGGCCATCCCACGTGGCCGTGGACGGAGCCGGGCTCACCGCCCGGGAGCAGGAGCTCCTGCCCCTGCTTGAGGCCGACAAAACGAACAAAGAGATCGCTGAGGCGCTGGGCATCTCGCTGAACACCGTGCGCACCCACACCAGGCACATCCGCCACAAGCTGCGCGCAAGCCGCCGTGGCCTGGCCCGCCTGATTGACGCCAAATAGGTCACCCGCGCGCCGAAAAAAGCACCTGAAATAATCACCCCGGGGGTGATAGACACGGGGCCGAGGCGGGCCTACTGTGAAGGCGTGATCACGGTCCATTAGGTCGCACAGAATGAGCACAATAGCAAGGCGGGTGCTCGCAGCAAGGCCGGCATATAGCGGCTTTGGGCCAACATTAGGGAAGAGGGGAGTCGTACATGAGCAAGATTAAGAATCTAGTAGCCGTACTCGCCATGATCTTGGTGTTTTTGGTAACCAGTTCTCTGGCATATGCAACTGTGAAATCGCAAGACCTGCAGGAGGGGTGGAACACCTACTCGACTTACTTTGTCCATAGTCTGCCAAACGGCTGGTACAGTTACTGGATTGATCACTACATATACGGCAATTCAGGCTTGACCGAAGCGTATGTAGACTGGACGAGAGTCCATGACGGCTACAGCAATCAATACTGGGCCTTTTACGGCGCGTACTATGTGGTTGACAACGTTAATAGTAGGTCTTACTTGTATCAACACTTGGTTTGCGAGGTATTGCACACGCATGATGAAACGGTCCAGAATGACGACTGGGTGGACGTGGCCCCTAACTACGAGTTGTTCACGAAGTTGTACACCTTCACCGCCGACGCTACATGTTACAACTGGAACAATGTCATGTTCGACATCGTGATATTCTTACTTCCGTGAGAACGGGCAGCAGGGTAGTAAAGGAGTGTTTCAAATGAATATCAGGTTACATCGTAGCAATACCATCGTCCTGACTGCCGTAGTCGGACTCGTGTTCGGCACTGTGCTTGCATTGGTGTCTGGGACTTCGAGTCACGCCGGCAATGGCGCCGGCGGCGCTACAAGCGGCCGCGCCGAGCTGCTGCTTACCATCGAGGAGGTCCGCCAGCACGCCGATTTCGATGTGGCCCTGCCAACCTACCTGCCCAGTGGTATCAGCTTCAACAGGGCGGCCCACGATGTGTCATTGCCCAACGACCGACCGTCGTCCATAGGTCCATTGACTCTTGTGTTTGCCTCTGCCGATGGTCAGCAAGGATTCTTCCTTTATGAATCTGCTCAGACCACTTTGCTGATTGGCGATAAGGGACGAGCCCATTCACAATTCAAGGGGTCGAAGGCCAGATCAGCGAACTCCAGCGGAAGGATGGTAGACGCATGGTAGGTCTTTCGTGGAAAATGGGTGAAGTCAGTCTCGTATTGTCCGCCTTTGTGGATGATATACTGACCAAGGAGGAGGTCATCAACATAGCCAACTCAGTAAGGTAAGAAGGGGAGGCTGGCATCTATGAAGCGACGGGAACTGTGGTCTGGCGTTGTGGGTGTTGTGCTCTCAGTACCACTCGTTGCGTGTGGCCAGCCAGCGCAGGCCCTGCCTGCGGGCATAGATAGCGAAATGCTGCAAGAGGCGCAGGCGCAGGTGGACTTTCCTATCGCGGTGCCGCATTATCTCCCATTGGAGTTGCGCCTCACCAATGTCGTGGTAGCTGCACCGCCCGTAGGGAACGTGCTGCAGGTGATGTTGACCTTTGCCAGCGGGACCGGGGGGCCGGGATTCACCCTGGAGCAGATGAACGGCACAGTGACCCCAGGCGATCACCCTCTCGTTGAGATGACCATTCAGAAGGTCCCCGGCCAGTTATACGAGGACCCCGATCGCAATGGGCGCCACTTCGTGAGTCTCACGTGGAACAAGGCTGGCATGGGCTACGCTGTGTCTGCTTTTCTCGAGCGGGGCCTTACCAAGGCGGAGTTCCTGAAAATTGCAGAATCCATCGCCGAAGCGTGACGTCGTTCTCACGCAGTCTCGCCACACATGAGGCGCGAGGGGGTAGCACTATGTGGAACGTGCCGCAGGGACCAGACTACATACCCAGTGAAAAAGAGCTGGAGCAACGCCGCCGTGACATCACTCAGGGGCGTGGTTCCTACCGCGGCGGGATGCTGGCTAACTTCCTCATCACCCTGGTCATTATGGTGGTGATGTTCGTGGTCTTCATGTTGCTTATCTAGCTCGCTTGTCGCAGCCTTCAGGCGGCGACCGTTTGTACGCTCGCTCCCCCCACGCCCCACGCTCCCAGAAGGCGTCCTGGGCCACGCGGGCCATCTCGGAGAACAGGTTAAGTACGCCCCGCACCCCGGCGTATGGCCAGGGGACGAAGTTGAACTGGTTGAAGAAGTAGAACGGCCCCAGGTTGATGTGAGCCAGCCCCAGCCCCTCGTACAGCGGCTTGTCCTGGATGGAGCCGACTACGAAGTCTACCTTCGCCTCCTGGGCCGCTTGCCCCGCCTGCAAAAACGTCGGGTTCTCCAGGACGGTGAGGTCAACACTCTCGGCCAGCGGCTCCAGCAAGCGTTTGGCCCCCTCCAGGCCGGGCTGCGTCTCGGCGTAGATGGCGACCACACGCACCCGCACGTCCAGGTCGAAGAACAGGAAGCGGGCCATGGCCGCGGCAAACGGCGCAAAGCCGCACACTGCCGCCGACTTGCCCGAGAGCAGGCTGGCCATCCAGGAGAAGTTGTAGTTGTTGGCCAGCACCCGCTTCACCCGGGCCATGTCCTCGGCCAGCACGGCCCTGGCCTTCGCTGCATCGCCGTAGCGTTCCGCCATGCCCAGGAGCCACTCTTCGGTGTTGGCCATGCCCAGGGGCAGGGGCAGGTCCAGCCCACACCTCTCCTGGCCCAGTCCGGCCAGCCGCTCCGAGGTTTCGGGTAGCTCCTCGTACGACGGGACATAGGCCGCCCGGGCCTGGCCAAACCTGGCCAGGTCGGCGAAGGGCGTATTCCGGGACAGGACAAGGTTGACGGGCACCCCAGACTCCCGCAGCAGCCGGACCATCTCGTCCACGTCGTAGGGCCAGTTCTTGCTACCCATGAGGAACGGGGCCAGCACATTGATCCCGTCTCGTCCCGACACGTCAGGATTCGGCGCGAAGCTGTCGGCGATGGCGGCGATGGCCAGGTCGGCCCCCCTGGCGACGCCACCCCGGAAGCCCGGCGCATCAATGAACACGATACGGGCGCCGGTCTCGCCAGCCACGAGGCCTGAGATGCCTTTGACATCGTCGTCAATAAGGGCGATGGCGTCGCTCACCGTGACCCACACGCACTCGGGGCGCCGGGTCGCGTTGATGGCTTCGCGCAGGGCGCGGCGGAGCTGTTCGCTGGCGCCGTGGATGATCTCGTCCTGGGTGATGCCCGTAGGGATGATGGGCACATAGCAGCCGTCGGGGATATGGTCGCTGCGCAGGTGATTGGCCTGGATGTGGCAGCCGGACACCCCGTGGAACACCAGCACCGTGTCCTGGATGCCGCATGCGGTGAGCATAGCCCCGGAGAAGGCCCCGGGCTGGAAGGCATCCCGGTAGGACTGGGGAGGGGGCACGACCTTCATCATGGTGTGTGCCTGTCACCACTGCCCGCACACGCTGCACCGATCCGACCGATCGGACCGACCCGACTGATCGGACTGCGAAACCCTCTGCGAATTGGCTTACGGTGCGCCTGCGGGGCCATGCTGACTCCGTTGGAAGTCGAAGGGGGTGCGGGAGTAGACGCGGCCATAGAGCGTGGAGCGGGCCTTGCGTTGCCCCACCTGAAGCGACTCGCGGATGGAGTGCCATAGGGAGGCCGTCCCCGCGTAGCCGATGGAGCGGAAGGGACCCTCCTTGGTCCGCCGGAAGTGGACCGAGGTATTCACCCAGGGCACATCCGAGGGGTCGAACTCACCGGCCCGGGAGTAGGGGAAGGCATCCTCCCACAGGTAGATGACATGGTCCACATCCAGCCCCAGCTCACGCATCACGTCTGGTGTATTGACCGGCCGCTGGTAGGGGTAGGGACCTACCAGCACTTTGGGGTTATAACCGTCACCGACGAAGCAGTCCACGTCGTCCCTACGCGCCTTTAGCTCCATGGGGTGCAGGTTGTAGAAGTAGCTCTCCACACCTAGCTCCTGGAGCATGCGCCCATACTGGAGAGGGCGGGCCAGGGACCCCTGGGCATTGCGCCCGCACTCGATGAGGGCCACCTTGCCCCGGCACAGCCGGGCCAACTCCTCGAAGGTAGGGCGGAGGCGCGACTCCTCGGCGGCGATAAGGGTCTCGGCCTGCTCCTGCCGACCGGTGGCCTGGGCCAACCCGCGCAGCCATCGAGCGGTGGAGCCCAGCCCGCAGGGCATGGCCTGCTTGAGCCAGTGCGTCCCGAACTGCTTTTCCATCTGGCGGGCCAGGGGATAGCCCCAGGTGGGGCAGTTGATAGCGTTCAACGCCGCCTCCGGAGCGGTCCGGACGTAGTCATAGTCGCCGGAGTTGAGCATGCGATGTACACGCAAGCCCAGCCCACCCACCAGCCGCGATAGCTCCGTAGCATCGCCCGGGTACTTGCGCCCTTGCGTGCAGCCGGCATCCTTGTAGAAGCCCAGGATGTTCACCAGGTCAGGCCCCACGCGGGCCGGTGGCTCCATGACCTGCACATAGTTCTCGGCGGTAAGCTCCACAGAGCGGCCATTCCACGGGGAGGCGTAGCCGCCGCTGGGGAAATGGACCAGCCTGGCCCGGACCTTGGGCTGGATTCGGGCAATGATGTGCGGGATATTGTCGTCAATCATGGAGGTGGCGCAGGTCTCGAAGATGAGGATGATCGGCGGACGGTAGTCGCGGTCCACCGCCAGGATGGCCTCCTCCAGTTGCCGGGCGCCCCCCATGATGCAGGACATCTCGTCCATGGCCGTGCACGGCGTATGTAAGAAGGGGTTGGCCCAGAACAGGGAGTAGTTGGTCATCTTGAAGTTGCGGGTGGCCGCCACGCAGGACAGCGGGCCATGGGTCAGGGCCACCACGCCCTGCAACTGCTGGGTGTAGGTGGTAGCCATGATGTAGCGGCACCAGGTGCCGGTGAAGCCACGGTAGAGCCGGTTGACCTCGGCGCCGGCCTCCAGCGGTGGGATGGACCGCCATGCCTGGTCCAGGGGAAGCCAGCGGTAGCCTTGCTCGGCCAGCGACATATGCCTATTGTAGCCTAATTGCAGGCGGGCTACAGGCTTCGGGCTTCAGGTTCCCCCTCGAGGCATTTTCAAAGCAAGATTCGTGGGGCAGGTGCTCCCTTAGGGAGCGGGTACGGCCGACGCCTGCGCCTTGCCCCGGCCCAGGCCCTTGCCCTGATGGAAAATGACCACCTCGGGGATGCATATGGCTAGGCGCACCCGGTCCCCCACCTGATGGACGGCGTGCGACGGCATGGTGCTGTGAACCTCCCTGCCGGAGGGCAGCCTGATCGTGTAGTGGTTCTCCTCGCCGTGGAACTCGCGCGCCGTCACCACGGCGTCCCCCTGGCCATCGGCAATCACTCCCGTGTCGTGGGGCCGGACCATGAGCTCCACGTCTTGACCGGCATCCACTGGTACGGGCAATGCCCACGTCCCCAGCTCACTGACCACGCCTTGCGGAGTAACGCTGGCCGGCAGGAAGTCGGCCTGGCCCACGAAGTCGGCCACGAACCGCGTCTTCGGCCAATGGTAGATCTCGTCCGGGGTGCCCGTCTGCTCCAGCCTGCCCTGATGCAGGACGGCCACGTGGTCGGCGATGGCCAGGGCCTCTTCCTGGTCGTGGGTGACGAAGATGGCGGCGGTGCCTGTGCTCTTGAGGATGTCCCTGACCTCCCGGCGGACCTGCGCCCGCAAGTCTGCATCCAGGTTGGAAAAGGGCTCGTCCAACAGGACGATGGGTGGCTGGGGCGCCAGCGCCCTGGCCAGGGCGACCCGCTGCTGCTGGCCACCCGAGAGCTCATGGGGATAGCGCTTCTCCAGGCCGCCCAGGCCCACCATTTTCAGTAGCTCCTGGACTCTCCGTTTTCTGTCTCGCTCACGCACCCCGTAAGACACGTTTTGGGCCACCGTCAGATGCGGGAAAAGCGCATAGTCCTGGAACACCATGCCCACACCCCGCCTCTCCGGGGGCAGGAAAACGCTGCCGTTGGCCACCGGTCGCCCGCCCACCTCGATGGACCCGCGATCAGGCCGCTCGAACCCGGCAATGAGCCGCAACGTGGTGGTCTTGCCACACCCACTCGGCCCCAGAATAGACAGCAACTCTCCCGCCACGATATGCAAGGAAAGGTCCTCGATCACCCTGGTAAGGCCATAGGCCTTGCTTACCGAGTGAAGCTGGACAACCGCGTCCGTGGGCATTCTGTCCCAAGCATAGCACATCAGGGCTGAATTGACCGCGACGGTCATCGTCTCTCCCCCAGGTTCATCAGGGCCAGCGACAGAGACGAGGCCAAGACAAGCAAGAGGGCGGGAGCCGCCGCCCGGGCGAAGAAAGCCTCGGAGGCCGAAGACCAGATGGAGGTGGCCAGGGTCTTGAAGCCAATGGGGCTCAACAGCAGCGTGGCCGGCAGTTCCTTCATGGTGAGCAGGAACACCAGGGCCGCCCCAGCGGCCAGGCCGGGCCGTATCAGGGGCAGGGTTATGCCGGCAAAGGCCCTGAAGGGAGTCCGTCCCAGGCTCCGGGCAGCGTCCTCCAGATTAGGATTGATCTGGAGTAGAGAGGACCGCACGGCACCCACCGCCGTGGGCAGGAAAAGCACCCCGTAAGCGAAGACCAGGAGGGCTAGCGTCTGGTAGATGGGCGTGGCATAGCGCGCTCCGAAGAACACCAGCGCCAGCGCTACCACGATGCCCGGCGTGGCGAAGCCTACATAGCTGGCACGCTCCAGCAGTGCGACCACCCACACCCGGTAGCGTACGCTCAGCACAGCCACCGGTAGCGCCGCCACCAGCACCACCGCCGCTGCCATTCCTGACACGTAGAGGGAGTTGACCGTAGCCCGCCCCAGGGGCGCCAGGGCCTGGCCCGCCAGGAGGCCCCTGACCAGCCAGTAGCCCAGGACCGACAGCGGCAGCGCCACGGCCCCGAGCACGACCAGGGCACACAGAGCAACCGCCGGCCAGCGCCATTTGCCCAGCCTGGCTACAGCCGGCGGCCGGACGGCCCCGGCGGTGCTCCGGTAGTAGCGGCTGCGGCCCCGGCTGGCGCCCTCCAGGACCAGCAGGCCAATAGCAAAGACCACCAGCACCAGACCCAGGGCAGCCGCCAGCGTCCTATCGAAGGATGTCTGGTACTGGAGATAGATAGCCCAGGTGAAGGTCTCGAAACGGAGGAGGGACACTGCCCCAAAGTCGCTTAGCGTGTAGAGGGCGACCAGCAGCGCTCCCGCCGCCAGGGCGGGACGAAGATGGGGCAGAGTGACCCGCCGGAAGGTGGCCCAGGCGCTGTGGCCCAGGCTGCGGGAGGCCTCCTCGAGGGCCGGGTCCAGGCGCCCCAGGGCCGCCCGGAGGTTCAGCAGCACGTAAGGGTAGCTCAAGAGACTCAACACCAGCCACGCCCCGGGAAAGCCGTAGATCTCGGGCAGCCTGTCCACGCCGAAGGGGCGAGCTAGCAGGCCCTGCAGCATCCCGCGAGGGCCCAGGGCAGAAACAGCCACCAATGCTCCCACGTAGCTGGGAATAACCAGGGGCAAGGAGGTGAGCACCGCCCACAGCCGTCGCCAGGGCAAGTCCGTGCGAGCGGTAAGCCAGGCAAGAGGGAGGGCCAGGGCCACCGTGGTGGCGGCCACCGCCCCGGCCAGCGAGAGGCTGCGCCCCAGGACAAGCAAGGTGCGAGCCCTGAAGAGCAGACGCCACACCTCATCGCCCGCGCCCAGCGTTCGCACCAGCAAATAGGCCAGGGGAAGCAGGACCGCCCCAGCTACCAGGACAGCGGGGAGCCAGAGAAAGGCGGGGGGCCAGGGGCGCGCCCAGCGCAAAGCCCGCGCCGTCGGCGCCACAGCACCGGCCCCCACACCTGCCATCTAGGGAATGACTCCAGTCTGCCGCAGCAACTCCAGGGTGCCCTTGGTGTCGGCCAGGTTGGTTACGTCAATGCTGGGGCTTTCGATCTGCTCCAAAGGTACCAGCACGCGATGGGTGTTTATCCCCTTGACCACAGGGTATTCGAAGGTCTTGCTGGCGAAGTACTGCTGGCCCACGTCCGAAAGCATGAAATCCAGGAACTGCTGGGCGGCTGCCTTGTTCTTGGCCGTGGACAGGATGCCGGCGCCCGCCACCAGGATGATGGCGCCCGGGTCGCCTGCCTTGGGGTGGTAGTTGCGGGCCGGGAATGCTTCGCCCTGCTCTTGAAGGAACCGGAACAGGTAGTAGTGGTTCACAAAGCCCACGTCAACCTCACCGGCGCCTACCGCCTGGACCACCGCCGTGTTGTTCCGGTACTCTTTGGGGTTGTTGGCCTTGATTCCTTCCAGCCACTGCCGGGTCTTTGCTTCACCCCAGGATACCCGCATGGCAGTCACCATAGCCTGGAAGGACGCATTGGTAGGCGGCCAGCCGATACGCCCCTTCCACTTTGGGTCGGTGAAGTCCCCGATGGAGGCCGGCAGGTCAGTCTCCTTCAGCTTGCTCGTATTGTATACCACCACTCGCGCCCGGCCGGAGATACCCACCCATTTGCCCTCGGGTGAGCGAAAACGGGGCTCTGCCCGGGACAGGACGCTTTCCGGCAGCGGGCTAAGCATCCCGGCTACAGCGCCCAGGCCTCCGGGGTCTTGAGCGAAAAAGACGTCTGCCGGGCTGCGTTGGCCTTCTTCGAGAATGGTCGCCGCCAGCTCCGAAGTGCCCCCATAGCGCACTTGCACCTTAATACCAGTAAGGTCGCCGAACTGCTTGATGATGGGTCCCACCAGGTCCTCAGCGCGCCCCGAGTACACCGTCAGTGAGCTTGGGGCCGGTGTGGGTGTAGCCGGAGGTGGGGATGTGGTGGGAGTGGCTTCCGCCGCCGGGCCGCAAGCGGCCAGTAATATGCCTAGTCCCGCCACCAGAGTTGTTGCCCTCGAGCGCCATGGGTTCAAGTGGTTCTCCTTTCCTTTGTCCGCGGTCTTGCCCAACAAGCCGGCACGCAGATGCTTACCGTATGCAATAAACCGACGCATAAGTGATAGCACGAACGATGGAGCTTGTCAAGAGGGCGTCTACGTGGAAAGGGGTGCTATCTGGCGGGTCGGCCAGGGGGAATCAGGACTTGGGGGCGCACTCCCGGCAGTAGCCCACCAGATGGAACTCCCCACCCGTAACCTTGAACCCCGTGTGGCGGGCCGCGTCCTCTTTGATGTGCTCCGTGAGGTTGCTCTCGAACTCGATTACCTTGCCGCAGCTCACGCAACGCATATGGTAGTGCTCAGAGGATGTGCGCGCCTCGTAGTGATGGTGCGCATCGTCGAAGTGACGCTCCTCGATGAGCCCCAGCCGCGAGAACAGGCTAAGGTTGCGATACACGGTGGACAGGCTAACTCTGGGGTCCAGGTCCCGTGCCCGCCGGTATATCTCGTCGGCGTCCAGGTGGCCGCCGCCACCGCGAATTATGTTGAGCAACAGGCGCCGCTGTCGCGTGACCCGTTGCCCGGGTAGTAAGTCCCGACCGGCCATGAATCTACGTCTCCTCAGCTAGCGCCACAATGTAGCATGGCGTAGCTTTGCCGTCAATCCGCGGACGAGTCCTCCAAAGAGCGATTGACGTATGGCCAGCTTCACCCAGTGGGTATGAGGGAGCGAGGTATGACGCATTCAACGCGGGCTACTTGGGCTCCTCACCCCGCTGCCGGCGCAGGAACTCTTCGGCGTCGCGAACGATCTCCTCCGGCGCCCCGCTAATGGGCGGCTCGTAGCGCATCTCCGTGAAGTTACGCTCCAGCTCCGCAACATACTCGCGGAGCTTTGCGCTCTGGGTCTCCAGGCCATTGAGTCGCTCCACCAGCTCGCGGCTGGCCGATTCCAGGTCCGAGAGGTCCACATCAACACCCAGCAGCACCCTCAGTCGTTTGAGCAGGGCGAGCATGACCATTGGGTTGTATGCCACCACGATGCCAAACTCGGGATAGTACACGGCACGGCCGTTGAAGTGCACAGCCTTGAGCCCCCGCTCCCGGCACTGCACCAGGAGCGCCGTATTGAAGGTAGCGGGCCCCTCGTAGTTGGAATAGCGGACCTTGAACTGCTCCAGCTCGCGCTTGAGCGCCGGGTGGCTGACGGCGCAGGACACCGCGGGCTCCCGGGTATGCGGCACGCCGCCCAACACCGCGCCCACAGAATAGACCGTGCCCACACCCAACCGTTGCGCCAGGTCCAGCACTTCGCCGATGAACTCGGGCCAGCGCAATTGAGGCTCGACGCCCTGGAGCAGCACCAGGTCGTGGCCGGGCCCCGGCCCGGGCTTTTTCCAATAGAACAGCTCGTTGCGAGGCGGGCGGAACTCCGTTATTACGCCGTCCTCCGTCTTGCTGTGCGGGCGGAGGCTTTCAACCCCGGGCATCTGAAATACGTTGAAGTCGGCCACCGGAATTTCAGCGAACGGTGTGGCATCCAGTTTCCGCACCAGGTACTTCACCGTGCCCGTGGCCGCCTGGCCTCCGTCCACCCAGCCGCTGAACCCGGCTACCAGGTACGGCTGCCGGAGAGAAGGCATCTCGCGGATAAGTATGCGCCCGTTCACGGTCCAATTCTACCAAGGCATGAGTCAGCGGACAACAGGCCCATCCTATCCCCGAGGTAGTCCCAGACCGCGGGTGGCGATGGTGCTGCGCTGGATCTCGGATGTGCCTCCAGCTATGGTGAGGCCAGGCCGGAACACGAACTGGTATGCGAACCGCCCGTTGAAGGGCGCCCGGCGCGACTCCTGGGCCAGCAGGCCGTGGGCACCCAGAAGCTGCATGGCTACCTGGGCCATGCGCTGCCCCAGTTCGTCGGCGAAGGTCTTCATGATCGAGGCTTCGTGCACCAGTGTCTTCCCCTGGTCAATTAGACAGACCGCCCGGTAGGTGAGCAACCGGCAAACATGTATCTCGACGGCCATATTGGCCAGGGAGTGGCGCAACGTAGGGTTGTGGCGCAGGGCCTCGCGGCCTTGGTCCGTCTGCCGGGCATAAGCAATCAGGTCCTCCAGGTCCCGCTGGCTGCCACTGGCGCGCACGCAGCGTGCCCACAAGCGGTCCCCTTCCAGCGCATCGAACATCATGGGTATGCCCCTGTTGATCCCCCCCAGGACGTTTTCCCCAGGCACTTTGACGTCGTCGTAGAAGACCTCGGTAAAGGAGAGGTGTCCTGAGCCATCGGCAATGGGGCGCACCGTCACTCCCGGGGAGCGCAGGTCCACAAGGAAAGCGGTAATGCCCTGGTGCCTGGGGGCCTCAGGGTCGGTGCGGGCCAAGGTCATGCCCCAGTCGCTGAGGAAGGCCCCTGTAGACCACACCTTCTGGCCCCGGAGCACAAAGCCGTCGCCCTGGGGGATGGCCCTGGTCTGCAATCCCAGCAGGTCGGACCCGGCGTTGGGTTCGCTCATGGGGGTACAAAACAGGAGTTCCGCCCGGGCCATGGCGGGCAGGAATCGCTGCCTCTGCTCCTCGGTGCCGTGCACCAGGAAGCTGGGGCCCACCGAGTCGTTGAAGAAGTGGGCCATTTGGGGGGCACGGTGGTACGCCAGCTCATCCAGGAGAACAAATCTGTCCCTCAAGGGGCGTCCCAGGCCCCCGAACTTCTGGGGCCAGGTCAGGGCGAGCCAGCCCGTGGCCCCCAGGGCACGCGTATACTCTCTTGACCATCCGCCAAACCCATACCCTTCGTCCTGGATCTGACAGGGGAAGCGCTCAGGCGGATTCTTTCGCACAAAGGAGCGCACCTCGGCACGGAGCTGGTCTTGCTCTGGGGAGAAGGCAAAGTCCATTATGTTGTCACCCCCGATCCGGTTGCACCTGCCGACCATGCGCATTCTAATTGATAAGTTGGGCCTAATCAACCTGGCGCATCGGCTCCAAGGGGCTTGACGTGGGCTAGCGGGCTAGTTTATATTCTGCGCTAGACCTAGTATGGGAGGTTTCGCTTTGCTCCTGGAGGCTGTAGCGGGGGCAGCGTTTCTCTTTGTCCTAAGTACTTGTATCGCACAAGAAGTATGAGGAGGTGAGCCAGGGGAGAAGCCGTCCCAGTAGCAGGATCGCCCAGGATCAAAGAAGGAGGCAACAACTTATGAAGAGGACCGGCACTATATCTTTCTTAGTAGTCATGGCCGTGGTGGTTTTGGGCCTGGTATTCCTGAGCTCTGGACCCGCCGCATGGGCAACCTCCAACCAGGGCCCAGCCGCCCAGGCCACAGGCACACCGGCACCCACGGGCACACCGGCGCCCTCAGGCGCAACTACCGTCGAGGTCACCGCGGCGGCGGCAGCTAAAGTGGAGACCGCTGATGGCAAGACCGAGGTCAAGATACCCGCCAACTCCGTGACCGAGACCGTCGAAGTCACGCTGACCCAGAAGACGCCAGCGGACGCCCCCGCCGCCCCACCCACCCAGACTGAGATTGTGGATGCGTTCACTATCGACGTCTCCAAGGGCGGCGTGAAGCAGGCGAGCTTCACGTTCAGTAACGCCATCGAAATATCCTCTAAAGTCACCCAAGCCGATATGGCCAAGGTGAACAACGACGTAACCAAGATCCGTATCATGCGCTACGCCGAAGACACAAGCGCGTGGGTCCCCTTGCAGACATCGGTGGACCTGGTGACGCTGAAGGCCAGCGCCACAGTGCGGAGCCTATCGTTCTTCGCCCTGGCGGTCACAGGCCAGGTAGCTACACCCACACCCATAATAGGGCCAGTAGGTGACGCCTACCTTTCCGGCGCCTCCAACTGGTGGGTAGGTCTGGCTGTGCTGGGCCTGTTCCTGGTGCTGTTCGGCGGTCTGGCCGTCCGGCGCCACACCAATAAGCGAAACGCATAGCTAGCGCCCCTTCTCGGTGGCGCTCATCCTGTCATGTCGGGCCCAGGTTGGGCCCGTGCCCTCCCGTGGAGTTGCCCTGGTGGGCGGGGCCATCCAGCGGGACACTCGGGCACCGGGCCTGACCTGGCGACATGATGGACCAGTCGGTGGGGACCGGTGGATCCTGCCTGTGTATTGGGCGTAGGCCACCCGCCTGGCACCCCTACCTGTTTCTGGACGTATGACCCTATGCTATGGGGAGGGGCCCCGCCTGGAGAGCGACCTCGGCGAAAGCGTAGCTCCCCGGCACCTTGCAGTGGGGACACTTCACAGTTACTCTCATGCCCTCGGGCGCACCCGGGGCGAGCTGGGCTCCCTCAGGCACGTTGAGCAGGACCTGGATGCTTCCGCCGCAGCTTCGACAATTGACGGCCAGTGTACCCATGTTGAGTCACCTCCACGAACTGGCAGCGCCCTGGGCATTGCCGGCGCTGATACCTTCGACTAGCAGGCAGCATAGCAGCGGACAGCCTGGCCGACAGTGACTTTTGTGGCGGCCATACCTGCCCTGTACCTGGTCGCCACGCCCATCGGCAACCTGGGGGACATCACATTGCGGGCACTGGACGTGCTGGGCAAGGTGTCCCTTGTCGCCGCTGAGGATACCCGCACCACCCGCAACCTGCTGGCTGCCCACGGACTGCGCAACCGGACCACCAGTTTCCACCAGCACAACTGGCGGCGCAAGCTGCCCTCTCTGCTGGAACACTTGAAGACAGGCGATGTGGCCCTGGTGTCCGAGGCGGGCACGCCGGGCCTCAGCGACCCGGGCTACGAGCTCGTGGTAGCAACCCTGGAGCACGGCATACCTGTAGTGCCGGTGCCAGGGCCTTCAGCGCTGCTGGCAGCCCTCATTGTCTCGGGCCTCCCCCTGCGAGAGTTCCACTACCTGGGGTATCTGCCATCGCGGCCCGGCCCCCGCCGGCAAACACTGGCCCGGGTGGCCGGCGAGCCAGCAACGCTGGTGATATTCGAGGCTCCCCACCGCCTTCGCCAAACTCTTCAGGACATGCTTCTTGTCCTGGGTGACAGGCGTCTGGCGGTGTGCCGGGAGTTGACCAAGCTACACGAGGAAGTGTTTCGCGGAGACGTAAGTGCAGCCCTGGCACATTTCAAAGAGCCCAGGGGCGAATGCACCCTGGTGGTTGACGGCGCCCCAGCAGGGGCTCATGCCCCGGCGGCGGTCAACGACCTGGAGACAGAGCTCAGGCGCTGCCGCGAGCTGGGGCTGACGGCGCGCCAGGCAACAGCGTTGGTGTCCCAGAAGCTGGGCGTGCCCCGGCGCCAAGTCTACCGGGCCTGGCTGCGCCTTCGCTAGCGGGCCACCGTGTGATAGAATAGGCACCACATGGTGGAGACCGTTTTCATTGGTGTTGCCTGGCCCTATGCCAACGGACCACTACACCTGGGCCACGTCGCCGGCTGTTTCCTGGCAGCAGACATATTCGCCCGCTACCATCGAGCCAAGGGCGACCGCGTGCTCATGGTGTCGGGCACCGACCAGCATGGCACACCCATTACCCTACGCGCTGAGCTGGAGAAACGCACCCCCCAGGAGGTCGTCGCCGAGTTCCACGCTTCTTTCCAGGACTGCTGGCGGCGCCTGGGCATAAGCTGGGACCTGTACACTTCCACCGGCACGCCCAACCACGCTAGGGTTGTCCACGACCTGTTCCTCACGCTGCTGGAACGCGGCTACATCTACCCGGGCGCCATGCCCCTGGCCTATTGCCCTAAGGAGGCGCGGTTCCTGCCCGATCGCTATGTCGAGGGCACCTGCCCCCACTGTGGCTACAACCAGGCCCGGGGAGACCAGTGCGACAAATGCGGGCGCACCCTCAACCCAGAGGATCTCCGCGAGTCCCACTGCAAGCTCTGCGGAGCCACGCCGGAGACGCGCCAGTCACGCCACTTCTTCCTGCGGCTTTCCGCCTTCAATCAGAAGCTCCTGGACTGGGTACGGCCCCAGACGCACTGGCGGCCCAACGTGCATAACTTCACACAGCGATACCTGGAGCAGGGGCTCCAGGACCGGGCCATAACGCGGGACCTGGAGTGGGGTGTAGCGGTCCCCGTATCCGGCTATGAGAACAAGCGCATTTATGTTTGGTTCGAGGCCGTGACCGGCTATCTCTCGGCGACCCAGGAGTGGGCGCAGCGGCAGGGTGATCCCGAGGCCTGGCGCCAGTTCTGGGAGCCCCCCGCGCGTAGCTACTACTTCATCGGCAAGGACAACATACCCTTCCATACGCTCATCTGGCCGGCCATGCTCATGGCCTATGGCGGCCTGGCCCTCCCCCACGATGTACCCGCCAACGAGTTCCTGACCCTGGAGGGGCGCCAGTTCTCCACCAGCCGCAACTGGGCCATCTGGCTACCAGACTACCTGAACCGCTATGACCCAGACCCGCTGCGCTACTACCTCTCCGCGGGAATGCCCGAGACTAGCGACGCAGACTTTACTTGGAGCGAGTTCCTCCGCCGCAATAACGATGAGCTGGTCGCCACTTATGGCAACCTCGCCCAGCGCGTACTCACCTTCACCCAGCGCCACTACCAGGGGCAGGTGCCCGAGCCCGGTCCCTTTGACGACACCTCCCAGCGTCTGTTCGCGCGGGCCCAGGAGTCCCTGGACGCGGTGGACCGCCATCTGGCCCAGTGCCACTTCCGCGACGGAGTACGGGAGGCGATGGCCCTGGCCCAGGAGGCCAACCGCTATCTGGAAGAGACAGCCCCGTGGAGGGCCATCGCTGGTGGTCCCCAGGCAGCGGCCACCAGCGTTTACGTGGGCCTCTCCGTGGTATCCTGCCTCAAGACCATGTTGTACCCTTACTTGCCGTTCAGCTCGGAGGAACTGCACCAGCAACTAGGATTCCCAGGCACCGTCCACGAGGCGGGCTGGCGCTGGCAACGGCCAAGCCCTGGACAACGCCTGGGCGAGCCGCACCACCTCTTCCGCAAGCTGGACGACACCATCGTCGAGGCGGAGTTGGGCCGAATGGCCGCCAGCGTCGGCCGCTAGGGGGCGTCGTGCTGCTTCTGGCCTACCGTTTGGTCGAGACAGAGCTGGCCCAGGTCACTGAGCACCTCCGGGGGTTGGGCAGATCGGAAAGTACCGCCTTGCAGCAGGTCCTGGCCCTGGTCTTGGAAAACAGGGGTAAGCTCCTTCGTCCCACACTGTGCTTGGCCTCAGGACTATTCAATCACTACTCCACCTCCCTGCTGGTGCCCATGGCAGCGGGCGTGGAGCTGCTGCACACAGCCACGCTGGTGCATGACGATACCATTGACGGGGCGCAGGTCCGTCGGGGACGCCCCACTGTGAGCAGCGCTTGGGGCGACCATACCGCGGTGATGGTTGGAGACTACATGCTGGCCTGCGCCGCCAAGCTTGTGGCCTCTACCCGCAACCTGCGGGTCATAGACTGTTTCGCGGAGACCCTCCGCGTCCTCTGTGAGGGCGAGATCGGCCAGGAGCTAGGCGCCTACCAGTTGGGCACCTCCCGCGAGGACTACCTGCAGCGCATTGCCCACAAGACTGCACACCTGTTCGCCAACGCCACCGAGTGCGGCGCCATCCTGAGCGACGCCCCCGAGCCGGCCATCCAGGCCCTGCGGAAGTACGGGCTGCTGCTGGGGGCTGCCTTCCAGGTGGTGGATGATATCCTGGACTTCACCGCCACCCCAGAGCAGTTGGGGAAGCCCGTGGGCAGCGACCTCGAACAAGGGACTCTCACGCTACCCACCATACTGTTTCTGGAGCTGGGGGGCAGCGAGTCCCTGGTCCGTCGTGCGTGGGCTCAGCCCGTCTCCCGAGAGTGCGTCAACGAGGCCGTGGTGGCTATCCGCGACTCACGGGCCGTCGCGGCAAGCCTCGATGAGGCCCGGCAGCTTGCCACACAGGCCCGACAATGTCTGGACTGCCTGCCCGCTGTCCCGGCGCGGCAGGCACTGGAGGAGTTAGTAGATTATGTGGTCCAACGTCCGAACTAGCGTCAAAGAAGCGCCTCCTACCTTCAAGGAGCTCCGTCGAGCCTATGGCTTCGATGAAGTCGCCATAGTGCCCGGCGATGTCACCATTAACCCCGAGCAGGTGGACGTCAGCTTCCGCATGGGGCAGCAAGAGCTGACTATCCCAGTGCTCGCCGCCGCCATGGACGCGGTGGTAGACCCGCGTTTCGCGGCGTTGCTGAGCAGCATGGGTGGACTGGCTGTGCTGAACCTGGAGGGAGTGCACACCCGCTACCCCAACCCGGCAGAGGCGCTGGACGAGATCGCTCGCACTCCTCAGGAGGCGATTATCTCCCTCCTGCAGAAGGTGTACTCAGCGCCCATCCGTGAGGAACTCATCGGGCAGGTCGTGCGCACGGTCAAGAGCGAGGGCGGTGTGGCGGCGGTGTCGGTGACACCGGCCAACACCAAGCGCTTCGCCCCTTTGGCCGTGGAGGCTGGTGCAGACATCATCGTGGTGCAGTCCACGGTGACCACCGCCCGGCACATCTCCAAAAGCCCCAAGGGTCTCGACATGGCGGACCTGTGCCGCTCGCTGCCCGTGCCCCTTGTCGTGGGCAACTGCGTGACTTACTCGGCTTCCCTGGAACTGATGGAGACAGGGGTCGCCGGCCTATTGGTGGGAGTTGGCCCCGGAGCGGCCTGCACCACCCGAGAGGTGCTGGGACTGGGAGTCCCCCAGGTCACTGCCACCCTGGACTGCGCCGCCGCTCGGGAGACATACCTTCGCCGCACTGGGCGCTACATCCCCCTCATCGCTGATGGCGGTATTCGCAACGGCGGGGACCTGTGCAAGGCCATTGCCAGTGGGGCCGACGCGGTGATGATAGGCTCGATCTTCGCCCAGGCCACCGAGGCGCCCGGCCAGGGCTATCACTGGGGCATGGCCTCCCCCCACGCCGCCTTGCCACGGGGCACTCGGGTCAAGGTGGGGTCCAAAGGCACCCTGCGCCAGATCCTGTTCGGGCCATCGTCCGTCACCGACGGCACGCACAACCTGATCGGCGCATTGACCACGTGTCTGGGAGTCTGCGGGGCCAGCACCATCAAGGAGATGCACCAGGCGCAGATGGTCATCGCCCCCAGCATCAAGACCGAGGGCAAGCAGCTCCAGTTGTCAGGGCAGGTCTAGGCTAGCCTTCCCCCTTTGGGAGAAGGCTAGAGCTTGCCCTGAGCTTGCCGAAAGGATGAGGGATGCATCGGTCCGATCGGACTGATCGGTCCGAGCCGACCATCTTCGGTGGATCCTTGGGCGCCAATTGGCACCGGAGACTGATTTGCAGGAAGGAAAACCTATGAGCAACGACAGAACGATGAAACGCCGCTACGAGCTTTTCGTCCGCTGCTACCGGGGCCGGGCCGACGCAGTCGCTCAACAGCAGGTGGACGGCTCATTCAGGACCCTGCCCGGCGGCTTCACCTACGAGCGCTTCCTGGAGCAGGTCAACCAGACCCACATCTACGGCGCCTACAATCTGGACGCCGGAGGCAATGTCGGCTTCCTCATGTACGACATGGACGTATTTCCCCGGCTCAAGCAGTCGTGGGAGCAGCTCGTGCCCGAACTGCGGGCCAAGCGGGACCAGGTCCAGGCGTTGATCAGCGCCCTGGGACACCTTGGTGTGCAGCCCGACCAGGTCCTGGTCGAGTTCCCCACGGTGGGCTTCCACGTGGTGCTGCCCCTGGCCGAGCCAATTCCGGTGCGCGAGGCCAAGGCCTTCGGGCGGCTGGCGCGGGACCGGGCCGGCCTGCGCCACGAGACTCCCTTCTACCCCCATGAGGTCTCCGGTTATGGGGACATGGTGCGGCTGCCACTGCGGCTCAACGACCTGACCGGGCAACGGTCTAACTTCGTGCGGGACATAGCCACCTTCGATCCCGCGACCTACGATCAGACGCCAGACTTTGCCCCCTTGGAAAAGCTGCGCCCCATTGAAGCTAAGGTCATGCGCTCGGCCCTGGCTGAGGCCGAAAGGGGTATGTACCGGAGAGTGGCCCGCGCCGACGAGGTGGCACCAGGCAGCACCAGGCTAGTTCATTACCGGGGACAGCGGGTGCTGCTGGTCAACGATGCAGGCAGCTTCTACGCCCTGGCTGAGACCTGCCCCCATGCGGAGGCGCCGCTGTCCATTGGCCCGCTCCGGGACGGTGTATTGACCTGCCCCTGGCATGGCGCCCGCTTCCGTGTGGCTACCGGCGAGGCGCTGGCCGGACCGGCGCATGAGCCGCTGGTGCACCACGCGGTACGTGTGAGAGGAGAGGACATCCTGGTGGGTCCGGCGCGGCCATAGGGCCGGTCAATGCCGCATTGACACGCTTTCAGATTCCGGCATAATGGAGCCGGAGAATACGAATATGCCTATCCCCAGGGAACAGTTCGACAGGGGCCTTAGCTCACAGGAGCAGATAATAATCAGGTTCCTCGAGGGCAACCCACACGAAGCTTTTACCGCAGCGGAAATCGCGCATAGCCTAGGCTATCAACCAGCGGACCCTTGGTAGGTGGCAGCCGCCTTGGTGCCCGTTCATGCTATAATCCAAGTGTTACCTTTGACCTTTCCGGGAGGTGCCAGTATGCCCCAGGCGAGCCCAGTGACTGCCGACGAAATCGTCAAGACCAACTGCATGCTCTGTGTCAATAGTTGCGGGCTGGACGCCCACGTGAAGGACGGGCGCGTGGTGAAGGTGGAGGGGATGAAGGAGCACCCCCTGAACAAGGGGCTAATCTGCCCCCGGGGCAATCGCATCGTGGAATGGGAATATGCCCCAGAGCGCCTGCTCTACCCGCAGCGGCGAGTCGGGGATGGTTTCCAGCGCATAACCTGGGACGAGGCCCTTAGCGCCATCATCTCCAAGATGAACGAGATAAAGGAGAGGGAAGGGCCGCGGGCGGTGGCGATCCAAGTGGGCGCCCTGGGGGCTGAGGAGCGCGAGTCCCAGACCCTGTCTCAACGCTTCGCTGCCGTATTCGGCACCCCCAACTACTTGAATCCAGGAATATGATACACGGACATGATACGTGCCAGGATGGTCACGTTCGGCAGATTCCCCTTCGAAGACATCGAGGGCGCAGGTTCCATACTGCTGTGGGGGCACAACCCGTCGCACTCTGACCCGCCCAAGTCCCGTCGCATCCTCGAGGCTGTGCGCGCAGGGACGGAGCTGATTACCATTAACCCCAAGCGCATTCCCCTGGCTAACCAGGGCAAGCATCTCAAGCCCCGGCCGGGCTCTGACCTGGCCATCGCCCTGGCCATGATTAACATCATAGTCACCGAAGGCCTTTATGACAGGGAGTTCGTGGCCAAGTATGCCCTGGGCTTCGACCGGATCGTGGAGCACGTCAAGCAGTACACCCCCGAGTGGGCCGCCGAGCTGTCCTGGGTCTCGGCGGAAGACATCCGGGAGGTCGCCAGGACATTTGCCACCAAGAAGCCCGGCTGCATCATCCAGGGCACCTGCGCCCTGGGCCAGCAGGAAGCCGGGTTCCAGATCTCCAGGGCCTTCTCCATCCTCCAGACCATCACCGGCAGCATCTACGGCAAGGGGTCCTGGATCCGGGTGCCTATGCCCTACTGGCCCAGACTTGACTACCCCCTGCCCGAAGGCCAACCCGTGGGGACAGAGGACTACCCCATCCACTGGGAGCTCTGGGGCCGCAACTTCGGCGAGGGCCAGGGCATCTCGCTGCCCAACGCCATTCTGGACGGAAAGCCCTATCCCATAGAGATGGTATTCCTCAACGCTGGCAACTTCGTCCTCACCCAGGCCGACAGCCAGCGCTTCAGGGAGGCTTTCCAAAAGCTGGAGATGTTCGTGGTCATGGACGTCCGCATGACCGAGACCGCCAAGCTCGCCCATATTGTGCTGCCCGCAGCCACCTTCCTGGAGAAGACGGGCCTGGGCTATAGCTACGCGGTGACTCAGGGAATCCCCTACCTCTGTCTGCGCCCGAAAGTGGTGGAGCCGCCCGGCGAGTGCTGGTCCGAGTTCAAGTTCTGGACCACTCTGGCCCAGCGCATGGGCTACGGGAACTACTTCCCGTGGCGCACCGAAGAAGAATACGTGGACTACGAAGTCAAGGACATGAACCTGTCCACGGAGAAGATGCGGGCCATGCCCACCCACGGCCTTTTGTATGGGGAGACCAAGTATGGCCAGGAAGCCCTTGGCTCCAAGCCCTTCCCTACCCCCTCCCAGAAGATCGAGCTCTATTCGGATACCCTGGAGAA
This sequence comes from Chloroflexota bacterium, assembly GCA_016190505.1. GTDB lineage: Bacteria > Chloroflexota > Dehalococcoidia > JACPQK01 > JACPQK01 > JACPQM01. Next base: position 26,072 of record JACPQM010000002.1, on the reverse strand, counting down.
GCTGGGCTACCACCCCATGCCCACCTACTACGAGCCGACTGTCAGCCCAGTGACCGCTCCAGGTGTGTTCAAGGAATACCCGTTGATCCTGGTAAGCGGTGACCGCGAGGCCCAGTTCAGCCACTCCCAGATGCGGGAGATACAGAAGCTACGTGCCCGCGCTCCCGAGCCCGTGGCTACAGTACACCCGGACACTGCCCGCGAGCAGGGTTTGGCCGACGGGGACATGGTCGAGGTTGAGAGCCAGCATGCTGCCATCAAGCTACGCCTGAAGACGTCGGTGGACATCATGCCCGGGGTCATCTCCATACCCCATGGCTGGGCCGAAGCCAACGTCAATGAGCTGACCTCCACCCAGCACCGTGACCCGGTGACAGGCATCCCTCACCTCAAGGGCATCCTGGTCCGCGCCCGAAAGGCTTGACTGCATGCCCAGGTAACAGATAATGGCGCTAGCGGGCGTTAGCCGGCATACAAGGTGAGGAAGTGGAACAGCAGGAGCCCTGGCCAATAACAACAACGGGTCTACCAGAAGCGCTTGATAGGTTGACTGAACAGGTCCACGGGTTGTCCAAGCGCGTTGGTGCCCTAGAGCGGCGGCTCGAAGCGGTCTGCGCTGACCTTAAAGAGAAACCTACAGTGACTCAGGCCATGATCACTGATTTGAACTCGGACAAGCACGTTCTCAAATCACCTGTCCAAGTAACCATTGAAGAGCATGCGGAAGAAGTGATCGCTAGCTGGCCTGAGCTAGAAGCGTTTGCCAGTGGCAAGACTGTGAGCGAAGCACTCTCTTGCCTGAAGAAGGAAGTAGTGTCGCTATACGAAGACCTTAAAAGTGCTGACCGAAGGACGCTCGGTCGGTTGCCCAGGGCCTGGCTGAGAACCCTTTCGCGCCTGATCGAGCCCGCCCATGTCCAAGCTGGTGCATAGCTATCGAGAAGTAACTCGGGCCTACGAGCACAAGCTCGGCCTTGACTTCCGCTCCGGCAGTGAACGGAACGCCTGGTATACGGTTGATGGCAGGAAGACCCACAGGCTTACTCTGCCGCACGGCCACTCCGGCGACATCAGGCCAGGGACTCTCAGCAAGGTGGTTAACCAGTGCCGGCTCACTCCTTGGGAATTCGATGCTTTGGTGCAATGCCCGATGAGCGCCGCTGACTACGAAGCGAAGATCCGCAGGATGATCGAGGAAGGCATAATGTGATTGCCGTCGAGGGCGCACCCCGATGACCTGCTACACCCGCCACCTGAAAGAGGCCATGGAGCTTGCCGGCCTGCCCTTTGACCCGGCGGGCAAGCGGGAGGCCGACCGGCGTCTACGCAGGGCCTTATCCCTGGAAGACGCCGACTGCCCGGACGTGTGGAAGCAGGTTAAACCCCTGCGGGACCAGCCACAAGTGTTGGCAGAAAAGATGAACCCGCTTACAACGCAGCGCCCGCCCGTCAGCGGGGGCTTTGCATGACATCCATCCTGTCGTTGCGAGACGCGATAGCGGCGAAGTCCCGACTCGTCGGGATACCCCTGGCAATACGTGAAGACACGGGTTGCTTCGGCCCTACCGGGCACTCGCAACGACAAATCATACCTTCACAACCTGCAATAACATCCATGGTACGGCATCCCCGCGGCTCGATGCAGCGGGATCGCTGCCTCGAGTTGTTCTGCAATGGGCGTTAGCGTCTAGCCCCGGCGCAAGCTGCTGGCCGCCAGCAGCACCATGAGCCCGGCGAAGCCCACCAGCACCCCCAGCTCCAGCCCCAAAGAGCCCAGGCCCCGCCCCTCCAGCATTATGGCCCGCAGCCCTCGCACGGCGTAGGTTAGGGGCAGTACCTTCGAGACCGCCTGAAGGTAGCCCGGCATCTGCTCCACCGGCCACATGACACCGGACAGCAGCAACTGAGGCACAATGACTAGCGGGATGAACTGGACTACCTGTAGCTCGTTGCGAGCAAAGACAGAAAAGAATATGCCCAGGTTCACCGCCGCCACCGTGATCACCATTTGAAAGACGAAGACCTGCCACAGAGCCCCCTCGTAGTTCACCTGCAGCACGAATATCGTGAAAAGAAGCACAGCCAGGGATTGCAGGCTGGCCAGCAGGAAGAAGCCGGCGAGGTATCCCAGGATGATGTCCCACCGTGACACCGGGGAAGCCATGAGCCGCTCCAGGGTGCCCAATGACCTCTCCCGCAAGAAGCTCACGCCCGTCAACACAAAGACGAATAAGAGAACAAAGGCTGCCAGCAGGGCGGGGGCGAGAAAGTCCAGGACGTCTACCGGCCCAGGCACCTCCGGCAGGCTCACCGCTATGAGGGACATCACCACCAGGGGGACCATAAAGATGAGGCCCAGGGTGCGCCGGTCCCGCCGCAACTGGCGGACCACGCGACTGGCCAGCGCCAGGATACGGTCAGCGCTCACCAAGGAGCCCTTTCCGCGCGAAGAAGAGGAACGCGTCCTCCAGGCTGGACGCCTGGTTGCCAGTAGCTGCGCGTAGCTCCTGGGGCGAGCCCTGGGCGACCAGGCCTCCCGCCCGCAGAAACGCCAGGCGGTCGCAGTGGGCGGCATCGTCCATGGAGTGGCTGGAGACGATCAGCGTGCGCCCGCGCTCCGTAAGCCGCCGGAAGTGGTCCCAGAAGAGGACCCGCAGCTCGGGGTCAAGGCCCACGGTGGGCTCGTCCAGAAATAGCACCCGGGGATCGTGTACCAGGGCACAAGCCAGGCTGAGCCGCTGCCTCATGCCCCCGCTCAGGTGAAGGGTCAGCGAGTCCCGTCGGTCCCACAGATCCACCAGTTGTAGCACGTCCTCCACCCGTCGGCGCCTCTCCTCTCTCTGGCTCAGCCCACTAATACGGCCAAAGAAGTCCGCGTTCTCGATGACGGAAAGCTCGAGGTAGAGGGCACTGAGCTGGGGCATGTAGCCGATGTGAGAGGCGTTCCGCGGCGATGGAGACTCACCGAGCACCAGCACGCTGCCTCGCTGGGGCTTCAGCAGCCCCACCAGCAACCGGATGAGGGTAGACTTGCCAGCTCCGTTGGGGCCCAGCAGGCCGTAGCTGACCCCGGCGGGCACCTCCAATGACAGGCTATCCAGCGCCTTCAGCCCGTCATAGGCAAAGGTGACGTCGTGCACTTCGACGGCGGGAGGCTGCCGCTCACCAGTCATTCAGCTCCGCAAGAACCTCCCTTCAGTTGCTGCGTAGTATTTATCACAAGCCTTCCACCCTGTCAAGGGCGGCCAAGTTTTGCTACAATTGCTTGATAACAATGATTGCTAAGTTGTGAGGGGGAGAGGAACATGGCAGACATGGCGTTAGCTGAAAGGCTGGACAAAGCCCTGCTGGTGGACCTGCTCCGCCAGATGCTGCTCATCAGGAGATTCGAGGAGAAGGCCGCGGAGATGTACGCCCGCGGGCACATCGGGGGGTTCCTGCATCTCTACATCGGTGAGGAGGCGGTAGCAGTGGGGGCGGTCTCGGCCATGCAGCCGCAGGACTACATCGTGTCGCACTACCGGGACCACGGCTACGCCCTGGCCCGTGGCAGCCCTCCCGGACGGGTAATGGCCGAGCTCTTCGGCAAGGCCACGGGCCTGAGCCGGGGCAAAGGCGGCTCCATGCACCTGTTCGATGTACCTCGCGGCATGTGGGGGGGCTACGCTATCGTGGCCGGCCACGTGCCACTGGCCGTGGGCCTGGCCCTGGCCTCAAAACGCAAGGGCGAGAACCGGGTAGCGGTCTGCTTCCTGGGCGATGGGGCCATCAACCAGGGGGTGTTCTTTGAAGCCATGAACATGGCTTCCCTGTGGAAGCTGCCCGTGCTGTTCTTCATCGAGAACAACGGCTATGGCATGGGCACGGCCGTGGAACGGGCCTTCGCTGGAAAGGACATCTACCGCATCGGTCAGGGGCACAACGTTCCTGGACAACAGGTGGACGGCATGCAGGTCCTCGAAGTGCGCGAGGCCACAGCCACAGCCCTGGAGCAGGTCCGCTCGGGAGGCGGTCCCCGCATCCTGGAGGCGCTGACCTTTCGCTTCCGGGGGCACTCCATGGCCGACCCGGAGCTTTATCGCTCCAAAGACGAGGCCGCTCGCTGGATGGAGCGTGATCCGATTGTCACCTACCGCCGTTATCTGGGCGAGCAGGACATGCTCTCCCAGGAGGAGACGGACGCCCTGGAGCGCGAGGTCGGGGCCACGGTTGATGAGGCCGTGCGTTTCGCCCAGGAAAGCCCCGACCCGGAGCCGGAGGCGCTGTATCAGAACGTGTACCTGGACTGAGGAGCAACCATGAACATGACATACCGTGAAGCCATATCCCAGGCCCTGCGGCAGGCCATTACGCGGGACGAGCGCATATTCCTGATGGGAGAAGACATCGGCCGCTATGGCGGATCTTACGCCGTCACCAAGGGTTTGCTGGCCGACTTTGGCGAGGAGCGTATCATGGACACGCCCATATCCGAGGCCGGCGTGGTGGGCGTGGCCATCGGCGCGGCCATGGGCGGCCTGCGTCCCGTGGTGGAGCTCATGACCATCAACTTCGCTCTGCTGGCCATGGATCAGATCGTCAACCATGCCGCCAAGCTGCTCTGCATGTCTGGCGGCCAGATCACCATTCCCCTGGTCGTCCGCACTGTAGGCGGCGCTGGCCGGCAACTGGCGGCCACCCATTCGCAGAGCTTCGAGGGGTGGTTCGCCCACGTGCCCGGGATCAAGGTGGCGACGCCTGCTTCTCCCTATGACGCCAAGGGCTTGCTCCGGGCAGCCCTGGACGACCCCAATCCCGTGATATTCATCGAGCACTCTCTGCTCTACGGCCTGGCCGGAGACGTGCCTGAGGAGGAGTACTCGGTGCCCCTGGGCAAGGCCGATGTCAAGCGCACCGGCACCGACGTCACCATCGTGGCCTACTCCCGCATGGTACAGGTGGCCCTGGAGGCCGCTGCCCTGCTGGAGAAGGAAGGCGTCAATGCCGAGGTGATGGACCTGCGCTCCCTACGCCCCTGGGACAAGGAGACGGTGCTGGCCTCGGTGAAGAAGACCACCCGGGCCGTGATTGCCGAGGAGGGCTGGCGGACCGGCGGCTTCGGGGCCGAGGTTGCATCCACCATCGCCTCGGAGGGTTTCGATTACCTGGATGCTCCGGTGCAGCGCGTGGCCGGCGTCGAGGCGCCCATGCCCTACAACAAGGCGCTGGAGCAGGCGGCCATACCAAAGGCCTCCGACATTATCGCTGCGGTCAGGGCTGTTCTTTAATGGAACATTAACCTTTGGTTGCCAGGTCTAACGGAGCCCGATGGTATAATGTGCTCGCCGGATAGGTAATCTGTCTAGTGGTCCTGCTTGGGAGGTGGCGCGTTGGCTACCGAGGTATTCATGCCCCAGCTCGGCTTCGATATGCGGCAGGGCACTGTGGTGCGCTGGCTTAAACAGCCCGGCGATATCGTGGCCAAGGGCGAGCCGCTGTTGGAGGTGGAGACGGACAAGGCGGTGGTGGAGGTAGAAGCCTTCGCCTCCGGGGTGCTGGGCCAGATCGTTGTTGGCGAAGGGCAGACCGCACCGGTGGGCCAGGTCATCGGCCTTATCGCCGCGCCTGGGGAAGCGGTAGCGCCAGTGGCCGCTGCGGCCAAGCCTGCTGCGGCGCTGGCGGGTGCCCCCCTGCCCAGCGTGCCTGCTCCAGCGCCCGCCGCCGCGCCCCCACCTACGGATGGGCGTACCCGGGCCTCCCCCCTGGCCCGGCGCCTGGCTGAGGAACATGGCATTGACCTTGCCCAGTTGGTCGGCTCCGGCCCTGGCGGGCGCGTGGTGCGGGAGGATGTGGAAAAGGCCGTCGCCCAGAAGGCCAAGGCCCCCGTAGCCGAGGCGCCCAAAGCGGCGCCTGCCGTTCCCACGCCCGCGGTGGCTGCCCTCAGCCCCATGCGCCAGGCCATCGCCCGGCGCATGGCCCAGTCCAAGCGCGAGGCCCCCCACTTCTACCTCAGCATGGACATGGACATGACCGAGGCCCAGCGCCTGCGCCGCCAGCTTAACGAGGCCCTGGGCGACGACTCGCACGTTTCGATTAACGACATGATCGTCAAGGCGGCGGCCCTGGCCCTGGCCAAGTTCCCCTACATGAACGCTTCCTACACCGAGAACGGCGTCGTCCGCCACGAGAAGATAAACGTGGGCGTGGCCATTGCCCTGGATGACGGGCTTATCGCCCCCGCTGTAGTGGACTGTGGGGCCAAGGGGCTAGTCCAGATCGCCCGGGAGACCCGGGACCTGGCCGAGCGGGCCAAGGGAGGCAAGCTCAAGCCCGAGGAGTACGCCGGCCCAACGTTCACCGTGTCCAACCTGGGGATGTACGAGGTGGAGAAGTTCATCGCCATCATCAGCCCGCCCCAGGCGGCCATACTGGCGGTGGGGGCAGTGCGGCAGCGCCCAGTCGTGAGAGACGGTCAGATTGTGGTGGCCGAAATGATGACGGCCACCCTGTCGTCAGACCACCGGGTGACCGACGGCGCCCAAGCCGCCCGCTTCCTGGCCGAGGTCAAGCGCCTCTTGGAGCACCCGGTGGCGCTGCTGGTGTAGGAGGCAGGCTACAGGCTACGGGCTACGGGAAAGAGGTAGAACTGGGATGTTGACTGAATACATCGAGCGGGCCATGAGCAAGGCGACCTATGACAAACTGGAGGACGGCACCTACGCAGGCACCATCCCGGAATGTCCGGGGACCATCGCCTTCGGTAAGACGCTATACGAGTGCCAGAAGGAACTTCGCTCTGTCCTCGAAGGATGGCTAATTGTCGGCTTACGACATGGCGATCCCCTGCCGGTCATACAGACTCCAGACTTCAGGCTACGGGCTTCAGGATGGGGAGACTGCAATGCTGGCGGAATACATCGAACGGGCAATGAGTCAGCCGTAGGTCGGGTTTCCTAACCCGACCTACGGGGTGGACGGGAACGGTGCACGGCAGGCTTCGCCCCAGAGGGCTCAAGCCCGAAGGGTTGGCAAACCTGCGCTACAGAGTTGGTGCTGCTCACTCCGGTGTCGGGTGGGAATGGGAGGCATAAGATGGCAAAAGACTATCCCCTCTTTGTATCTGGCGAGTTCCAGCGCTCCGACAAGCGCTTGACGGTGACCAGCCCCTACGATGACTCCGTCGTGGGCACCACATACCTGGCCACGGCGCAGCAACTGGAAGCCGCCACCGTGGCGGCTGAGTCCGCCTTCAAGGTCACCGCCAGGCTCCCTGCCTACGAGCGCTCCCGCATCCTGGCCCGCATCCACGATGGGGTGAAGGCCCGCCAGCAGGAGCTGGCCCGGCTTATCGCCCAGGAGGCGGGCAAGCCGCTAAAGGACGCCAGCGGCGAGGTCAACCGGGCTATGCTCACTCTGGAGACGGCTGCCGAGGAGGCCAAGCGCGTTCCCGGTGAGCTGCTGCCTCTGGATGTGGCCGAGCACGCCAAGGGTCGCCTGGGCATCGTCCGGCGCTACCCCATCGGCCCCATCGCCGCCATTACCCCCTTCAACTTCCCCCTCAACCTGGCCATGCACAAGCTGGCCCCGGCCATCGCTGTGGGCAACACCGTCGTTCTCAAGCCGCCTTCCAAAGACCCCCTGACCATGCTTGCTGTGGCTGAGATCATCGCCGAGTCAGGACTGCCGCCGGGTGCGGTGAGCATCATGGCCATGGGGCACGACGAGGCAGAGCGCATGGTCGCGGACGAGCGCTTCAAGCTGCTTACCTTCACTGGCTCCGCCGAGGTGGGCTGGGACCTCAAGCGCAAAGCAGGCAAAAAGCGCGTGCTGCTGGAGCTGGGGGGCAACGCCGGCGTAATCGTAGACCGGGACGCCAACCTGGAATACGCCGTCCCCCGTATCGCCTGGGGCAGCTTCACCCACGCTGGGCAGAGCTGCATCTCGGTCCAGCGCATATTCGTGCACGAGGACATCTACCCGGCGTTCTCCCGGGCCCTGGCAGCGCAGGTGTCGAAGCTGAAAGTGGGCGATCCCCTGGACCCCGAGACCGACGTTGGCCCTCTGATAGACAATGGCGCTGCTGCCCGCACTGAGACCTGGGTGGCGGAGGCCGTTGCCCAGGGCGCCAAAGTGTTGACGGGTGGCCGGGGCAAAGGGCGCGTTTTCGAGCCCACCGTGCTCACCGACGTGGACCCGCAGAGCAACGTATGCCGCCTGGAGGTCTTCGCCCCGGTGGTCAACCTTTTCTCCTTCTCTGACTTCCGGGACGCGGTGGCCCGCGTCAACGACACCATGTACGGTCTTCAGGCCGGCGTGTTCACCCAGGACCTGGGGCACGTGCTCTACGCCTTCGACGAGCTGGAGGTTGGGGGCATCATCGTCAACGACATTCCCACCTACCGGGTGGACCCCATGCCCTACGGCGGAGTGAAGGAGTCTGGCCAGGGCCGGGAGGGCCTGCGTTATGCCATGGAGGAGATGACCGAGCCCAGGCTTCTGCTGTTGCGGCTGTAGCCAGGGAAAGGGGAGGGGTAGGACAATGGACGAAATGAAAGAAAAGCCGGGACCGGCGGAGGTTCCGCCTCCGGAGGTGCGCTACATGGAGATGGAGCTTGTTTGGAAGTGCGGCGGCTGTGGCTACCTGAAGCCCCGCGAGGATCTGGCCCCCAAGACCTGCCCGGACTGCAAGGCCCCTCGCGAGGAGTTCTACCTGTTGACCGAGGACTAGGCCCTGGATAAAATCAATAGCCGTGAAGCTCACCTGCGGTATCGCATTATCAATGGCGGCTCTTTTTGTCGCCATAACAGCCCCCGTGGCAGCCCAGGGTGGGCCGACCGGAAGGGGGATGACATCAGTTCGTGGCGATAATCCTGAATTTGAGCAGTTCATGGTATACGTGTTGCTTGCGGTTGGGGGGATAACGCTTGTTGGCGCTTATGTGTATGAATGGTTTCAGGCCAGCCGACGCGGAATCCCCTCGCAGGATTTGCACGCTCAAGTTCGCACTCCGAGGCCCCGGGATATTCACCAGGCCCCGAAAGCAGTCTCCGAAGCGAGAGGTCGCCACAAGCCTGTTGCTAGCCGCTGTTCTTGCTGTGGCCGGTTTCTTCGGAAGGGCACCGCAACTGTGTGCCCCACTTGCGCTGCGGTGGATACGGGTCGGTCTGAAGAAGATCCAAAAAGGCGAGGGGCGGAGGGCAGGCAACGACGGTGGGAGGAGGCAAGCCAGGGGGACAAAGACAGGCCGGGTTTGGACGCGTCAGGAACACAGCGAGACGCTGAACGGCTTGGCCGGTAGCTGCCTGTGGCTTGGACGCGCTTGTTATTGTTGCGACTTTTGCGGCAGCCATGCCTATCCCGTGAAAGGAAGTACCTTCGAGCGCACTAGATTCGACCTTCTACGGCGGTGCTTCAAGGCGACCGCATACATTGCCGTTACCACATCTGGTTTTTCTTCGAGGCAACCTAGCGGAGATTCAGACCATGCTCCACACACAAGACGTTACACTACCCAACCGGCATATTGGTTGTTGAGTAGGCGCGGGTGGGCGGGTTACAATGAGCTTACGTACGGCGGGACGTAGCACTCGAACCGCCGCAATGGAGGGAAAACAGCGATGGCAACTGCAAGGCAAAGAGTGGGGACTGGGAGACCAAGTGTTGACACCATCCTACAAGCCGCTGCCACATTGGCGGTAGCCGCGGCTCGATACGAGTTGCAGAGTTATTGGGAGGGCCTCAAGGGCAACCCGCCACCTCTGGATTTCAGTTGGAGTCGCCACGACGACGTGCTTCTAAGCCACTTCGACAACCTCTTCGAAGACCTTCTGAAGGCTTTTCAGTACGACCCTGAGACCGACGCCAGCTATCACCCAACACCCCGGCCGTAATGAAAGCCTCTGATCTGCTGGTGCGTTGCCTGGAGCAAGAGGGCGTCCAGTACGTGTTTGGCCTCCCGGGTGAGGAGACCCTGGACGTCATGGACTCCCTCTCTCGAAGCCCCATCCGGTTCATCCTGACCCGCCACGAGGCTGGCGCCGCCTTCATGGCCACGGTCTGGGGCAGGCTCACCGGGCGGCCTGGCGTGTGTCTCTCCACGCTAGGGCCTGGCGCTACCAACCTGCTGACCGGTGTGGCCACCGCCTATTTGGACCATGCACCTGTGGTGGCCATCACCGCCCAGGCCGCGATGGACCGTGCCCACAAGGAGTCGCACCAGTACGTGGACATCCGGGGCATCTTCCGCCCAGTGACCAAATGGGGGGCCCGGGTCGAGTCCTCTGAGGTCATCCCGGAGATGGTACGTACTGCCTTCAAGCTGGCGGAGGTGGAGCATCCCGGCCCCAGCCATATCGAGCTCCCAGAGGGCCTTCCGGACAGCGCTAGGCCCCGCTTCCCACCACCTTCGGGCGCCTTCCGCTACCCGAGGCCGGACCCTGAGGCCATCCAGAGGGCCGCTCAGCTCGTGGCCGCCTCTCGAAGGCCAGTGATAGTCGCTGGCCATGGTGTCATTCGCCGCCACGCCTCTGCCCAACTCACGGCGCTGGCTGCAAAGGGCGGCATACCCGTGGTGGAGACCTTCCAGGGCAAAGGCTCTCTAGACAACCGGCACCCTCTGTCGCTCCTCTCCATTGGGCTCCTCTGGCGCGACAGGGTGATGGATGTGCTGGAAGCCGCCGACCTGGTCCTGGCCGCCGGCTACGACCTGGTGGAGTACCCGCCGTATCGGTGGAACCCCACCGGCGACAAGCCGATCGTGCACATAGGGACCATGCCAGCAGAGGTGGACGAGTATTTCTCCCCCCGGGAAGAGATCGTCGCCGATCTGGCGCCGGCGCTGGGCGCCCTGGCCGAGGCCATACCCTCGCGGCCACCCTGGGACTTCGTCTCCCTGCGCGCAGCGATCATGGGCGAGTTGGAGGCCGCCGCGGAAGACAGTGGCTTCCCGGTGAAGCCTCAGCGCCTGGTGTCTGACCTGCGCCACGCCCTGGACGACGACGCCATTCTGGTAAGCGACGTGGGCGCCCACAAGCTGTGGCTGGGCCGCATGTACCCCGCCTTTCAGCCGGAAAACATCATCATCTCCAATGGTCTGGCGTCCATGGGCATCGGGCTGCCCGGCGCCCTGGCCGCGAGATTGGCCTACCCAAAGCGCCAGGTGGTGGCTGTGGTGGGGGATGGCGGCCTCTTGATGACAGCCCAGGAGATGGAGACCGCCCGCCGCGAGGGCATCAACGTAGTGTGCGTGGTCTGGGTGGATGGCACCTACGGTGCCGTGGACTGGAAGGCCAAGCTCAAGTTTGGCCAGGCCTTCGGCGTGGGTTTCACCAATCCGGACTTCGTGCGGTTTGCCCGCTCCTTCGGCTGGGAGGGGTACAACATCGAGCGGGCGCAGGACTTCCTGCCCACGTTGCAGCACGCCTTGGGGGCAAATATGCCTTCCCTGATCGCGGTCCCTGTGGACTATGGCGAGAACCTGGCACTGACTCGGCGCCTTCAGAAGGCAAACGTTTGAAAACGGAAGGTCATCATGGTATGTTAATCGTGCGTTCGGGAGGGTTGCCTTCTACCGCAATCCGCGAGGCATTATGTCCTGCCCGGTTGCCTTTTCTTTCCCGCCATTGCGAGCGCAGCGAAGCAACCTTCTGCCGATTTCATCGTCTGCAGGTTGCTTCGTCGTCCGCCTGAGACGGACTCCTTTCAATGACACTAAGTGCTGCCAGTTCACTCAATGGATGACCTCGTTGAAATCGGACGGAAAGAGAGCACCTAGTTCCAGAGGAGAAACAAATGGGACAAAGCCTGGCGCATAAGCTAATATCCTCCCACCTGGTCTCCGGCGACCTGGTGCCGGGGAAGGAGATCGCTCTGCGGGTGGACCAGACCCTCATCCAGGACGCCACGGGCACCATGGCCGACCTCCAGTTCGAGGCCATGGGCGTGCCCCGGGTCAACACCAAGCTCTCGGTGAGCTACGTGGACCACAATATGCTCCAGACTGGCTTCGAGAGCGCCGACGACCACCGCTTCCTCCAGTCCATCGCCGCCAAGTACGGGATGGTGTTCTCCAAGCCTGGGAATGGCATCTGCCACCAGGTGCACCTGGAGCGTTTCGGCGCCCCAGGCCTGACGCTGTTGGGATCGGACAGCCACACCTGCAACGCTGGCGCCGACGCTATGCTGGCCATCGGCGCGGGCGGCCTGGATGTGGCCGTGGCGATGGCCGGGCGTCCCTACTATCTGCCCATGCCCAGGGTCACTCTGGTGAAGCTGCGCGGCCAACTCCGGCCCTGGGCAGCCTCCAAGGACATCATCCTCGAGGTGCTCCGCCAGCTCACGGTGAAGGGTGGCACAGGCCGGGTAATGGAGTATGGCGGCGAAGGTGTAGCCACCTTGACCGTGCCTCAGCGGGCCACCGTCGCCAACATGGGCGCCGAGCTTGGCGCAACTACCACGGTCTTCCCCAGTGACGAGCAGACCCACGCCTACTTGCTCGCCCAGGGTCGCGGACACGCCTGGGAGCCGCTGGCCGCCGACCCGGACGCTGCCTACGACGACGTGCTTGAGATTGACCTGTCGTCGCTGGAGCCGCTAATCGCCCGGCCGCAGAGCCCGGACAACGTGTGCAAAGTGCGCGACGTCGAGGGCACCCCCGTCGCCCAGGTAGCCCTGGGCAGTTGCAACAACTCGGGGTTCCAGGATGTGATGACCGTGGCTGGCATCCTGCGCGGCAAGGGCGTCCCGGCCAATGTGAGTCTGGTGGTGACGCCCGGGTCCATGCAGACTCTGATCAACGTCTACCGCAGCGGTGCGCTGCTGGACCTCATCAACGCCGGCGCCCGTATCCTGGAGTGCGCCTGCGGCCCATGCATCGGCATGGGGCAAGCCCCACCCAGCAATGCGGTGTCGGTGCGCACTATGAACCGCAACTTCGCTGGGCGCAGCGGCACGGCCGACGACCGGGTCTATCTGGCCAGCCCCGAGGTGGCTGCGGCATCCGCCCTCTCCGGCGCCATCACCGACCCGCGACGGCTGGGCGACCCCGTGGTAGTCAAGCTGCCTCGGAAGTTCGTCATCAACGACGATTACATCCTGCCGCCCTCGGCGGAGCCGGACAAGGTGGAGATCATCCGTGGCCCCAACATCAAGCCGCTGCCCCTGGCCAGTCCCCCGGACCAGACGGTGGCCGGGCAAGTGCTTATCGTGGTGGGGGACAACGTCTCCACCGACCACATTCTCCCCGCCGGGGCCAAGGTGCTCCCGCTGCGCTCCAATATCCCCGCCATCGCGGAGTACGTCTTCGAGCGCGTGGACCCAGACTTTGTGCGCCGCACCAAGCAAATAGGCGGCGGCATCATCGTGGGCGGGACAAACTACGGGCAGGGCTCCAGCCGTGAGCACGCCGCACTGGCGCCCATGTACCTGGGGGTCAAGGCCGTGCTGGCCAAGTCCTTCGCCCGCATCCACTGGAGCAACCTGGTCAACTTCGGCATATTGCCCCTGACCTTCACCGCGGCCCAGGACTACGTGGCCATCTCCCAGGGGGACACGCTGGACATACCCGATGTCGCTAGCCAGATCCGCAAGGGCAAACAGGTCACGGTGCGGAACCGCACCAAGGGGACGGCGTTCCAGGCCGAGCATGCCCTCTCTCCGCGGCAAGTAGAGATCATCCTGGCCGGCGGCCTGCTCAACTACATCCGCCAGGGTAAGGACTAGGCCCCGCTCAGTGCCCTATGGGGTGCTGGTCCTCAGGGGACAGCGGGGGGACGGATATGCTCAGCACCAGCGCGGAGCTATCGGCGGCGCGCACACCGTGGGGTACGAAGGGAGCGACCCGGGCGCTCTGCTGGGGCACGAGCCGGCGGGGGTCCTTGTTAATCGTGATCTCGACTTCGCCAGCCAGCACGAAATAGACCTGGCTGCTACGCTCGTGGTAGTGTAGCTCGACCTTGCGGTCGGCGCCGAGCCTGATCACCCGCAGGCTGCATTCCGGCGTCTCCACGTGAGAGACCACTTCGTAGTTACCAACGGATACAGGCAATCTGTCCTCCTAGCCGTAGGGGCGTATTGCGATACGCCCCTACGCTGGGATCTCTATGTGGCGGAAGGCCTCGGCGTACGCGGCGCCGATCTGGCGCCCAGCCTCAGCACACCGTTCGCGGATGCGCTGGCCCACGTCGTCCCGGCGGCTGTTGAGCTGGCTGACGTGGCAGCGCAAGGCGCGGATTTTGACATCTATGGTCTGTGTTATGTCAATGAACGTGTTCGGCTCCTCACTCCCCCAGAGATACACATCGGCCACCTTGTGCGGCTGGAGGCTCTCGGCCAGGAGCTCGGAGAAGTGGAGGCGATCCCGGGCGTATGGGAAAGCAGCGTCGCAGGCCACCAGGCCGGTAATGCGATGGTCCCGGTGCCAGACGCGTTGCCGGTGGGGCAATGGCTCCGAGGTGAACAGCGCCCGGGGTCGGAAGCGACGAATACAGCGTACTAGCTCCCGCCGGAAGTCAGTTGTGTCCTCCAGGCCGCCATCTGGGAGGCCCAGAAACAGCACGTCCTGGGCACCCGCCACCCGGGCGGCGGCCCGCTGCTCCTGTTCCCTCAAGATGGTCAGCCGCTCCGGGGTCATCTCCGGGTCGCTGCTCCCCTTATCTCCCCTGGTGCAGATGACGTAGAAGACCTCCCAGCCCTGTTTGGCCCAGAGGGCGAAGGTCCCCGCCGCCCCGAAGTCCACGTCGTCAGGATGTGCTGCAATGGCCAGCGCCCGGTCAGGCATATTCCGTCCCCCGGCAAGTATTTGAGTCCTTCGACAGCCCCGAGACTGAAGAGTCTGAGGACAACGCCTATGTTATCATCCCGACGCTCGGGAGAGAACAGAGCGAACTGCCGCCTCAATGGGCCCCGGGGCCTCCACCGGCACTATGCCGCGTTCGAGAAGCTCCTCGCGGGCACCCGGGCCGATGCGCATGGCGATCACGGCGGCACAGTCAGCCACGACCTCGAGCTGGCGGGCCAGGTGGTCTTCCTGGGCCAGGTCCTGCCCAGGGCTGGGCGGACGGGCGGTCCTGGTTTCCAGCAGCTTGCCCGGGGTTTCATATATGAGGAAGCGAGTAGCCTTGCCCAGGTGCTGGTTGACCATGATGCCATCGCTTGAGGCAACCGCGACTCTCATACAGCCTCCCGTAGGGGCAAGGCAGTACCTTGCCCGCATATGTTGCACCAGGCCCGCCCTACGCTGGGCGAGGCAGCGCCTCGCCCCTACAGATTGCACGCAGGCCCATACTCATAGGCTCATGCCTGGACTATGGCGTGGGCAGGGCAGGAGGCCGCGCACTTGAAACAGCCATTGCACATCCCCGCGCTCACGAAGGGCACCGTGTCAGGCTCGTCCTGGTAGATAGCCTTCACCGGACAGCTCTTGCGGGCCAGACAGCGGCCTCCAGGGCACTGGGCCGGCTGGCAGCGGGCCTCGTCGAGAACAGCCTTGGGCATACATACCCATTATACAGGCAGGGACGACCGGCCGGTCGCCCCTACGCCAGGTGGTTCAATGCGGTTTCCAGTCGCTTCAGGCAGCGTTCGCGGCCCAGCACGGCCATGGTGGCGAACAGGGGGGGCGCGGCGGTACGGCCGGTGGTTGCCACCCGCAGGATGCCAAACAACGTCCCCGTCTTCAGCCCCAACTGCTCGGCCAGGGGGCGCAGGGCTGCTTCCAGGGTCTCGGCGTCAAAAGGGGCCACCGAACTGACCAGGTCCAACGCGGCCCCCAACGCCTTGCGGCTGGTCTCGACGTCCAGGCCCTTGTCATGCAGCAATGTCGCCTCGTAAGTCAGCTCGTCTACCAGGAAGAAGTCCACCAGGCCCGCAATCTCCGCCAGGGTCTTGGCCCGGTCCTGGACCAGGGGCACAGTCATGGCCAGATAGTCACGCGGCAAGGGCCGGGGCAACTCAGGGGGCAGGTCACGGTCCAGGAAGGGCAGGGCGCGCTTCAGCCACTCCTGGGGCGAGAGCTGGCGCATGTACACGCCGTTCATCCACAGCAGCTTGTCAGCGTGGAAGATGGCGGCGGGCTTTCCAACGCGCTCGATGCTGAAGTGTTGGACCAACATGTCCCGGTCAATGGTCTCGGTCTTGTCGTCCAGGGACCAACCCAACAGCGCCAGGAAGTTCATCATGGCCTCGGGCAGGTAACCCTGGTCGCGGTACTCCAGCAACGACGTGGCCCCATGACGCTTGGAGAGCTTGGAGCGGTCTGGCCCCAGTATCATGGGCAAGTGGGCGAACTGCGGAGGCTGCCAGCCAAAGGCATCGTAGAGCAGCACATGCCGGGGCGTGCTGGGCAGCCACTCCTCAGCGCGCATAACGTGGGTGATACCCATCAGGTGGTCGTCAACCACGTTGGCCAGGTGATAGGTGGGGTAGCCATCGGACTTGAGCAGCACCAGGTCGTCCAGGGTGCTGTGGGCGAAAGTCACCTCATCTCGAATCAGGTCGCTGAACGTCGTTTGTCCGTCCAGGGGCGCCTTGAACCGGACGACGGACTTGATGCCCTGCGTCTCGTACTCGGCGCGCTGCTGCGGCGTCAGCTCCCGGCACCGCCGGTCATAGCCCGACGGCCTCTTCTGTCGCTGCTGTTCCTCCCGCATGGCGGTGAGGCGCTGGGGCGAGCAGTAGCAATGGTAGGCCTGCCCCTCGGCCACCAGGCGCCGGGCGTGCTCGTGATACAGCGACAGGCGCTGCGACTGGATGTACGGCCCACAGGGCCCGCCGACCTCGGGGCCTTCATCCCAGTTCAGCCCCAGCCAGCGCAGGCTCTCCAGGATGGCCTCCAGGGCGCCGGACACCAGGCGCTCGACGTCGGTGTCCTCGATGCGCACAATGAACTGGCCGCCCTGGTTGCGGGCGAACAGCCAGTTGAACAGGGCCGTTCTGATATTGCCCACATGGGGAGTGCCCGTGGGGCTGGGAGCATAGCGGACGCGGACGCTCATCGCCCCACTATTGTATGGGAAGATGGCCGCGATTCAAAGGGGCACGGCGTCTTGATTTCATTTGCTATGAATGATAACATCATCGAGAGCGGACAAGATGACGGTAGTGGCCGACTCCTCGCCTGTAATCAGCCTGGCCAGAATTGGAAGGCTGGTACTGCTGCGTGCGCTGTACGGGCGCGTTCTTGTCCCTTCATCTGTGTATGAGGAAGTAGTGGTAGATGGTCGAAGGCTGCATAAGGCAGGTGTCCAGGAGGTAGAAGAGGCCATCACATCAGGCTGGATCGGAGTGGCCCATCTTACCAGGGCCCAACTGGAGACCGTAGCGACCTACATCACCACTGGAGGCATAGGCAGGGGCGAAGCAGCAGCGATGGTGCTGGCCAAGAGTCGGCGCTTGGCGGTTGTCATAGATGACAAGAATGCTCGTGAGCTGGCCCAGACGCTCGGGTTGGAGTATGTGGGCACGGCGGCGGTATTGCTGGATGCATTCTTTCGTGGGTTGCTCGACAAGAAAGACTTCTATCGAAGCCTTGAGGACTTGAGCAGAGTGTCTTGGCTGTCACCAGAGGTCGTGACTAAGCTGTTGCAGTTGGTAGAGGAGGGCCCGTGATGAGAAAAGAACGGATGGTCGGGGCAAGGCTGCCAGAGGCATTGATGGCCGACCTGGAGAAGGTGGAGAAGGTAGAGCAAACCGACAGGGCAACGACCCTGCGCAAGCTCCTGCATCGTGCCCTGAGGGACTGGAAACTGGAGCATTACTCCGGGGAGTACGCACAGGGTAGGATCACTTTGGCAAAGGCGGCTGAGGAGGCTGGAGTGTCCCTCTGGGAAATGCTGGACTCTGTGAGGCAGAGGAGAATCCCAGCCCAGTACAGCCTTGAAGACCTCGACCACGACTTGGCCGTCATACTACGCCGGGTAGGCAAGCGGACATAGTCTCTGAGGCGCTGGCTGCGGCTGGCTTTATCATGCGCTGTTCAGCTTCGGGGTAACCTCTCCAGCACCCCCTTCAGTTCCGCCGGTAGCTCAGCGCGGAACTCCACCCAGCGGCCATCGGACGGGAGGCGGAGGCCCAGAAGGTAGGCGTGGAGGAACAGGCGGGGCGCCTCCAGGCGCCGGGCCACACCCCGCCCATATATGGGGTCACCGGCGACGGGATAGCCCAGGTAGGCCATGTGCACCCGGATCTGGTGGGTCCGCCCCGTCACCGGGCGCACGTCCACCAAGGTGCTGTCGCGGTAGTACCGGACCACCTGGTAGCGAGTCACAGCCTCCCGCCCCTCGGGGACCACGGCCATGCGCTTGCGGTCGCGGGGATGGCGCCCGATGGGCGCAACTACGGAACCACGTTCGGGTGATAGGCGCCCCACCACCAGGGCCAGGTAGCCCTTGAGGATGGCCCGCTGGGCGATCTGCCGTGACAGGCTCTGCTGGGCGGCGTCGTTCTTGGCCACCACCAGCAGGCCGGAGGTGTCCTTGTCCAGCCGGTGCACGATGCCCGGCCTGATCGTCCCTTTGATTCCAGCGAGGTCTGGGCAGTGGGCCAGGAGTGCATTGACCAGTGTGCGCTCGCGGTGGCCCGGCGCGGGGTGCACCACCAGGCCCGCGGGCTTGTCCACCACGATGATGTCCGTGTCCTCGTAGACGATGGAAAGCGGCTGCGGCTGCGGGGTCAGGGTCAGGGGCTCCGGCGCCGGAACCGTCACCTGGATGCGGTCTCCAGGGCGAAGGCGCTGGCTGGCCCGCGCAGGCAGCCCGCCAACGGTGACCAGCCCCTCCCTGATCAGCTTCTGGAGGTGCGCCCTGGTGAGGCGGTCCTGCCGCTCCGCCAGGTAGCGGTCCAGCCTGAGAGCGGCAGCATCCACGTTGAATTCCAGCACTTCGACCATGGCTAATGCCTACTTTGCATGACATCCGTTCTGTACTTGGTCGCAAGGACAATGCGAAGCCTCGTGCTAACCGTCATTGCGAGCGTAGCGAAGTCCCGACACGTCGGGACCCTTGGCACCGTCTGTAGGTTGCTTCGTCGCTCTGCTCCTCGCAATGACGAAACAAACCTCTCTTTGCAGTAACGGTTTGGCGGAGCGCAATCGCAGGCGCAGACCCTTCGTCCCGATCCGTCGGGACTCGCCGAACAAAGTATCGGAGTCCGATGCTGCGGATCAGACAGGGTGACAGGTTAGGCAGGCTTCCGCCCCGAGAGGAACAGGTACGCAGCCAGCACCACCACGCCCACGCTGATACTCGAGTCGGCGACGTTGAACACGGGCCAGAACCCCACGTCCACGAAGTCCACCACCTGGCCCCAGCGCACGCGGTCTATCAGGTTGCCCACACCGCCACCCAGCTCCAGGCCCAGGGCCAGCCTGGCCCAGGGGTTGCCGAAGGTGGGACTGCGGTAGAATAGCAGCAGTAGCACCACGGCCATGGTCACGATCCCCAGCCACAGGAAGAGTGCAGCCTGGCCCTGGAACAGGCCGAAGGCGGCGCCCGTGTTGGTCACGTGGGTGAGCCGGACCAAGCTATCCTTGGGAATGGACTGTCCGAGAGGGATGTAGGTACGTACCAGGAACTTGGTGATCTGGTCAAGGACCACCACTGCCAGGGCTACGACATAGAACCTCATCTCAGGCCAGGCGCACGCCCTGCGTCGCTTTGGCATGGGCCAGGAACTCCAGGAGCAGTTTGGTACGTAAATTGTTCCTTTCCTTGACTGGGGTGACGAACTTGCCCCACAGCCATATCCGCTGAGGCTCCACGTGCACCTGGATCCGGCTGCCGTGCTCGGCCTCGTTAAGGAATCCCGGATAGTTGTCCTTGAACAGCCGCTTGGCCTCCTCCATGTAGGGCCAGTCGTTCTGCAGCACGATACTCTCCAGAAGACGGCAGGCTTTGGGGATGTCGCTGTCCAGGGTCAGCGGGATCCTGATCTCATCGAAGATATAATCAGAGGAGATGGGCACATCCCCGTCCGAGTAGTCCTTGGAGTAGTTGAGGACCGGCTGGTCAAGGATAATCAAATTAGGAACATGGAGCAGTCTTCCCGTCAGTTCCCCACCCAGCTTTTCGTCCTCTCCCACCTCTTCGAGGACGAAGTGGAACAGGCCGATGTGTCTCACGTCGCCCTTCAGGTTGCCAATCCTTATCCTGTTGCCCACATGCGCGATCCCGCCGAAGAAGATAAGGAAATAGGCGGCGAAGCTGGCAATGTACTTCTGGAGGGCCAGCGCCAGACCGATGGCAACCAGGTAAACATAGACACTGGCGCCCTTCAACAGGACGGGGGCGACCATGACTGCGATGCCCGCCGCAGCCAGCAGCAAGGCCAGGGCCATGGTCCGCGTCTGGGGCCTCCAGCGGGCCTTGTGCCTCACCTAGGCGTTGCCCCCGGCCCCCGGGATAGCTAGAGGGTTGTGCTGAATTGACAACTCCGAGTAAGTTGTGTCCCTTTCCTCGACTGCCCACATAATCTAGCATATGGGACGGGCAAAACAAATGGGTCTACCAACTTGTGGGGTCTATGTCCTGGTCATAGCCATGACTCAACCGGCCAAGGTGCACGTGGGCAGACTGGGCTGCGTCCTATTCCGGCAAGGATACCATCTTTACGTCGGTCGTGCCCGGCGGGGACTGGGGGCCAGGTTGGCCCGGCACCTCCGGAGCGACAAACGCCTCCGCTGGCACATTGACTACCTGCTAGCGGTAGGCACCATTCAAGAGGTCTGGGTGGCAGAATCAGCCGAGCCACCTGAGTGCGCCTGGGCCAGTGCCCTGTCCACGCTGCCGGGAGCAGCCATTGCCATGCCCGGCTTTGGCTCTTCGGACTGCCGTTGCCCGGGCCACCTGGTCTATGTGCCCCAGCGCCCTGCTGCCAGAGACATGTGCCGCCTGTTGCCCAGGGCAGCGAAGTTGTTGCTGGCTCGGGCGGAACTGCAACACACGGCGCGAGCCTCACTTCCTCCCCTCTCCGCAAGCGGAGAGAGGACCGAGAGGTGAGGTGGCCTGCACACGCCGCCTCACGTGTTCGATGGGTCTCTGAAACAGGGCTCCGGGGCACCCGCCGGCAGCGTTTGCTACGTACGCCGGGCGGGGCGGCGCAGGCACGTGGAGAGGAAACTGGCCAGCCGCTGCCCTACCTCGTTCTCCCTTCCCCACCAGAAGTGGTCCACGCCCTCAAACACCTCATAGCTCTTGGGCTCCGAAAGGTCGTGGACGAAGTGGCGGAACTCGTCGGGGAGGATGAAATCATCTCGGCTGCCGATCACCAGCAGCTTGGGTTTGTGCCAGCCGTCGAGCACGCTGGGGGATATGGCCGCCACCGGTGGCGAGACCAGGGCCACCGCTCGGATCCGGCCATCCTTGGGAGCAACTGTAATGGCGATGCGGGCGCCAAAGGAGTAGCCCGCCACTGCCAGGCACTCGGGATCCACGGCTGGCTCGGTGGCGAGGTAAGATAAGGCGGCCAGCACGTCGTGCTGCTCGGCCAGCCCCTGTCCGAAGTGGCCCTGGCTCTTGCCCACGCCCCGGAAGTTGAAGCGAAGGCATGCCACCGAGTGTTCTGCCAGGGCGTGACACAACGCCGCCACCACACCGTTGTCCATGCACCCGCCATACAGGGGGTGCGGGTGACAGACGACTGCCCCCGGGACTGGACCGCGGCCATCAGGTATGGTCAGCACTCCCTCCAGCGTGACTTCCTGGCTCGTTATGGTGACCGGCGTCTCTTTCATGTTCACCCTCGTCTTTGCCTTGGCCTGGCTGCTGGCGTGTGCGCCCTGGCCTGGCCGCCGCACCCCTTTCGTAGCCCTGATCGCTGGGGAAGTAGTATCGCTTCCCCTTGAGGTTGTCGGGCAGATACTGCTGGGAAACGTAGTGGCCGGGGAAGTCGTGGGCGTACTTATAGCCCTTACCGTAGCCTGACCCGCGCATGAGGCGAGTCACCGGGTTGCGCAGGTGCAGCGGCACCGGGTCGGTGCGGGTCTGGCGAACGTCCTCCATGGCCCGCTCCAGAGCCATGTAGGCCGAGTTGCTCTTCGGGGCGGTGGCCAGGTACACGGTAGCCTCAGCCAGAGGTATGCGCCCCTCAGGCAACCCCACGAAATGGACCGCCTGCTGGGCGGCCACCGCCACAACCAGGGCCTGTGGGTCGGCCATGCCCACGTCCTCTGCCGCCAGGATGACCATACGCCGGGCGATGAACAGTGGGTCTTCCCCAGCCTCGATCATGCGTCCCAACCAGTACAGCGCGGCGTCAGGGTCTGAGCCGCGCACCGACTTGATGTACGCGGAGATGGTGTCGTAGTGCTGGTCCCCCGCCCGGTCGTAGAGCAGTGCCCGGTGCTGGAGGGCATCCTCGATGGTGGGTAGCCCGACGTGCCGCAACGATTGGGCGTCCGGCTCAGTGGCGAAGGCGGCCATCTCCAGGGCGTTGAGGGCCACCCGAGCATCGCCGTTGGCCATGTCCACCAGGAACTGAAGGGCGTTGTCCTCCAACTGGACGCGATAATTGCCCAGGCCGCGCTCGGGTTCGCCAAGCGCTCGCTCCACGATGGCCTGTACCTGTTCGTTGGTGAGGGGCTTCAGGGTAAACACGCGACAGCGCGAGAGCAGAGGGGAGTTCACCTCAAAGGAAGGGTTCTCAGTGGTGGCGCCGATGAGAGTTATGCCGCCCTGTTCAACGTGAGGCAGCACCACGTCCTGCTGGGCTTTGTTGAACCGGTGGATCTCGTCAATGAACAGTATGGTACGCTGGCCCTCTTCGCCGCGACGCTCCCTGGCCTGGTCAATGATGCGCCGAAGGTCAGCCACACCCGAGGTGACCGCGGATACCGGCTCGAAGTGGGACCTGGTGACCTGGGCGACAATCATGGCCAGGGTGGTCTTGCCCGACCCCGGCGGTCCCCACAGGATTACGGAAGGAAGCTGGTCTGACTCGATGGCCCGGCGCAGGACGCGGCCCTCCCCCACGATGTGTTCCTGGCCAACGAAGTCGTCGAAGCTGCGGGGCCGCATCCGGTGCGCCAGGGGAGCCTCCTGGGCCAGGACCTGCGCCCGGGCGTGGTCAAAAAGCGAATACACTACACCTTTTCTCGCCGGCATAATCGCTAGTCGCCAGACACCACAAGCACAACCCGAAGGCCCTTCCCCGATACCAAACCCTTAATCTACATTGTAGCACACCTTCAGCCATATCTGGACGGACAGGGTTCGGACTTCGGGCTACAGACTTCAGGCTACAGGCTACAGGCTACTGACCACCGGCTACAGGCCTATGGGGGCGCACGGCCGTGCGCCCCTACCTGGTTTCGCCCACTTGGGCCTACCTGTAGATTGCGGTAGGCAGGTTGGCCCCGATAGGTCTTGACGCGCTACAGGGTCAATCTCCGTTTCTCGTTGAACGCAGAACACTGAAGCCCGAAGCCTGTAGCCTGAAGTCTGTAGCCCGAAGTCTGATCACGGTTGGTCCAACTCGAAGGCCCGGTGAAGGGCGACCACTGCATCCTTTACCCGGTCCTCCCGGACGAGGCAGGTGATGCGGATCTCCGACGTGGTTATCATCTCGATGTTGATGCCGGCTTCGTACAACGCGCGGAACATGCGCGCGGCGTAGCCCGGCGCATTCTGCATGCCGCCGCCCACGATGCTCACCTTGCCCAGGCCGGGCTCGCCCAGGCAGCCTGAAGCGCCAATCTCGCGCGCTGTCTTCTCCACCTGGGGCATGGCCTTGGACAGGTCTTGCTTGGCCACGGTGAAGGATAGGTCCGTGATGTTGTCGGCGCTGGCGTTCTGCACAATGGTATCCACGCTTACCCCGGCCCGGGCCAGCGGCTCGAAGATCGAGGCGGCGATACCCGGCCGGTCGGGTACCCCTCGCACGGTCACCTTCGCCACATTCATCTCGTGGGCAATTCCACTGACCTTGTTTCTGACCTCCATGTTCGCCTCTCCGTGTATCAAAGTGCCCGGCGCTTCGGTGAAGCTCGAAGCCACCAGGATGGGTATGTTCCAGACCTGTCCCAACTCCACTGCTCGGGGATGCATCACCTTGGCCCCCCATGTAGCCAGCTCGAGCATGTCCTCATAGCCGATCTCGGAGAGTTTCCTGGCCTCGGGCACCATACGGGGGTCCGCGGTGTAGACCCCTTCCACGTCGGTGTAAATCTCGCAACGGGGAGACCCCAGCGCTGCGGCCAGGGCCACGGCGGTGGTATCTGAGCCTCCCCGCCCTAGAGTGGTTACGTCAAGGTTGTCGGTGATGCCCTGAAACCCGGCCACCACCACGATGCGCCCTGCCTCCAACTCGTGGTGGATGCGGTCCGGGTCCACTCGCAGAATGCGGGCACGCCCCCAGGCGGCCTCGGTGCGGATGCCGGCCTGGAACCCCGTGAGGCTGACCGCCTGATAGCCGAGGCTCTTCAGGGCCATGGCCATCAGGGTGCAGGAGACCACCTCGCCCGTGGACAGCAGGAGGTCCATCTCCCTCTCGTCAGGGCGCTGGGTAATGGAACAGGCCAACTGTATCAGGTCGTCGGTGGTGTCCCCCATGGCAGATACCACCACTACCACCTGGTCCCCCCGGTCTTTCGCTCCAGCAATGCGCCGGGCCACCGCCTGGATACGCTCGGCGTTGGCCACGGAGGACCCCCCGTACTTCTGGACGATCAGAGCCACTCTAATCTCCCGCGATCACCTGTGTTCCTGCTGTGCTGGGCCGGGCAATCCGGACATGGCCGGGTAACCCTGCCAGCCGGGCAACCTCACCTAAAGCCCGGGCAACAGCCGAGCTATCCCCTGAGACCAGCGCCAGTACCGTCGGCCCGGCACCCGAAAGAAATGCGCCCAGGGCGCCCGCCTCCAGGGCAGCGTCAAATAGCCTGGTCATGGCCGGAAACAGTCTCTCCCGATAAGGCTGGTGAAGCCTGTCCCGCGTGGCCTCTCGCAACAGGCTGCCCCGGCCCGTGGCCAGGGCGGTCACCAGCAGTGCCACACGTCCCACATTATATATGGCGTCGCCGCGGGGCACCACCGAGGGCAAGACTGCCCTGGCCTGCGACGTGCGCAGCTCGAAGTCGGGCACAAAGAGCACCGCGATCAGGTCCGTGGCGAGCGGCACCGGTGCATGGACAAGTCCTCTCTCCGTTTGGACTACCACCTGGCAACCGCCCAGGAGGGCCGGCGTCACGTTGTCGGGATGTCCTTCGAGCTCCGCCGCCATGGTCAGGATGTCCTCCTGAGATAGCGCGTTGCCAGCCAGGGCGTTTCCGGCGACAAGTCCGGCTACGGTGGCGGCGGAGCTGGAACCCAGACCCCTGGTCAACGGTATCTCGTTATGACAAGTGAGGCGCATGTCAGGGATGCCGCTGCCCAGGCGGTCAAACACCCTCTCCATGGAGCGATAGACCAGGTTGCGCCTGTTGCGAGGGAGCGTCGTCTCGCCCTGTCCGGTGACCCGGACACCGAAGGGCCCTGGCTCCACAGATACGGTATTATGTAAATCGAGGGCCAGGCCCAGGCAATCGAACCCGGGGCCGAGGTTGGCCGTGGTGGCCGGCACGCGCACGGTAAGCCTTGGCTTGTCCACTGCGGGTAAGTATAATACATTAGGCTGGGTTGGGTCGGGTCCCGAATAGTCGGGATTGGTTCGGGACGCTGAGACCTGCAATCGCATATGCAAGTCGGGGCGTAGCGCAGTGGCTAGCGCGCTTGGTTCGGGACCAAGAGGTCGGCAGTTCGAATCTGCCCGCCCCGACCACTTGGGATTGGTTCGGGACCAATCGGTCGTCCCGATCCAATCGGGATCGCCCCGACCATTGTTTTTCCCCCCCCAACACAACCAGGGGGCGCGTTCTTCCGGGTCCAGGTTTCGAACCATTCGGGCTTGGACCCGGCGCTGCCCCGGCCTGACCGGCGTACGAGGCGTACAAATGCGGGAGCAGGTCCGAGACCTGCTCCCGCATTGGACACTGGCCTTTGCACACACTTGGGACAATTGTGTAGGGGCCCCGACGCGTCCGGGTGCCCGCCCCGGGCTCGCATTCGAACACAAACGAACTGCGTTAAGGGTGGTCCTGCGGCGGTGGTCAGAGGCCGACGTTGTT
>JACPQM010000043.1 GCA_016190505.1 Chloroflexota bacterium | reverse complement strand
GTGCTAACCGTCATTGCGAGCGTAGCGAAGTCCCGACACGTCGGGACCCGTGGCACGGTCTGTAGTTTGCTTCGTCGCTCCGCTCCTCGCAATGACGTTGACGCCCCCCTACTGGGGGATGATCTCATGCTTCTTCCGGGGTAGCTCCACCCGCTTGGTGGACAGGGCGGCCAGCGCCCTGATCAGGGTGGACCGCGTCTCCGCCGGGTCTATCACGTCCATGGCATGGCGCCCCGGCAGTGCCTTGTACAGGTCTACCAGCTTGCCCCGGTACTCTTCCCTCATCTCCCCTGTGAGCCGGTCCGGGTCACTGGCTTTGGCCAGCATCTCTTTGACCGGGCCGCTGCCCAGAATGGCCTCCATGCCCTCATCTACGCCAATAAGCCCCACCTCAGCGCTGGGCCAGGCAAACACCAGGTCCGCCCCCCCAGCCGCGTTGCCCATGGCCCAATACCCCGTGGGCGCAGTCTTGCGCAGCAGCACCGTCACCTGGGGCACCGTGGCCTCAGCATGGGCATACACCAGCTTGGCCGCATGCCTGATTATCCCCCCACGCTCCATCTTCGTGCCCAGCACGCAACCACATGTGTCCACCAGGTTCACGATGGGGATGTTAAAGGCGTCGCAGAACCGCATGAACCTGGCCCCTTTGTCTGCACTGTTTATGTCAAGACCCCCACCCAGTACCTTCGGCTGATTGGCCACTATGCCCACGGTATGGCCATCCAGCCGGGCAAAACAGGTTATCAGGTTGGGAGCATACTCGGGCTTGACCTCAAAGGTGTAGCCGTTGTCCACAATCCGCCTGACAACTTCCTTCATGTCATACGGCTCGTTGGGGCCGGCAGGCAGCACGTCCGCCAGGCTGCTGTCCCTGCGCTGCGGGTCATCGCCCATAGCCACCACCGGGGGCTGCTCCCGGTTGTTGGAGGGCAGTAGCCGCAACAGCTCCTTGCACTTCTGGATGCAGTCCTGGTCGTTCTCACAGGCCAGGTCCGACAGGCCGCTCACCTGGGTATGGATGCGCGAACCGCCCAGGTCCTCCTGCGATACGTCCTCGCTGATCAGCGATTTCACCACTGGAGGGCCGGCGATGAACATGTAGCTGGTCTCTTTGACCATGAAGATAAAGTCCGCCAGAGCCGGGCCATAGGCAATGCCCGCCACCGCTGGCCCCATGACCAGGGCAATCTGGGGGATGACCCCGGAATGCCGGGTATGCCTCACGAAATGGGACAGGTTGGCATAGCCATAGTTAGCGTGCTGCTCCTGGGGTCTGCCCCCGCCGGTGTCAACGAGCTGGACGAGGGGCACCCCCATGGTGTAGGCATAGTCCTGTGCCCTGGTGAACTTGGCCCAGCCCACGCCCCCTATGGAGCCCCCCAGGACCGTGAAATCATCAGCGGAAACGAAGACGCTTCTCCCCTCTATTCTGGCGTGTCCGCTGATGTTGCCGTCCGTGGGCGCCCACGACTGGTCCAGGGCGAAGTCGCTGCACCCTGGGGTGACCAGGAGGTCAAGCTCCATGAAGCTACCCGGGTCCAGGAGCAGGTCCAACCTCTCCCGGGCGGTCAGCTTCTTTCTCTCGTGTTGCCTTTTGATGTTCTCCACACCACCCTGCCCCCGAAAGAGCTCCTTGCGCTCCCGAAGCTCCTGGACTTTGCTGTCCATCCAGCCCATTTCGCTTGCCTCCACGAAGGTAAGAATCAGGGAGTAAGCAGCCCGACTAGCCTTGTCACGTCGTCGAGCCGCTCCAGGTCCTTGACCAGGCCAATCACTTCCTCAACATTCCGCTGTGGCAACGGTTTGGCTGCATAGGTGGTGCAGTACCTGAACTTCGCCAGCAGCTCTTCTTCGGTCAGCGGGTTTCGCAGGCTTCCCTTGATGTACTCCTCGCGTCGGGAGTATACTTTCCCATCCCTGGACTTGAGCTGCACCACAGCGGGCGGCCTGCCGAACCTCCCCTTGACTTCAGGATTGAGCGCCGGCGTTACCCTTTGGGCCAACTCGAGGACCTTGACATCAGCTATTGCCTCATCGGTGAAGTCCTCAATCAGAGATTTCCTCCTGACCAGGGCGCTGGCGACGCAATAAGGGAGGCTGAACTGGGCATCCATGCTCGTCCTGGGGTTGCGCTTTGCCTCCAAAGGCTTGCACGTGGCGTCAAAGGTGGCTTCGTTTACCAGTACGGTGACCTCGTCCACATCCTCAGGTCTGATGCCGCTCTCAGCAATGATGTCCAGGGTACCATGGACCGCCGCCTGGGCAGTCCGGCAGCAGGCATAGGGCTTGACGCCCAGATAAATGCCCTGGTATTTCTGGCCGAAGTCAGCGACCAGTGCCTGGGGGTCGTATTCTCCCTGTTCGTAGGACTTGTAGTACCGGGCTATGACGTCCTTCAAACCCGTGATTCCCTTTTGGGCCAGCAGCGCCGATGATACGGCCGCTTTGGCGGCCACGCCCTGCTGGAGCATGCCGGTTACCACAAAGGCGCCCTCGCTACTGCCCTGCTCACTAGCGGCCAACTGGCTATACGCGATGGCCATGGCATCTGCCATTCCCGGCCCATCCAATCCCAGCAGCCTGCTAGCGGTAACGGTGGCTCCGAAGGTCTGGTAGGCCGCGGTCAAGTTCCACAGCCGGCGGGCCTGGGCAGCTCGGGAGGCCAGCCCCATTCTACAGGCCAGGTCTATGCCCAACGTGATACCGGTGATGAACTCCTTGCCGCTCACTCTACCCCGCTTCTCCGCCATGGCGAAAGCAGTGGGAACAATGACGGCGCTGGCATGGAGCCCCAGCCGGTCATCCACATCATCCAACTCTCGGGCCCGGGCTATGGACGCATTGGCAAAGGCAGCGTTGGGGGCCGGCACCTTAGGCCCCAGGACCATCACCGCGCTCTCCTGTTTGCCCGCCCAGTCCTTCACCTGGTCCGCCAGTGTCTTGCACCAGGGGACGGTTGTTCCCGCCACGATGGCCCCCAGAGTGTCAAGGACGATTCTTTTCGTAGCAGCCACTGCCTCGGCGGACAGGTGTTCATAGCTGGCGTCGCCTATGTTCTTGAGCAAGCTCTCAGTTGGTTCCATTGGTCACTCCTTGGCCGGACTTCTGACTCGTGTATGCCCGTGTAGAAGTGTTCTGCCGGTATCCCGTTTCCTTGCGTGCAGCGGCTAGCTTGGACCTCTAACCACGGCGTAGGTGAAATGGGTAAGCGCATCTACTACGGAGATGCCGGGTTCCGGGACCTGCCAGAGGATCTGCTCATACATAGCTGATGCCAGGGTTGGGCCTCCTCTCTAGCCAGTGGAACCCGTATGATCAAATGTAGCTACCGACTAGGAGGCATTTTAGCCCGGTGCAGAAGACATTGTCAATCCCAAATGTGACCGACACGACCAGTGGAAAACCGCCTTCCGCCCGCAAGGCCGGCATCTTCCTGGTGGACGCTGTTGGGCGAAAAAACCTTAGCATCCAGCCATGGCCGCCTATGACCGTACGCTGGCCTGGGGGCAAACGCCTGCTACTGGCCCCCCAGGGACGGCGCCACTACCGGCTGTGGTGTCCGGGCTGCGCCCACCAGTTGGGATATGTCCCGAATCCCTTCCGATAGCAAGTAACCCTCAAGTCCCTCGGCGATCTCCACGGGCACTGCCGGGTCGGCGAGGCAAGCGGTCCCCACCTGGACCGCAGTTGCCCCCGCCAGGATGAACTCCAGGGCGTCCCGGGCCGATGAGATGCCACCGCAACCGATCAGAGGCACGCGCACCGCCCCCGCGACCCGGTAGACCATGGCCAGAGCCACGGGCTTGATGGCCGGCCCGGACAGGCCGCCGGTGACGTTCCCCAGGACAGGGCGGCGCAGCCTGACGTCCACAGCCATGCCCACGAGCGTGTTGATCAGAGTGAGGGCGTCGGCCCCAGCCTCCACGACGGCTCGGGCCACCGCCACGATGTCGGTCACGTTGGGAGACAGCTTGACCAGCACCGGCAAACTGCACGCCGCCTTGACCAGCCGGATGGCCTCGGCAGCCAGCGGCGGGCTGGCACCCAACTCCTGGCCGCCGGTGGCCACGTTGGGACAACTTATGTTAACTTCCAGGGCGGCTACCCCGGGCACGCCGTCCAGCATACGGGCCAGCTCCCCGTATTCTTCCAGCCCCAAGCCGGCGATGTTGACAATAACGGGCGTGGGCCACGTCGCCCAGCGAGGGGCCATGTCCGCGATCAGCGCATGCACCCCGATGTTCTGGAGACCGATGGAGTTGAGCATCCCGGCCGGCGTCTCCGCCACACGCGGCGGCGCATTGCCCTCCCTGGCGTCCAGTGTCGTCCCCTTGCACACGAACGCCCCCAGCCGGGATACCTCCAGACCGGGCGGCAGGCTTTCCCCGTAGCCCAGCACTCCTGAGGCGGTGAGCACCGGGTTCCGCAGTCGCAGCCCTCGAGGGTGATCGGGAGCGAGGTCTACACCCAGGTCCGGCTTCATAGCTCCAGGTAGGTCTGTTGCAGCAGCAAGGCGTCACCTTCGAGGTCTGGGCTCTCGCAGATGACCATCCCCTTCACCTCCAGGGCCTTCACTGCCCGGAGGAAGTCCACGTAGTTGAAGTCGGACTCCTTGAGCTTGAGGTGGGAGAGCTCTCCCGCCTTGCTGTACTTGATTCCCGAGCAGTGGAAATGCATGTCGTCCAGCGCAGCCCGGCCCAGCCTGCGCTCCACCTGGCGCAGCATGTCTTCGAACTCGTCGTAGGAGTTGACGCGCCCGGTGCGGGCGTGCCAGTGGGCCACGTCCAACGTGGGCAGGACCCCCTCCACGTCTTGAGCCAGCGACAGCAACTCCTCGAAGGTCCCAAACTGGCTGTGCTTGCCCATTATTTCCGGCCGCAGCCGCACCGAGATTCGGTCCTGCCGGAGTTGGCGCACCACCTCCTGGAGCCGCACCTTCACCACCTGGTACACCTGACGGGGGTCGCCGTTCAAGTAGAAGGCCGGATGGAAGTTCACCGTCTCCGCGCCCAGCAGGTGGGCGATGCGGGCCGCTAAGAGAAGCCGGTCCTGGCTAGCCCGCACTTTTTCCGGTTCCTTGGCGTTCAAGTTGACAGCATACGGAGCGTGAACACTGAGCCGGACCCCAGCCTTGTCTGCCACCCGGGCCACGGCCCGCGCCGCAGCCGGCCCCATGGCCACACGGCGGACGAACTCCACCTCCATCGCCCCCAGACCAACCTGCCGGAGGCGCTCAATGGCACCCTCGGTGGTGCGGGGCGGCGGGACTGTCTCCGGGACTCCCCCCGTCCCAAACAGTAGCCTGGTGAGTGGCGCTGCCATGGGGTCCAACCCATGTTACCACACCGAACGGCGCCACCGTCAGAAATAGGCCCGCCCCGAATAATCGGGGCGGGCCAGGAGCTCGGGCTAACTGCCCAGGCTACTCCTCGTCGGAGATAACAGCAGGGGCCAGGTCCCCTTCCAGGTCCTCCCCCCGGAATGCCTCCAGGGCAGGGAAAGCCTCGGCAGCCACGGCGATGACGTTCTCCTCGAACCTCGGCTCAGGCAACTTGACGGTAGCCCTGGCCGGGATGAGCCTGCCGATGATCACATTCTCCTTGAGCCCCGAGAGCTTGTCCACAGAGCCGAAGAGGGCCGCTTCCGTCAGCACCCTGGTGGTCTCCTGGAAGGAGGCCTTGGCCAGGAAGCTCTCCGTGTTGAGGGACGCCTTGGTGATGCCCAGCAACACCTCCTGGGCCGTGGCTGGCTCACCACCCTCGGCCAGCACCTTGTTGTTGATGGTCTCGAAGCTGTAGCGGTCCACCAGCACGCCGGGCAGCAGCCCTGTGTCCCCCGGAGCATCCACCCGCACCCGGCGCAGCATCTGCCGGATGATCGTCTCGATGTGCTTGTCGTTGATGGCGACGCCCTGGGCGGCATAGACCTTCTGGATCTCGTCCACCAGGTACCTCTGTACAGCCTCCCGGCCAGAGATGCGCAGGATGTCCTGGGGGTCCAGGGGCCCCTCGGTGAGGCGGTCCCCAGCCCTTACCCTGACCCCATTCTCCACCACTATGTGGGCGCTGGCCGGCACGTGGTACTCCCGTTCCTCCTTCTCTTCGTAGTGCACTACCAGGCGGTTGTCCTCGTGGCGCAGCCAACCACCCATGCGTGCCACCAGGGGGCCGGCCACGGCCCCCTCGGCCTCAGTGGGCTGGGCCAGCACCTTGCCCGCATCCACCCACTGGTCGGCAGGGGCCACCGCAGCGTAGCCCGAGGGCAGGGCGTACTCGTCCCGATAGACCTCCGAGCTGACCACCTTGACCCGACGGCCATCCGGTGTGCTCAGCACCTCCACCTGGCCGTCAATCTCGCTGATCACGGCCTTGCCCTTGGGGGAACGGGCCTCGAAAAGCTCCTCCACCCTGGGCAGACCGCTGGTGATGTCCACGCCCGCCACACCGCCCGTGTGGAACGTGCGCATAGTAAGCTGCGTGCCGGGCTCGCCGATGGACTGCGCCGCGATGACGCCGCTGGCCTCGCCTATTTCCACCAGACGGCCCCGGGCGGGGCTGCGCCCGTAGCACATACGGCAGATGCCCCGACGGGCCTCGCAGGTCAGAGGCGAGCGGACGTGCAAGCGGAAGCTCTCGTTCTTGGTCTGGCGAAGGTATTCGTCAGCCTCGCGTATCTTGCGCTCCACGTCCTCTTCGATTTCCCGGTTCGCGTCGAGGATGACCTCGCCAGTCCTGGGATCCACTACCGGCGAGGCAGTATAGCGGCCGACAGCGCGCCGGGAGGTGGTGCCCAGCAGGGGCTCCCTGGGGTCGCCGCTCACATAGACACCAGCGCTGGTATGGCAGTCCTCCTCCAGGACAATGACCTCTTGGGCCACGTCCACCAGGCGCCGCGTCAGGTAACCGCTGTCTGCGGTGCGCAACGCGGTATCGGCCAGCCCCTTGCGGGCGCCATGGGTTGAGATGAAGTACTCCAGGGCGGTGAGCCCCTCCTGGAAGCTGGACTTGATGGGCAGGTCAATAATGCGGCCACTGGGGTCCGACATCAGACCGCGCATGCCCGCCATCTGGGTGATCTGGGATATGTTGCCTTTGGTCCCAGAGGTGGCCATCATATACAGCGAGCCGTACCGGTCAATGGACCCCTCCACGGCTTCCTTCATGCGCTCGGTGGCCTTTCGCCAGATGTCCACCGTGGCCTCACGAAGCTCCTCCTCGGTAGCCAGCCCCCTCAGGAACTGTCGCTCAACCTGGGCAACCTGCTCCTCAGCCTCGGCCAATATCTTCTGCTTGTCCCGGGGCGCGTCCAGGTCGTGGACGGCGATGCTCATGCCGGATACAGTGGCGAAGTGAAAGCCCAGCCGCTTCACTGCGTCCAGCATGCGAGCCGTGGTTTCGGGTCCCAGGTGCCGGTGGCACTCAGCGGTGAGCTCCTTCAGGCGCTTCTTGTCCATGACTGTGTTGCGGAAGTCTAGGTCCGGGGGCAACACGTCGTTGAACAGGATGCGGCCGACAGTGGTCTTTACCCGCTCCCCGGTGCGCGGATTGCGCACCTCGATGAGGGCCTGATGGCTCACGGCGCCGACATTGTAGGCCATCTTGGCCTCGAAGAAATTGGCGAACTGCTTGCCCTCCCCCTTGGAGCCCGGGCGCTCCAGGGTCAGGTAGTAGCACCCGAGCACCATGTCGAGGGTGGGCGCTGTCAAAGGTTCCCCCGAGGCCGGGGAGAGCATGTTCCAGACGCTGAGCATGACCTGCTCCGCCTCGGCCAGGGCTGCCCGGGACAGCGGCACGTGCACGGCCATCTGGTCGCCGTCGAAATCGGCGTTGTAGGCCGAGCACACCAGAGGATGTATCTGGATGGCGCTGCCGTTTATGAGCACTGGGCGAAAGGCCTGGATGCCCAGGCGGTGGAGGGTAGGCGCCCGGTTGAGCAGCACCAGGCGATTCCGCACCACATCCTCCAGCACGTCCCACACCTCGGGCCGGGCACGCTCCACAAGGCGCTTAGCGCCCTTGATGTTGTGGGCATGAGCCAGCGTGATAAGCTTGTGCATGACGAAAGGCTTGAACAGCTCCAGGGCCATGCGCCTTGGCAGGCCGCACTGGTCCAGCTTTAGCTCAGGGCCGACCACGATTACGGTGCGGCCGCTGTAGTCCATGCGCTTGCCCAACAGGTTCTGGCGGAACCGGCCACGCTTGCCGCGCAGCAGGTCGGACAGCGACTTTAGCCGGTGGTTGTTGGTAGTAAGAGCACGGCCCCGCTTGCTGTTGTCTATGAGAGCATCCACGGCCTCCTGGAGCATCCGCTTCTCATTGCGGACGATGATGTCCGAGGCCCCTACCTCTAGCAGGCGGCGCAGCCGGTTATTCCGGTTGATCACCCGGCGGTAGAGGTCGTTCAGATCGCTGGTGGCAAAGCGACCGCCGTCTAGCTGGACCATGGGCCGCAGGTCGGGAGGCAGCACGGGCAGCACCGTAAGCACCATCCACTCCGGCTTGTTGCCGCTCCGGCGCAGGCCCTCGATCACGCGCAAGCGCTTTATCGCCTTCTTGCGCCGCTGGCCGGAGGCAGTGTTTAGCTCCTGGTAGAGATCCACCCGGGCCTGGTCCAAGTTCACGCGGCGCAGGATGGCCAGCACAGCCTCCGCGCCCATGCCTGCCTTGAATATGCCTGGGAAGTGGGCAATCATGCTGCGGTACTGCGCCTCACCCAGGACCTGGCGGGGCGCCAGGTGGCTGAGCTGCTCCAGGCTCTGCTCCAACTCCTGGGCCTTCGCCTCCTTCTCCTTGGCCCACTGGTGCTCCAGCGTCTCAGCCTCCGAATGGGCGTGACGGCGCCGGCCATCTGACTTGGCCTCGGAGTCCTCCCCTCCCGAGGCCCCGACGGCGGCCAGCTCCGTCTCAGCCTGGCCTCGAATCTGTCGAATGCGCTCCTGGAGCCTGGCCTCGCCCCCTTCGACCTCGCGGGTGGCCTCAGCCTTGAGCGCCTCCACGAGCTTGTTCCGGGCCTCCTCGTCCACATCAGTCACCACGTAGTCAGCGAAGTAGAGCACCCGCTCCAGGGTCCGGGGTGACAGGTCCAGAAGCAGTCCAAGCCAGCTTGGCGTACCTTTGACAAACCAGATGTGGGCCACCGGGCTGGCCAGCTCGATGTGGCCCATGCGCTCGCGGCGCACCTTGGACCGCGCCACCTCGACGCCGCAGCGGTCGCAGCGGATGCCCTGGTAGCGCATCCGCTTGTACTTCCCGCAGTAGCACTCGAAGTCCTTGGTCGGGCCGAAAATGCGCTCACAGAAAAGCCCATCCCTCTCTGGCTTGAGGGTCCGGTAGTTGATGGTCTCCGGCTTGTTCACTTCGCCATATGACCACCGCCGGATTTCCTCCGGAGAGGCTATGGAGATCCGCAGCGCAGTAAAGTCTTCACGTTCAGGCATCATTTCACCTCAGAAGCTTGTCGGCATCCAGAGCGGGTTCCTTTTCGCCCTCTTCGGGCAGCGGCGTCCAGGGCTCCTCGTCGGTAAGCATCTCCACCGATAGCCCGAGGCTCTGGAGCTCCCGCCGCAGCACTTTGAAGGACTCCGGGATGCCGGGCGCCGGCGGGTCCTGGCCTTTGATAATGGCCTCGTAGGTCTTGGCCCGACCGGTCACATCATCGGACTTCACGGTGAGGAACTCCTGGAGGTTGTAAGCTGCGCTGTAGGCTTCCAGTGCCCACACCTCCATCTCCCCAAACCGCTGGCCGCCGAATTGCGCCTTGCCACCCAGAGGCTGCTGAGTGATCAGGGAGTACGGGCCAGTAGAACGGGCGTGGATCTTGTCCTCCACCAGATGGATGAGCTTCATCAAATAGTGGTAGCCCACCGTTACCGGCTGGTCGAAGGGCTCACCGGTCCGCCCATCACGAAGAATCGTCTGACCATAGGTGGGAGGCGCCAGACGCTTTTCATGGTAGAGCTTTTCAGCCTCGGCCCTCAACTGGTCTTCGCTCAGGCCCTGGACGGAGACGGCGTGCCGCTCCAGCCAGAGTCGCCGGGACACTCTCGAAGCCTCGCCCGGGAAGTCATCGTTGAAAACTTGCCTGCCATCAAAGCCCCGCTGGTCCAGCCACTCTATGCCCTTGGCCACGTCTGGTGGCCGGCGCTCCCGCTTTGGCCCTGGAGATATGGCTCCCGCCTGTTGGAGTATCCAGGCACGGGCGAGGGCGTCCTCGATGTCGTCGCGGTCAGCGCCATCAAACACGGGCGTGACCACAGTGAAGCCCATGTTCTTGGCCGCCCATCCCAGGTGGGTCTCCAGGACCTGGCCCACGTTCATACGGGAGGGCACGCCAATGGGGTTGAGGATGACGTCCACCGGGGTGCCGTCGGGCAGGTAGGGCATGTCCTCCGGCGGCAGTATGCGGGAGATCACCCCTTTGTTCCCGTGGCGGCCCGCCATTTTGTCGCCGGTGGAGAGCTTGCGCTTATGCGCCACCCAGACACGGACCAGTTTGTTCACCCCCGCGGGCAGGTCCGGGTGCTCGATGACCTGTCCGCTCATGTCCAGGGACTTCTTGCGCACGAACTCCTTGACGTCTATGATGGTGCCTCGCTCACCGTGGGGCACCCTGAGAGAGGTATCCTTCACATCGCGAGCCTTCTCACCGAAGATGGCCCGCAGCAGGCGTTCCTCAGGGGTGAGCTCGGACTCGCCCTTGGGCGTTATCTTGCCCACCATGATGTCGCCCGGGCCAACCTCGGCGCCGATGCGGATAATCCCGCCCTCGTCCAGGTCCTTGAGGCTCTCCTCGCCCACGTTCGGTATATCGCGAGTGATCTCCTCAGGACCCAGCTTTGTATCCCTGGCCTCGACCTCGTACTTCTCCACGTGGATGGACGAGAACTTGTCATCCCGAACCAGGGTCTCGTTGATGACGATGGCGTCCTCGAAGTTGTAGCCCTCCCAGCTCATGAAGGCCACCAGGACGTTCTGGCCCAGCGCCAGCTCGCCGCGGTCCGTGGACGAGCTATCAGCAAGGACGTCGCCGGGCTGCACGCGGTCCCCGGCAGTCACCACGGGCCGCTGGTTGATGCAGGTGCCCTGGTTGGTGCGCACGTACTTGAGCAAGGGGTAGACGTGCTCGGTGCCCTCACCATCGCGGACGATGATCCGATGCCCGGAGGCGCAGACCACCTCCCCCTCACCGGTGGCCCGGCACAGCTCCCCGTCGGCAGAGCGGCAGGTCTGGCAGGCGGCCTTCCCGTAGAGCACGACCTGACCGCTGTCCAAGGCCGCCCTCAGCTCCATGCCCGTGCCCACCACCGGGGACTCAGGCCGGACCAGGGGAACTGCCTGACGCTGCATGTTGGATCCCATCAACGCCCGGTTGGCGTCATCGTGCTCCAGGAATGGGATCAAAGCGGTGGACACGCTGACGATCTGCTTGGGAGAAACGTCCATGCGGTCCACCTTCTCAGGAGATGTCACGAAGAAGCTTTCCCCCTTCCGCACTTCGACCCGGTCACCCAGGAACTCCCCATTAGAATTGAGCCTGGCGTTGGCCTGAGCAATGGTGAGCTTCTCGTCCTCATCGGCCTGCATGTACCGGACTTCATTAGTGACAAAAGGCCGGACGGCAACGCCCTTGATGGGGAGCCGGGCCAGCGCCCTGGCCACTTCCTCCGTCACCTCCGTGCCCGCGGGGTACAGCACGTTGCCCTGCTTGTCAGTCACCGCATCACGGAGCGTGCGGCCCACCAGCTCAGGGCTCTTCGCAGGCAGCTCGGTAACGACTTTCCGATAGGGTGTCTGAATAAAGCCGTACTCGTTCACCTTGCCAAAGGTGGCCAGGGAACCGAGAAGGCCAATGTTGGGCCCTTCCGGCGTCTCGATAGGGCAAATGCGGCCGTAGTGGGAGTGGTGCACGTCGCGAACATCGAAGCCAGCCCGCTCCCGGGAGAGGCCACCCGGCCCCAGGGCAGAGAGCCTGCGCTTGTGCGTCAGCTCGGCCAGTGGATTGGTCTGGTCCATGAACTGGGAGAGCTGCGAGCCACCGAAGAACTCCCTCAGGGCAGCCACCACCGGCCGTACGTTTACCAGGGAGGCGGGTGTGGCCACCGTGGTGTCCATGATGGTCATCCGCTCCTTGATCATGCGCTCCATACGCAACAGCCCGACCCGGACGTGGTTCTGGATTAGCTCGCCTACGGCCCGTATGCGCCGGTTCCCCAGGTGGTCAATATCATCACGCTGTTCCTCGCCGTTGTTGACCTGGACCTGGCGCTGAACGATGGCAACCAGGTCAAACGGCGTGAGCACACGGGTGCCCATAGCCCGGGCCCCCAGCACCGCCTTGCCCAACAGGGCGCGGGCTTCCTCCACCACCTTGCCGGCTGCGGGCAACTCGGCCAGCATCTTCTCAGTGGCAAGCAGGGCCTCGACGTGCTCAGCCGGCGCTTGGCGGCTCCGAGACATGGCCTCCATGCGCTCCAGGGCAGCCGTAACCTGAGGGCGTACTTCCTTGGGCAACTGGAGCTTGGCTAACGTCTCCCGGTCCCTTGGAGAAAGCGGGTACTGGAGCCGTCCATTTAGCTTATAGCGGCCAACCCGGCCCAGGTCGTAGCGCCGGGGGTTAAAGAACAGGGAGTGTATCAGGGCCTGGGCGTTGTCCAGGTTCAGGGGGTCGCCCGGACGCAGCCGCTTGTACATGTCCAGGGCAGCGTCCTGCTGACTATGGATATTCCCCTCCCTCTGCATGGTGGAGTGTATGTAGCCATGGTCAGGGTTGGTATCCACGCCAGCAAACAGCTCAAGGACCTGATCGTCGCTGCCGTAGCCTATGGCACGCAGCAAGGTAGTGACCGTGATCTTGCGGCGGCCGTCCACCTTGACGTGGATAACGTCGCGGTTGCTGGTCTCGAATTCGAGCCAGGCGCCACGGCTGGGAATGAGCTTGGCATACGCGAACTGGCGGCCGGTCGCGGGGTCTATCTCCAGAGTGTAGTACACGCCCGGCGAGCGCACCAACTGGCTGACCACCACACGCTCGGCCCCGTTGATGATGAAGGTGCCCCGGGGGGTCATTTCCGGGAAGTCGCCCAGGAAAAGCTTCTGCTCGCGGATTTCGCCCGTCTCTTTGACCGTCAGCTTGACCTGGACCCACACCGGGCGGGAGTAGGTGATGTCTCGCTCGCGGCACTCCTCCTCGGAGTACTTGGGGGGGCCAAACTCGTAGTCCGCGAACTCCAGACGGAAGCGGGTGCCTGCGTAGTCCTCAATAGGGGACAGCTCGGTCAGCAGCTCCCCAAGACCACGATCCTTGAACTCCCGGAAGGAGTCGAGCTGGATCTCCACCAGTGGGGGCACATCGAGTATGTCGGGTATGCCAGCATACGACCTCCTTTCATTAAGAGGCGCCAGGGGAGACGGCGACGTCACGGCAATGGCCACAGATAAGACTCCTTTCCCAAAA
The DNA here is from genome assembly GCA_016190505.1 of Chloroflexota bacterium. Taxonomy (GTDB): domain Bacteria; phylum Chloroflexota; class Dehalococcoidia; order JACPQK01; family JACPQK01; genus JACPQM01. The sequence goes on along the minus strand of JACPQM010000043.1, from coordinate 74,112 downwards.
AGGGAATAGTTACCCTCTGTTCAGGGCATGAAGTGTCAGGGAGACGCCTTGAGGAAGAACGAGGAGCATTCCTGCATTGTCAACCCTCCATTTTAATCCTTCTGGCGGCTTTGTCAATACCCCTCCAAAAAAGGATTGCCCCCGTAGGGTGTTCCAAGGCACCGGCACATGCCTTCGGGAATGAGCCCGTGACCCGTTCTAGTAATAGCTCAGGCGCCTTCGCTGCCGGCGGGCCACCCCTGTCCGGTGGGCCGCTCGGGACACCGCCCGGGCCACTGTGGGGGCTACCGCCTTGTCGAACAGGCTGGGTATGATGTGCTCTTCGTGAAGGACGTTCCTGGGGACCAAAGAGGCAATGGCGCTGGCCGCTGCCTCCATCATCTCCTGGTTCACCGTCCGCGCCCTTGCGTCCAGGACGCCCCTGAACAGCCCCGGGAAACACAAGGCGTTGTTGATCTGGTTGGGGTAGTCCGAGCGCCCGGTGGCCATGACCCTGACGTACGGGGCGGCATCCTCGGGGATAACCTCGGGGTCTGGATTAGCCAGGGCGAACACGATGGGGTCACGGGCCATCCGCCGGATATCCTCGCCCCGGAGCACCTTGGGTGCAGACACCCCTAAGAACACGTCAGCCCCTTCGATAACGTCGGCTAGGCTGCCCCGCAGCCCCTCTCGATTGCCTCTCTCCGCCAGAGCGTCCTTGTACCGGTTCATGTTCTCCTGGCGACCTTTGTAGACAGCACCGCTGCGGTCGCACATGATCAGTTGGGGCACACCCATCTGCAGCAGCATCTGCGAGCAAGCGATGCCCGCCGCGCCAGCGCCGGACACGACCACTTTTGTCTGGCCGATGTCCTTCTTCACCACCTTCAGAGCGTTGATCAGGGCCGCGGCCACCACCACCGCCGTGCCATGCTGGTCATCATGGAACACCGGGATGTCCAACTCCTGGCGCAAGCGCTCCTCGATCTCGAAGCACCGCGGCGCCGAGATGTCCTCCAGGTTGATACCGCCGAAGCCCACGGCGATGTTCTTGACCGTCTTCACGATCTCGTCCGGGTCTTTGGTGTTCAGGCAGATGGGCCAGGCGTCTACCCCACCCAGCTCTTTGAACAAAAGAGCCTTGCCCTCCATCACAGGCAGGGCCGCCCAGGGGCCCACATCCCCCAGGCCCAGGACTGCCGTCCCGTCACTTACCACGGCCACGGTGTTGCGCTTTACTGTCAGGTTCCACGCCGCCTCCCGGTCCTGGGCGATGGCCAGGGACACACGGGCCACCCCCGGCGTATACACCATGGACAGGGCCGACCGCGTGCGGATGGGGACCCGGCTATGCACCTCAATCTTGCCCCCCAGGTGAAGCTGGAAGGTTAGGTCGGCCACCCGGACCACCCGGACGCCGGGCAGGGCGCCGATGTACTGGACGATCTCGTGGGTCTGCTCGGGATGGTGCACGCCCACGGTGATGTCCCTCGTTATGCGCCCCTGCGCCATCTCCACGATGTCAATAGCCCCAATGTTGCCGCCGTGCTCGCCGATGACCGAGCTAACCCTGCCCAGCATGCCGGCCTGGTTAGGATACTGGGCCCTGATAGTGAAAGTGTACGCCGGAATGAAGTCTTCCATCGCTCTCCCTTGGAGGTCGCCGAAACGCCCAGACGCGTCGGGGCTGGTGCCGCTTACTCGAGGTAGTCGCGAAGCTTCTTGCTGCGGCTCGGATGGCGCAGCTTGCGGAGCGCCTTGCCCTCGATCTGTCGAATGCGCTCCCGGGTCACCTTGAACTCGCGCCCCACCTCCTCGAGGGTGCGGGGACGGCCGTCATCGAGGCCGAAGCGCAGCCGCAGCACCTTCCGCTCGCGCTCGCTGAGGGTGTTCAGCACCGACTCGATCTGCTCCTTCAGGAGCTGTTGGGAGGCCGCCTCCAACGGTGGGGTAGCCGCTCGGTCCTCAATGAAGTCGCCCAGGTGGCTGTCCTCTTCCTCGCCAATGGGCGTCTCCAGGGACACAGGCTCCTGCGAGACCTTGATGATTTCCCGGACTTTCTCCGGGGTGATCTCCATGTCCTGGGAGATCTCGGAGCTGGTGGGCTCCCGCCCGTACTCCTGTACCAGCCGGCGGCTGACCCGGAGCAGCTTGTTTATGGTCTCCACCATGTGCACGGGGATGCGGATGGTCCGTGCCTGGTCGGCGATAGCCCGGGTTATGGCCTGGCGTATCCACCAGGTGGCGTAGGTGCTGAACTTGTATCCCTTGCGGTAGTCGAACTTCTCCACCGCCCGGATCAGGCCAACGTTGCCTTCCTGGATCAGGTCGAGCAGCGACATGCCCCGGCCGATGTACTTCTTAGCCACGCTGACCACTAGGCGCAGGTTAGCTTCGGTGAGGTCCGAGGCCGCCTTGCGCCCCTCGTCCATGATCCGCCTCCAGTGGCTGTGCAGCCCATCCTTTTGGGCCTCGAGCGCCTGGGGCAGCGCCTCCCAGTCGGCCTGCGACCACTCTGACCAGGCGGACAGCTCTTTGAGTACCGCCTCGGGCAGCACCCGGCTGAACACCGACACGTGTACTACTCGCTCTTCCGCTTCTGCGGCCGAGATGCCCAACTGCTCGGAGATCTCCTTAACCAGGTCGGCGTTCATGTCGCCGTCAATGGCCGACCGCAGGGCCGGATCGGTGAAACGCACCGCCAGGTCCCGGCCCGAGGCCAGGCCGGTCTTGGACTCGATGACCAACAGCGCCGGCGCCAGGCCCTCCAGCCGTTTGAGCACGGCGATGGCAATGTCCCCGCTGCTCGGGGGCCGCCCCCGAGCCCGGAACAGCTCATCCTGCACTTTCTCCAAGTGCCGCCCCATCTCCATGGCGGAGGCGAGTTTCTTTTCCTGCTGGGCCGTCAACAGGTTGACCCGGCCAATCTCGCGCAGGTACATGCGGACGGGATCGTCGATTACCTCCCGTTCGGCAGGGGCGACCGGCAGGACCTCTTCCGGCTGCAGCGTCACCACAGCAGTTTGTCGTCTCTCCACAGCCCCTTCGCCCTTCCCCAACACCACGTCCACATCGGAGATAACGGGCACGTCGGCAATGACTGGGCCGATGTCGGCAACTGGTGGCACTTCAGCGATCGGCGGAGGCAACTCCGTCAACAGCGGCTCCATGGCCTGCTCGGGCGCGCTCTCCTCCGGACCGTCCTCAAATGCGGGCCTGTCGAAGGCAGCTTCTTTGGCCCTGGGTGCCGCCTTCTTCCCTACCGTGCCTTGAGACGTATCCGCCTCCAAAGGCGCCTCCGCAACCTTCTCAGGCGCCTCTAGTTCGGGGTTATCCTCGAACGAGGGCTTGTCAAGAGCAGCTTCTTTCATTTTCGAAGCAGTCTTCTTCCCTACCATACTCGTGGCTACCCCCCTACCGCCTCACCCTTTGGGGGCTGGCTAAAGATCTGACGAAGCTGGGTGTTAATGGGCAAGGCTCGAGCCTCGACCTCCTCCAGGTTAACCTCGGGGTCCTCGCTCTCCCACGCCGCCTCCTCCAGCTTCAGCGCCCGCAGGCGGCGTTCCCGCAGCCGGCGCATAACCTGGGCCAGATCGGCTTCTATCTCCTTGGGTGTCGCGGGTGGCAATGCCTGGGCAACCACCTCGGCTATGTGGGCACCCATGCTCTCGTCGCCCTGAAGCCGTGCCACGTCGCTACCCTCCTGCCACAGGCGAAACATCTCCCGGTTCTCCGTGCACTGGAAGTCGTCGGCCGCAAGCTGGCTACCCAGCGCGCGGAGGCCTGGGTAGCGCAACAACAGGCCAAGACAGAACTCCTCCAGCCTCTGTCTCTGCGGCACCAGAGCGGGAACATGACCCGCGCCCGCTTGCCTGGACCGGCGCACCCTGGGCAGGGCCGAGCGCAGTGTGACCTCCGTCACGCCCACCACGCGGGCAAGACGCTGTAGATAGTGCGCCTCGGCTACGGGGTCTGTAAGCTCCGCTATGATGGGCAACAGCTTTTCTGCCGCCCCCTGCTTTCCGGAGGCCTGGGTCAGGTCCAACTTCTCTAGTGTCGCCTTGAACACATATTCTATCACCGAAAGCCCGTTGGCCACAAGTGAAGGCCAGGCTTCGCCCCCCTCCAACAGCACCTCGTCAGGGTCCTTGCCCAGTGGCAAAGACGCGACGCGCACGTCCCCTCGGTAGGTGGTCTGATAGCGAATGCCGGTGCTGGTGGGAACAGGCACGGTAGCCTTGCCCAGGGCCTGTCCCACGGTGACAATGGCCCGCAGCGTGGCCTCGTCGCCCGCGGCGTCGGCATCCAGGGCCAACACCAGATTGCGAGTGAACCGCCGCAAGACAGCCACCTGCCGCTCGGTCAGCGCCGTTCCCATGGAGGCCACCACGTTGCCATACCCCATCTGGTGGGCCATGAGCACGTCGAAGTAGCCCTCCACTATAACGGCCCGGTCCGCAGACCTGATGGCGGCGGTCGCCTGGTCAATGCCGTACAGGACCGATCCCTTGTCGAACACCGGCGTCTGCGGAGTGTTCAGGTACTTGGGGTTCGAGGCGTCCAGGGCACGGCCTCCAAAACCAACGACCCTTCCCCTATCGTTGCGGATGGGGAAGAGCAGGCGACCGCGGAACAGGTCGTAGCTCCCCCCATCCTGGCGGGCCACACAGAGCCCCGCGGCCAGCGTGTCCTCACGGGAGAAGCCCGCTGCCAGCAAATGGTCCTGGAGCCCCCGCCAGACGTCCAGGCTGTAGCCCAGCTCGAAGCGGGCCACAGTCTCCGGTGACAGGCCACGACGGTGGACATAGCCTCTGGCCCCCTCAGCCGGGGCAGAGCTCAGCAGCAGGTTGTGGTAATAGCGGGCGGCTGCCTCGTTGACCCGGTACAGCCGGTCGGCATCCTCCCTGGCCCTGGTCTCCTCTGGCGACGGCGGGGCGAGGGCCACCCCGGCCCTATCCGCCAGGCGGCGCAGTGCCTCGGGGAACTCAATCTTGTCCGCCTTCATCAAGAAAGAGAAAACGTCTCCGCCGGTGCCACAGGCGCCGAAGCAGTGCCAGGTCTGCCGCTCGGGGGAAACTATGAAGGAGGGCGTTTTCTCGCTATGGAACGGGCAGCGGGCCTTGAAGTGCCGCCCGGCCTTCTGCAACTGGACGTATTGGGAGACAACCTCGACGATGTCCAGGCGCTGACGCACCTCGTCGGCGACGCCCATACCTTAGCCTCCGATAGAACCGGCCAGACCCAGTGCGAAATTGTCGGTCATGCCCGCGATGTAGTCAACTACGCGCCGCTCCACTGCGTCCTCAGCGCGCACCACGTACTCCTGGGGAAGCTGCCCACCATCGCTGGTATAGTAGGCATACAGGCGGCGCAGAGCCTCTCGAGCACGGTGCGCCTCCTCCGTGGCAGCGCTGCGCGCGTAGACCCGATCCAGGAGGAACGCCTGAAGCCCGTTGGCCGCCGCGATGACCTCAGGCGACATGGCGATCTCGGGCTTGCCACCCGCCTGGAGCGGATCGCCCGTGGCCACCCACGAGTGCTCCACCACATCCCATACCAGGGAGTTGATGCGCTCCCCCGATGACGCGCCCAGCGACCGGGCGGCTGCGGGCAGATCGCTCTCCTTGACCAGGCCGGCCCTGATGGCGTCGCCCAGATCGTGGTTGATGTACGCGATAGTATCGGACACCTTGACCACCTGAGCCTCCATAGTCTCCGGCGCAGGCCATTCTAGCAGATTGGCCAGGGCCTTGGAATGCTGGAGGATGCCCTGCCGTACCTCGTAGGTCAGGTTGAGACCTTGCCCGTCCTTCTCCAGGCAGTCCACCACCCGCAGGCTTTGCTCCCCGTGGCGGAACCCGGCCGGGTAGAGCTCGGCCAGGACTTCCTCGCCGATATGGCCGAAGGGAGGGTGGCCCAGGTCATGGCCCAGGGCGATGGCCTCGGTAAGGTCCTCGTTCAAGTTCAGGGCGCGCGCTATGGAGCGGGCGATCTGGGCCACCTCCAGAGTATGAGTGAGCCGGGTTACGTAGTGGTCCTTCTCGGGAAGGATGAACACCTGGGTCTTGTGCTTGAGGCGCCGGAACGCCTTGGCGTGGATAATGCGGTCCCGGTCCCGCTGGAACTCGGTGCGCATGGGGTCCGGAGGCTCGGCACTCAGTCGGCCCCGAGAGCGGGCGCTAAGGGCGGCATAGGGCGATAGCGCATCTTCCTTCGCCTCCAAGCGGAGGCGGATGGCCTGCCCCACCAGCAGGTCAGAGTGGGCAGAAGGCTTCACAGCCATCGTCCCCCTCAGGGAAGAGGCCTGGGAAGCTCAGCACTGGGGCGAAGTCCCCACCCCGGGCAGCGACCTCCAGGCGGTGGAGCACGTCCCGCTCCGGCAGCGCCCCCCCGGCCCGGGCTGAGCAGAATCCCCAATCGCCCAGGGGGCTCTGTGAGTCAAAAGGCTTGAGGAACCATGTGCAATGGCCGCAGTCGGGGAGGAAAGGCTCATGCATATGCCTATGATACCACCCCCACCGAGTCCCGCTAGGTCGGATCCGTCCGATCAGTCCAATCCGTCCAATCTGGCCTCGGGTCACGTGCTCAGCCCCAGCACCCGGTGCTCCGCCCGGAACCGCCCCGCCCGGAGCTCGGCCACCATGTCCGCCTCCGAGGCAATGGGCCGCTCAAAGCGGGTGATGCAGCGGCCCACGGTATGGGGCGCGTGGCTGTCGCTGCCCCCAAGCACCGGCAAGCCGGTCCTACCAGCTACCTCCAACCCGAATTCCGCCTCCCGACGAGGGGAGAGGCCGTTGAACACCTCCAGAGCATCCACCAGGCGGAACAACGGGCGCCCCACCTCAGCGGCAACGTCCCAAACAGCCCACTGGGGGTCACGCCGGAAGGGGTGGGCCGCCACCATGTAGCCACCGTTGGCCTGTACCTGACGGCGCAGCTCCTCCGCCCGTTGCGACAGGGGACCACGATAGCCATAGACCAGGATGGAGCCAAGGTCCGTGGCTACCTCCATGCCACCCAGGCAGAGGAAGCCCTGCTCGCGGCCCAGGGCTTCGAGATCACTTGCGCTCCAGAGCAGGTCATGCTCAGTGATGCACACCGCGCCCAGGCCGGCCGTTTGCGCGGACCGGACCAGGCCCACCGGCTCCATGTATGAGCAGTTGGACCCAAACCGGGTATGCGTGTGCATGTCCACGAGCACAGGCCCATTCTAGCACCCAGTGTACCCGTAGGGGTCCCGACACGCCGGGATGCCCGCCCTTCGTCCGTCTGTTTGGTCATACTATTGGTATGATATAATGTACGACTGGAGGTGACTAATGGCAAAGGAACGAGTGGCCAAGGTGACCATTAGCCTGCCCAAGGCGCTGCTCCAATTCGCAGACCGCCTGGCCAAAGAACGGTCCATCAGTCGCAGCGAGGTGATCGCCGATCTGCTCAAGAGGGCAGAGAGGGAGCGCATCGAGGCAGCGATGGCCGAAGGCTACCGCGAGATGGCCGAGGAGAACCGGCGGGAGGCGGAGGAGGCCTGGCCGCTGGTTGTCGCGACGATGCGGAAGTACATCCGATGGGACGAGCCTGCCAATGGTTAGGCGCGGCGAGGTCTACTGGCTGGAGCTTGGCGCCGCCACTGGCTCCGAGCAGGCCGGGCGCCGCCCTGTGGTCATCGTTCAGAACGACGCGGGCAACCAGTTCAGCCCCACCACCATCGTAGCCGCATTGACATCGCAGGCGCGCCGCCGTACCCACCCATTCCACGTACCGTTCACGGCCCTGGAAAGCGGCCTGGGACTGGACGGCACGGTCCTGTGCGAGCAACTCAGGACCGTAGACCAGTCGCGCCTTGGTAACCAGGCAGGCGCATTGAGCGCCGAAAAGATGCGCGAGGTGGATCAGGCGCTGCACCTGAGCCTGGGGCTGGAGGAGTAGATCCCTCTGCCAAAGGAAAGCGTCTCAAGCCGTAGGTCGTCCCGACTTGTCGGGACAACCCGACCGCGCAGGCATTGACGAATGGCGAGGCCTGGTTCATACTTCGGTATGAACGCAGTAGGAGATAGGTATGCAAGACACAGCCAAGATCACCTTCAGTTTGCCCAGAGACCTGTTGGATAGCATTGAGAGGGAACGCGCGGCAGGTGGGGAGACCCGTAGCCAGTTCCTCCGGCGCGCCATCGAGGCTTTCTTCCGCCGGCAGCGCGAGCGCGAAGAGATCGAGCGGTACATCCGAGGCTACCAGCAGTACCCCGAGACTGCCGAAGAGATCGCCTTTGCGGAATCCGCGCTCGCGGACGTCATGGCCGAGAACCCCTGGGATGAGGGGGCGGAACAGTGAGGCGCGGCGAACTGTGGTGGGCTAACCTGGCGCCGCCCAGCGGGCGTCGGCCTGTGTTGCTTCTCTCTCGAGACGACGCTTACGCGGTCCGCAGCCTGATCATGGTGACTCAGGTGACAACACGCATCCGAGATATTCCCGCCGAGGTGCGGCTTGGGAGGGAGGACGGTCTATCGCGGCCCTCAGTAGCCAACCTAGACACCATCATCACTATCAACAAGAACAGGCTTGACACTCGTATCGGCATGCTAGATCCCAAGAAGCTCGAGGCTGTAGACGCCGCCATACACTACGCGCTGGGGATGGAGGAGTAGGCGACGCCTTGAGCGCCGAGAAGATGCGCGAGGTGAACCAGGCCCTGCGCGTGAGCCTGGGGCTGAACGACTACTCAGCTTCTGCACAGCAGAGCATTGACACCTGCCCGCAATGGCGTTAGGCTAATGGCGTTGCGAAGGCCAGCGGCAGACTATTCCACGTTGCACCACAGTTGGCGCGTTGAGGTTGTCACGGATGGCGTGAAAGGAGGGTGATGTGGCCAAGATAATAAGCTTCATTAGTGAAAAGGGAGGCGTCGGTAAGACGACGACTGTATATCATATTGCTGTGGGCCTCCGACTGTTTCACGACGTCAATGTGTTGGTGATTGACACCGATTACCAAAGGGGTGGGCTCACCTGTCGCTTGCGGCCCGAAATGCTCGAGAACTTCCGGTTGGGTGATGTCCCGCATGTAACCCTCTACCACGCTTATAGAGCGTTGTACAGTGGACAGGACGTCCTACCGGTAACGGTGCTTCCCGCCAAGAAAGACAAGATAGATCTTGTTCCGGCTGATCCGAGGCTCAACTCAATCTCGGTAGACAAAATGCCCCCGACGAACAATCTGCGTGACAATAACAGAATGATCATGCGCCATCTTACCCTCATTCGAGACTGCCTGGAACGTTTGGTTGGCGCAAACAGACCATACGACTTTGTTCTCATCGACAGTCATCCAGACCTCTATGATTTGGAAAAGGCCGTAATCTACGCCTCGGACTACTGCGTATCTCCCGTGAAACTGGATGCCCAATCCGCCATAGGCGTGCCGTCAACCATAGAGGCTATCAAGAACGTAGATGCGGATGTAAAGGCGGTCGGGTCCCTCTTGGGACTCCTACCAGGTTACAAAGACACGGTTTTCCTGGGGGCCATCGGCATGATGTGCCGTGAGTGGGGCGGCGGGCTGAAGTACTCCGAGACGATCACTTATAACCGACTTAAGAGGACAACCGGCATTTTTGACACGTACATTACGGAAGGGGATGGCATCCGGTGGGCTGCTGAGCAAGGGTGCTCTGTGTACGACATTTCTGGCGTGAATGCCGAAAAGCAGGCGGAGCAGTTTCGCCAGTTGATCAACGAATTGCTAAGCAAGCTCTAAGCACGGGGGTTCTTGTATGACACGCATTTCAAAAGAAGATGTCAAGACTCTCGTTGCCATGGTTGGAAGAGAAGGTGCAATTGCTGCGCTTGATAGCAGCAAGAGAATCAACACCCAAGAGTTAGCCCAGACGGCTAGTTCGTTGGGTGTGAAGGCGACTACCAAAGACACCAAGAGCAAGATCGCCGCCCAGATTGTGAAGGAAGTGGACAGGCGCATCGCGAAATCCCTAGATGAACTCAAGGCCATGTCGAAAGACGAGATCATCCAGTATTTCGACCAGGTTGAATGTGACGAAGAAGAAGTCGTTGACCTACTTAGGGACATCGACCTGAAATCAAGGGCCAAGTCGCGCCGAGATCTACTGGAGTTCGCCGCAGTTCAGATATGTAGTCTGGGGATATTCGAGAGACTGGCAGACCGCCGCGGCTAAAATGTCACGCTGGCTTGCGGTTGGCGGCCAAGCACAATACGCATCGCCGTCGGCTGGTTATCATATTCTTCTCGCCGCGCTACCTGAGCGAACCAGTCAAGGGAACCACGTTCCGGCACCCGAGCCACAGAGACAAAGCTACGCCACTGCGAGCACGAACTGGCAGCGCCCGTCTCTGGGCAGGGTCTTGGGCACGTCCAGGCGCACCTTGTCGCCCGTCTTGTCGGCGGCCACGCGGAAGCCTCCCAGGCATAGCTCCAAACAGGGCAGTTCCTTGTAGGACAGGCCCTTCACTTTCATCGCCTGGAACACGGCGCAGCCGGAGACCTCGATGGTCAGCTTGTCCGGCGTAGCGCAGGTCACGTTCCAGCGGTCCAGGGGCCGGACGGCAATGAGGAATAGCTCGGCGTAGCGCTGGAGGCGGTGGGGGAACGAGATGCCCGTCTTGAGGTAGACCTTCTCGATCATCTCCCCGGCCCGGTCCTGGTACTTGCTGTCGGCCAGCTCTATGGTGAGCCCCATGGCACCCCGGCCAAAGTCGGCGCACGCCTTGCGAGCGGCTGGCAGGTCCGGCGTTAGCGACGCCACCAACGTCTTAACGCTGTAGCGGGCGGTGACCTCGTCGGGCAGGCCCCGGTCGGCGTCGAACAGGAGCGGCTTGCCTGGCTCCTCCAAGGTGAACGGGGCCGCCGGTGGGGGCAACGGGCTGCGGCGAGAAGCGGGCCTCATGCGGGCACCCTCCCTTCGTCTATGCTCAAGGCGCCGGTGGGGCAGGCCGCCTCGCACTGGCGGCACAGGGTGCACGACAGGTAGCGGACCATCTGGACCTCGAAGTCCTTGGGGTCGGTCTCGGCGAACTTGCGCGGGGCCACCCGGGTCCCCAGCCCCAGCACCCGGTTGGGGCAGACCAGCAGGCAGGCCCGGCAACTCAGCGGGTCGGTACACTTCGCAGCATCAACAGTCACGTCAGGTAGCACAGCGTTTCCTCCCACAGTTAGCCTCGTTCAACCAAAGACAAGCGAGCCTCACCCCCATCCTAACCTTCCCCCGTCGAGGGGGAAGGAAAGTCCCTTCACCATACGGTGGCCAGAGCGGGAATCTTGGAGCGGTCCAGCAGGGAGATGGCGTTAGGTTTGCACGGTATCTGGCACTGGCCACAGCCGAAGCACTGCATCTGGTCCACGTAGGCCATGTTGTAGCTGGGGTTGAAGGACAGGGCCTTGAACTGGCACCGAGATACGCACAGCCCGCAGCCGTTGCACTTGTTAGGGTCCACCTGGGCCACGTAGTGCCCTTTCCACACGCACTTGATGCCCAGGTCCACCGTAGTCCGGAAGCCGCCGCAGTCCGGGTAGTCGCAGTTGCAGATGCCCCCCAGGTACGGCGTGCCGAAGGTGTACATGACCTGGACATAGCCCCGGTGATGGAGGCGGGTGACCAGGTCCTTGGCCTGAGCCGTAGTGAGGAACTCGACTCCGCCTCGGTAGGTGTCCGGCCAGCGCTCCCACTTGTACATCCCTGGCCCCATGCCGATGCAGGTGAAGTTCTCCTCGTCGGGGAGGCCGCGCATGGAGCGGCGGCAGTTGCAGGTCATTTGGCCAATGGGATAGATGAGGTCAACGATCTTGAGGGTCTCCTCCAGGGTGACCACCTGGCCGAAGTGGGTGGCCCAGGCGCGCTCCTCAGCCTCTTTCTTGATGCGCTCCATGGTGGCGACATCACGGACGGCCATGGCCTCCTGGAAGGGCCTGCCACCGGCGGTCATGCCCCCGGCGCGCTGGGGGTTGGCCTCGGCGCCAGCGGCCTCCGCCTCCTCGCGGCGTATCTTGTACAGCCTGCGAGCGTAGTTTGCCGGGTTGAAGTACCAGCGCTCAGCGCCTTCGGAGTAACGTTCACACCAGACGCACATAATTCACCTCTCTAAGCCTGGAGTACAAGCACCACCACATTGGCCTGAGGTTGCTGACGGCCAAGCGGAATGAACTCCCTCCGGCAAAACGTATTCCAGAATGGTCCCTGTTTGGGCGTTTATCCTGAGGGTAGCCTTGAGCACACGAAGAAGGCCGACATTTATCTCGACGAGCCACGCACCTTCTTGCCGCACGGCGCGCAACGGTACAGCTACCAAGCTATGCTTCTTGGCAAACGCAAGGGCAATTTCGGTAGCGGCCGCGGCTGACGTTACCTCACGGGGCAACTTGGCCCCCTTCGTCCCCTGGGCCATCGGCTTCGCCGCTAGCAGCAGCACCCCTTCTTGGGCTTGGCCGGGGTAGCAGCGGGCTTGGCGGCAGGCTTGGTCTGTGTAGCCATTTGGCACTCCTCCTGAAATCAGCTTGACGCTATTGCAGCAGACCCTCGATTCGGGCCACGATCTCGCGGGTGGTATCAATCATGTCCGGCGCCACAGATACGGAGGTGATGCCCCACTCCACCAGCTTACGCGTTAGCTCCGGGTACACCGACGGGGCCTGGCCGCAGATGGATGCGGTAATACCCCGCCGCTTGCAGCCAACGATAGCCTTCTCCAGGGAGAGCATGACCGCCTCGTCACGTTCGTCGAAGAGGCGGGCCAGCCGCTGGTTGTCCCGGTCCACGCCCAGGGTAAGCTGGGTCAGGTCGTTGGAGCCGATGGAGATGCCGTCTATGCCGGTGTCAATGAACTTGTCCAGCAAAATGATGTTCGAGGGCACCTCCACCATCATCCACACCTTGAACTTGTCTGAAGAGCGCAGCCCTTCCTCATCCAGGATGGCTTTGATATCGGCCATCTCCTTGACCGTGCGCACGAAGGGGGCCATAACCCACAGGTTCTCGAACCGCTGTCGCGCACTGCGGATGGCGTCTATCTCAAGCTGGAATACATCCCGCTCGGCGATGTAGCGTGAGCACCCCCGGTAGCCCAGCATGGGGTTCTCTTCCTCACCCTCGTAGGCATCGCCTCCCTTGAGTCCGCGGTACTCGTTGGTCTTGAAGTCCGTGAAGCGATAGACCACAGGCCGGGGGTAGAAGTTCCAGGCGAAGTCCTCCAGGCCCTGGGCCAGTTTATCTGCCCACTCTTGGCCGCGCCCATGGTCAATCATGTAGCGCGGGTGCACACCAATATGGTTGGCGATGATGAACTCGGCACGGAGCAGGCCCACCCCGTCGCAGTTCTGGGCGGAGACCGCCTCGGCCAGCTCTGGGACAGCCAGATTCACGTACACCCGGGTCTTGGTCTTCAAGCCCGCTGCCGGACTGACCTTGGCCTCCTCCGGCCGTACCTTCAGGCCCGGGTAGATGTGGCCCCGAGAGCCGTCCACCGAGACCTCGGCGCCCTCCCTGAGGACACTCGTGGCCTGCTCGGTGCCCACCACGCAAGGTACACCCAACTCGCGGCTCACGATGGCGGCGTGGCAGGTCCGGCCACCACGGTCGGTGACGATGGCCGAGGCCCGCACCATGGCCGGCACGTAGTCCGGCGAGGTCATCTCAGCCACCAGCACGTCACCCTTCTCTACCTTGCCCAACTCGGAAGGGTCCAGCACGATCTTGACCAGCCCAGCACCGGCACCAGGGCTTGCCGGGGAGCCGGTGAGGATAGGCTTCTCACCGTCGGTCAAGTCAATGCGGAACTTGGCACTAGCTTTACCCAGCGTGGTGATGGGCCGTGACTGTACAATGTACAGGCCTCCGCCCTCCATGGCCCACTCGATGTCCTGGGGCTGCCCGTAGTGCGACTCCACCTGAAGGCCGATGCGGGCCAGGGCCAGCACCTGCTCTTCGGTGAGTTTGGCGGCCTCACGCTTGTCCGCGGGTACAGGCACCCGGATGTTAGAGGACTCGTGGTCGGTAGCCTGTTCATTGCGCACGAGTTGCCACTCCTGGGGTGAGACCTCGGTCTTGAGCAGGCGGACAGTGCCGTCTTTACCCTTGTGCACAAAATAAATGTCGGGCTTTACCTCGCCGGAGACGATGGCCTCGCCCAAACCGTATACAGCCTCGATTAGCAGCCGCGCCCGGTTGCCGTAGGTCGGCTCCACCGTGAACATTACCCCGGCGGCTTGCGACTGTACCATGCGCTGCACCGGCACAGCGATCTTGACCACCCCATGGTCAAAGCCTTGCTGCACCCGGTAGAAGATGGCACGGGCCTGGAAAAGCGACGCCCAACAACCCTGTACCGCGGCCACCACGTTGTCATCCCCCTGGACATTGAGGAACGTGCTCTGTTGGCCGGCAAAAGAGGCCTCGGGCAAGTCCTCGGCGGTGGCTGAAGAACGCACGGCTACTGGGCCGTTGCCCAGGTCCTTGTATGCCTGCCTGATCTCCGCTGCTATGGCCGGGGGCATGGGCGCGGCGGACATCTGCTCCTTGATGTGTTCTGAGACCTGCTGGAGGCGGTTGTTGTCGTTGGGATCAAGGCTCCCCAGTAGACCGTTAATCTCCCGGTCAAGCCCTGAGGAAACGAGGAAGGAATAATAGCTGTCGGCAGTGACGATAAACCCAGGGGGGACCGGAATGCCAGCCCGTAGCATCTCGCCCAGGTTGGCACCCTTCCCCCCCACTAAGGCCACGTGGGTCTTGTCTACCTCTTGAAACCACAGAATACTCTTCGACATCATGGCTCCCCCAGAATGTATAGTGACACCGGCCTCCCAGCAGCTAAGGTGGGACGCCGTTAGTATAGCAAATAACCGCGGAATGACGCTAGCTGGCCAAGTTAGTCCCGGACGGGTATTGTCCCCCACTGAATGCTATCGGGGTCTGGGACCAGCTTCTTCTCACCAGCCAGTTTCCGGATATTTACCATGGTCATATTGACCTCTGGCGTCAAGAATACCCAATCACTCCCTTCCGGGATCCAGTAGGGGGAGTTTATGCGCACCGCGATCTTCTGGTTTGGGTTCAGGTAGATGCCGAACTTCTTGACAATGTCCTGGTACACTCTTCCTCCTTCCGGTTTCTTAACCGTTTTCTAACCTTTTCCTCAGAAGCTCCACCACCTCCTCGACAGACCCCTCGGGCGTAGACGCACCGGCGGTCACTCCCACTCTCCGCTGGCCCTGTAGCCAGCGCGGGTCTATCTCGGCTGCTGTTTGAACATGGTGCGTCTCCACCAGGGGCGAGCACAGCTCCGCCAGGCGCCGGGTATTGGCGCTATTGTAGCCACCCACCACTATCACCACATCAGACTGGCGGGCCAGGTCCTGGGCCGACTGCTGCCGCTGCTGGGTAGCCTGGCACAGCACGTTGGTTACCACCCTCAGCTCCGAGTAGGGGCAAGGCGCCGCCTTGCCCTTACCGTCCGGCAGGCTCATCAGGTCGCGCACGAAGTTGGCGAAGCTGGCCAGGTGCTGGGTCGTCTGTGGGATCACCCCCAGCCACCTGGGAAGCGGTCTGGGCAAGCCGAACGGGTCTGTGGTGGCCAGTCCCTGCCCCTGGGCCCAGGCGAGCACCGCCCGTACCTCCGGGTGATCTGACTCGCCAAAGACCACCACGTAGAAGCCTTCCTCCCGCAATCGCGCCGCCGCCTGTTGTGCCCGGCGCACTATGGGGCACGTGGTGTCTACCACGCGTCGCCCCTCGGCCAACCGGTCCGCCACCCCAGGGCCAGCCCCGTGGCTGGGAATGGCCACTGTCGGCGCCCGGACCTCCTCTGGGGATGCCACGACTCGGACTCCTCGCTCCTGGAGCCGGGCCACCACCTGGGGATTGTGCACCACGCTGCCCAGACTGTCCACGGGGCCGTCCCTGGCTGCCTCCTCAAGCAGACGTACCGCCCGCTTCACGCCGAAGCAGAAGCCCATTTCTTTGGCCAGGAGGACTTCCACGTTCATTCCCCCAGGGCCAATGCCCTGGCGCCCGCAGCCCGGTAGGCACCCTGGTAAGGTTCAGGAAGGAGCCCGGCCACCGCGGACATAACCTGCTGGTGCCAGTGGGCTAGATAGGTCTTCGATATGGCCTCCTGCGACGACGGTATCTGTATGGGCTCACCAACAGCTACCCGGATGGTAGGGCGCGAGAAGACGTCCTTGAGCTTTTGCACGCGTTCGGTCCCAATGATGCCCACCGGCAGCACGGGCACGCCAGTCCGGCAGGCCAGGAGCACCGCACCGGGCTGGGCGCGGCCCATACCCCCTTGGGGATGGCGCCTGCCTTCGGGGAATACCCCCAGGGCAAGCCCCCGGCCCAGTACCGCCTCGGCCTCCTCCAGCCCCTTGCGGTCGAACTCGCCGCGCCGGACCTCAATAGCGCCGTAGGTGCGCACGCACCAGCCCCCCAAGCCGTGGAACAGCTCTCTCTTGGCCAGGAAGACCATCTGTCGGTGCAGGCTAGCCCCCAGCAATGGCGGGTCCAAGAAGCTGAGGTGGTTGGACACCACTATGACCGGCCCTTTGGGCAGGTGTTGCCTGCCTTCCACATGGTAGGAGGCCAGCAAGCGGACCGCCCCGGCAAACGCCCCAGTGCACACGTGGTAGAACAGGGCCATCAGTTGTTCCCCACCAATCCCAGGATGGCGTCCACTACCTGTTCGAGGGTCAGGGCGTCGGTGTTGATGTGGCGGGCGTCGGCAGCCGGCCTGAGCGGAGAATCAGCCCGGCTGCTGTCCAGGTCATCCCGCCTGGTCAGCCCATCCAGGATGTCCTGGTAGTCGGACCCGATCCCCATGGCACGCAACTCGTGGTAGCGGCGCAGCGCCCTCACTTCGGGCGACGCATCGAGGTACACCTTAAGCTGGGCTGCCGGCAGCACCACGGTGCCGATATCGCGCCCGGCCATGACCACGGGGCCCTCGAGGGCCATGTCGCGCTGCCGGGCCACCAGCGCCCGGCGCACCTCGGGCACGCGGGCCACCAGGGACACGCTCCGGTCCACCTCGGCCCTGCGCAGCTCGTCGGTCACGTCTTCCCTGTCAACTACGACCGAAAAGGGGCGCCCGCCATGGTTGCCCCACACCAGGTCCACGCTGGTGGAGGCAGCTAGACGCGCTAGCCCGGCCTGGTCCTGGAAGTCCAGGCTGGCCTTGAGGGCTTTCCAGGTGAGAGCTCGATACATGGCGCCGGTGTCAATGAAGCGATAGCCCAGCCTCTGGGCCAACCTCAGCCCTACCGTGGTCTTACCGGAAGCTACCGGGCCGTCCAGTGCGATGGTCGCCGGCCGTGGCATGTCAACAGACTCGCAAAACGGATAACAATACCGTAATTATAGCGACGACGCTGAGGGGAGGCAAACCCCCATATTCGTCGCCCCGTGATCCGTGGCTGTAGTCCCGACCTGTCGGGACTCACCTATCGGGTCGATTGGCGCCGCTAGGCGTCATTGCGAGTTCCACAGGTCCCGAGCCGTCGGGACCCAATGTAGAGCAATGAACCGGCTCGCGGCGTGCGCATTCCGTCGTTGCGAGGACCTCGGACGCACCGGGGGATTGTATGTCATTGCGAGGAGCGGAGCGACGAAGCAACCTACAGCCGCCAACTTGGCAGAAGGTTGCTTCGCTGCGCTCGCAATGACGGGGCATGCCCGGTGCCAGGGGCACGACTCTGATACGTCGTCCTGTCCGACTCCCCGGCGCCAAGCTAGACCAGGGGGCGCGGATTCTTCGCCCCGATGCGTCGGGACTCCAGAATGACATGGGGGCTTGGTTCATTGAAAGGAGCGGGCGCAGTGGATTCGAGACCGCACCAACGTTCCATGACAACGCTTTCGACAAGTAGCGAAAGCGGCTGCACAGGTCTGTCCCTACGTTGTGCGGCTCCCCAGCATCGTACCCAGCGTGCGAGCGTTGGCCACCGCCGCCCCACCCACGTCGTTGTTGAAGTAGACGTAGACTGCGGACAGGTCTTGGGATATGCCCCTTATCCTATCGGCCCATCCGGCAAGCTCCCTGTCTGGGTAGCTGCCCGTGTAATAGCCCGCCGGGCCGTGGAAGCGGACGTAGGCGAAGTCCGTGGTCACCACAAAAGGGCAGGGCAGTCCCACCAGGTCCATGATGCAGAAGCCGGCCCCGTAGCGGCGCAGCAGGGAGAATGTCTCGTCGTGGAACCAGGATGCCTCCCGAAACTCGAAGACGGCGGGCACGTCCCGAGGCAGACCGGCAAGAAACGCGTCCAGCAGCTCGTGATTGCGCTTGAGGTTGGGCGGGAGCTGGTAGAGGACAGGCCCAAGCTTAGGCCCAAGCAGGCGGGCCCGGGCCAGGAAGTTCTCCAGAGCCTCAGTCACGTTGCGCAGCTTCTTGTAGTGGGTGATCAGGCGGCTGGCCTTGACCGTGAACACGAAGCCCCCCGGGGTCGAGTCCCTCCAGCGCTGGAAGGCGGCCTCCGAGGGCAGGCGGTAGAAGCTGTTGTTCAGCTCGACGGTGGAGAAGTGCTGAGCGTAGTACTTCAGCCACAAGGTCTGGGGCAGGCCCTGAGGATAGAAAGGGCCTCGCCAGTGGGGATAGACCCAGCCACTCGTTCCGACGAAACAGGCGGTGCGCAACCAGCGCTACCCCCTACGGAAAACCACAAGGGCACCTCGGGTGCCCTTGTCATGCTGCCACATGGGCCCAGCCCACGCCACGAAGCTACTTCGCCTTGGAGGTCTCCTTGGCCTCGGTCTTGGCCTTGGCCCTGCCCCGCTTGGCCTTCGGCTTCGGCTCATCCTCTCCCTCTGAGGACCTCTTGAACGAACGGATGGCCTTCCCCATGGCGCCACCGATCTCGGGCAAGCGGCCAGCCCCGAAGATGATAAGCACTATGGCCAGTATTAGGATTAGCTCCCAGCCGCCGAATTTGAATGGCATTGCGTTGCATACCTCCCGCCCAAATCCGAAAGCGCGTTCTTATTGTATCTTCGCGCGCGGCCTGCCGTCAAGGCACAGGGTAGCCCTTCGGGAAGTAGGCTACTGCCTGGTGCAGGGCGAAGGAGACCTCAGTCTTGCGGTGCAGGAAGTACAGCCCCATGTCCAACCACTTGCGTCCGCTGGTCACCGAGTCCAGCAGGCGCTGGGGCGTCAGGGTCTTGTAGCCCTCGGCGGGCCACCACAGGTATAGGAACCTTACCCTCGGGCCATAGTTCTCCAGGAATGGCTGGGCCGATGCCTCGTTCCCCACATCCATAAGCAGGACGGCCCCTTCCTTGGGCGCTGTCATCCCCGAGATGGTGGCGTACTCGACGTTCTTGTAGCGCCGCAGGTACCACACCATGCCCCAGTAAATGTCCCGGTCCACCACCAGC
Organism: Chloroflexota bacterium; assembly: GCA_016190505.1. Lineage (GTDB taxonomy): Bacteria > Chloroflexota > Dehalococcoidia > JACPQK01 > JACPQK01 > JACPQM01. The sequence continues at coordinate 54,748 of JACPQM010000043.1, read as the reverse complement.
GGCAGGTCGTAGCCCTTGCCAGTCTGCCGCGCCACCCTGTCCACCGACTCCATGATCGGGGGCACTTCGTTGGAGCCCTGGGCGTAGGTGATCATCTCCACCGGGACGTCGCCCTGGCGGAAGCTGGCCAGCCAGCTCGCCCGCAGCGTCAATACCGCCAGGATTCCCAGCAGGGCCAGGGACCCCACCGTCAGTGCCCGCCTCCTGCCCAGGCGCAGGCTACAGTAGACGGTAGCCCCGGCCAGCAGGGCCACGATGAACACCAGCACCAGCGAAGTCCCCGGGATGAGCTGTCCCACACCTCGCGGCCCAGCCCTCACCAGGGCGCCGGCCCCCAGCAGCAGCAGCAGGCCGAATAGGGCCATGTATGCAGTCTCGCGCCGGGCCAGGGAGCGCCAGTCCACCCTCTCCAGTCGCTCACCCAGCCAGCGGCCACCCAGCAGCGCCATGGGCAACACGATGTGTACGCTCAGCCAGGGCATCCTCTCTCCGCCCAGCGAGTAGAGGATCAGGCTCATGCCCGCCCAGTAGATCAGGAACTGATCGAAGGGGTTGCGCCGGTTCCAGAAGGCCATCCAACCGAAGAAGGTCAGAATAAGAGGCAGGAACTCGTAGATGGGCATGACGATCAGGTAGTAGTACTCGGGCTGCCCACCTCGCCTCACGCCCTGCTGGAGCAACCAGTAGTCGAGGCTGCCCCAGACTCCGCTGCCGAAACCGGGGAGCCAGGTGAAAAGCGAAGTGTACATCACCAGGAACACACCGTAAAAGATGGCAAAGCAGCGTACCCAGAGGCGCCGGTTCCAGACCAGGCCAAGGGCCGCCGTCAGGGCGAAGAAGCCCAGCGTCACCAGCGCCGCCCCACCCACCTTGGCATCAATCACCCCGGCTTCCCCTATGGGCCGGCTCAGGTCCACCCCCAGCCATCGCGCGGGCAGAGTGGTGGCTGCCGCCGCCAGAGGCAACAGCAGAGAAGCCATCATCAGGAAGAACTCCGCCGCCGGGGACAGCATCACGTGCCGGAAACCGTGCCTCACCCAGCGCAGCAGGTCCCATCCGCCCATGAGCAGCAGGAAGGTGCCGAAGATGGCCGCCGTGATGTAGGCCGTCTCTTTAGTAGCGAAGGCCAGGGCAAGGAACAGCGCACCGAGGTACAGGTACCGAGGCCGGCGCCCCTGGAGGTAGCACCACATGCAGATGGCCAGGGCCAGGTTCCACACGGAGATCGGGCTTTCGTTGCGGGCGAACCGGCTGTAGTAGAGGAGCATGGGCGAGATGGCGATGAGGCCGGCCGCGGCCAGCGCCCCGGCCCTACCCAGCTCCCGGCGCCAGAAGAAGGGCAGGCCTACCAGGGCAATGCCGAAGAGGGCGTACAGCAACCGGCCGGTGTAGTCGCTGTCCCCGAAGAGGAAGAACATCAGCGCCGTGCCGTAGAACTGGAACGGCCCGTGCATCATGGGCGCGTGCTGGTAATTCCAGTGCCGGTAGAGGTTCCAGGCAGTGGAGGCGTGGAGGCTTTCGTCGTACTGGTAGGCCCTGCCGCCCAGGTCCCACAGCCGCAGCGCCGCCGACGCCAGGATGAGCACCACCCAGACCACGATCTCCCAGCGGGCGATGGCCCCGACGCGTCGGGGCTGCGCCGCCGAGTGGTCCACGGCCTCGGCAGGCGCGGACACGGCCGGGGCCGGTGGACCAGTCCGGTTGTCAGGGGGTTCTGCCATCATGCCGGCACCTCATATATGGTGACTCCGGGAGCGGAGAAGGCCACCGGCAGCATGCCCTGGAACCCGTCCACGGCAGCGCCATACTTGCTTCGCTCCAAATCGCCCACGTAGACGTAACGCACCTGGTACTTGCGAAGCAGGGCCAGCACCTGCGCCTGGTCCGAGCTGCGGTAGGCCTGTTCGACGTCGGCCTCACGCCCCTCGAAGGGGCGAGTGTTACCCCGCCACTGGTGCTCGTGGCCGGACCAGCCCAGAACGGTGGGCAGCCCGGTCATGGCAGACACCCGCGCATACCCAGTGTAGCTCCCGCCGACGGCCTCCAGGACCACTGGTTGCCCCGGCCGCTCCAGCAGCCAGCGCACGGCGCTATACTCGCCGGGCCTAGAAGCCTCCACCGGGGCCAGCGCGTCCACTGTGAACCTACCAGGACTGGTAGCCTGCCGCGAGGCAAAGGCCGCCGCGGGATAGGCCAGCCCGGCCACGATCAGGGCAGCCCCCAGGGCCAGGGCCAGCCTCCCACCCCATGCCGAGACCCCAATCACCCGCCGGCTGTTGCCGCCGGAGGGTTCGCGTGACCGCACCGTAATACCTGCTTCGGCACGGCTTCCTACCAGGTCGCCCCAGCGGCATAGCCCGTAGGCGGCTGCCAGGGATAGCAACGTCCAGCCCTGATAGTATAGCTTGAACATCGTGTTCATGCGGTTGCCGAACAGGTCTCGAACGTAGAACAGCTCGGGGACGTAGGTCACTCCCAGGCCGAAGGCCAGCAGGAGCAGGGCAAACGCCTCGTGCCTGTCGGCCCCTTCTCGACTCGCCTGGCCGAAGGCCAGGGCCAGGGAACCGCCGATGGCGGCCACCAGGGGCGCCAGCTTGAACCAGCGCCAGGCCACCGCGCCATTGCCCGGCTCACCCCCGAACATGCTGAGGAACAGGGCAATAGCTGACCACAGCGCCAGCGGGACCAACGCCACCCCCAGGGCCAGCCTGGTCACCCGCCAGTCCACCTGGCGCAACCGTCTGGCGCCGCGCAGGACTATGTAGGCCACCGGCAGCACGAACGCGCCCCACACAACCAGGTAGTGCACAGGCCACGTGGTCGCCCCCAGCACCGGCCATACCCCCCGCGTCTGCGGGCTGAAGCGCCAGTAGAAGGGGGAATAGAGCACTACAGCGCCCGCCAGCACGGCCCCACCCAGGGCCGCCGCCCGAAGCCACCACCTGCGTTGCCCCGATCCGCAGGCCCACACGCCCAGGCAGGCCAGCCACAGCGCCCCATAGGTGGGCAGGTCCCAGCTATTGGCAAAGCCCAGGGCGCCGATTACCAGCGCGCTCGCCGCCAGAAAACCGATGTTGCCCCTGGCCCAGGTCCATGCCAGCCCGTGCGGCTGCCTGATCAGTTCCAGCGACAGACCCAGGCTCAGCAGGCCCAGGGGCAATGCGCTCACGTGCGGGTGCAGGTCACCAAGGAGAAAGCTGAAGAAAGGGAACTCGGTGATGGTGTAGTCCTTGCTCTGTCCATTGACAACCGTATCTATCACCCGGGTGGCCTTCCACCACCACCAGTTGTCACTGGGGTACCAGTTAGGGCTGGAGTAAGGGGTGGCCAGCCCCTTGATGCCCAGCCAGCTCCAGAACCCGGTCCCGCCCAACCCGTGGGCATAGGCCAGCTCCAGCAGCCCCTCCAGATTGCTGACCACCAGGAGGAGCGTTGCCCCCACCAGCCCGAACGCTAAGGCCCGGTCCTGCACCTTCTCCCTGCTGCCCTGGGCCAGGTTGAACACGAGGCCGAAGGCAGCCGCGGCAGCCAGGCCCATGGTCAGGGCCAGGGCCAGGTTATAGGCTATACCTGTGGGTGTAGCTGCCAGCTTGGCGAAGACCGCCCAGACCAGGTAGCCGAAGTAGTAGTAGTTGATGGTGTAGCCGCTGAGCCAGGGGTCCGCGGGCGGAAAGGTGCGGCTGCGGGACAGCGCGTTCAGGAAGGCGAAGTCCATGGGCTGCTCGGTGTGGGACACGCCCGGGTCGAAGGAGCGCAGAACCACCCCCAGGAGAAAGAAGGCCAGCAGGGCGGCGTCCGCCACTAACAACACCCCGTAGCGGCGGCGCACAAACTCGGCCAGCGCCGCGCGCTGCGACCAGGCCAGGCCCGCCGACACCAGCGCTATCAGCCCGAGCACACCCAGGGCGATAGGCCTGGTATTGGGCAGTATCCCACTGCTGCCACCCGCCCAGACCCCGTAGGCCAACAATAGCAAGCCCAGGACCTTGGCAAAGGCATAGCCCCGGTCGTAGAGGTTGCGGAACAGGACGAAAGCGATGGGGAAGGCGATCAGCCCCAGAACCTCAGCCCAGAGCCACCAGGTCAGGACCCAGAGCAATAGGCCGTCCTACGAGTGGCATTCCCCGGTGCGGGCCGGCACACGCAGGGCGTCACGCCTCCGGAGCAAGTAACGCCTGGACAAAGGCCTCCGCATCGAAGGGCACCATGTCATCGAGCCTCTCACCCGTCCCCAGATAGAGCACGGGGATCCGTAGCTCTTGGGACACCGCCAGCACGATACCGCCCTTGGCGGTGGCATCCAGCTTGGCCAGAAACAGCCCGCTGACGCCGATAGCCTGGGTGAAGGCGCGGGCCTGGGTAAGACCGTTCTGGCCCGTGGTGGCGTCCAGCACCAGCAGGACCTGGTGAGGAGCCTGGGAGTCGCAACGGCTGATCACCCTGTGTACTTTCTTGAGCTCCTCCATGAGATTGAATTTGGTATGGAGACGGCCCGCGGTGTCCACGATGAGCATCTGCGCGCCACGGGCTTGCGCCGCTTGCATGGCGTCGAAGGCCACAGCCCCCGGGTCGGCGCCCTGCTTGTGGGCGATCACCGGTGCTCCAAGCCGCTCTCCCCACGTCTGCAACTGCTCGATGGCCGCGGCCCGGAATGTGTCCGCAGCGGCCAGGACCACCCGCTTCCCCTGTCTCTGGTAGTAGCGGCCCAGCTTGGCGATGCTGGTGGTCTTGCCCACGCCGTTGACCCCGACCACCAGAATGACCTCCGGGCTTGAGGCGGGCGCCCCCGGCCGGGCGCCGTCTACCCGTAACCCCTGCACCATCTCCCGCTGCAGGGCCTGGCGGACCTCCTCGGGCTGGCGGAAGCCTTGCCGCTGGGCCTGCTCCCGCACCCGGCCGATGAGCCGCTCGGTGGTGGCAACCCCCACGTCTGCCATCAACAGGGCCGCCTCGAGCTCCTCCCACAGGCCAGGTTCAATGGCGCCACCACCGCGGAATACGCGGGCCAGCCGGCCCCACCAGGCCTGCCTGGTGCGCTGTACGCCTTTCTCCGTCTGTTCTTTCTGGTCTTTGTCGGACATGCTAGGTCGTCAGGAAGGCCATTATGCCACGGCTCAATGGGCTGTTCAAGGCGGGCCTTGTTCGCCTTCTGGTGTGATGTTAGTATAGCATCACCGCTGGTAGCAAACCGGGCCACTCCCCATATGCGGTCTCTCACCTGAAGGAGGGAGCCATGGACTTCGTATCCAGTACCCCGGCATCCCAGGAATGGTACTCCCGGGCCACCGCCGTGCTGCCGGCAGGCGTGACCTACTCCTCGCGCCACATGTCCCCCCATCCCGTGTACATCAAGCGCGCTGCGGGCGGTCGCGTCTACGACCTGGACGGCAACGAGTACCTCGATTTCTGGATGGGGCACGGGGCATTGGTCCTCGGCCATTGCTTTCCACCCGTGGTGGAGGCCGTCCAGCAGCAGGTGGCGCTGGGGGCGCACTTCGGGTTCTGCCACGAGTGGGAGGTGCTGCTAGCCCAGCAGATCGTGGACATGGTCCCCTCCGCCGAGATGGTGCGTTTCGCCAACAGCGGCACCGAGGCCAACATGTACGCCATCCGCCTGGCCCGGTCAGCGACGGGCAGAAGCAAGATCGCCAAGTACGAGGGCGGCTGGCATGGCGGCTACGATGCCCTCCACAAGGCATCTTCAGCGCCGCTGGACGCGTCCGAGAGCCTGGGCCTGACCCAGGGCGCCCTGGAAGACACAGTAGCCCTCCCCTTTAACGACCTGGAGACATCCTTGCAGGCCATCCACCGGGGCGACCTGGCTGCGGTGATGATCGAGGTGGTGCAGGGAGCCGCCGGATTCATCCCCGCGGAGCGGGCCTTCCTTCAGAGCATCCGGGAGGCCTGCACCGCCACCGGCACCATGCTGATGTACGACGAGGTGGTCACCGGCTTCCGGCTGGCGCCCGGCGGCGGCCAGGAGCTGTACGGCATCCTGCCCGACATCACCACGCTGGGCAAGATCGTGGGCGGTGGGGCCTTCCCGGTGGGCGCCCTCTGCGGCCGCCAGGACCTGATGGAGCTCATTGACCACCTGAAGCACCCGGACAAGTCACAGCGGTCCTACCAGGGCGGCACCTACGCGGGCAACCCCCTGGTGTGCCGCGCGGGCTACGTGACACTCACCGAGCTGGAACGGCGTCAGGACGCCATATACCCGCACCTGAATGCCCTGGGAGAGCGGTGCCGACAGGGGATCGAAGGGGCCTTTCGCCGGGCAGGCATACCAGCCCACGCCACGGGCATCGGCGCCCTGGCCTCGGTCCACCTGACACCGGAGCGGCCCCGAGATATGCGCTCCGCTAGCCGCAACGCTCGCAAAGACATCGGCGAGCGCTACAGCGACTACCTGCGGGACCACCGTGTGCTCTACCGCGGGTCTCACCCCCACTTCTACATCTCGGCAGCCCACACCACACAGGACATAGACCACCTGGTCTCGCTGACTGAGGAGTTCGTGCGGACGGTGTAGGATGGCGCGACCTGGGGCTACTGTTGGCTGGTCCCCACCGCGAGGCTCACCCTGAAGCGGTGCCGTATTTGTCCCTGGCGAATGCCGCGGAAACCCTACCGTCTGCAATGTCTTCCAGGACCGCCTGACGGTCTCGGTCTCGGGGATTGCCGGCCCCCCCACCACCCGGAGCCTTGACCACAAGGCGGTCTCCCTCCCGCAGTGACCTTACCGCGACGGAAGGAACAGCCTCGATTTGCCCGCTCCGCCTGGTGATGATAGTTTCCTGCTTTGAGCCGGGCTCCCCGTCCAGAAGACCGGGAGGCCCCTGGAACTGACGCTCGGTCTGGTGGATAAGAGTAAGCTCGCCCCGCGTGACCTCGTAGGCCTTGATAGTGCCCAGTCCCCCCTGGTATCTCCCAGCACCACAGGAGTCCTCCCAGAGGCCGAACTGATTGACGCGGATGGGGTAGTTCATCTCAATCACTTCGGCAGACAGGGTATGGCAGTTCCCGGCGCCCGAATCGCGCGAGTCTATGCCATCCTTCATTGGGCGAGCGCCTACCCCTCCCGCCACGAAGTCCATGAACATGAAGCGCTTCCCTGTCAGGGGGTCCACACCGCCAAAGCCCGGGCCGCAGGTGCTGGACGAAACGGCCGCCACCTTGTGCGGGATCGCCTGAGCCATAGCCTCCAGCATGACGTCGCCCACCATGCACACTGTGGGCATCCGCGCGTTGACAGGAGATGGAGGCACAGGGTCCACCACGGTCCCCTTTGAGGTCCGGATCGCTATCGGGCGGAAGCAGCCGGCGTTGTTGGGGATAGTGGGATCTGTGACCGAGCGGAGCGTGTAGTACACCGCGGACACCGTGGACCCGTAGGTGGAGTTGATGGGGCCTTTCGTTTGCGGACTGGTGCCGGCAAAGTCCACAATCATTTCGGACCCACGGATGGTCACCGCCAACTGGATCTTCACAGGCTTGTCCAGCTCTACGCCATCGGAGTCAACATAGCCCACTGCACTATAGGTGCCACCGGGCATCTTCTCGATCACCTGGCGGGTCATGAGCTCGGAGTGTGCCATGAGATCGTCCTTGGCTTGAAGGACAGTCTCCACCCCGTACCTCTCACACAGGTCAACGAGTCTCCTTTTCCCTATGGTGCAGCCGGCGATCTGGGCCTGGATGTCGTTGAGCACCATCTGAGGTATCCTGCTGTTCCGTTCCAGTATCTTGAACAGGGTGTCGTTCCGTTTGCCCTGGTCATACAGTTTGATTGGCGGGATAATCAGTCCCTCCTGGAATATCTCCGTGGCATCCATGGCCTTGCTGCCATAGGTCTTCCCTCCCATATCCACCTGATGGGCAATGCACACGGCAACCCCTATTGCCCTCCCACCATATATCACAGGGATGACCACGAAGACGTCCGGAATATGGGTGCCCCCATCGTGGGGGTCATTCATGGTGTAGATGTCTCCATCGTGCATCTGGTCCGGAGGGAACTCGGCGAGGATCCGCTGCACGGCAGGGATGACCATTCCCAGGTGGCATGGAATCGAGATGGACTGGGAGATGACCTGTCCCTGAGTATCGAAGAGGGCATTCAGAGCATCGAGGGCCTCTTTGATTATCGTGGACTGGGCACTCCTCACCAGAACGGTCTGCATCTCCTGGCAGACCATGTCGAACTTGTTCCGCAGTATCTCTAGAGTCACGGGATCTATGGACATGCTTACTCCTTTTGGCACAGTCCACCCACCAGCAGGTTGCCCGAGGGATGGACAATGCACCGTTGGCCGGGGTAGAGAACAGTAGTGGAGTCCGCTTGCTCAATGATGGCTGGCCCAGTAATCGTCTCCTCACTGGAGGGGAGCCATGACCTCTCATAGACAGGCACATCCACGAATTCGCCGAAGTAGACGCGCCTGGTGCCCTTTCGGGCTTCGCCCAGGCTTCGCCCGCGGTGAGGGTTGGAGGAAGCCAGGGGTGGGAAGTAGCAGGAGTGCACCGTCCTGAAATTGACGAACTCCACGTCCACGCCCGTTTTCCGGTGCCCGTAGACCAGGTCATGGCGGGCATGGAAGTCGTCCACCGCCTTCGTCAAGCTCTGAAGGCTGATTTCGCCCCCCAGCGGCACCTCCAACTCGTAGGACTGCCCGGCATACCGCATGTCGCAGGACCTGGTGACTTTGACCCGGCTGCGAGAGATTCGGTCCCGCTCCATCTGTAGATCGCCCTGCTTTGTCAGCCCTTCGAAGACGGACGCAATCTGAGATGCCACAGCGTCCCCGTCCTGGAGCCGGCAAACGAAGGTCCGGGAGTTTTCGTGCTCCACCGGGGCAACGAGAAGACCTGCCGCCGAGAAGGCCCCTGGCATGGCTGGCACAACGCACCAGGGTATTGACAGCTCCCCGGCCAGGACGCCCCCATGGACCGGTCCGGCGCCGCCGCCGGCCACCAGGCAGAAGTCCCTGGTGTCGTAGCCCCGCTTTATGGTAGCCACACGGATCTGATCGGCTATGTTGGCATTTACCACACGGTGGATGCCCAGTGCCGCGTTGAGGATATCCATGCCCAGAGGGGAAGCGATCTTCTCAACGGCCCGGTGGGCCGCGTCGCCATCTAGCTTCACCAGCCCGCCGGCGAAGTAGTCCGGGTCCAGGAAACCCAACACCACAGAAGCATCCGTGAGGGCGGGACGTTGTCCTCCAAGGCCGTAGCATGCGGGGCCGGGGTCAGATCCCGCGCTCTGGGGACCCACCCGCAACCCTCCCGCAGCCGATATCCAGGCAATGCTTCCACCGCCAGCCCCTATCGAGCTCACGTCAATCATCGTTCGCCGCACCGGGTACTGGTCCAGCTTCGCCTCGTTGGTCACCAGGGGCCTGCCCTCATAGACCAGGCCAACGTCTGTGCTGGTGCCCCCGATATCCAGGCTTATCAGGTTGCGAGTGCTGGCTCCCAGGCGTCCGGAGTCGCCAAGGCTTTGCCCCACGGAAATCGCCGCCACCACCCCAGCAGCAGGACCAGACATGATGATATTCACCGGCCTCTCTCGGGCCAACGCGGCCGAGGTGATCCCGCCCCTGGACTGGATGATCTGCAAGTCCGCCTCAATACCGGCCGCGGCCATCTGCTGCTCCAACCGGCTGAGATACCGGTCCACCCGGGGCCCTATGTAGGCCTCGAAGAGGGTGAGCAACAGTCTCTCGTATTCCCGAAATATGGGATCAACCTCGCAGGAAAGGACCACTCGCAGGTCGGGAAACTGCCGGTTGATGATTTCCCGGGTCCTCAGCTCATGGCTCGGGTTGAGGAAAGAAAACAGGTAGCAGACCGCGATGCTCTCCACGTGGTAGGTCTCTTTGAGTCTCCGAGCAGCCTGGGCCACCCCTTCCTCGTCCAGGGAAACCAGTACCTTCCCCTGGAAGTCAATCCTTTCGTCAATCCCGGTCCTTTGCCTGCGCGGGGCCAGGAACTCTGGAGTTTCGGCGTCCAGGAACAGGTCGTAGAGGTCGCTCCGGGTCTGCCGGCCAATGGTGAGCGTGTCTTCAAAGCCCTTCGTCATGAGCACACCGACACTGGCCCCGTTCCGCTCGAGGATGGTGTTGATGGCAACGGTTGTGCCGTGCACAAACCTGGTGATGTCACGGGGACCCCGGCTCACGGAACGAAGCAGGCGTTCCACGCCAGTCATTACGCCCACGCTCTGGTCCCTTGGGGTAGAAGGCACTTTCGTGACCGCAAGCTGTCCATCGTGGACACATATGAGGTCGGTAAACGTTCCACCCACATCCACTGCTATTTCCATAGGTCGTCCTTTCGTAGGGCGCTCGCCCGCACCACGCGCATTGTCTAGCCGGGCGCCTCAGCCTTCCGGCGCAACACGCCAAGAAGGCCCTGACGCGCAAACAGCATCACCAATATGTAGATCAAGCCCATGACTATGAGCCAGTGCTCGGTGAACACGCTGACCACCTCTGACAGAGGCACTATCAGGAAAGCACCCAGCACGGGTCCCAAGAGGCTGGCAGGCCCTCCCAGGATTATCATCAGCATGGGATCCGCCGAGACCATCACCCCCGCCGACGCCGGGGTGACAATGCTGTTGAAGTACACGTCCATGATGCCCGCCAGGCCGGCGAAGGTGCCGGCTATTATGAAGGCTATGTACAAGTGGAGCCAGGTATTGTAGCCCAGGGCCCGCATACGGACCTCGTTATCTCGGATCCCAGTCAATGCCAGCCCGAAGGGAGAGCGCACAATACGGTGCAGGACGACTGCGGTAATGATAAAGAAGGCGAGCACCAGATAGTAGAAGCTCGCAGCGCTGTCAAAGGACCAGGGTAGGAAGCCAAGGTCCGGCCTTCCAATCCCAGGCAAGCCATCAGCCCCCCGGGTCACGGCACGCCCACTGCTCGCCAGGGCCCACACCACTTGCGCCAAAGCCAGCGTGATCATGAGAAACGTAACCGCGCGGGCACGCAAGGCCAGCAGCCCGAACAGTGCGGCCAGCAGGGCAGCCGATGTCAACCCCGCCCCAAAGTTCAGCCAGAAACTGGCTGTCGCCCGTGTTGTCATCAGCCCCACAACGTAGGCGGACGTGCCAAAGTACGCGGACTGCCCCAGTGAAGGCAACCCGGCATAGCCCATTAGCAGGTCCAGGCTCATCGCCAGTATGGCGAATATCAGCGCCCGAGTGAGGATCCCTGTCTGCCAGGGTCCGAGGAATGAAGGCGCTAGAATCAGACCAAGTCCCAGGACCACCAGCAGCCCAATCCTTGTTCTCACTGGGGCTTCCCCATCAGCCCGTGCGGCCTGAAAGCGAGGATCAGCGCCACCGGCAGAAAGATGGTGAACCATGCCAGCTCCGGCATGAACCAGCGGGTAAAGGTGTCAACGAAAGCGACCGCCAGCGAACCCACCAGCAGGCCGTAGAAGCTTCCCACGCCACCCACGATCACTACCACCACCGCGAGCAGCAACGCCTCCCAATCAAGGCCAGAGTAGAGACCCAAGACCGGGGCCGCCAGCACACCCCCGAAACCAGCGAGCATGGCTCCGAGGCCAAACACCCCCATGAACAGGTAGCGCGTGTTCACCCCCAGGCCCTGGGACATCTCCGCGTCATCCGCTGTGGCACGGACCAGGGCGCCCAGCCTCGTCTTCGTCAGCAGGACCCACAAGACCACCGATACCGCCGCACCAACGGCGATAAGGAACAGACGGTATTTGGGGAAAATAAGGCCACCGAGGGCGATAGAGCCGGTGGCGAAGGTAGGGCCGGAGGGCAGGTAGACACGGCCACCCCAGGTCCACCGGACCACCTCAGACGCGACCAGCAGCACGCCGATAGTCAACAGGGCCTGCGGGAATTCCTCCTCCCGAGAGAACCTCCGAAGAAAGAACCTGTAGGTTGCCAGACCTGCCAGACCCATGAAAAGCGACGCCACAACCAGGGCCAGAAGAAAGTTGTGGCTGCGTTTCAAGGTCTCCATGCCAATGTAAGCGCCCAGGAAGAAAAAGGAGGCGTGGGCCATGTTGAGCACGCGCATCATGCCGAAGGTTATGGAGAACCCAGCGGCTAGCAGGAACAGGATACTGGCGAAGCTAAGGGCGTTGGCGCTCTGGATTATCCAGTGTTCCACTCTAGACCAGCTCCGCGTTTCAACCCAGCCAGGTCGCCGATGCCGCTGCACCTGGCCCTGGCCGAGGGCCAAGGCCAGATGAAGCGGGTCAAATGATTGGTCAGACTGCTAAGGACAGAATGGCGCTGAGGCAAACGTCTTGAGCATCTCGTTCTGGACCACGCCAGCCTTTTCGACCACCTTCTTCACAAAGATCGTCCTTCGCCCCAGTTGGCATTCCTGGAAACTGAAAGCGCCTTGCGGCGAGTCAAAGCTCACATTCCGAAGGGCCTGGAGAAGTGCCCCTCGGTCCTCCACGTTGCCCTTGACCGCCTTGATCGCCTCAATGGCGGCCCTGGCTTCAAGGTAACCTTGAATGGCCATCCCGGGCGGCAGCTTGATCTTGCCGGCTACGCAGTCATTGAGCCGTTTGTACGCCGGGTTGTCATAGTCCGGAGGCGGCAGAGCATACAGGCTCACGATGCCCACGGCGGACTTGCCAACCGCCGGCAGCGTGGTGTCGTCCTCCACCATGGAGGCCAAACCAAGGACCTTTGTCTTCTTGGTCAGGCCATATTCGTCGGCTTGCTTCACGAATCTGGCGGCTGCCGCGCCCCACAGGGCCGTGACTATGGCGTCAGCTTCTCCAACCTTCAGTTTCGGGAAATTGACGGCGTGGTCCACGATGTCCGGCGGGAAGTAGTTCTCCTGGACGATCTGGCCGCCGACCTTCTTGAACCCGTCCATGAAACCCTGGGACCAGAGGCGCCCCCCCGGGTGGTCCTGCGAGTAGACTATGGCCTTGCGGATCCCAAGATCATTGTAGATGTAGCTCAGCACATCATCTGTGAACGCCTGCTGCGGTATCGGGCCAACGTGGAAGATGTTGGTGCCCTTCTGCGCCCAATCAGGAAGAGCGAGGTCAGAAGTGATCCAGGGGATGCCTGACTGTGTGAGGTATTCCTTGGCCGCCTGAGCCTCGAAGGTCACCTGAGGCCCAAAGCCGAGATGTATCTTGTCAACCTCCATCAGCTTCTTGGCCTTGCTCAGGGCCACATCAGCCTTGAACTGGGTATCCTCCCGGACCAGCTTGATGGGCCTACCGGCGACCTGCCAGCCGACCTCTTCAAACGCGCAGTCCACCCCTGGGTTGAAGATCTCCATGATGCCGGCAAAAGGCCCCGTAAGCGCCAGCAGATGCCCTATTCTTATGGGCTCTCCCGGTGTTGGGGTGGGGGTTTGCACCACTCGCTGCGGGGTTGCCGTGGCCGCGGGGCCACAGGCAGCGAGCAACAATACCAACACACCCAGGAAAGCCAGGACACGCTTGGTTCTCATTCTGTGCCTCCCTTAACTAACAGGCCCAACCAGGCCACCGGCAGACTGTGCTTTGATACCATATCTTCTGAGCTTGTGTCAAGAGACACGAAGGTTCGAAAAGAACCCCTTGGACCCGGCCTGCGGGCACACGGCCCGAGTTGGACCGGCAGCACCCTGTCCGGAAGGCCCATTGCGCACCGGAAAGTAGTCACTTCTTCAGTCCAGTTCTGGCGTACGCTGCGTGCGGGTGGGGGCCCCAGCGTGTCGAGGCTCCCACAATGGTGGGGAGCCCCTCTAATATCGCTTGACTCGCGCTACCGTTGTGTGATATTGGGAGTCTATCGGGAGCAGGCCGCCGCTTGTGCGGCTGGCAGCAAGGAGATGGACCAATGCAAAGGGAAGTAGAGCGCCTCAAGGAGCGCGGGCCTCAGTTGGACATCAATGACTACCTCTACAAGTTCGGGATAGAGAGGGCCAAACAGAGGGCGCAGGGGCGAGTCCTCATCCGGGGCGAGGAGGTGCCCTGGGAGCAGAGCCGCCACGGCTACGGCAAGCAGTACATGAACCACACGAACTGGCACGAGCTGGCCGCCCCCGGGTGGAAGATAAGCATCACCAACCAGCAGGTCATTCGGAGGGGAAGGCATACCCACAAGGGGGGCGGCCGCATCCTCTACGTGCTGGAGGGCCGGGGATACACCGTGAACAACGAGGTCCGGATGGACTGGCAGAAGGGCGACCTGGAGATTCTGCCCGTCACTCCCTTCGAGAACTCCCACGAGCACGTGAACCTGGACCCGGGCAACCCTTGCGGGATGTTCGTCATAGGCTACTGGCCGTTCATGGAGGTAGTGGCCTACGAGACCCGCCAGGAGACCGACTCACCCGACTGGAAAGGCCCCGGCAACGACGAGGTCTACCGCCCCAAGGACTTCCTGCCCGAGGCGGCTTACCTGCGCGGCTACGACATCGAGGTGCCTGGCCGGCCCGCCACGCTTCTCGACTCGCTCTACCGGACGCGCAACCAGCAGCGGGAGCGCATCGCCCGGAGCCGCTGGGTCGTCCGCGAGCAGGACCAGCCTGTCGAGTGCAACCGGATGGGCTTCTACCGCTGGTACGTTCATCCCGACCTGGAGGACGTGGTGATGCACCACATCCTGTTCTGGGTCCACGACATACCGCCGGGCAGCCGCTCCGGATTGCAGAAACACCAGGGGGGTCGCATCCACTACGTGGTCGAGGGAGAGGGATACTCCACGGTGGACGGCAAGCGCTACGACTGGGTGCCCGGCGACATGCTCATACTACCCATCAACTCGGGTGGGTGCACTGTCCAGCACTTCAATGCCGGCAGCCGGCCCGCCCGGCTGGCCTGTGCGGAGCCCAACTGGACCCCCATCCTGGGCGTGGACATGGCCTGCGGCTTCGAGCAACTGGAGGACTGCCCGGAGTACCAGGCGCGGACGGGGGCCCCGCTCCCACCGGAGAAGTAGCCGGGTGCCGAGCAGCGGCTGTGGAGGGGTCCCCACGGTTGGCGCCACGGGGGAGACGCGACCACGGCAAAGTCATCTACGAAGATGGTACCGTGGCCGCGGTGCCTTGCCCTGCGCTCAGGTGCAATTGCCCCGGCGCGGATTCAGGGTTTCAGCGAGTACCAAAAGGTGATGGCAAGAGCTCTGCTTACTGTCCGCGATGGTGGAGCCCTCGTCAGCGGCGGCACAACCTGGCTTATTGTTCCCTACTGCACCAATGACAACCCTGTGTTACGCCCGACACAACACGTGGATCTTGCCACGCTGCTGACATCCAACACTCGGTTCCAGTTGGCTCTGAATGTCGGCGACTGAATAGGCGGCGGTCTCGCTCACGTTTGGGTGTGCTAGAATACGAACCGACCATCAGGGCCAGTGCAGCGCGGCTAGGCATTAAAGGTCTTGCCGGGAGGATGAGGTTAGGATATGGCAGAAACAACCGCTTTGTCTCCTGGCGATATTGTTTCTGGACTCGAGCCTTCGGAACTGGTCGAGGTCCAGAGGGTGGCTCCGTTCGGCAGCAAGACACTGATTGAAGGTGTCGGAGTCCAGTCCAGGCGCGTCGTGAAGCGCCCGCTGTCTGATGAGGAACTCGCCCGACTGGTGAGGATTCGCGGTGCCGAACTCACCTACGACGGGGACGCAGAGAAGTTCTTGCTGGGCACTGAGGCCGAGCGCATCCGTATTGCTCACCAGTTCGACCCCCTCTTCGCTGTAAACTCCAGCGTCGTAGACCCCCTCCCCCACCAGGTGGAAGCCGTCTATCACTATCTCCTTCCACTTCCACGCATCAGGTTTCTACTGGCAGACGACACCGGCGCGGGCAAGACTATCATGACAGGACTGCTGCTGAAGGAACTGCTTTTCCGTGGCGTCATTAACAAGGTGTTGATCGTTACTCCCGGCGGACTTACTAAACAATGGCAAGAAGAGGAGCTTCTAGAGAAATTCGGTATCCATGCCCGCCTGGTAAACCGGCCTTCTTTTGAGGCTGAGCCCGGGCAGTTCTCACGCTACGAGGATGGCATATTCGTTATCTCCATTGACTTCCTGGCACGGAACGAAGGGTGCCTCAAGGCTGCGCAAGAGACACAGTGGGACCTGGTTGTCGTGGACGAGGCTCACAAGCTCTCGGCTTATGAGTACGGAACCAAGATCGAAGAAAGCGAACGGTATAAGGCCATCAAGGCCCTAGCTGACAAGACCGACCACCTCATATTCCTCACAGCTACACCGCACCGGGGCCGCAAAGACACCTTCCGGCGGCTGCTACTGCTCCTCGATGAAGACCTCTTCCAGAAGGATGAGCACGTCTCGAAACGGGTCCGCGAACAAGTTGCCGCGTTCGAAGCCGGCGGGGAAGATTTTGAAGGCGAGAAGCCGATCAGTGCGGCCAGGAATCGCTTCTTTCTACGCCGCCTGAAAGAAGAGATGGTTGATTGGGACAACCAGCCACTCTTCAAAGACCGGCACACCAAGACTCTCGGCTACGAGTTGACGCCCGAAGAGAAGATTCTCTATGACGAGGTTACCAGATACGTCCGCTCGAAGCGTAAGGAAGCGAAAGCCAAGAAGAACCGAAATGTCGAATTGACCCTCATGGTCATGCAGCGCCGTCTCGCCAGCAGCATCTATGCCATAACTCGGACGCTGGAGAACCGCCTGAAGGCATTAACTGAGGTCTTGGTCGTCCTGCGCGACCCTCGCAAGACCGCCGCCGAGAAGAAGAGGCTGCTCGGCGGCGACACCGATCCCACAGACCCTCGCGACATCTCTGAATACGAAGACATGACTGAAGAGGAGCGAGACCGGATCGATAAGCGCATCTTCGGGCAAGTGTTGACGGACGACCCGGCCAAGGTCGAAGAGGAGCGCGATGAAGTAGACCGGCTCTTCAACTTGGCGGCCACTCTGAAGCATCACAAGGAAGCCAAGTTCACAGAGTTGCTCAAGGTTCTCGACACCTCCGAAGTGATCCGGACCGAGGACGAAAAGCTGCTCATCTTCACCGAACACAAAGACACGCTCGACAACCTGGCCAAGCGGCTGGAAGATATGGGCTACTCCGTCGCTGCCATACATGGGAGCATGGATGTGGACGAGCGCAAGCGCGCCCAGCGTGAGTTCAGGACCCGAGCCAAGATCATGGTGGCCACCGACGCCGCGGGCGAGGGTATCAACCTTCAGTTCTGCCGCTTCCTGATCAATTGGGACATACCCTGGAATCCAAACCGCCTGGAGCAGCGCATGGGGCGTGTCCACCGCTACGGCCAGAATGATGATGTGTGGGTCTACAACCTGGTCGCGCAGAACACCAGAGAAGGCTCCGTTCTGCGACACGTACTCTCGAAGTTGGATGTCATGCGGGACCAGATGGGTTCAGACCGGGTCTATGATGTCATCGACGACTGGCTGGAAGGCGTGCCCCTGGTCAGTCTGATGGAAAGGGCTATTGATTCTGAGGATGCAACGGGGGCAGAGGAAGAGACCACAGAGGCGCTGATCCTGGCCAGCCAAGAGAAAGCGGAGAAACTCGTAGCGCTTCAGAAGAAGACTTCCCTGGCATCACATCTCAACCTTCGGGCGGCTCGCGAGCTACGAGATGCCTCGGACGAACGAAAGCTGCAACCCCTCTTTGTCCAACGTTTCTTTGAGAAAGCCTGGGTGGCCTGTGGGGGAACTATCCAACAAGACCAGCATTTCCCGGTGTGGAACCTTGGCCGGACGCCGGTTGCTCTATTAGACCTGGCAAAGGAGCGAAGGACGCCGATTTCCGACCACTATGACACCCCCTTTGTCTTTGACAAGCAACTGGTGAGCGTGGCCAGCAAGGTCCGCGTTCCCGACCGCACAAAGCTCCTGGGGCCAGGGCACGTTCTTTTCGATACCGTCATAGGATGGGCGATTCGGGAGGCGCGCCACGCATTCGCCAGGGGCGCTGTGCTGGTCGATCCAAACATCGCGACGCCCCAGCACGTCTGGCTCGTGCGTTCAACGATTCAGGATGGCCGGAATGAATCGCGCACTCGCCTGGCTCACGAACGCCTGGCAGTTGTGGCGGCGGACCACATGGGGCTGCGAATAACTTCCCCCTCCTATCTCCTTAACTGCATTCCTCCGATTCAACAACCTGATACGCCTGGCGCCCAGGCCCACTCTGCCGAGGAGGTGCAAGCCTGGGCCTACGAGACGGTCACGGAGAAGCAACTCGGCCAAACGAGTGCGGCCAGACAAGAAGAATGCAATGTCCGGCGTGAGTATCTCAACACAGCGTTCACTGACTTGATCCTTGAACTTCAGGGCCACCTCAATGAGCTACAACACGCCAGCCTGTTTGGTGAAATCAACGCCGAGGAACGGGAACGGCTTCAGAAACGCATCGTTGACCTCAAGACGCGCAAAGTCGAGCGGATGAAGGAACTGGACTTGATGTTGAATCTCACGGCCAATCTCCCCGACATCATCACCCAGGCCGTAACCATCCCCGCTCAAGAGGCCATTGTGGAGGGCGAGGGTCCCGGTCCATCACGCGGGTTCCCCATGCGCCGCGACGATGAAGTCGAGCAGATAGCGATGGATTGCGTCATGCGCTACGAGCGCGGGAGGGGATGGAAGCCGGTTGACGTACACAAGGATGGCGAGCATTACGACATCCGGTCCGAAGGGCCTGCGGGGGAAAAGCGCTTCATTGAGGTCAAAGGGCGGGCACAGTCGGGCGCCATTGTGTTGACCGGGCCGGAGAAGGACAAGCTGGAACAACTGGAGTCGCGCGGCTGGCTCTATATCGTGACCCTCTGCAAGGATGAGCGGCCAAGACTTCGGATGATCCAGGACCCCATCCCTAACCTCAACCCGGAGATGCTCTACCGCAACGTGCAGTTCTTGGTAGACGAATCCGACTGGGCGAGCCAGGGGACCGAGCTTCAGCTTGACGGTAGTAAAGAGGACTAATGAGCGACAAAACCAACGACTTCTGTCCGCGCCTCATCGAGGTGGCTCTCCCCATTCGAGAGATTTCTGTCGAAAGCGTGAGAGACAAGTCGTTGCGGCACGGGCACATCTCCACGCTGCACCTGTGGTGGGCGCGGCGACCCCTGGCAGCGTCCCGCGCTGTGGTCTTCGCCTCGCTGGTGCCGGACCCGGATGACCCCCGCTGTCCCGCCGAATTCCGCGACGCGGTCAATCGCCTGCTGAAAGACAGCATACCGACCATTCTGAAGTCGTACCTGCAAAACAACAAACCGCGCAACGACGCTGACCCGTACCGTCCTTATAAGAACATCCTCGATACGCCCCGTAATCGCCTGCTCACCTTCATCGCCAAATGGTCGCCGCAACAAATCGCCTTCGATTCGGGGCAGGCGGTGGCGCAGAACGGCGAGGTGAAAGAGCCGCCGCCGAACGAGGTTCTGGACGACCGCTGCCTGGTCAAGTGGGAGACCAGCAACCCTGAGAACAAACAGGGGCGAGAGATTCTTCGCATAGCGCGCGAACTTGTGCATATTGCGAATGGCGGCAAAACACCGGTGGTGCTCGACCCGTTCGCCGGCGGCGGCGCGATCCCTCTGGAAGCCGGACGCTTGGGCTGCCAGGCCATAGCAAACGACTACAACCCGGTGGCCTACCTCATTCTGCGGGCCACCTGCGAGTTCCCTCAGAAGTACGGCAAGCCCGGCATCCGAAAGACAACGGTCGAGGAGTTTGGCAGGAAGGTCGAGCGCGAGGTTGACGTTGCCAACGTGCTTGCCCATGACGTGGACTATTGGGCGAAGTGGATTCTGGCGAAAGCCAAAGAGAGAATTGGGCATCTGTATCCGCCGGGGAAGGATGGCAAGCCGGTGGTGGGCTATTTGTGGGCACGTACTGCGCCTTGCTCCAACCCGACCTGCCGCGCCGAGATTCCGTTGCTGCGCAGTCTCCTTGTGTGCAACAAGGACAAAAAGCGCGTGGCGCTGACGATGGAGCGGAATGGCAAAGAAGTGGTCTTCGGGATTGCGAAGAACCTCGACATCAAGGAAACTGCTGGCACGATGATAGAGAAGGGACGCGGCAGCGTGCGTTGTCCAATTTGCCAGCAGACGACGCCAGTTGATGATTTACGCCGTGCGGGTCTGGAAGGAAAGATGGGCGAACGGATGGTTGCGGTCATAACAGATACCCCACAGGGAAAGGACTACCGCCCGGTAGAGGCTACCGACCTGGAAGCGTTTGAGAAAGCCAGGAGAATGGCGGAATCGATCCAGCGGCCAAAGGAACTCATTCTGCCCGAAATCACCGGGAGTGACGGTGAGGGCATTTCCAACTCTACGGGCATCCGCGTTCACCTCTACGGACTGAAGACGTGGGGATCCCTGTTCAACCCTCGCCAACTGCTGACCATGCAAACCCTTATGGCGTGTTTACATTGTTTCCTCACCAACTTAGAAGAGCGCGAGAAAGACTCTGAATATCGGAAAGCGATTTCAGCGTACTTGGGTTTGTGGGCGAGCAAGTCCGCTGACTACTTGGCGAGTTTCGCCACATGGACTCCTGGCGGCGAGTTCTTCGGTCATGTTTTCACTAAACAATCCATCCCAATAATATGGGACTATGCAGAGGTCAATCCATTCAACGAGGCAACGGGCGGCGGATTAAGCCAACTCGACTGGATACTGCGTGTGCTCATACACGAGTCGTTGCCTCCTGGTGTCTCATCTCCAGAGTGTTGTGTTTTCAACGGCGACAGCGGGCGATTGTCGTTCCCGAAAGGCCAAACAGATGCCGTTGTCACTGATCCGCCTTACTTCGATGCCATTGCCTATGCCGATCTTTCCGACTTTTTCTACGTGTGGCTCAAGCGTGGACTGGGCGACCAACTCCCTGAGGTTTTCTCGACGCCCCTCACCCCGAAGAACGATGAAGCAACGGCTCTCAAGCATCGGCACGGCGGTGATGCCGAACGAGCAAGGGTTCATTGCACTTCAAAGTTGGCCGCTTGCTTTGCCGAAGCGAAGCGGTTGTGCAAGTCTAACGGCGTGCTGGCGGTTATGTTCGCTCACCAATCTACTGAAGCTTGGACAGCGCTCATCAAAGCTCTCTTCGAGGCTGGTTTGAACATAACGGCAAGCTTCCCCATTGATACTGAACGCGGTAACCGGGCTGTTGCGCTCGCTGGTTCTGCACTGGCTTCTTCTATCACCGTTGTCTGCCGCCCACGTGAAGTGGGTGCGGCGGCATCGTTCCGTGACGTGCGTCGAGAGCTCGATGATGTAGTCGCAAAGAGCGTGCATCGCTTCTTTGGGTACGGGTTGCGCGGCGTGGATTTGATCGTGGCCTGCTATGGTCCGGCCGTCGGCGTCTTTGGTCGCTACGAGCGCGTGGAGCGCGCCGATGGGACTGCCGTCGGCGTTCCAGAGTTGCTGGCGCTTGTGCGCGAGTCTGCTCTGAAAGCCATCGCGGGTCAGTTTGAAGGCGACAATCTCTCGCGCCTCTATTTCGTGTGGGCCAACCTTTACGGAGTCGGCGAGCAGGCCTGGGACGATGCCCGGCTGGTAGTCCAGATCGGCGGCGACGCCGAGAGCGCGATGGAGGTGGCCAGGGGACACGGCATATTCGTGGTGGACGGGTCCACGTGCCGCCTGGCGCTCCTCAAAGACCGCGCGGAGCGCCGGGGCCTCGGGATTGACCCGAATCCGCCACTTATAGATTCCCTCCATCGTTCCATATTGCTATGGAAACAAGAGAACAGGCCGGAACTGGTCAAGTATCTCGCAGAGCGCGATCTCCTGGAGGATGGCCCGTTCTGGAAGCTAGCCCAGGCGCTTTTTGAAGTGCTGCCGCATGACATCGAGGACTGGAAACTGGTCAATGCCATCCTGGGCGAGCGTCAGACTCTGCGGGTTGAAGCCATGCGGAATCGGACCGATGGCCGGCTGTTCTGATGTACCGCCATAGGAGGGGACAATGGCCGAAACCTTGAAACCCTGGTACGCCGTGGCCATCCCGCACGAGGACATCCGCGCCGGCAGGCTTGAGGAAGCGGTCTTCGCGGCGAACATCTGGGCTGTCGTCCAGGGTACGGCGCCCGAAGTCTACCTCAACCCGGAGGAGTTCTTCCGCAAGACCTACATGACCGTTGGGCTTGCCACCGTTCTGAAGCGTGTCTCGGTGGCCCTTCAGGGCGGAGAGGCGGGCGACCGCATCATCAGCCTTCAAACCGCTTTCGGCGGCGGCAAGACTCATACGCTGGTGGCGCTCTACCATCTGGCGAAGCACGCTGGACTTCTCAAGGGGTCGCCGGCTTCCGAAGACTTGCGCCGGGTCCTGGACAACCACTTCCCGGACAAGGTGCGCGGCGTGGCCGTGTTCACCAATGCTAGCTGTGACGCCACTCAAGGCCGGAAGACGCCGGAAGGAGTGCATACCCACACCCTGTGGGGCGAGCTAGCTCTCCAACTGGGCGGCAAGGCTCTTTACGAGAAGGTCCGCGCCAACGATGAGACGCAGCGCGTTCCACATGGTCTGTTCGTGGAGGTCCTGCGAACGGCGTCGCCGTGTCTTATCTTGCTGGACGAGCTGGCCGACTACTGCGTCGGCGCTGCCGCCGTCCCGGTCGGAGACACCACCCTTGCCGATCAAACGATCTCGTTCATTCAGCAACTCACGGAAGCGGTGCAACAGGTCCCCGGAGCGGTCGTCGTTGCCACTCTCCCGGCCAGCAAGTTCGAGGTTGCCCAGAGTGAGAAGGGGCAAGAGGCGTTCATCACACTGGAGAAGCGGTTCCAGCGGTTGGGCGCGGATGTGAGGCCGGTAGCTGACGATGAAATCTACGCCGTGGTGCGAAGCCGCCTTTTTGAGTCCGTCTCGAACGGAGACAAGGACTACCCTCGCAAGGTTGCGACCGAGTACCAGGCCACCTACGCTGCCCATTCCGGCGAGGTCCCCGCTGAGGCAGCGAAGACCACTTACCGGGACCAGATCGAGCGCTGCTATCCGTTTCACCCGGCGCTGATCGATGCTCTCTACATGCGCTGGGGCAGCCACCCGGACTTCCAGAGGACTCGCGGCGTGCTGAGGCTATTGGCCAGCGTTGTCGGCGATCTCTGGAAACATCGGGATACCTACACCGAATCGCAACCGTTGATTCAACCATGCCATATTCGTTGGTCGGTGGACGCTATGCAGGCGGCGCTGACCCGGTTGTGGGGGCCGGCTTACCAGACGGTGGTGGCCGCCGATGTCCTGGGCGAGAAATCGACGGCGGCCGCCCTGGACGAGGAGCGCGGCGGGGACTATCGCCGGGAGCGCATCGCCGAGGGATTGGCCGCCGCGATGCTGCTCGGCTCTTTCGGTGGCCAGGGGGCCAAGTCGGGCTTCACCGCCAGGGACTTGAAGCTGGCATGTTCCAGGCCCGGACTCAACTGGAACTACCACGACGGCGCGCTTCTGGAGCTTGAAGACCGCGGGTTCTTCCTGTATACGGCCTTGGCCGGCAGCCTGGGTAAACGGTACTGGTTCGGGACCAAGCCGACACTGAACAAGCTCCTGGTCCAGTACCGCCAACAATTCGCCGGCAAGAACTTCGATCAAGAGATACTCGATGCGCTCAACACCCAATCCCAGAAAGGTTGGGCCAGTGGCCCCACCTGGAGGATACTTGTTAACCCGGACCCCGAATTGCCTGAGCAAAGAAGCCTCTGCCTCCTACTGCTTCCGCCGTCGCTTGCCTGGGGAGAGGATGAAGCAGGCAAGGTGCTAGTCAAGAACCGCGTGATGGAGCTGAGCACCAAATGCGGCGCGAAGGACCGGCTCTACCGAAACACCTTGCTCTTTCTGGCCACCACGTCGCGAGGGTTGAGCAAACTCCGGCAGGCGTACAGCGAGCGGGCTGCCCTCAGGGCAATCCAGTCCGACTACGGCAGCCAGCTTGACGGCGAGCAGAAAGACGATCTCAAGAAGCGCATCGAGGCGGCCGACAAATCAGCGCTCGAAGCCCTCGGCCCAGCCTACACAATCGCACTCAGGATTGCCAAGCAAGAGGTTGAACCTGTGGTGCTAAGCGATGCTCGAACTTCCTTCCCCGAACACCTGGGTTATCTGTGGAAGACCCTGGTGGAAGACGAGGAATGGATTCTGCCCCGCGTGGGATCAGTAACCCTCAAGGATACCGGCCTCGTGCCCGAAACGGGGGCCATCCGTGTCAGAGACGCAGTGGATGCCTTCCTGCGCTTCTCAGATAAGCCCATGATCGCATCAAAGGAAGCGGTGAGCACTGGCCTGGCCCAAGCATGTAAAGATGGACTCGTTGGCATCGGTCGAGGCGTGACCGTCTCGAACCTTCAAGCGAAGTATTGCCGGCAGTCCGTATTTGTTGACCCCAACGAGGATGGCGTTTGGGTGATTCCGCCATTCGAGATTGCGCCACTGACGCCACCACTCACCGGTGCCCCTCAGCCACGCGTGGGCGAACCTACGGGTGGCGGCGGTGTTCAGCCGGGGCCCGTCGAAGGACCGGTAACACCGCCAACGCCCACCAAACCCGTTGTCCGGCGCCTGGTTATCCGAGGGTCTGTGCCCCAGGAGAGTTGGGCGGACATCTTCAGGGCGTTTGTGGGGCCGGCGGCGCGTATGCACCTCAAGAAGCTCAGCCTGGGGATCCAGTTCGAGATGGAAACCGGCGCCGACCAGTCGCTTGACGAGAATGACCAGACGCTCAAGACCATGCGCGAGGCCGCCAGACAACTGGGGTTGGAGTTTGAGGCAGGTGAGTAGCTGTTGCCCGCATCCCAGCCAGATGGAGTACGCTCGGGATCTAGACTGACATGTTGACCCTCTGGGGTCACGGGTCAGAAGCAAGCCGGGGACAAGTGGCGTCCTGTGACCTTGGGCAATCCAGGGACCACTGCACTAGGTCCCTCACCACTGCCCACCGTAGCACAGGGGGGGCATGGCACACAATAGCGCTCTGTTCCACCTGGTTGTATCGGCCCGCCGTTTGCCAGCCCCCAAAGCGAAGGTGGGAGCGCCGGCAAACCCTCGGCGCCCGCGCCGGTACGATGCAACTCAGTTGATGCCGCCAATGGGGCGCACGGCAACCCACTCTCACTTCCCGCGCATTGGGCACTGGGGCATCGTCTCCCACCCGCTGGAGGTCGAAGGGCAGTTTGGCCCTTCGAGCGCGCCCTATGGCAACGGCGGCTCCTGCACCGCGTATTTGGCCGCGATGCGCCCGGAGGAAAAGCACTCCCCCAGGTTGCTGGCCTGCTCGTAGAGGTGCCCGAAGAAAGAGCCCAGCTCCCCCACGGCATATAAGCGAGGGATGGGCTGGCCGAAGGCATCCAGCACCTGCTGTCTTTCGTTGTGCTGCGGGCCACCCTGGGTGTTGCTTATGATGGGCCACACGGTGGCCGCGTAGAAGGGCGGCGTGGCGATAGGCATCATGGTCCCCGGCGGCCGCAGCAGCGGGTCGCGCCGGGCCTCGACCTGCCGGTTCCAAGAGGCGACGCTGGTATCGAGCACCTCTGGCGCCATCAGACCGCCGTTCTCCGGCACCTCCTTCAGCTTGTGGGCAAGGTCGCTGATCGTACCGGCGGCGACTATCCAGCCCTTGTCCAACTCCTTGCTGTTGTCCTTGCTCCACTCGTAGATGTAAGGCTCAAAAGCGATGGGGTCGCCGATAGGCCCAAGCTGCCTGCCCACGTCGTCAAAGACCATGAAGGAAGGGATGCGCGGGTAGCCGGGAAGGTCTGGATCGAAGACCTCCATGGGCCGGTGGTTGGTGTCGGCCGAGGCGGGATGGTACTCGTTCATGTAGCGCCGGCCCACGCGGTCCACCACGATCCAGGGCATGCGGCGGTTGGGGTTACGATGCCCCCCGAAGGGGTGCCGGAAGGCGATGGGAAACTCCGGGAACTTGAAACCATACGAACCGTGCACCAGCCACATGTGCCACAGGGCCGCCCCCGCCTTCTGGGACAGGGCAATACCATCTCCCGTATGCGTGACTGGCGCCATGGAGTGAAACGGCTTGCCCTGGAGGAACTGGAGCCGCATCCATTCGTTCTGCTCGAAGCCCCCGGTGGCCAGCACCACCGCCCGTCTGGCCCGTACCCTTACCTCGCGGCCATCTCTTTCTACTATCGCGCCGACAACGCTACCGTGGTCCGTTACCAGGCGGCGAGCGGGTGCCTCCAGCCACACCGGTATGCCACGGGCCTCCACGTTGTCCATGACCAGCTTGAACATGGCGGTGCCCCGAGTGCTGGCCCCCTGCACATAGGGGAAACCACTAAACCCGGGGACCTGTAGTATCCTGACGTAGTACCACGCCTCCCGGCCCGGGAAGGGATAGACGCCGACCGGCTGACCGTGGTAGGTCTTGTTGAGGGAGATGCGGGCACCATCCACCTCAGCCAGCCGGCGGATGAAGGCCTCGTTGCCGGCCAGCCCTTCGGCAAAGGGACGAATAAGCTCGTCGGGCACGCGCCCGCCGGACAGGGTGCGCAGGTAGGCCACACCGGCTTCGACATCGCCGCAGCAGTTTATGCCCCCACCTGCCAGCACGGAGCAGCCCCCCGGGTACTTCCCCTTTTCCAGCAGGAGCACCTGTGCCCCGGCGTCGTGGGCCACAATCGCGGTCACCGCGCCGGCTACGCCGTAGCCGGCGACCAGCACGTCGGTCTCATGCTGCCATTGGTCAGACATGCTCTCTCCTGTGCCTGAATCCACTGTCTCTCGGTGAGTTCGGGTCAGGAAACCCGACCTGCGAGGGGGGTTGCATTGGCCTACACCCCCAGGCACCGCTAATCACCCCCGTAGGGCCGGTTAGGAAGCCTGCCCTACCTGTCCAGCCAGTGCCCGTTTGGCACTGACGCCACACTTCTACCACCAGGCAGGGCAACTGTCAAGAGCAGGGGAACGCCCAGAATCCGCCACCTGTTATGTCTACCCGAACGGACGGTTTTCCCACCGAGATGGAGCACCAACGCGTAGGGGCGACCGGCCGGTCGCCCCTACGGTTTGACCGCATGTCGGGGTGTGCCCAAGGCAGCGGGTTTTCCTGTCTTCGTTTCTTATGGCGGTTTCTGGAACGCGCAGCCGAGAACAGCGGTTGACCGCCAGCTTTGAATGCCCGTCCTACCCTTTGCTGTCTTTACCGCGCGTCGGGGTAGATCTTCACGCGCACCGCAGAGCCCTGCATGGTGGCACAAATAGGGTCAGTGTTCTGGAGGCTCAGGTCTATCAAGGAGTTGAAGTGGACTCCTTTGCCCCCGGCAATGGGATGGTCGCACCAGTGTCCCAAGCACCCCACAATCCCAACGCACTCCGGGTGCATGCCTTGGGTCACCTTGGCCTCGCCCCGCACTCGCGCTGTCTTCGACTCCACCCAGATGGCCTGCCCATCCTGGATACCCTTCCGCCTGGCTGTATCACGGTGGACCCACACTTTCAGCACATAGGGGTCTCTCTCCGCCAGCTCCATAAGCCAGGCGTTGAACGCGGAACGCCCGAAGGTAAACAGCACGGACTTGCCGTTTACTGCGAAGAGGTCGTACTTTGGGTCCTCATGGTGAATCGGACCAGGCTTCCACTTGGGCAGGGCATCATAGTCTGAAAGGTCGAGCGCGGTGGCCACCTTGTCGTAGGCCCCACTTTCCTTCATCCCACGCACCAGGTCCTGGCCAGTCTTCAGCAGAGCTTCGTTGTAGAAGGCCAGCCGGGCACCCCGATAGGGCAGGTACTTCTCCGCGGCAGGCACTCGGTAGGCATAAAGCCCCTCAGTCACCAGCTTCTGCCAGCCTTCTTCGCCGATGATATTCTTGACAATCCTCTCCTGGACCTGGAACGAGTCGGGGCGTTCGTTCAGGCTGAGGGCGTACTCCGGCCGGAGGCGGAAAGTGGCGTTGACCCAGTAGTTGAAGCCGCCTTCACCGTAGAGGAAGCCTACCCGCTCCGCCAGCTCCAGGGCCACCTCCCACCAGTCTCTGGCCTGGTACGGTCGCTTGACGGCGGGCCGGGAGTAAACGAAGCCAAGATAGCTGGCCCCGGCCTTCACCGCCACCACGCTGTGCCTCTCAAGCTGGAAGTCGGAGGGAAGCACTATGTCGGCCAGCTCGGCGGTCTCGGTAAGGTACTGGTCCATTACCACGACAAAGGCGTTCTGGTGATAGGCGTCCATCACCTTCTGGTCGCCTACTACCAGCACGGGATTGGAGTTGTCGGCGAAGACCATGACGTTCGAGTCCAGGCCCCACTTGTCCGGTCCGGCCCCGGTGACGTAGTGGAGATGAGAGGCCCCCACCACGTCGAAGGGCAGGTAGTTGCCCAGGTGGTATTCCGTAGGAGGCCACACCGGTGGCGCAAAGGGCACGTGCTGGGTAAGGTCGTAGGCCACAGTACCATCGGGACGCGCCCGCAGTGGCGCGGAGGGTATGCGCGTGCCGGTGGGCAAGCGCATGGTGCCGCCGGGGACCCCCATCGCCCCCACCATCATCTGGAGGGTGTAGATGGCCTGCGTGGTAAGGGTTGAGTGCACGTGGCCCTGCGTGCCCCGGTAGTAGGCCACCAGCGAGCCCCGGAGCGGCCAACGCTGCCCCTCAATCTCAATGGTGGCGCCGATCTGGGCGCTCTCCCCAAACTCCCGGGCCACCCGCCGCACGGTGGCCGCGGGCACGCTGGTGATCTGCTCCACTTTCTCCGGAGTGTACTCCCTGACCCGGTCCTTCAGCAGTTGAAAGGCGGGACGGCAGGGCACTCCGTTGACTACGTATTCTCCCTCCAGGGCTGCCCTGCCGCTCACCTCGTCGCCGCCGAAAACGTCGAACGGCCTGGCCCCGTTTGCCACGGCGTCCCATATGAGCGGCTTGCCGGACACGGGATCAACCACGTAGTGGCCGTCGGGACCAATCAAATAGGGCGCATTGGTGTGTTGCCGGAGAAACTGCGCATCGTAGATGCCCAGCTCGTTGACCAGCAGGTTGACCAGACCAAGCACGAAGGCACCATCGGTGGCGGGCCGGATGGGTATCCATTCGTCGGCTTTGGCAGCGGTGTGCGTAAAGCGCAGGTCTACCACCACCAGTTTCATCCCTTGCAGGCGTGCATCCGCGATGCGCTTGGCGTCCATGGGCAATGCCCGGTCGGACTCGAATCCCGTGTTGGTGCCGATGAACAGCGCATAGCGGGTGTACCGGTACTCCGGCCAGTCGTGGAATGAGCCCCATATCTGGGTGCCCAGGGTGTGAGCGGCGTTGCCGCACTGCACGCCACCTCCGGTCCCCGCCCCGGAGCCGACGTAGTGGGTGCCAAAGGCGAGTCCCCAGCATTGGGCCATGGCCACGCGCGGGTGCTCCCGCGTGGGCACCTTCAGCCCACGGGGGTTAGTGGCCCTGAGCTGGGCCATTCTGCCCGCGATGGTCTCCAGGGCCTCCTCCCAGGTTATCTCCTGCCACCGGGGGTCAACCCCGATGCCTTTGTCGGGATTGGTCCGCTTCATAGGGACCCGCAGCCGGTTGGGGTCATACAGGCGCATAAGGGCGGCCTGCCCTTTGGGGCACAGCCTGCCCTGGGTGTAGGGAGTAAGCGAGTTACCCTCCACGCGGACAATGGTGCCGTTGTCAACGTGCACAATCACCGGGCAGTGATTGTAGCACTCGACACAGAAGGAAGGCGTGACTACGGTGCCCTGGCCATCCATAGCGGCATTCTCACAATTCTCACAGCTCTCCGCCGTGTTCGCGATTCAATCCTGTCTTGTGGCCCCGGGGCACTTGGCCCGCACGACGAACGCCGTTTCCAGGCCGACCGGAGACCCGCCCAGGCCGCTACAGGGGGCGCACGGTTACCCTCTCGCAGGCATCCGTGGACAGGGACATCATGTCCACGTGTTGGAGGTCGAAGGGCAACAGGCTGTTGAAATGCGTCCCCTTGCCCCGGGCAATCGGCTTGCCCCTGGCCCAGGAGCCAAACACGCCCGCGATCGCCACTACCTCCGGGTGGACGCACTCGGTAACCCTGGCTTTTCCAGTCGCGCTCCGGCCGGTAATGGTTGTCACCCTGATGGCGTCCCCGTCCTTGATGCTGCGCCTTTTTGCCGTTTCCGGGTTGAGCAGGACCCTGTAAGCGTAGGGGTGGTGCTCGGCGACCTCATTGAGCCAGGGGTTCTCGGCGGTGAAGGAATATGTATGGAAGGGGAGCGTGTAGTTGACACAGAAAAGGTCGTACTCCGATGATTGGGCCGAGAAGGCGTCACAGGGCTTCCAGTCGGGCAGCGGCTGGTAGTCATAGCCGGAGATGTCGCTGGAGAAGCCCATCGCCCCCCTCACCTTCCGCACGTAGTCCCCTGCACTCAGGAGGTGCTCGTAGTAGATGGGGATGCGCTGCTTTATCGAGGGAAAAGGGTATGACTCCTCGTTTGACCGCTCCCACTTCAGGCAGCCATGCTCTTTGAACCACGCCAGGTCGTGGTCAGTCCCCAGCGCCTTCACCCATAGCTCCCCCAGCTCCTCCCGGGAGTACACCTTGTCCGGCTCTCCCGATGCATCGGGACAGGGCTGCCTGAAGCTCAGCGCGCCGCCCACCAACTGGTTGAAATCGGCCAGGAACCCAACTCGGTTGGCCAGCTCTATGAGCACATCGGTGGAGTTTCTCACGTCAGTGTCCGGTTCGATGGCCGCCTGCCGGACGCCCCAGTACCAGTAGCCGCTGGCGGGGGCAATGCCGAGGCGGTGGCTCGTAGTCACCGGGTCGAACCGCTCGAGATAGTGGGGCTCGGGGAGGACGATGTCCGCGAACTCCACGGTCTCGTCAATCTCCCGGGCAAATGACACCATGAACGGAATGGCGGCCAGGGCGCGGCCCGTTATCTGCGGGTCCACAGTGGTCATCATGAGGTTCAGACCGCCATGGAGCATGACCTCCGGCCTGTTCAGGCCGTACCGCTCAGGTTCAAGCAGGGAGAGCAACACGGCGGAGCAGTGGGACCAGGAGGCGGGGAAAAGCTCCGGCAGCTCCGTGGACTGCGGGGGCCGGGCCTCCATCGTCATGAACCGGTAGGGGTTGGGACCGCTCTGGACGGCAGGGGCCGCCACCAGTAGACCATCCGGCCCCTCCTGGGTGGTCCACCACGGGCCTATGGGGTTGGCGCCCTGGTGTCCGCCCGCTGAGTAGACCGCCCCCACGACCAGGTTCAGCATCTGAATGGCGAGGGCCGCCATGCCCCCGTGCTTGTGGCTGGTGGCCCCGCGGTACTGGTTCACCGCTACCGGACGGTAGGGCAGCTCCTGGCCTTCGATGCAGATGGTTGACCCGATCTGCGCCACCCTGCCGAACTCAGCCGCGATCCTCCGTATGGTCTCCGCCGGGACGGTGGTTATCTGGGAGACTGACTCCGGAGTGTAGCTCCTGACGTGGTCCTTCAGTCGCTGAAAGGCCGGTTGGCACACCGCGCCGGCCGCTTCGTAGGTCCCTTCGATGGACGCATCCCGCACGCTGGGACTGTCATAGGGCTTTGCCATACGGTCGGCGCCGTCCCATACCATTGGCTTGCCACTGGCGCCGTCGCGGACATAGCGGCCGTCAGGTCCCACCAGGTACGGCCCGTTGGTGTGCCCCTTGATGAAGTCGGCGTCATAGATGCCCAGCTCGTTGACCAGGACGTTGACCATGGACAGCGCCAGGGCCGCGTCCGTCCCCGGCCTGATGGGCACCCACTCGTTGGCCTTGCTGGCGGCCGTGGAGCACACCGGGTCTACCACCACCACCTTCATGCCCCTGGCCCGGGCATCGGCCATCTTCTGGGTAAGCAGGTTGGGGCTAATGCCTATCCCGAACCCCAACTGGTTGCCGATGAGGATGCAGTAGTTGCAGTGACTCAGGTCCACTTCGGAGTGGAAAGTGGCGTTGGTCATGTAGGTGAACATGTGGAGGCCCGCCCCGCAGAACATGCCCGCCGAGGTCCACTCCGAGTTGGGGGTGCCGAAGGCCTGTGCCCAGAGCATGGCCCAGAACCTGAGGCTCAGGTCTATGGAGACGGCTACCATCAGCTTCCGGGGGTCTTCCTGCCGGACCTTCTGAAGACGCTGGGCAATGGTGTCCAACGCCTCTTCCCAGCTTATCTCCACCCACTGGGGGTCAACGCCGATGCCCTTTGCCAGGTTGGTACGCTTTAGCGGACTACTGGCCCGGCCAGGGTTGTACAGCCCCATAAGCCCGGCATTGCCCTTGGCGCACAGCCGGCCCCAGTTGTGGGGATAGTCCGGATTACCCTCGATGCGGACCACGGCGCCGTCGCGGCGGTGTACCCGGATGCCGCAACACCCGTAGCACATGTCGCAGACGGAGTAGACCCACTCGCCGTCGGGGGCGCCTGACGGCTTCATCAGATGCAGTGCTCCCTATTCAAATCTATTGCTAAGCCAACGTAGGGGCATGGTGCGCCATGCCCCTACGGGCGGGGGGCGCGATGAATCGCGCCCCTACTTGTCTAGCCAGACATCGCGCATGGGCTCGCCGTCGTACCAGCCATAGGTCTTGAAGTAGATACCCTTGACGTAGGGCTGATGCGTCTCCGAGAAGGGGCTGGTGGGCAACCCCAGGATGTACATCTGGTCTATCAGCCGGACCTGTATGTCCTTCACGATCTGGGCCCGCTTGGCCGGGTCGGTGGCGCTCCTTTGCTCCTGGAGCATCCGGTCCAGCTCGGGGTCCTTGATCACGCTGCGGTTGCGTATGCTCGTGGAGTAGCTATAGGTATAGAGGTCGTCCACCGCGGTCCAGAAGCTAAGGATCATGAGCATCCCCTGGTACTTGGTAATCGGCATGTCCCAGGGGTACTGCCCCACGATGATATTGAGCTCCGTCCGGTTGATGGAGTCCAGTTGGATCTTGATGCCGATGTCGTCCAGCATGGAGGTGATGGCCTCGGCCATCGGTCCCAGCCCGGCCTGCCCCGACCAGTAAGTAAGTTTGGTAGTAAACCCGTTGGGGTAGGCCGACTTGGACAGCATTGACTTGGCTGCATTCACATCGCGCACCAGGTAGCGGCGGACATCGGGAGGATAGTCGTTCAGCTCCATGGTCCACTCCTTGCCCAGCAGCCCCGGCACCAGGGAGAAGCCATTGCTGGCCAGCCCCCGGTAGACCAGCTTGTTCAGAGCCTCGCGGTCCAGGGCCATGGAGATGGCCCGGCGCACGTTGACATCCTGAAACTCGGGCATGCTCAGCTTCATCCAGGCCATCACGGTGCTGGCGGCCGGGCAGATCTCTTGCTGCAGGCCCCCAACCTTGCGCACTTCCTCCATGGTCTCGGTGGAGCGGACCAGGCCACTGTCCAGGCGTCCCCCGCGCATGGCCGCCACCATGGTCGGCTCCTCGGGAATTATCTTCAGAGACACCCCATCGAGGTAGGGGAGGCCCTTGATGAAGAAGTTGGGGTTTTTCTCAAACTCGGTGGACACGGCGGGGATGTACCTGGTGGGGCGGAAACGGCCATAGGCACCCGCCACGTGGCTCTCGAAGCTGTACCTGCCGTTGGGGTCCCCCGGTGGGTTGAGGGTCTCCCTGGGCAGGATGGCCGTAGCGTGGTAGGCCAGGGCGATCTCCGGGTACTCGGCGTGGGCGCTCTTGAGCTTGAAGCGCACGGTGTACTTGTCCGTGGCCGTCACTGATTCCGTTATCGCCGCCATGTTCAGCAGCGGGTTGAGCTTGGTGACGAACATGGCCCGGTTGAAGTAGAAGACCACGTCCTCGGCGGTGAGCTCCCGGCCATTGAACGGGGCACCCTGCGGCAGGCGCACCCCTTGTTGGATGGGGACGTCCAGGGTCAGGTCGTCCACCCACTTGAACCCCGTGGCCAACTCGCCCTTGATGGGGTAGACCTGGCACTGCTGCTCACCAGGAGCACCCCGGTAGAACGTAAACAGGCGAGGATAGGCCCAGAGCATGTACTCCCCGGGCACTCCGTGGTCGCGCCCGGTGTCCCAGCTCTCGGGGTCACCCGTGGTGCGGATGCGAAGAACACCGCCGTACTTGGGCCCGGTGGTGGCTGGCGTGGCCTTGGGAGCCGGGCTGGGCGCCGCCGTTGGCACAGGTGTGCCAGTGGCGGCCACGGCTGGCGTGGCCGTGGCCCTGGGCGCCTCCGTAGCCGGGGCAGGCCGCGTGGCAGTGGGCGAGGGCGTGGCCGTGGCCGACGGGCCGCACGCGGCCAGGAGAAGCGCCAGAATCCCGAGACCGGTCACAACCCGACCGCGTAGTGCTGTAGGCATCCGTCTCTCCTTTGACTGGGCTGGCCCCTCGTCCGACAGGACACCGGGGGCGTTTCTACGACGCGGGCCCGAGGCAGCCCCGAGGTGCAAACGCACCCTGGAATGCCTATACACTACAAAGCCCTTTGACCGTTGTCAAGGCTGGCGCAGGCTGTGTCATCTCCAACTGTCACGATGAGTCGGGACGGTGCCACGAGAGCCAACGAGGTCGTGTGACACCGGAGAGCCACCATGACACTCGTGGTAGAATGCTAGCGTACTGTCTGGCAGTTGTCATTCTGATCCCAACGCATCGGGACTGCGGTTAAGGACGACCGAAGAATCCATCTCTCGGCGCCATGCTAGACCAGGAGGCACGGATTCTTCGCCCCGAGCCGCAGGGGCTCAGAATGACAGGGGGGCTCGGTTCATTGAAAGGAAATACGCTAGTCGGCATATGGCTACGGGCGCTGCCGTCGCGGTCGGGCTGCCACCTCACCCTGCCCTCTCCGCCTGCGGAGAGGGTGGGCCGCCTCCCCAGCTTGCACTGCTACGAGAGCCACTGTAGGAGGCCGTGTCGGGCTGAGGTCTCTTTGAGTCCCGGTACAGGCGGAGGAGTCTCGTCAGGGGGTGTTCGGTCATGCCATCGCTCAAAGTAATCATCGTCGGCCTGGGCGAAATGGGCCAGGCCATCGCCCGGGGCGTGCTGGCCCGGGGCGCCACCATCATGGGCGCCGTTGATCCGGCGCCGGACAAGGCGGGGGTGGACCTGGGCGGGCTGCTGGACCAGCCAGTGCTGGGGGTGCCGGTCCGGCCCACCATCGAGGCGGCGCTGGCCGGCCTCCAGGCCGACCTGGCCATACTGGCCACCCGCTCGTACCTCAAGGACACCTTCCCCCAGATCGCCGCTCTGGTAGAGGCACACCTGCCGGTGCTCTCCACTTGTGAGGAGCTGTGCTACCCCTATCTGTCCGCTCCGGAACTGGCCGCCGAAGTAGACCGGCTGGGCATGGTACACGGTGTGGCGGTGCTGGGGACGGGGATCAACCCGGGCTTCCTGATGGACGCGCTGCCCATGGTCCTGACCACCGCCTGCCAGGAGGTGAAATCTGTCACCGTGCGGCGCACGCTGGACGCCTCCCGCCGGCGCTTGGCCTTCCTGAAGAAGGTCGGCGCGGGCCTACCGCTGGCCGAGTTCAAGCGCCAGATGAAGTCGGGCCAGATCGGGGGCCACGTGGGGCTGGAGCAGTCCATCGCCCTGCTGGCCTCAGCCCTGGGCTGGCGGCTGGACTCAATCAACGCCGGGGCACCCCTTCCCGTGGAGTCAACAGGTACGGCCCTGGGCCTGCGCCAGGAGGCGACTGGCACATCAGGCGGCCAGGTGCGCGTCCGGCTGGTGTTCGAGGCCTACGCCGGCGCCCAGGAAGCGGACTCCGTGGACATAGACGGAGTCCCACCCATCAAGATGACCATCGCGCCGGGCGTGCACGGCGACCTGGGCACGGTGGCCGTGATGGCCAACTGCATCCCCTGGCTACTGAAGGCGCCGCCCGGCCTGCACACCATGGCCGACCTGGTCCAGGCGCACTTCGCACCCTTGAACAAAATGTAGGGGTGAAGCATCGGCGGATGCTTCACCCCTGGGTCCTGGGCTGGGAGGAGAAGGTGGGGTGCTGGAGCCACCAGAGCTGCGCAAGGAGATGCTGGAGACGGCGAAGAAGATGGCAGGAATCTACGACAACAAACATTCAGTTTGACATAGGGGTGTTGCAGAGGCGCGGTGCCTTGATCGAGGAGGACATCAAATGGCAATCAAGACAGACCTTCCCAAGGCAGACGATCCGAACGTTCAATTCTTGAAGGTGCTACGCGATCTTGCGGGCTACAAGAGCAAGACCATGAGTGATTTCGCACACGACTGTGGCCAGGAACTACCCAATATGAGCGATTACCTCCGCGGCAAGAAGGTTCCGCAAAAAAAGGCGTTGTTAGGTTGCCTCCAGAGCCTAACCCGACGGAGGTTTGGCTACACAGTGCAGGCGGTCTGCGAGATATGTCCAATACCTGATAGTAATTCACGAATACCAGATTGTGCGGGGATCTACTTGATCTACGACTCCGCCGGGAACGCCCTTTACATTGGGCAAGCACAGAACTTCCGTGTGGAAGTGTCGCAAACACTTGGCCGGCGGGTTCCAGTTCCAATTCGCGTCGGCCCTGCTCTGGCCAAAGACAAGCCCAAAATCCGCGATCTGGCCATGTATTATTCGCTTTACAGAGTAGATGACAAGGATTTAAGGACCAATCTCGAAGCTTTGCTGTTGCGTACCGTTAGCAATCTAACATACAATACCAATTTGGGTCACTTCACCAGCTCTTTCGAAGGACGAGATTAGTCTTGGCAGACGCTTACCTTGACATCGAGACCACTGGACTGTCCTGCTCTTATGCGGAGATAACCGTCATCGGCATCTACCTGGTCAATGGCAGTGACAGCAGGCTGGTGCAACTGGTGGGCAGAGAGGTCACCAGGCATAGCCTGCTTCAGGCATTGCGTGATGTGCAGACGGTTTATACCTACAACGGCAGCCGGTTTGACCTGCCCTTCATCCATGGCTCCCTGGGCATTGACCTGGAGACTGTCGCCGGCCACCATGACCTGATGTACGACTGCTGGCGCTGCAACCTGAAGGGCGGTTTCAAGGCGGTGGAGCAGCAACTGGGCATTCCCCGCCAGTTGCAGGGCATCAGCGGGTGGGACGCAGTGGTGCTGTGGCGACGGTACCAAAGGCACGGCGACCCTGAAGCGCTGGCTACGCTGCTTCAATACAACCGGGAAGACGTGACGAACCTCCAGGTGCTGAGGGAGCGGCTGGCGGGGTACTCAGCCCCGAGGCATCGGGACCCAATGTAGAGCAATGAACCGAGATGGCGCGTTTCGTTGAAATGAGCACAGCGACGAAGCCATGTGTCGTCATTGCGAGGAGTCCTTCCGGCGAAGGACGACGAAGCAACCTTATGATGCGCACACAGGCCGGAGATTGCTTCGCTGCGGCTCGCAATGACGGGACGGTCGGTTCATTGAAAGCGCAGCGTAGTCACGACATGTCGGGACCCATCGCGCCGTCATTAGATTGCTTCCTCCCCCGATGCGTCGGGGTCCTTTCAATGAACCAAGCTGCTGAACTCAAGCTACGAAAACGCCGCTCGCCCTTGCCGCGTCTCGTACGGCGTGAACAACGTGTTCCCCGCACCCCACCGGGGCGGGCACCCCGACGCGTCGGGGCCCCTACGGGCAACAACGCGGTTCATGGCTCTACATTGGGTCGCGACGGGTCAGTGCCTGTCGAACTCGCGTTAGCAAGCAGCACTGGGTGGGAACGCCGAGATTCGGGGAGGCCCGAGGCGCGAAATCGTAGGGGCGCCCCGATGGATCGGGGCGCCCCCACTTTTTTGGACCGTGGGACCTTACGACTGGTACTGGCCGAACTCGTAGTACTTGTAGGGGAACACCCGCCTGGCGATGGGCTGGAAGACGTGGGACCGCAGGCCGTAGTGAATGCGCAGGTGCTGCGCCTCCACTTTGCTGGTGTTGAAGTGCTGGTGGACTGACTGCGGGCCAGGCACGTGGAACAGGGTGCCCTGCTTCCAGGGGACCTTCTCCTCGTCCACTATGGAGTAGCCCTCGCCTTGAAGAACGTAGAGCAGGGCCTCCATGTGGGCATGCCTCCCAGAGTGCTTGCCCGGCTCGTCGCACAGGATGCCGGTGATCTCCACCTCTCGGGCCTTGAACCCGTTCTCCGGATCGCCCATGAACTGGATGACGCGGGAGCGGTGCCCCTGGCTACCGGGGGTCCTCATCTCCTTGGCCACCGTCTGGGCAAACTCGTCCGTCCTCTTGGCCATGCGTATGGCCTGGTCCTCACCTACGGACGAGGGGGCGTCCTTGAAGTGCAGCACTATGCGACCGTACTCAGGATGGACGTCGGTCTCGGCCATGGCGATGCCTCTCGGCTCACCGCGAGCGGTCTGGCCGACATCCTCGAACTGGGTGAACTTGGCCATGCCCGCGAACCGCTCCAGCGCCAACTGGGTGAATGAGAGGTACTGGACTTCCTCGTCGCCGTCGTTGAAGTGCTGGTGGATGGAGCCGAAAGGCATGAACACGCAGCTACCCTTCTCCCAGTCGTAGCGCGCGCCGTCCATCAGGGTGAACCCCTTCCCTGACAGAACCCAGATTGCCTCCTCCCCGTGGCTATGGGCGCCACTGTGCCACCCCGGGGGGATAATGGATATGGTGGCCGCGCCAGCGGTGGCGAAGCCGTTTTCCCGGCTGCACAGCAGGGCGGTCTTGTAGTCCTGGCGGGTGCGGACCCACTGGCGCTCTTCCTCGTGGATCCACTTGCGTGCCTTGGCCCGCTCCTCCTGCTCCTCGGTCCAGTAGTTCAACCACTGGTCATAGAAGTTGGGCATCCTTTCTCCTTTCCTAAGTCCAGCGTTACAGGCGTGAGGGCGGGCCTCCCGCCCGCCCCTGGGCGGGCACAGGGGCCCGCCCCTACAGCTTGAAGACTTTGATGGCGTTGTCTCGCAGGAGCTTGCGCTTGTTCTCCTCCTTCAGCTCCAGGGCGTCAATCTGGGTAAGCATGCGCTTGAAGTCAAGGCCGTTGGTGCCCCACAGGCACTTGTCGGCGCCCCGAGAGTTGATGAAGCGCACCACAGTGGGCTCCCAGTAGCGCGGCATGTGGGCATCGGCCCCCAGGTAGACGTTGTCATACTTGTAGCAGATGGAGATAAGCTCCTCGCACCAGGGATAGCCGGTATGGGCGCCCACCAGCTTGCACTCGGGGAAGTCCAGGGCGATGCGGTCCAGGTAAATGGGACGCCCGTGCTCGCTGGGCATGGCCTCCAGCACGTAGCCCACCTGCATGATGACCGGCACGCCCAGCTCCTGGCACTTGGCGTACAGGGGGTACATCTTGCGGTCGTCCAGCGGGATGTCGAAGCCGTAAATGTGGACGAACACCCCCTTGAACCCGCAGTCCTGCACCGCCCGGTCTATGTCGTGGAGGCTGTCCTTGATCCGGAAGGGGTTGTAGCTGGCAATGCCCACGAACCGCCCTGGCGCCACCTTGGTGGCGGCATAGATCTCGTCTATAGTGGTCTGCCCGTAGAGCCGGCGCTGGAAGTAGGAGAAGGCCGCGGTCTGGGCGAAGAACGTCTTGTCCACACCGGCCTCGTCCATAAGCTCCAGCCATTTCTCAGGTGAGTGCGCCGGGAACCCGCCCAGGGCGGTCTCCATGCGGCAGACCAGCTCTTCGTGGGCCACGGCGTCCCGCCGGGCCTTGGACGCCGGGGTGTAGAAGTGGTTCAGGATGTCTATGGCGCCTATGCCTGGCATGTTACCTCCTGCATACTCCTCAGTACCAACGGTTGTCGCCGTTATGCGACCTCACTCCCTGACCCCCTCTCCTAGGCATAGGAGAGGGGGGATTAGATTCGGGGGAAACCCCCGAACCCCCTCGAAAGGGGTCCCCATTCTTGCCCCCCCGGGCAACGCAGCACCCTCACTGCTCCTCGACGTTAGGCAGTATAGCGCCCCACGGCGCCGCTGGCTAGACAGCGCCCTTCGCCCGGAGGGCCTTGATGGCTTCCGGCGTGCAGTCCAGGCTACCGAGAATCTCCTCGGTATGTTCGCCCACCATCGGCGCCGCCAGGGCCATCACAGCCGGCGTGCCCGAGAGGTTAACGGCGCTGCCCACAAACCGGTTGGGCCCCATCTTGGGATGTTTCACCTCTACCGGGATGCCCAGGTGCTTGACCTGGGGGTCCTGGAACACCTGGTCTATGGTGTAGATCGGGGCGCTGGGCACGTCTTGCTCTTCCAGAGCTTTGAGCCAGTAGTCCCGCGGCTTCTTGCGGAACTCCTGCTCCAGGATGCGGGTAAGCTCGGCGTGATTCTCCCAGCGCAAGCGGCGCTCCTTGAACCGGGGGTCCGTGATCAGATCGGGACGCTCAACCGCCTTGGCCAGGCCCTCCCAGAACTTGGGCGGCGCCGAAAGGTGTATCACCAGAGGCTGCCCGTCACCACAAACGAAGGACCAGATGGGTACCGTCCGGGTACGGCTCTCGCGGGAGGCAACCTCGCCATCGCTCAGGTAGCTGGTGGCGTATGACTCGATGAAAGACGTGGTGGCCTGGAGCAACGAAGTCTCCACCTGTTGCCCCTGGCCCGTCCGCTCTCGGGCCAAGAGAGCGGCCAGAATGCCGTAGGCGGCAAAGACGGCGGTCACGTGGTCGGACACGGAGACGCCCACAGGCTTGGGGTCGCTCACGTCGGTGAGCAGGCTGAGCATGCCGCTGAAGGCCTGCCCCATGGTGTCGTATCCGGGCTTGTCCCGGTACGGGCCGCTCTGCCCGTAGCCGGAGATGGAGCAATAGACGAGCCTGGGATTGAGCTGGCGCAGGTCGTTGTAGCCCAGCCCCAGCCGGTCCATGGCCCCCGGCCGGAAGTTCTCGATGAGCACGTCCGCCTTCCTGATCAGACGCATCAGGATGTGCTTGCCTTCGGGGTCACGCAGGTTCAGAGTGAGGCTCTTCTTGTTGCGATTCAGCGCCCTGAAGTTGGGGTGGTAGAGTGCCTCGTCCCGGCCATGGCCCCGGTGGGGGTCGCCGTGGGGCGGCGACTCGATCTTGATGACCTCCGCCCCCAGGTCGCCCAAGAGTGCGCCGGCGTAAGGGCCGGTGACATAGGAGGCCACCTCCAGGACAGTGATGCCTTCCAGAGCCTTGGTCACGTTAGCCCCCTTTCCCACGCGACGCGCTTACAGTCTTACCCAGGTCCAGGCGGGTGTCCCACAGCGGCGCCCCGTCTCCCAGCGACGGACACCACACGTCCACCTGGAGAAGTGTGGCACAGCCCGGACAGATATACTCCTGCCAGACAGCCAGATATGGTTGGCCGTGGGGTAGCCGGCGGCCGGTAAGCTCCTCGATGTCCCTCTGCCGCCGGAGCGCGTAGTCCTTATAGTTCTCGCCGGCCTGGCAAAGGACGTGCCCGCAGCGACAACAGACCAGGAGAGCACCACCGTCTGCCGCGATGGCCAGGTACTCGTGGAACTTCAACAGCGAGCGCGTTGGTCGTCCCCGCGGGACCGACGAGGTGCTGCCACTGTGCGGCTTGCCCTGGGCCAGCCGTTCCTGGCGCAGCGCCTGCCGCCGCCGCTGAGTCGCGCTTTCGTCCGGGTTCCGCCCGTCAGGGTGCAGGGCCACACCGTAGTAGTTGGCGGCCGCGTGGGCGGACACCAGGCCATCCCGGAGCTCGCGCACCACTTTGTGTGGGTCGCGCTCCAGCGGGTCGCCATAGCCCCCGCCGCCGCTCACGAAATCAGCCACCAGGCTGAACTCTGGCAGGGGTATGCGGGTCGGGCCGCCTTTGGACACCACTGCCTGGCCCCAGCTTGCCTCCAGCTCGTCGGTGGTGGTCGGGTAGTCTCCAGCCTGCAGTTTCTTCATGACGTCGGGGCATTTGAAGAGCGCCCGGACGCCGCCGGTGCCGGACGGCTGGCCGCCGAACAGCCCGTAGCCCCCTTCGGGCACTCCGCCATAGGGCTTGTAGTCCACACTGAGGTCCTGGGAGCCGTAGACCATGTATATGCGGTAGCTGCCGGCGCCGCCGGAGAACTTCCCGCAGCCGCCGCCGTCGGTGCAATGGTTGCGGGTGAAGTAAACGATCGGGTAGTGCATCTCGGTGCGTTCCACGTCGGCGATGCCGCCCGATGGGATGTGCATGCGACCGGCGGTATTGACCCCGTCCTGGTCCGGCTTGGCGCCGAAGCCCGCGCCGTGGCTATCATATATCCCCTGGGGCACCGGTATCCCCTGGCGACCGTGACCCCCGTAGAAGGCGCCGGGCCCCCCGGAGTACCACCGGGCATGGAGCGATGCTGCCACGTCCTGGTAGCGCCCGGCAGCGTAGAGCATCTTGGCTACGCACTCGCAGATGGCGGGCAGGAGCTGCTGGCCCACCTCGGGTGCGCCGCCAGTGGCCGCCGGGAAGCGGCAGTTGATGATGGAGCCTTCCGGGGCGATGAACTTCACCGGGGCCAGCTTGCCATCGCACCAGGGGATATCCCAGAACAGGGTCGCGGTGAGGGCCACCGACACCTGGGCCACGGTGCAGGGGAGGGTCGAGTTCATGGTAGTGCCCGCCATCTCCCGGCTGGTGCCGGTAAAGTCGAGGGTAAGCTCGTCCCCCTGTTTGGTCATGGTACACACTACCTGGAAGGGGATGGCCTCGCCGGTCTCCTTGTCCCGGGCGACGCCGTAGTGGCGGGCGGCCCAGGTCCCGTTGGGCATGGCCTCCAGCTTGGCCCGGGCCATGGCCTCGGAGTCCTGGATAGTCTTGGTGCCGGCGGCCTCGACAAACTCGGCGCCGTACTTCTCGACAATCTGGAGATACCGCCGGGCGCATACGTTGTTGGCCGCGATGCAGCTATTGAGGTCCAGAGCCACGTAGCCGGGGTCCCGACACTGGTCCACAATCGCTCGGAAGGTGTCCTCCCGCAGCCGCCCGTCCTCCACCACCTTGAGCCCCGCCAGGCGCACGCCCTCCTCGTGGATCTGGGTGGCCGCCCCCCGGAGCACCCCGCCGGTATCGGCGGTGTGAATGCCGGTGGCCACCCAGGCCAGCAGGCGGCCCCGGTAAAAGATCGGCTTGATCACCAGACGGTCATAGACGTGGGCGCCGGCCACATAGGGGTCGTTCTGGAAGAACTGGTCGCCGTCGCGGATGCCCGGGTTCTCCGAGAAGAGCTCGATAATCTTCTTGACGGCCATGGAGGTAGCGCCGGCGAAGCGCAGGTGGCCCGAGCACGACAGCACCTGGGTGCCCTGGGGGTCATAGAAGCCGCTGATGCACTCTCCCCCCTGGGCTACGATGGGAGAGGCGGACACCCGCTGGATGGTCATCCGTCCCTCCTCGCCTATGGCCCACAGGCGGTGGAGGAACATCTCGTACTTTATGGGGTCAACCTGCATGGTCTCTTCTTTCAGCACTTGCGATACTCCTGGTTGGGCACGTTGTGGGAACACCCTGATGGCCGAGTAGGCGCAAAGCTCAGACCTCGAGCTCGCTGGCAACGCTCCATGCGGCCTCAATCATCACCCGCAACTTGGCTCTTGCCGTTTCAAGCTTACCATGCGCAAGGCCTTGCTCTAGTTGGGTCAACGACTCAGTATGCCGACCTTCAAGCCTCGTGCCCGGGGACACAGAGGCCTCTGCTTTCCTGGCATCGCTGTCGTATAGGTATGCGTCAGGGATCGCCTGTAGCTCCATACCCCTGTCGGTATCAAACGCCGCAACTTGCACTCTCCGCACGAGCAGTTTGTGAGGCCCCACAGCACTGCTCTGTCGAAGGAACCACAATGGCTCTCCCTGATACCACAGGTCATATGAATCGGGGCCCCAGTCCCGCTCTCCGGCAAAGGCTAGAACCACTTCGCCAATCAGGTCGCCCAACTGACGCGAGACGGCTACGGGGCCCTTGGTTGCGGCGCGCTCATGTCGCCCCATTGGAGACCGCTTACTAGACGCTCTTATGGCCACGCCAGACCCCAGGCCGCTATCGCGGTCATCTCTATGTCGTCGGCAGTCCACACTTGAGTGCCACCCCCTGGCCTGATGTCAGCGCCGTCTACCCCCATGATACTCTCCACAAACGCTTCAGCGCTGTGGTTGGCGACCCTTTCGTTGGGGATCGCAAACACTACCTCTACTGGCTTGTTCACTATGGCCAACTTGGCCGCGGCGGTGGCACCTTGCTGATAGCTGTCCTGGGATAGGTAGAGTTTGCTGCCGGGACCTGGTCTGAGCTTGCCAGAAACGACAACCTCCTGAGCCAAGTAGCGCGATGTATAGTGGTAGAGGTAATCACCCACCTAGGGCCTCCCAGAACTGG
Source organism: Chloroflexota bacterium (assembly GCA_016190505.1). GTDB lineage: Bacteria > Chloroflexota > Dehalococcoidia > JACPQK01 > JACPQK01 > JACPQM01. The sequence continues at coordinate 10,577 of JACPQM010000043.1, read as the reverse complement.
CTGCCCGGAACTTGGGTAGCGATACCTCCTCAGTGGCATCTTCGAAGAAAACCTCGACGGGCATGTCGCACTTGACCGCCTTGACGTCGCCCGCCACGTTGCTCAGCATGCGCGGCCCTTCCTCCAGCTCGATGAGGGCGACCGCGTACGGCAGCTCGTCCTTGAACCCCGGGTGGTACAGCCGGTGATAGACCACGAAGGAGAAGACCTTCCCCTTACCGCTGGCTCTGGTCCACTCCCATTCGGTGCTCAGGCACTCCGGGCACAGCGCCGAAGGTGGCAACCAGTGCTTGCCGCAGGCCCTACAGCGCTGCACCAGCAGCTCGTGGCGGCGGCAGCCCTCCCAGAAGGGCTTCGACTCCGCCGAGGGCACGGGCAGGGGCTTGTTGTAGGCCATGTCTATCTCCTCAGGATAAGGGTGGTATGACACACGGCGTTGCCGCCGTGGCCGCTGACCAGGGCCACCTCCGCCTTGGGCACCTGCCGCCCCGGCGGCTCCTTCTGGCGCAGTTGCCTGACCGCCTCCAGTATCTGGAGCATTCCCTCGACGTGGCCTTCCGAGAGCTGCCCGCCGGCGGTGTTGGTGGGCAGTACGCCCTCCAGGTCCAGGGCGCCCGAGGCCACGAACGGCCCACCCTCTCCCTTGGGACAGAAGCCATAGTCCTCCAGCTCGGCAATGACCATGTATGTGAAGCAATCGTAGAGCTGGGCGGTGTCCACGTCCCCGGGTGACATCCCCGCCATGCGGAAGGCGGTCTGGCCGCTGGCCCGGGCAGCCGTGTTCACCATGTGGTCGTCGAAGAACCAGCCCCGCAGGTTGTTGTGGCTGCCGAAGCCACTTATGTAAACTGGAGGCTGCTTGAGGGACCGGGCGCGCTCCGCCGAGGTCACCACCACGGCGCCCGCGGCATCCGTGCGCAGGCTACAGTCGTAGACGTTGAACGGCTCGATGATGAGCCGGCCCTGCCGGTAGTCCTCCATGGTCAGCGGCTTCTTCATCTGCGCCCAGGGAGTGCGCCGGGCGTGCTTGCGGAAGCTGACGGCGACAGCCCCCATCTGCTCCTTGGTGGTGCCGTAGAGGTGCATGTGGCGCTGCGCGCCAAAGGCGTGGGTAGCCACGGCGCCGAAGTAGCCAAACTCGGGCCCGAACTCCCTGGGCAGTTGCTCCTCAGCGCCGGCGTGTTGTTGCAGCGACCCCTTGCGGCTCTCGGCGGCCTGCCGGGTCCGGGACCAGGCGTTGCGCCCGTAGCCACAGACCACCGTATGACACAGGCCCGCGTCCATGGCCAGGCAGGCCAGGATAACCCCCAGCGCCTGGCTGGCGCCGCCGTTGTCCAGGCTGGTGCTGTAGTTGACATTAAGGCCCAGCACCTCGCCCATACGCTGGTGGTGGCAATATATGTCGTCCGGACCGCGGCTGACCAGGCCGTCCACCTCGCCCTTGTTCAGGCCCGCGTCCTGGATGGCGTTTTTCATGGCCTCGGCCAGCAGGCCCAGAGAGCTTGAACCGGGCACCTCCCCGATCTGGCTCTGGCCGATGCCTACGATGGCGTACTTGTCCCGCAGGCTCATAGCACCTCCTGACCTGTAACCTGTAGGGGCGAACCGGCGGCTCGCCCCTACGGTTCGCCTCCCTACACCTCAATCACCAGGTTGCGGTAGCTGTCCACGGTGGCCCGGCTGACCGGAGGCAGGGTGACCGTGGTGAAGGGCGACTCCACGATGGCCGGCCCCTGGATGCGGTTGCCGTGGGCAAGCTCGTAGTACTCGTATATGGTGGCGGTGTGCGCCTTGAGGGAGGGCCTGGTGAAGTACACCGTACGGCTCCCCTTCGCGGCCTTCGAGGCGTCAGTGCCCACGTACTCCTGGGGCCGGATGTTAGGCTTGGGCACCGCCCCCAGGGCATCCACGCGCACCCCGCTGATCTCAATGCCGGCGCGGGCATAGCCCGCCCCCTGACCGTAAAGCTCTTCGTACTTGCTCTCGAAGAGCTTCTGGAGGGCCGGCACCTCGGCCTCGGTGAAGCGCGCCCAGGGCACGGGGATCTCGCAGCCCTCAGACTGGCGGCGGTAGCGCATGTTGAAGAAGCGTTTGAAGCTGATGCTGCCCTCGGCGAACCCTTCCGCTTTCATGGCCTGTAGCAGCTCGGCTTCTATGGGCTCCACGACCGCGTTCACCGCCTCTGCCTTTACCGGCATGATGAGCTGGCAAGTGGCTACCCGCGTGTGGCCCGCGTCCGCCGTGGCGATGCCAAAGGCGGAGAATACCGGTGACGTGGAGAACACGTAGATCTTCTTGACCCCCAGGTCGGCGGCGTAGCCCACGGCGTGGGTAGGGCCGGCGCCACCGAAGGAGTAGAGCACGAACTCCTCGGGGAGATAGCCGACCTGGACCACCTGGCGCCGGATGAGGTCGGCCATCTTGCTGTTGATGATGTCGTAGATCCCGGCCGCTGCCTCCATGGTGTCTATGCCCATAGGCCTGGCGATGTTCCTGTCCAGAGCCTCCTTCGCCTTACCCGCGTGGAGCTGCCGCTGGCCCCCCAGGAAGTAGTTGGGGTCAATGATGCCCAGCACGACGTCGGCGTCGGTCACAGTGGCCTCTGTGCCCCCGACATCGTAGCAGGCGGGGCCGGGGCTGGCGGCGGCGCTGGCAGGCCCAACCAGCAACCTGCCGGTGCTCTCGTCCACCCTGGCGATAGTGCCACCTCCGGCGCCGACGGACTCGACCTGGACAAGCGGCTGGTGCACCCGGAAGCGCTCGACGATGGGCTCGTTGGCATAGCGCCAGAAGCCATCGGTGATGAGGCCCACGTCGAAGCTGGTCCCGCCCATGTCCGTGGTAATGACGTGAGGATGGCCCAGCAGGCCAGCCATATAGGCCCCGGCCATGATGCCCCCAGCCGGTCCCGACTGCACGTTGCTTATCGGCGTGGCATGCTCCCTGGATGCCACATTGCCGTTTCCTTGCATCACCAGGAAGTTCCCTGTCAGGCCCTTGTCCCTCAGGTTCTGCTCCAGGCCCTCCAGGTACTCATGGACAACGGGGCCGACGTAGCTGTTGAGGATGGCCGTGTTGGCCCGCGCGTATTCACCCGCCACGCGGGAGAGGTCGGACCCGAAGGAGTAAAATATCTCCTGCCCGTTGTGCTTGTAGTGGTGGCATAGCTCCTTGATGCGCATCTCGTGAGCCGGGTTCGCCCAGGCCTGGAGCAGGCTCACCGCTATGGCCTCGACACCCTCGTTCTCTATGAGGTCCTTGAGGGCTAACCTCACGTCGTTCTCGTTCAGCGGCACCAGCTCCTGGCCCTGGTAGTCAATGCGCTCCCGAACGCCCCGGATGCGCTCCCGGGGCACAATGGGCTCGGGCTTGGTCACCCGCATGACGTGGCGGATCTCCTCCTCGCTAAGGCCGTCCACCCTACCGATGGCCCTCATGATGAGGGTGGTATCCTCAAAGCCCTTGGTGGTGATGAGTCCCACCTTGGCGCCCCGGCGGACGATCATGGCGTTGGTGGCCACCGTGCTGCCGTGCTTGACAATGCGGGTCTGCGAGAGCAGGCCAGGCAGGTCCGTGCCCAGGGCCTGGGCAGCCTTACCTATGGCGTCCATCACGCCCAGGGCAAACTTGTGGGGGGTGGTAGGCGCTTTGGCCATGGTAAGCTCGCCCTGGTCGGAGAGCACCACGATGTCGGTAAAGGTGCCTCCGGTGTCCACCCCGATGGCATACTTCATAGGCATGGCATCCTCCTTAGAAAACTGAAGGACAACAACAGGTGAACAATCGTCTACTCCCTCCCCACCAGCGCCCTATGCCCGCGCCAGGCGCCAGCGTAGAGACCCACCAGCCTGCCGAACGATGAATTTATAGCATAGGGCAGTGGGGGCGTCAAGCCGCGCTGGCGGGCGGCGGGCGCAACAAAGGCAAGGGCCCGAGGTGGTGCCCGAGCTCGCGTCGCGACCGGAGGCGACGGCCGCCAGGTGGGTCACCCGGTACAGGTGAGGGAGCAAGGTGGATTGTTGTTCAACGAATGCCGCACGCGGGGCGCGGGGCCCGTGCCTTCGGAGTCTACAGCTTCAGGACATTGGCGACCTGGGCAGGTCTGAAGGATGTAGCGCCAAGCGTCACCAGCCCCGCGTTCTCAGGACTGTCCAAGGTGAGCACCCGCTTTCCCCAGCCCAGCACCACCCTGGCAAAGGCCTCGGTCTTGCCGCCTGGCGCGGCGTGGGCGATAAACACGACATCGGCGACGGCCGCCACGAGCTCGTTGCGCGCCTGGGCCAGCTCCGCGGTGGGCCGCTGGACGTTGGCAGCAAAGGGCGAGAGCAGGAGCAGGCGGCCCTCTTTCACCGCCGCCCGCCAGGCGGCTGGCAAGCGCATTCCGTCCAGCCCACGTGCCGGGCAGACAATGACCGGCTGCCGGCCTCGTAGCAGCAACTCCAGGCATTCCTTCTCCATAGGCGATTGAAACCCGCCGATGACCGTGATGCCGGCATCTCTAAGATTGCGGGCCAGGTCATATGCCTGGACGATGATAGCGCCAGGGCAACGGACGGAGCAAAACAGGGCCAACTTCTTGCTCGGGAGGACGCCCAAGTTCCCAACGGCAGTGAGCGGGGGCCGCGACACGCCGTTGAAGCCGTGCTGCTCCCCTGGGGGCCACGCGAGCGACCCAGCCGGCACTTGGATGACGCTGAAGTCTACCACGGCCAAGGTTGCACCAGCTCATCCCGGGCGGCGGACGCGGACTGCGCCCGGCTCAAGCACCACGATGCATCCCGTGAGGCCCTCAAGTTTGTATCGGGCCAGCAACGACACCAGCAACCGCTCCACTGTCGGCGCGCTCTGATCGTGCGTCCGCAGGACCAGAATCCCGGGATGCCGGCCCGGCGGGTAGCGGCGATGTCGGCAAAGCGCCGGTCGAGGGTGACAACCATGCGCCCTTCCTGCGCGGCCGCCCGGGCCACCGTTGCGTCGCTCTTTCCCCCCAAGCCTTGCTCGACGACGGTCGCGGCCTCGTGCCCGTGCTCCGCCAGGAGGTGTGCCACGCGCCGGGGCATGTTCTCATCCAGCTTGAGCTTCACGCTGCCGTGCCCGGCAACGGCAAGACCTGCTCGTGGGCCAGGGCCGCGCCGTAGGCTACGGCCGCCCGTACGTCCTCTGGGGACAGTGACGGGTATTCTACCAGGACCTCCTCTGGCGACATGCCGGCAGCCAGGCAATCGAGTATGACGCTGACCATGACCCGCGTCCCTCTGATGCAGGCCTGCCCGTGGCAGACATCCGGGTCCACCGAGATGCGCGTAAGCAAGTCTTTTTTGGGCATGACTACGCCTCCTCCAATGATGCTAACTGGGCATGCTTGCTGAACGGAAGGACCCCCTGCAGTCCCCCTTCACAAGGGGGACAATAGGGGGTGTCCCGTCCATCAATCATCCTCCGTCTCATTATCGCCCTCTCGCCCCATGCGGTACTTGATATCGTAGTTGATGATGAAGTCCAGCTCCTCGTCCGTGAAGCCGTAGAGGTCAGCGATGTTTTCGTCAAGCACGTCAAAAAGAGGCTTGCTTTTTCTCGGCAGTATTGCTTGCACTCTCAAGACGTCGTGTTTGTATGTCATGACCCGTAATGCGGAGCGCCGTTCGAGGTCCTCCATCAGCTCTTTGGTTAGGCGGGGAAGTTTATCCACAGGCTCGCGTCTTTCCAGAAGATTCAGGTCAACGGGGAATCCATCGATTTCACGCCTGTTCAGATGCCTGCAATCCGAGAATACGGTGAAGAACCAATTGAACAGGTTTGAGTTCAGGGCGGCAAGAGCCAAACGGGTGTGTTCCCGGTCTCTAAAGGCCAGTTCCTTCGTCTCGGCAGGCGCCCTCGTACGACCATGACCATCGAGAACTGTTGGTATGAAATCGAGGAAAGGGCCACCCTTTCTGGAATAGTAGAGCCTTGGGTTGCCATTCCCCTGGGCCAAGAAGTCCCTGAGGCGCTTGCCAATCTTCTGAAGCCTGGCGAGAATGATTGACTCCAAAGGCTCGCTCAATTTGGGTAGAGTTTCTTCAATCAGCACCTGACTGGTCCGGGCGTACCTGAGCGTAGAGAACAAGGTGGGCCGTTCCGTGCTGTACCATTTGTTGTATCGGGTTGAATAAGAGAACTGCGTTGCGCTCCTGGGTGATCCCACCCAAATAGTCTGCCTGCAGTGCTCCAACCCGTCAAACAGCCGAGATGGCCGGTCATCAAACGAACTGAACCAGCCAATTCCAGTCAGGAACAGCTTCTGGAGCGGCTCGTAGCCTCCGGCCGAGATGAACGATACGGGCACGATGAAGCCCATCCGAGAGACCGTTCCTGAGAGCGGCAGCGCCCTTTCGAGAACGACCGCATAAAGATCGCCGGTGACGGTCGTCCGGTAGTGCGACAATTCGTACTGTGGCAACAAACGGAGTTCCTTGTATGGCGGGTTGCCGATGATCACGTCAAAGCCGCCTGCCTTCATCACGCCGTAGAACTCCACGAACCAGTGGAAGGGCTGGTGGCTGGCCCGCCACTTGTCGTATGCTTTAGGATCGGTCACATCTACGCCGTACTCTCCCGCCAGGTAGCGGTCAAGCTGGTCTCGGAGCTTGGCCAGGCTTTCCCGCACCAGTTGCTTGCCGGTCACGAAGTCTCCGGCATCCATGCCGCGTCCGCTCTGGCTCTCCTTGAACTGCTCGAATGCCCAATCGGATAGCTCCGCGTCTTCGTCTATGCGCTTGAGGATGGCCTGCTCCGCGTTCGAGAGCATGCGGCTCTGGCCGTCGCCCGCCATGGTCATGGCCTGGCGGACGGCGTCCAGGGAGGTGAAGCCCACCAGGGTGTTGCCCGCCCGGATGTTGAAGTCTATGTCGGGCAGCGGCTCGATCCCGTCCCCCTTGCGAAGGGGGACTACAGGGGGTTCCGCCGTCTCCACCTGGGCCACCAGCTTGAGGAAGAGGCGCAGCTTGCAGATCTCCACTGCCTCCTCCATGATGTCCACGCCATAGAGGTTGTTGAGCACAATCGTCTTGAGGATGAAGTAGCGGTGGCTGGGGTGCCTGGCGGTGTCGTTGGCTTGTTGGAGCACCTTGCGGAAGTCGGAGAACTTCTCGGGATGATGCCGCTCGCCGGAGCGGTCCAGGCAGGCCTGGTACAACGGCTCCAGGATGTTCAGCGCCGCGAACAGGAAGGCGCCTGAGCCGCACGTGGGGTCCAGGACGGAGACCTTTTCTATCGCGTGGTAGAACGCCCGCAGCAGCTCGGGCCCCTCGCAGGTCTCAATGGCGTCCTGAGCGAACTGGCGGATGTCGAGGTTGAAGGTGATGAGGTCGTTGATGCTGTGGACCCGTTCGGCAGGCTCAGGGCAGGCCTCTCCCGCGGCCAGCCTGGCGCGGAGATCCAGGCAACGGGTGCGCCGGGCCACGTATTCCCGCCAGGTCTCGGTGGGGAGGGTCAGGCTGTTGCCCTCCGTATCGCGGAGTTCCGCCGCTTGCAAGTTGTAGCGCTTGTCGAACATCCGGGCCTTCGGGTCGTGCATGCCTGTCTGCACGAAGTCCGGCAGGGCCGACTCGGGGATGACCGCGCCCGCCGCGTCAATCACGCCCCGCCGCACAGCCTCATAGATGTAGCGGTCCGGGTCATCGCGGAGCAGCCGCCACAGGGAGCTGTCGGGGCGGAAGGCAATGGAGCACTCCTTCTGGGCGGCGTCGAACAGGAAGGGGATAACAGTGTTCTTGCTGATGTACTCGGTGATGTCCTCTTTGGTGTAGTAGGCCCCCATCTGCTTCTGGTTGACGTACTTCTCGAAGATGTAGCCCAGCACGTCAGGGTTGATCTCGTTGTCGGCGCGCAGGGGGCGCTCGTCCAGGTGCCACTGATAGGCGTCGAAGAAGTCGAACAGCCTCTGGAAAGCGTCGTCGGGTATCTCGATGTGGGGATTGTCCTCCTCCAGCTTGTGCTGGTCAAACAGGCCGCCGTTGAGGTAGGGGACCTTGCCCAGGAGGGCGTCCAACTCCGGGCTGCGGGCCTTCTCTTCTTTGCCCAGTCCCTCGTGGAACAGGCGGAGCAGGAAGTGGCGATAGAAGGTCAGGAACTTGTCCCTCCCCTGGCGCTCACGCATCATCCTTAGGCGGTGGCGCAGATAGTCGTTATCGCCGTCCAGAAAGCCCTTCTTCTGGATGAAGTAGATGAACATGAGCCGGTTGAGCATGAGGGAGGCATACCACTCGCGGTCAGCCTGCGAGGTAATGCCCTGGATGAAGCTCAGGAAGGCGGCATGCTCGGCCTTGAAGCGCTCATAGAACCGCTTGGTGACCCTGTCCACGTCGAAGGCCTGGCGTGCCCGCCCAGCGACCTCAGCAATGGTGAGCCTATCTTCCTCCTCAAGGTCAAAGGCAATCGCCTGGAGCTTCTGGATGAGGGCGTCGCCCGGTTGGCTCTTGTGGAAGGTGTGCTCGCGGCAGGCGGTGGGCTTTCCCAGCTCCCGCTTCACCCACTGCCAGGTCTGGGCGGTACCGGCAGCGTCCAAGTAGACGATGATGTGCTCGTGGGCGCTCCTGGCAGCCTGCCTCTCGACCTTGCGCCGGGTAGCATAGTCAGGGATGGCTCCCTGCCCGTCCGGCTGGCAAACATATGCCACCATGCCCCGCTTTTCGGCCACCGCCTGTAGGCTGAATGCGCCTTCGTTAACGGTCACCACCAGGGGCAATGCCCGGTGCTGGTCCCATCCCAGCTCCTCGATGAACAGGCCCTGGAAATCGAAGTCTTTGAGCCTCTGGCGGATGCTCGTGGTGACGACGGCCATGGCTTAGCTGCCTCCAGAAGACGGGAACAGCCCCAGGGAGCAGATAATGCGCGGCTCCGGCGCCTCGTCCTCTTCGTTGACCAGACACAGCCGGTCGTCATCGTGCAGGGCGCGCACCAGCTCGGCCAGAGTCTCATCGCTTGCCCCGGCCTTGAGCTGCCGGTTCAGTGCATCAGTGGCCGACTGCCGAAGGGGGTACTTGTATATCTCGTCAATGGCGTTTAGGAGCTCCTGGGACTCGAAGAGGGTCCCCTTGACCGATGCCGCATAGCGTTTGAGGCGTTCATAGGTGCGGAAGCGCGCCCCGGACGGGCGCCCCAACTGGCCGCCTACCAGCTTCTCGTCCTTCACCATCTGCTCGACGCCCAGCCTGACCAACTCGTGGTGACGGGCGTGGCGGGGGACAGCGGGCGTGTTGGGCGCGCACTCGGCTATCTGTAGGATTCTGAGCTGGGACTGGGCAACGCTGTGCCCGTTCTCGTCAACCCAGGCCAGGGAATCGTTACCGTCGGCAGTGCGCACGTAGACCAGAACTCCGGCAGGCTGGCCCGGGCGCGGCGTATGGCGCCGGGTAGAATAGACCACGTCGGGCAGCTCGGCAATGGTCTTCTGGAGGGCCGGATTGGCGCTGGTGGCGTTCTTCCATATCTGATAGGCGTACGATGCCAGGTCCACCTCGGTGTCGTCGTCGCCGTCCAGGATGCCCGCCTTCTCATTGTAGAGGTCAACGATAGGTTGGTCGCCGGTGTCGTCCTCGAAGAATGCCTCGTCGGTCCCCAGCACCTCGGCGTTCTCTCGCAGGCGCTGTCGCACGCGCTTCCGCAGGTTGATGATGCGCTCGATGCCCTCGGCGGGGAGAAAGGAGTAGCACAGAATTCTCTCCCCCTTCTGTCCAATGCGGTCCACGCGGCCCGCGCGTTGCGTTAGCCTGATGATAGCCCAGGGCAGGTCGTAGTTGACCACTATGGCCGCGTCCTGAAGGTTCTGGCCTTCGCTAAGCACGTCGGTGGCTACTAGCACGCGCAGCTCGTCTTGCGGGGTCACTCGGTCCCGTTTCTCGTTGCTGACAGGGCTGAAGCGCCAGGCGAGCCCAGTGGGGTCAGCGGAGTCTCCGGTGACCCCTTCCAGGGCAGTTAGACCGCGGTCCTTGAGATGTTTCGTGAGGTAGCGCACAGTGTCGGCAAACTGGGTGAAGACCAGCACTTTTTCATCTGGATGGTCCCTCGTGACCAGCGTTTCAAGCACGTTCAGTTTGGAGTCTTTGCCCGGGTCCCACGTGCCGCACCTGGCGAGCACATCTATGAGCTTCCTGGCATCAGACAGCAGGTCGTTCTGGAGGCCATCAATGAAAAGTGTGGGGCGAAGCCACTTGAACCTGGACTTGTAAGGTCCAGCGTACTGCGCGTAGACCTTGTCGGCATAGCTCCGGAAGTCATCCTCGCTGACTAGTCGTCCCGCTTCCATGGGTGCGGTTACTGCGCTTTCCTCGTCACCGTTCTCTTCATCGAACATGGCGGGGGTGGCTACATCTACATCTTCGTCATTAGTGCCGGCATCCAGTAGCTCTGCGTTCTTGGTCCCCACGGGAATATCGAGTCCATTCTCAATGGCGTAGAGTGTGGTAGTTCTGTGATCATGACACCAGTGTTTGGTTCAGTGAAAATGTCACCCTATGAAGGAGATAGTTTCATTGAACCAGAAGGAACAGCAAAGGGTAATGGTCTTGAACCGTGTTGAACGTGGCGAGCTAGTGGGC
>JACPQM010000010.1 GCA_016190505.1 Chloroflexota bacterium | reverse complement strand
GCAGAGGGTTGCTTCGTCCTTCTGCGGAAGGACTCGCAATGACGGTACAGAACCACCGCCCCACGGTTTGTGGCCACCCAGGAGATGCACCCAAGATGTCCAAATTCAAGGCGTAGGGGCCCCGATACATCGGGCCCCTACGTATGACCGTTGCCTGCGCCGGCGCACGCGGTGATTGTGTGGGCGTCCCGATGCATCGATGCGCCGTCCGCAATTAACCGTAGGGGCGACCCGGCGGGTCGCCCCTACGGGGGGCCTCCCAGTCTGGCCCAGATCCTGGGCAGAAACAGCCAGGCGCCCACCGCCAGGGCGCCCAGGGAGGCCACAAGCACCGCGCCGGCCGCCACGTCCTTGGCCACCCGGGCGCGGGGATGGTAGTCCGGGTGGACGGCATCCAGCGCCGCCTCCAGGGCGGTGTTGAACAGCTCAGCGGTAAGCACCAGGGTGATTACCGCCGCCAGTAGCGGCCATTCCGTGGGGCGCAGGCCCAGGACAGCCGCCAGAACCACGGCCAGCCCTCCCAGGCCCACCTCGATGCGCAGACTGCGCTGGGTGCGCAGGGCGTGTCCCAGCCCGGAGAGCGCACAGCGCAGGCTGTGCCAGAAACTGCGGTTCACCGGCCTTTCCGTTCCTTCTCCCAGGCCTCCATAAGTGCCCTCTCCCGCCGCCGCATCCTGGCCCGGTCCGCCGGCGCCTCGTGGTCGTAGCCCAGCAGGTGCAATATGCCGTGCATGATAAGACGGGCGAACTCGTCCTCCACGGAGTGCCCCAACTCCTGTGCCTGGCGCCGGGCCTGCGGGTAGGAGATAATCACGTCTCCCAGGCCCAGCTCGACGCCGGGGGGGCCGACGAACTCCTCCTCTCCCTCGGTCAGGGAGAAAGAGAGGACATCGGTGGTCCCGGTCACGCCCCGGTACTGCTCGTTGAGCTGGGCTACCGTCTCATCGCCGGCGACGACCAGACCCAGCTCGGTGTCGGGGGGCGCCTTCTGCGCTTGCAGCGCCACGCGGGCGATGTCCCGGAGCCGGTCCTCGGCGACCTCGCCGGCGAAGGCGTCATCAATCTGAACGTTGATCTCCACGGCGTTGCCAGCTTGGCGCCATAATAGCACGCGGCCAGGGCCGCTTCAAGAAGAGCCGCAGCATGGCGTCCTGCCGCCTACGGGTTCTGGCAGCGGTCAACTAACAAGGACACAGGAACACCCGCTCTGCTCTCCAGCAGGTTGGCCTTCTCCTGGGCGGTGTCTACATTCTCCAGGTGTTCGTGAAGGCTGACCTCGGAGCCATCTGGCGTGTAAGCTACTAGACAGACCAACGGCATGGACCTCGGGTGCTTCCAACGAACCGAGGCATCTCGACACGCTTCATTGTTCGCGCTCGCTTCGTGTACCGCGCCTGGTCACCCCCAACAGCGGGGGGAGACGTACATGTACCTGGCACTGCCCTCGGGACAGACGACCACCTCACCCTGCCCTCTCCGACCCCGACGCGTCGGGGCCCTTTCCGCTTGCGAAGCTGAAGGCATGGTGGAGGGAAAAAGGGCAGGGCCCGCGCTCTGGGGGCCCTGCCCGGATTGTGGGATGGAACTAGGCAGCCAGGCTGCCCTCGCGGATGGTGAGGAACTGCCCCTGGATATTCGAGGTGTAAACGAGCAACTCCCCCTTTATTGCCCTGTACAGGGGCTGCTTCAGCACGACCTCCAGATCATGCAGGTCATTGGCGCCGATCATGATGGTCCGCTCCGGCCACCCAATGACCGTATCCTCCAGGATGCAGCACGACGTCACCCCCGGCTGCCGCTTCCAGAACGGCAACAGGGTCTCCCTCACAAACTGATCGTGGGCCTCAGTCTTGCCAGAGACCACGTCATACCGGATCATGAAATAGGTCATCCCCGACCCTCCTTTCGACCCCTATCTGAGACAAAAAAGCAGGCTGCCTCTTCAGCTATCATCGCTGTCGAGGCAGCCTGCAACCACAACCACCACCTCCCCACCCCTATGAGCACATCTGACCGTTTGCTCAACCACTAAAATTATAACACCTGGGGCCAGCCTGGTCAAACCTCAACTGCCCCTTGACCAGGTCCACGTCAAAGTCACGCAGCAACCGTAGCGGCCCCGATGCATCGGGGCCGCTACGGTTCTTCCCTTCAAGTTTAACTGCCCGACTTTGACGATGCCCTTGATCCACCATCAAAAACGAAGACCTGGAAAACCCGCTGCCTTGGGCACACCCCGACAGCCGGTCAAACCGTAGGGGCGACCGGCCGGTCGCCCCTACGCGTTGGTGCTCCATCTCGGTGGGAAAACCGCCCGTTCGGGTAGACATAACAGGTGGCGGATTCTGGATGCTCTGGCCCCTTGACAGCGTAACCGGCGCCAGATACCATTCGGGCCATCGGGCGTTGGTCCCCGGGGGCAAACTCAGGTTGCGCTAAAGTCTCATGCTCAGGAGGTCAATGAATGCTGCTCAAAGGTCTGAAAGTGGTGGAGATGGGCCAGTTCATCTTCGTCCCCTATGCCGCCGCTCATCTGGCGGACCTGGGGGCGGAGGTGATCAAGCTGGAGAACCCGGCTGGCGGCGACCCCCAGCGGGCCTATATGCACACCCGCCACCAGGACCTGCCCTCGGGCGACTATAACTGGATCTTCGACCAGAACAACCGCGGCAAGAAGAGCCTGGCCCTCAACGTCAACACGCCCAAGGGGCAAGCGGTGGCCCACAAGCTCATCTCCCAAGTGGATGTGTTCATGACCAACTTCCAGATTCCCACCCTCCAGCGCATGCGCATGGACTACGAGAGCTTGTCGAAAGTGAACCCTCGGCTGATCTATGCCCTGGGCACGGGCTTCGGCTTCAAAGGCCCGGACCGGGACCGCGGCGCCTTCGACTTCGGCATCTTCGCCCGCTGCGGCATGATGGCCTCCTTCGGCGAGCCTGGCGCCGTGCCCGTACAGTGCCAGGGTGGCATGGGCGACCACATCTCCGCCATGCACCTGTGCGCCGCCATCGGCATGGCCCTGTACTACCGGGAGCGCACCGGCGAGGGGCAGTTGGTCCACGCCTCCCTGTATGGCAGCATGCTGGACTCGGGCTCGGTAAGCCTTCAGTCGGCCCTGGCCTCGGGGCAAGAGATCGAGCGCAAGGACCGGCGCACTGCCCGCAACCCCCTGTGCAACTCCTATCACGACAAGAACGGCTCCTGGTTCCAGATCGCTTCCAAGCAGCCCGACCGCAACTGGCACGACCTGTGCGAGGCCCTGGGCCTACAGCACCTGGAGCATGACCCGCGGTTCCACAACACCGCGGCTCGGGGGGAACATGGTACGGAGCTGGTGGCTATTCTGGACCAGCGGTTCGGCACCATGACGGTGGAGGAGATCGAAGCGGCGTTCGCTGGGAGGAATGTCCACTGGTCCCCGGTGTACACGTATGGGATGGTGGCCAAAGACCAACAGGCCTGGGAGAACGAATACATCATGGAGGCGCCCCACAGGGAGATGGGCCAGTACAAGACCTTTGGCTTCCCCCTGTACTTCAGCAGGGCCCCGGCGCAGGTCAGGGGCGGCACGTCGGGTTTGGGCGAGGACAACGAGCAGGTGCTGTTGGACCTGGGCTATACCTGGGACGACATCATGCAGCTCAAGGAGCAGGACATCCTGCTGTGAAACTTCCTCTCCCCTTGGGAGGCCCCAATGCCCTATCGGTTGAGGATGATGGCTGAGGAGTTGCCACCCAGGCCGCGGTTGATGGTCAGACCCACCCTGGCCCCCTCGACCTGTCTGCCGCCCGCCTGGCCGCGCAGTTGCCATACCACCTCGCACACCTGGAGCAGGGCCTGGGCCGGGATGGACTCACCGAAGGAGGATACCCCGCCGCTGGGGTTGATGGGCATCTTACCGCCTATGGCGGTATCGCCGTCCCTGAGCAGCCGTTCCGCCTCACCCGGTGGGCACAACCCCAGGTGCTCGATCCAATCCAGCTCCAGGTTGGTGCTCAGGTCGTAGACCTCGGCCAGGTCCAGGTCCTGTGGCCCCAGGCCGGCCTCTTTGTAGGCGCCGCTGGTTACCAGGCGGCCGTGAGGCTCGCCGGGCGGCGTGCTCACCGTCGAGTCGCTGGCGAAGTAGTTGGTCTGGGACCCCCGGTCAGCCGCGGGGTACTGCGGGCTGGGGCCAGAGAACGCCGCCAGGATGACCGGCCTGGTGGTGAGCTGGCTGGCCTTCTTCCTGCTGCACAAGACCGCAGCCGCGGCCCCGTCGCTGGTGGCGGCGATCTCGTACAAGCGCAGTGGGTAGGACACCATGGGCGAGTTCATGACCTCTTCCAGGCTGTACTCCTTGCGGTAGCGGGCGTTGGGGTTGAGGGCGCCGGCCTTGCTATTCTTCACTTTGACCTGGGCCAGGTCGAAATCAGTGGTCCCGAAGTCGTGCATCCGCCGGGTGGCCTCCTGGGCAAACCGCGAGGGGTTGGTCAGGCCCAGCAGCCGGAAACGCTGGGCGTCCAGGTCTGTGGGGTCGTCGCTGCCGGCGCCGAAGAAGCCGCCGGGGGCGGTGAAAGAGCCCACGCACAGGGCGATGTCACAGTAGCCTGAGGCTATAAAGGCCCGGGCGGTGGCCAGGGTGTAGCCCCCAGTGGCGCAGGCATTCCAGATATTGACTACGGGGACGCCGTGGTAGCCCATCCTCTCCGAGATGGTGGATCCCGCCTGCATGCCCGGGATGCCCACATAGGGCGCTTCGCCCCCGGCCACCAGTTGGATGTCCGTCCAGCGCAGGCCCGCATCCTCCAGGGCCTTCTGAACGGCCACCCGGGCCAGGTCCGGAAAGGTCTTGCCGGGGAACTTCCCCCAGGGGGTGATCCCCACGCCAACTATGGCCACGTCTGTCACGGTTTCCCTCCTGACTAATAATAGAGCAACGGCACGGCGCTCTCAACCCATTTGCCCAGAGGGTGTAGGGGCGAAGCATCCGGGTGACCATCCACCCCCTATAGTCCCCCTTGCCAAGGGGGACTGCAGGGGGTCAGTTTGCTGCCGCGGCCGGATGCTTCGCCCCTACGGTTTGCGGTAGTCTTCCGGCAGGTCCCGCTCGGGGGGACCGTCGTACTCCCAGGGCACGCGCCGGTCGTCCGGCGTGGCGCGCTGCATCTCCTCGAGCACGGCGCCGGCTACGCTGGGCATGCGCCCGATGAGGTGCCAGATGTTGGAGGCGCGCCAGTCGTAGTCCTCGCCCAGCATGTCGCAGAGGATGGCCACCGCTGACCCCTCCTCGTTCACGATCAGACCCTTCTTCCCCTTCTGGGATGCGGTCCCAGCCAGGGCCCCTATGAGCTTGCAGTGGTCGCCGAAGAATCCCAACTCCCGGGCCAGCTCGAAGAGGGCCACCGTTCGGGGGTCTTCCGTGTAGAAGGCGCTGCCCAGCCCGGGCAGCCGCTTGCCTGCGGCCCGGTACTCTGCGGCCAGGGCGGCGGCGGCCTGCTCAGCGGTAAGCCCCTGCTCCCGAGCGCGGCGCATGCCCTGCTGGAGCATCTGAGCGATGGCGTCGGCGGCGGCCCCGTGGCGGAAGCCAAAGGCCAGCAGGCCGCCGGCGATGGCCGCCCGGCTGTTCTCCGAGGTGGACACGATGTACCGCGCCGACATGGAGCCGGAGGAGGTGTAGGTCCCCGAGTTGGACGACACCAGGACCGCCTCGAACATGCGGGACTCCCCTGGGTTGGGCAGGCGCCCGAACAGGGTGAGGAATATGGAATCGGCAAAGGACGCCGCCCGGACCAGGTCGCTGATGCGGTAGCCGCGCAGCAGTTTCTGGTTGGGCGCCCAGTCCGTGGACACGGCGCTCTTGAGCTTGGGCCACTGGCCCGGCCGATAGCGCTCCCAGCGGGCGTCGTCAGTGGGCTTGGCGTCAGTTGTCATAGCTAAAACGCATCAAGACGTAGGGGCGTATTGCAATACGCCCCTACGATTGCCTTTCATAAGTTCACCGTTATCCCCAGGCCAGGTCCGGTGGGCACGCGTAGCTTGCCGCCCTGGACCTCCATGCCCGAGGCCGGGTCCTGGGTGAAGCGGTGGAACTCGCCCAGCTCGCAGGCGTAGCTGATGTTCGGCGTCGAGGCCACCAGGTGCATGGCGGCCGCGGCAGCGATGCGGGTGCTGGTCATGGCCATGCGGCACTGGACGTTCCCCGCCTGGCAGATGGCCGCTGCCGCCTTGGTCTTGCGCAGGCCCCCCAGCCGTCCCACGCTGAGGTTGATGCTGTCCACGATACGGCGAGAAACCAGCGTGTAGACCTGGCGCAGCGAGTCGGCGGCCTCATGCCCCTCCACGGGGCAGTCCACGGCCTGGGCCACCTCCCCCAGGGCGTCCAGGTCGTCGGCCCGTACCGGCTGCTCGGCCCGCTCGATGCCGTACTCCTCCATCTGCCTGATGGCGCGGATAGCGTGCTTGGGGACGTAGCTCTGGTTAGCATCAATGGTGAGGTGGATGTCGTCCCCCACCGCCTCGCGGATGGCCTGGACCCGTTGCACGTCTTTGGTGACGTTTCCTTCGACCTTGATCTTCAAGTAAGAGTAACCCTGTGCCACCAGGCGCTGGGCGTTCTGGGCCATCTCCGCGGGCTCTTTCAGGCCCAGAATACGCAGGATGGGGATTTCCTCCCGCACCAGCCCCCCCAGAAGCTGGTACAGGGGCACGTTCAACGTCCGGGCCACCAGGTCGTGGAGGGCCACCTCCAGGGCGCCCTTGGCCTCGTAGTTCTCGGTGAGCTGGCCATCCATACCCTGGAGCAGGCGCTCGACATCAAAGG
The DNA here is from genome assembly GCA_016190505.1 of Chloroflexota bacterium. Taxonomy (GTDB): domain Bacteria; phylum Chloroflexota; class Dehalococcoidia; order JACPQK01; family JACPQK01; genus JACPQM01. Next base: position 7,248 of record JACPQM010000010.1, on the reverse strand, counting down.
GGTCCTGCCCTACTATCATGTCGCCGAAGGTGCGCAGGGCCGATTGGACGCCTCCCAGGTCCGTTCCGGTATGGGTGCTCTCTCCGGCGAACCCGTAGCCCACCTGCCCGTTGTCGCTGCTGACCTTGACCACAACGCCCCGGCCCTCGGGGGAGGCGCGCAGGGCGAAGCGCCACTTGGGGTCGTCCTTGGGCATCACCACGGAGAACAGCTCGACATTGGAGATCTTCATGTTGCCTCCTACTTGCCCTTCACGCGGGGGGCACCCCCTCCGCGTCAGAAAGGGGCAACAGCCAGGCCCGGGCCCGGCCGTGCTCCACCTCGAGGAAGCCCACGGTGCCCAGGCGGCCACCCACGTAGTTGGGCAGCGTGGGGCTGCCCGGATTCACGAATAGCACGCCGTCCCGCGTGCTGATGCTGGCCAGGTGACTGTTGCCGAAGACCACCACATCCACCTTGTCGCCGAAGACCTTCTCCAGCGGCAGTTGGGGATAGGTCAGGCAGTGCACCACGCCGATACGGATGCCGTCCACGGGGACTACCTGGGCCAACTTCACCCGGGAGTCGGACTCCAGGCCCAGGTCGCCGTTTCCCCAGGCAGTCAGCACCGGCGCTACGGTCTCGAGCTGGTCCAGCACGGTGCTGTGGTAAACGTCGCCGGCGTGCAGGATGAGGTCCACGCCCTGGAACGCCTGCAACACCGCGCCGGGGAGTCCAGGCACCTGGGGGATGTGCGTATCGGCCAGCAGGCCTATCTTCATTGCTGCCACAACGGGGTCTACCTGGCTCCCACTTTGCTCGGCTGGAAGTAGGGCAGGGTGTACTTGTCGGTGATGTCCTCATAGACCACTTCCACGGGCAGGCCGATATGTACCTCTTTAGGGTCGCAGCCGGTGATTCTGGTCCCGAACATGGGGCCCTCGTCCAGGTCAATGAGGGCATAGACGTAAGGAATGTCGTTGGCGAAGCCCGGGTGGAAGGCCCGGTAGTGGATGTTGAAGGCGAATATCTTCCCTTTGCCGCTGGCTTTCTCCCAGGCCAGGCTGCCGAAGAGGGGCTTGTTCGGGTGGTTGCGGCAGAAGGCCGCGGGCCAGTACCAGGCGCCGCACTCCTGACAACGGAAGAGCACGAACTCGTGGCGCTTGAGGGCGTCCCAGAACGGTTCCATGTCCCGGTCTATCTGTGGCAGTGGTTTGTTCCAGGCCATCGGACTATCCCCTCCTCAGAAGTAGACATGCGTGGTGGGAGCACATACCCGGGCGGATGACCTCCCCGCCGTGGCCGGTAACCATAGCGATCTCCGCGTCCTTCACCTGGCGGGCGCCTCCCTCACCCCGGAGCTGAGTGACGGCCTCCAGGAAGCCGGTGAAGTCGCCGTGATGGTGGGAGGCAATCAGGCCGCCGCCCGTGTTGACAGGGATGGTGCCGCCCGGGGCGATGTTCCACGCCTCAACGAAGTGGCCACCTTCTCCCTTCGGGCACCAACCGTAGTCCTCCAACTGGAAGAGCACCTCCGAGGTGAAGCAGTCGTATAGCTGGGCTACGTCCACGTCTTTGAGCTCGATTCCCGCTTCCTTGAAGGCGGTGGCCTTGGCGGGGGCCACCGCGAGCTGGGTGTAGTTGGCCTTGTCCCACCACAGCTTGGCCATGACGTCGCCGTAACCCAGGCCCATAGTATACACCGGGCGCTGGGCGCAGTCTTTGGCCCGCTCGGCGGTGGTGAGCACAAAGGCGCTGCCGCCGTCGCTCACCAGGCAGATGTCCAGCAGGTGGTAGGGGTAGGCCACGTAGGGTGAGTTCTGATGGTCCTCGATGGTGATGGGACGGCCATACATGTAAGCGTCGGGGTTCCCGCAGGCCCACCTGCGCTCCGACACCGAGATGGCCCCCAACTGGCGGCTGGTGGTCCCGTATTCGTGCATATGCCGGGAGGCGAAGAACGAGTGGTGGCTCACCGCCGCCAGGTCCCCCAGGGGAGCACCCCACAGGCCGGGCCGGCCGGTCTCCTCCTGCCCGCCACCCTGGCGGTGACGGGTGAGTCCATCGCTACCGAAGGCTATGACCATGTACTTGCAGATACCCAGCTCCAGGAACTTGACGGCGGTGGCCAGGCCCAGGACGGCGCTGGCGCCGCCCCGGCCCACGTGGAAATATACATTGGCGGGCAACCCCAGCACCCGGGGGAAGGCGTCGGTCCAGCCGCCTGAGGGGCCGCCGCCCCCTTCCCCCTTCACGTTGACAGCGCCATCAATGTCCTGGGGCTTGAGCCCGGCGTCTTCAATGGCCAGCCGGGCAGCCTCCGCCTGTAGCAGTCGGGCGCTGTAGTTGGGCAGATGCCCCACCTTGGTACGGCCGATGCCTACGATGGCAAACCGGTCCCGGAATGCAGCCATCCACTAACCTCCTTCAAAAACCCCTTTGTAGGGGCGTATTGCATACGCCCTCGTATTGCATACGCCCTCGTATTGCATACGCCCTCGTATTGCATACGCCCCCGTATTGCAATACGCCCCCGTATTGCATACGCCCCTACGGCCGTCATTTGTCCAGCCAGGCATGCATCACGTAGTCCCCCATTATGAAGGACCTGAACTTGGGCGGGATCCCCTTGACCCAGGGCTGGCGCACCTGGGGGTCCAACCCTACGCCGATGCCTACGCCATAGGCTTGATCGGCGTACCTGAGTTGTATTCTCTTCGCCACCTCTTTGCGCTTCTCTGGCTCCAGGGTACGCTCGAACTCTTCCAGCAAGGCGTCCAGAGTGGGGTCCTTGATCCTGTTGAAGTTTGAGGTCAGCGGCGTTGAACTATGTATGCTCAGCAGCCCCGACTTCATGTCCGTGCCGCTTATGGTGAAGTAGATCATTGCCCCCTTGTATTTCCCCAGGCGCGTGGTGGCGGTGAAGGCCCCCCACTCCTGGACATTGAGCTTCACCTTGATCCCGACCTTGTCCAGCGCTTCTACCATCAGCTCAGCGCCGTTCTTCATATCTCGATAGGTAACGGGCAGGTTTATGGTGAACTCGAGGCCCTGGGTCTTGCCAGCCTCCTGAAGGAGCGTGCGGGACCTGTCCGGATGGAACTCGAGGTACTGCCTGATCTCGGGTGGATAGTCCTCCTTCTTGAGCACAATCGTAGGGTGTTTAGGGTCTATCACTCCAGGGCCCAGGAGGCCCTTGTTGCCCCAGTTGAGCTTGGCAATGGCCTCGGCGTCAATGGCCATGGCTATCGCCCGGCGCACCCTGACATCGTCGAAAGGCGGCTCGTCCGGGGGCAAAATGAGACTGTGGGAAGACAGCCCTTCGCACCACACGATGCCCAGATCCGGGTTGGACTTCTCCAGCTCGATGCCGGCCTGCATCTGCCCTTTTAGCTCGGCGAAGTCCAGCTTGCCCGAACGGACAGCCGCCACGGCCAGGGCGAAGTCGGGCATTATCAGCCCTTTGAGGCCATCCACGTAAGGGATTTCCTTCCGCCAGTAGGCGTCATTGCGGAGGAAATCTATAGCTACTCCAGGACGGTACTTGACCACCCGGAAGGGACCCAGAGCAGCCTGTTCGGCCACGTTGACGGAGTTGTCCTTGTCGAACAGCTCCGGACCGGCGACGGGGGCCCGCCCGTTCTCCAGGAGGGCCTCAGCGAAGTCGGCGAAGGGCTCCTCCAGGTTGAACCTCGCCGTGTACCTGTCAATTGCCTCCACGGACTTCAGCTTGACCTGAGGGGTCAAGACCAGGTTAGACCTCTTCCATTGCACCGTGGCGGTATAGACCAGGTCCTCAGCGGTAAACTCCCGTCCGTTGAAAGGCGGACCAGGGGGATAGCGCACACCCTGGCGTAGCGCAATCTCAAGGGTGCGGTCGTCCAACCACTTCCAGGCGGTCGCCAGCTCCGGCTCCGGTGGGTCAAGCTCGCAGGGCTCGGAGCTGCTGCTCACACGGGTGAGGCGGGCGTGCACGTAGCTGTAGGGATCATACACGTCCCAGTTCCCTCTAACCCACGGGTCGAACTTCTGGGGGTCCCCCCGCAGGTTAAAGGTGAGGGTGCCGCCCCGCTTGGGCTTAATGCCGCTGGGGGCGGCAGTAGCCACGGGCTTGGGAGTAGCCGTGGCCTGGGTAGCCGGCGCCGTGGTGGGCTGAACGGCTGGGGGTTGGGTGGCCGTAGCCCGCGGCCCGGAGACCGCAGTCGGGGTGGCTGCTGGGGTGGCTGTGGCCTCCTGGGCAGCCGGGCCGCAAGCCGCAAGTAATAGCAGCGCTGCCGCTAGGTAGAACAACCGCGCTTTCATCGTTGCCTCCTTGGCACTAGGCCATCAAGACACTACGCCTTCCACTATGAGCTGGTTGATCTCTTCCTCCGCCATGCCCAGCACCTCCTTGAGCACGAAGTCGTTGTGCTCGCCCAGGAGGGGTGCGTGGTGGAGGGCGAGACCGTCGCTCCCGTCGAAGCTAAAGCCCCACCTCTCCGCCGATACCTCTCCCGTCTCGGGGTGGGGCAGCATCACCCAGTGGCCGCGGGCCTTGAGTTGCACGTCGTGGCGCCGCAGGTGCTCTACGGTTTGCACCGCCCCGGCGCACACCCCGGTGGCCTGGAGCAGCGCGGCCACCTCGTCGGGGGGCCTTTGGCTGGTCCACGCCTCGATGAGTCTGTCCAGCTCCTCCCGGTGCCCGCGCCGGGCGCGGAAGGTGGCGAAGCGGCTGTCCGCGGCCAGGGCCGGCTGGCCGATGGTCCGGCACAGCGCCTCCCATTCGGCGTCGGTGAATACGGCCAGCGCGCACCAGCGGTCTTGGCCCTGGCACCGGTAGACGCCGTGGGGCACGGCATAGGGAAGGCTGTTGCCGCGGCGGGGCTGGTTGCGCCCGTGTACCAGGGCATCCAGTATCGCGGTCTCGGTGAAGCAGACTACCCCTTCGTACTGGGACAGCTCGATTTGTTGACCCCGGCCCGTCCGCTGCCGGTAGTGCAGGGCTGACAGCAGGGCGGTCAAAGCGTGGAAAGGAGCCGAGCTGGTGTCGGGGAGGGATACGTCGCTGGCGGTGATGGGAGCGCGACCGGGAAAGCCGGTGAGAAGGTTGTAGCCGCCCATGGCCTGCGTGTTCCAGCTCATGCAGACGTAGTGTCGCCGGGGACCGCTGTTGCCCATGGCGCTCATGGCGACGGTGATGATGTCCGGTTTGATCTTTACCAGGTCCCTGTAACCCAGGCCCCAGCGTTCCAGCACTCCAGGGCGGTAGTTGGACACCACGACGTCGGTGGACCGGGCCAGGCGCCGCACGATGGCCACCGCCTGGGGGCGCGAGAGGTCCAGTGTGAGCGACAGCTTGCTCACGTTGAACTTGTTGAACTGGGTGCCCTGGTTGACGCTGCCCTGGTCCGACGACCCGGCTCCCGGCTCCCGGCTGTGAGTGCCGCCTCGGGCGTAGGCCTCGTTCTCCACCAGGATGACCTGGGCGCCGTGGGTGGCCAGCACCTCGCCGACGAGCGGGGCGGCTACCGCCTGGCTGAACTCCAGCACCCGAAGGCCAGCCATGGGCAGGGCAGGCGGCTGCCCGGCCGGGGCAACCGTCGGGTCTGGCTGCGTCCGCACCGCCGGTCCCACCTAGATCACCCCCGCCGCCTTGAGCGCAGCCATCTGCCGTGGGGTGAGGCCCAGTTCTTTCCCGTAGATCTCGTCGTTGTGCTCCCCAGGCAGGGGAGCCGGGCGGGTGACGCGCCAGGGTGTGGCGCTCAGGCGGTAGGCGGGACCGGGGTAGCGTAGCGTCTGCCCTGCCTGGGGGTGGCAGACCTCCACAAAGTAGTCCCGGCTGTTCAGTTGCGGGTCGTGGGCCACCTCCTGTGGCGCTTGCACCTGTCCGATGAGGATGCGCCTGCCCTGTCCCCCCGCAGTCACTTCGTCGCGGGTGCGCGTAGCCAGGAAGCGCCGGAACACGTCATCCACGTGCTCCATGGCCTCTCGGGTCTCCCGGAACCACGGGTCGCTCCACTTCTCGTCCGCCAGGTCGTGGGCACAGCCTTCGCTTTGCAGCCACTCCAGGAATTGGGGCCAGCGCTGGACTGGGAGGCGGCAGTCCACGTAGCCGTCCTGGCAAGGGAAGAGGCCCCGGGCTGGCTTGGAGTGGTCGTCCCCCGTCCGGCAACGGACCTTGCCTGTCCGCTCGTAGTCGTGCACGGTGGCCTGGAGCATAAGGGGCACCGACTCGTGGACGGACACGTCCAGGTGCGTCCCCTGGCCGGTCCTGTCCCTCTGGACCAGTGCCATGACCGTGCCGGCGGCCGCCTGCACCGAAGCCTGGTAGTAGGCCGGCGAGCAAGCCACCTGGTGTGGGGGGAGTTCCGGCCACCCCGAGATGTGCAGCAGGCCCCCCATGGCCTGGTGGGTGAGGTCGCAGCCTTTCCAGGTGCGGTAGGGGCCCGTCTGGCCGTAGGGCGTGACCGAGGTCATCACCAGACCGGGCCGCATATCGGCCAGCGTGGAGTAGCCGGCCCCAAGGTCCTCGAGGTAGTCTACGGGGAAGCTCTCCACCACCACGTCCGCGGTCTTGACCAACCGCAGGAAGAGGTCTGTCCCCTCGGGCCAGTCAAGGTCCAGGGTAATGCTCTTCTTGGAGGTATTGAAATAGGAGAAGTAGAGGCTGCGCTCGGGATGGGGCACGTCGTCCAGGAAAGGTCCCAGCCGCCGCAGGGGATCGCCCTGGGGGTGCTCTATGCGAATGACTTCGGTGCCCAGGTCGGCCAGCAGCTTGGTGCCATACACGCCGTTCTGACTGGTGAGGTCCAGGACTCGGACGCCAGCCAGGGCTGTCTCCTTACTGCGCACAACGCTCCCAATAGTAAACGAATATCGTGGAACTGGCAGATTTCGACAGCACCGATGTTACGCAACGGCAGATTGCTTTGTCAAGCCCCAGGCGATGTAGTAATAGTCCTGTTTTAGGCGTGTAATATGGCAGCTCCTCTGCTCCGAGATGGCACGTTTCGTTGCGAGGACCCCGACGCACCGGGGGACGAAGCAACCTACAGACCGTGCCGACGTTAGGAGGTTGCTTCGTCCTTCTGCGGAAGGACTCGCAATGACGGTTGGCAAGCGGCTTCAATTGTCGTTGCGAGCATTGTATGTCATTGCGAGTATCACAGGTCCCGAGGCGTCGGGACCCAATGTAGAGCCATGAACCGAGAGGCACGGTTTGTTGAAAGTCGGCACACCACGTGGACAGGCTGTCGCCGTACGCTGATGGCGCACATTCCACCTCACCTC
>JACPQM010000042.1 GCA_016190505.1 Chloroflexota bacterium | reverse complement strand
CGGTAGAATACGCGGTGCTCACCCCAGGTGTGGCCGCAGCCCACCAGGTCGAACTCCCGACCGGTCAGCGGATGGAAGGGATGGACCACTCGGAATCGTCCCGAATCCCTGCCATCACCTGTAGTTGAATGCTTGCTCCAATCGCCAGGGTCGTGGAGCGCCTGCTCCCACCGTTCTTTCATCATCGCCGGTTCCTCCCCTTGACGTTGCGCCGCTTTGTCTGTGCCTGTGATCCTCCGCCCCTACCCACGAGATAAGGGCGCTCCCTTGAAACCCAGTTGAGGAACTGTTCAACGTCTCGGTCCCTTTGTCGGCGGGCGACCTCCAGAAGCTGCCGATGGGTTTCAGCCTTCGTCAGACCATCAGCAGTAATGAAGAGACCGAATGCCTCCCACGAGAGCGTCACATCGTCGATATTCTGACCATCCCCGGCCGCAAACTGCTTGAAGCTTGTCGAGTTTCTCAACCGCGCAATCCGCGTCTCTACGGCAGTCCGGTTGGCCAGATTGTCCTGCGTGATTTCCGAGGCAGGGTCCGAACCGGACTGAGACGCGCCGAGACGTAGCGACGCCGCCTTAGCCGCCTCCCGCCCCCGCGCATTCAAGTAGTATCCGGTCTTCTTCTTGCCCTCCAGCCATCCAACATATTTCGGCCCCAGGTGCAAGATCACAAGCTGGATCCGCGTGGCGTCTGGAAACTGCGGGTAGCCCACGAGAGAGAACTTTCCAGGGAACATACGATGGGCAGCAACCGTGATGTTCTCGAACGTCGCCGCCTGCTTGTGTCCCTCCAGGAAGTGAACAACGTGGGTTAGCAAGTCGTTGAGCCCGATCTCACTGTAGCTCTCATACTGGTAGCTGGGCAGCTTTGCCGGGTCGAGCGTTTCGGCTACCATCGGGAACTCTTGGCTCTGGCGGGTAGTGCGCTGGTTCATTAACCCCCCCGGCTTCCGCTCCGCTTTCGGCTGCCCGAGGCCCCCTTAGGCCGTCTGGGCCGCAAGCCCCACTCGGCCAGCGCGTAGGTCCCTCGCCCTGTGCGCTGGAAGCGTTGGTCCCTCACCATATAGGAGAGAAGGTTGGCGTGGGGGTCGCGGCCCGGAATTGACAATCCTGCATCGATGAGTCGGTCCGCCAGGTCCTTGTAGTACAACGGCTGCCCCACTTTCTTGACGAGCTCGTATGCGGCATCCGCGACAGAGCCATTCGACGGCTGCTTCCCGTCCATGGCGTCTTCGGCCACGTAGCCCTCACTTTCGAGCAGTTCGCGCAGGTTCCGCCCCTGCGTCTCTTTTCGAGCGATGGCCTCGTTTAGCTCGTCTCGCTGGGCACGCAGCTCCCCCAGTTCGTCATCGAGCCGGTGTTTCCAGTCGAGGAGTGCCTCTAGCTTGTCGTCAGCGTTGCTCATAACAGTTGCATACGAGTTTGACACGCGTAGGATATGCATGTCAAGCCCTCGAAAAGAAATGGCTCCGCCAGAAGCGAAGCCAGAAAGTATGGGTTTCTAGGGTTCCGAAGTTAGCCGAGAAACTGTTGTATCTCTTCCTGCTCTACCCTGATGTCGGAAAAGACCGGGGGGACCCCACCCTTTTTCCATGGGTGCACTTCGGTATCCTTGCAGAAGTTCAGGATGTCAGGGAACTGGACACTGCCGCTATGTGCCTGCATAGTTCCGGCAGGGTAGACGTACCACGGCAGCACAGAGCGCAGCCGCTGAAGCTCCTCCTCGATAAATTCCTGGCTAGTGACGCCCCGAATATTGACCTGCACTCCATATTTCGAGAGCGGAGGTCGAGAGGACAATGCGAGTGCCTTGGTTGCGGCGGCGCTGGCCTCAACAGGACTTTCGGCGACAAGCAAGAGATCGACCGCACCTAGCTTGTGCCGGCCAAGCTGCCCACTGGTCCCTGCCTGCCTGTCCAGGATTATTCCGGCAATCAAGCAGGGATAGTCTTCGGTTTCTGTGTACCGGGAGAGAATTTTCAACACCTGCTTGCCGAGCTTCACTTTCCGCATTCTGAGGATGAGCGAGTCGAACTGTGCAGCCTTCCGCTGGCGCTCCATGCGACGCTGCAATTGGCCATTCCATACCCTTTCTATTTCAGCTCGTACCTTGAAGAACAGTTGGTCAGTAAAGTAGGGATTGATCTCCACTCCGGCTGCAAGGCGCCCCATGCATTCGGCCTGAGCAAGTACAGTGCCTGTGCCGGCGAACGGATCGAGGACGACGTCGCCAGGGTCGGTCGTCAACTCAACAATGCGTTCAACGAGGGCAGGTGGAAAGGGATTGAAGTGCCTGAGTACGCCGTTTCCCCAACTGCCCTGCGTGGGGATAGGAAAGTGCCAGATATTATGGGGGGTCTTACCGAAAGGGTTATAGCGTTCGGGGTACTTGGCCCACCACTCCTGGAGCCCTTCGGTCTCCCGAATGCGTTCAGGGAAATACTTGTAGTTTTTAGACTTGGCGAAGACGTGTACGTATTCGAATATCTTTCGAAGTCGGCCTCGATGGGACCAGGGCAGCGTCTTGGTCTTGTGCCATATGACCACGTCCTGGAGCTTCCACCCTGCGTCAGAGGCACACCGGGCCAGTTCGGCCGGCAAGTCGATCATCTCCCCGTTCTTCTTGAACACGTCGGAAATGAGCCAGAGTGTCGCTGTGGGCTTGGCCGCCTCGAAGCAAGCTTCGAGGACGCCTCGCATATCCTGCAAGTACGCGTCAAAAGTCTGACCGAAGCCGATCTGCCCCTTATATCCATAATCTTTGAGATCCGCATATGGGGGTGAGGTAAGAATCAGATCGGCTGAGTCTTGAGGGATAATCCGGAGTAGGTCTCGAGCGTCGCCGTTGTGGAGGCGGCACCACGTGGCATGGCCGTTGCTGGAGACCGCAGCGCTGCATGGCTGCTGCTTCGGCGCTTCGGATTGTTCGTGGGCACCCAATCGCCTCATTGGCCCCCCTTAAGGCGAAACAACTTGGCGTTCCCGATCTTACGGGACTCTTCCAGAACGCCTTCGGCAACCAGGACCTTGATGTAGGTGGATGCCGTGTTGGGGCTCACGTGCGCGCGATCCGCCGCCTCCGAGACGCTGATATCCGCCGGGGCCGCCTTATGGAAGGCGGCAAGCACTTTGGCCTTGGCATCAGTACTAACCATATGAGTTTAGACTGTAGGCTAGCACATAAGCTAAGTCAAGTGACCTAGAGGCCAAAACTAACCCCCCACTCGGGGTTTGGGCCGCCGGTGAAGCCGATGGTGTCGAAGTTCTAAACCGCCACCTAGAGTTGGGGCGCTCCCAGTGGACACGGATTCGCCAAGGTGAGAGTGAGTCCCAAGGCGAAGGTTGCCGAGCGCTCGGAGCGGCCCCTCAAGGCCGCGCTGCGTTCGACCGGGCTCTGAGGTCAAGGGCGAAGGTCTTGGAGAAGGTCAGAGTTTTACCTTTCGTACTGTATGGTGGGCCATCCTGGACTCGAACCAGGGACCCCGGTCTTATCAGGACCGTGCTCTAACCGCCTGAGCTAATGGCCCACTTTGTGGCCGGCCCCTACCGGCCTTGTTCCTTGCCCGCGCCCCGGGCCGGGGCCCCCGGTCTTATCAGTCCCGACACGTCGGGATAACCGCCTGAGCTAATGGCCCACTTTGGTGAGGCCTGGCAGCCGGAAGGGGCACCGCCTCAAGCCACTATATTCTAACGCCTCCGGCCACACAGGGGAAGTGTCACCCCAAGACCCACGACCTAACCCGTTACGGGGCCTTGTGGTCAGACGTGGTAAGGCGCAGGGGCGAAGCATCCGCCCATATAGTGAAAGTCCAGGGGCATTGTGCTCCGGATGCTTCGCCCCTACAGGGACCAATCGCCCGTTGGGGCTTACCGCTTGAGGATGATCACGGAGCAGTTGCCCCCAGCCCCCACCGTATGGGACAGGCCCACCCTGGCCCCGGCAACCTGGCGCTGACCAGCCTGGCCCCGGAGCTGGAGCACTAGCTCGTGCACCTGGCCCAGGCTGGAGGCCCCCACCGGCTCGCCCTTGGCGATGAGCCCGCCGCTGGTGTTCACCGGGATGCGCCCATTGATCTCGGTAGCGCCCTCGTCCAGCAAACGGCCACCCTCGCCCGGGCCGCACAACCCCAACTGCTCATAGTAGATGATCTCCGAGCCGGACTCCGTGTCCTGGAGCTCCACGCAGCCCAGGTCCTGCGGACCCAGGCCCGCCTGCTCGTACGCCTTCTGTGCGGTGACCACGCTCACCTCGGGCGCCGACATGCGGGCGCTGCCGCTGGAACCGCCGACGGCAATGGTGCCAAAGGTGGTGCCGTAAAGAGGCGACCCGAGCTGGGCCGCCGCCACAAACACGGGCTGGCTGGTGTACTTCCTGGCGTTCTCTCCCGTGGTGACTATGGCCGCCGCGGCTCCCTCGTCCGGAGCGCACAGCATGAGCAGGCGCAAGGGGTCACACACCATGGGCGAGTTCATGATCTCCTCAAGGCTCAGCGCCTTGCGGTACATGGCGTTGGGGTTCAGCGCACCGTTCTTGTGGCTCTTGACCGATACCTTCGCCAACTGTATTGCCGTGGTGCCGTAGGTGTCCATATGCCAGCGGGTGTTAAGGGCCATGCCAATAGGGTTGATAGCCATCCCCTGTAGCATCTGCCAGCGATCGTAGGACGTCATGGCCATGAAGCCGCGGGGCATCTTCTCCACGCCGAAGGCCAGCGCCACGTCGTACAGGCCGGTGGCTACCGCCTGGGTAGCCAGGCGGAGGGCCGAGCCGCCCGAGGCACAGGCATTCTCCACGTTCACAATAGGTATCCCCGTCATGCCCACCCGGGCCAGCACCCGGTGCCCGGCAGCGGTGCCGCTGGTCATGTTGCCGCAGAAGGCCGCCTGTACCTCTTTCCAGGGAATGCCCGCATCTCTGAGGGCGTCCAGCACCGCGACTTGCCCGATCTCGGTGAACTCCTTGCCCGCGAACCGCCCGAAAGGATGGATGCCCACCCCGATAATGGCTACGTCACGCATCACCTGGCCTCCTGGAATCTAGCGTACCGGCTTGAAAGCAAAGCCGACCAACTCATTGCCCTGCTCGTCCTCGAACAGGGGCTCCAGCACCAGCTCCACCTCCATGCCTTTTCTTAGCTTGCTGGTATCGTGCTCGGTGAGGCGGGTGGTCACCCGAACGCCCTCGGGCAGGTCCACAGTGCCCACACCGAAGGGTATCTTGCCCTTGTATCCGCCGGGGACGGCATGGTTGACGTTGGTGTAGCTGAACAGCTTGCCCCGGGTGCCCAGCACAACCGGCTCGGTGGTCTCGGTGCAGCAGTTGGCGCACATGGCCTGGGCAGGGAAGAATGCCTCACCGCACACCTTGCACCGGCTACCGAGCAGCCGTGCGCTCTCGCCTGGCCCGGCGGGCATGGAAAACAGTCCTTCCTGCACAGGGACCTGGTTCTTCCTGGAGGGGACAACACTCAATGACCCGACCTCCTGTCTGGTAATAACGGCCACTGCGAGTGTAGCCGTTGCCTTTGGCCGGTGTCAAGCTGTAGTAGAAGTCCGTATCAGGGCGCAGGCGCGCCCATCTGGGCCTCGATGCCCTGGACCACGTCTCGCACCATGACCCCTGCCGGGAACACGGCGGCCACCCCCAGCTCGCGCAGGCGGGGAATGTCCTTCTGGGCGACCATGCCCCCTACCACCACCTTGACCCGGTCCCTCAGCCCTCTTTGCTCCAACAGAGACATCAACCGCTGGGAGTAGAACAGGTGGGTGCCGGAGAGCACACTCAGGCCCACGATGTCGGCGTCTTCCTGAAGGGCAGCTTCGGCGATAGCCTCAGGCGTCTGGAACAGGCCCATGTAAATGACCTCGAAGCCAGCGTCGCGCAAGGCCTGAGCCACCAACCGGACGCCCCGGTCGTGGCCGTCCAGGCCGGGTTTGGCCAGCACCACCCGCCCCCGTCTTGAAGTAGGGGCATGGCGCGCCATGCCCCTACCAGACTGTGAGGCCCCGGTATTCCCCATATTCATCACGTAGCGCTCCGTAGATCTCGCCAACCGACGTGTAGGCTCTCACTGCCTCGATAATGGCGGGCATCAGGTTCTCACCACGCTGGCTGCCGGCGCGCAAGAGGTCAAGGGCCTCCTCCACTCGGCGCTGGTCGCGGGCTTCCCTGACCTGGCGTAGCCTCTGGATGGCCCGGTCGCGGTAGGCCGGGTTGTACTCGAAGGGTTCGATGTCGTGGGACCCGGCCTCCACGTAGCGATTGACCCCGACAACGGGCAGCTCGCCACTCTCGAGACGGCCCTGCAACTGGCGGCTTTCCTCCACAGTGGTACGCTGATAGAAGCCGGTCTGTATGGCCTTGAGAGCGCCTCCCATACGCTCCACCTCAGCCAGCCGCTCCTCGATGCGGCGCTGGGTCTCGCTGGTAAGCCACTCCACATAGTAAGAGCCGGCCAGCGGGTCCACCACATCGGCCACGCCGCTCTCTTCGGCTACCACCTGCTGGGTGCGCATCGAGAGCTTGATGCTCTGCGCGGTGGGGATGCCGTAGGCTTCATCCACGGTAGCCGCCTGGAGGGACTGCACCCCTCCCAGGGCGGAGGCCAGCGTGCCGATGGTGGACCGCACCATGTTGAGCTCGGGCTGCTGTCGGGTGAGCACGCTGCCCCCCGTGGCTGCGCCCATGCGCATGGCCCAGGAGTCCGGGTCCTTGGCTCCCAGCTTCTCCCGGGCCAGGTGTGCCCATAGCCGGCGCAGCGCCCGGTACTTGGCCACCTCCTCAAACAGGTCCACGTGGGTATAGGTGAAGAAGGCCAGCCTGGGGGCGATCTCGTCCACGCCGACGCCCCGCTCCCCCAGCCCCCGCAAGTACTCCAGGGTATTCGCCAGCATGAACGCCGAGCTGGTTACCGTGCTCAGGCCGGCCTCCTGGTACTGGCCCTGGCAAATGCTCATGGGATGAAACCGGGGCACCCGCCGCACGCAGAACTCGGCCAGATCAAGACAAAGCTTGAGCTGGGGACCGGGCGGCAGCGTCCAGATGTTGCGGCAGGAGTGCTCCATGAGCACGTCGTTCTGTATGGTGCCGCCCAGCCGGTCCCGGGGCAGGCCACGACCATCGGCCATAGCGATGTACATGGCGGCCATCACCGGAGCGACAGCCCCGATGGCGAAGGCGGTGGTCACCCGGTCTATGGGGATGTCCCGGTAGCAGGCCTCCATGTCGGCCAGGGTGGCGATGGGTACCCCCACCCTGCCCACTTCGGCCTCCACCATGGAATGGTCGGGGTCATACCCCATCTGGGTGGATAGATCGCAGACCAGGAAGAAGCCCCGCTGCCCCCATTCCAGGAGAGAGCGATGCAGCCGGTTGGTCTCCTCCGGGTCGCCATAGCCGGTGACCTGCCGGATGGTCCACGGGCTGCCTCGATACATCGTGGGATAGACCCCTCGCAGGTAAGGGTACTGGCCTGGGAAGCCTATCGTCTCGTGGTAGGCAGCAGCACCCAGGTCCTGCGGGGTGTACAGATGGCCTATCGGGATCCGGCTGGTGCGGGTGGCGAACTCCCCGGAGCGCAGGCCGCGTTTGAGGCTTGGAGCGAGCTTTTCCCGATGCCACTTTGGCAGTCCGGTCTCCAAGCTCTCCGTATCGTCTGGGTAACTCATAATGACCTCTCGGCTCAAGCACGGCGGTTGATGTGACGACAATTCTAGCACAAGGCACGGTGGCCCACACGGGCGCCTGGCGGCGCCCCGGCCACCGGCGCCGAGCGGATGGTAAGAATCTGGTAAGAACAGATGCCCTAGAGGTTACCTCTAGAGAATAGTTACTAGACGCCAGCACCAGAAATATCATATGGTATAAGAAGAGTAAAGCATAGGTGTGTGCCAGGTATAAGGCACAAGGAGGGCGGCGTGAAAACACCTTTCCAGCGGCACAGGCACTATTCGTGGCTCGTCTCATTGTTGGTCCTCTTGGGCGGCCTGGGGGCCGTCTTAGCCGTCTCCGGGTCCAGCGCGCTGTCCGCTCCGGTGATCAGGGCCAGCCAGGGCGTGTGCACGGTCCTCAACGACATGGGCGTAAAGTGCCAACTGGGCTCGCTACCCGCGGGCTCCAGCGCCACGGTGGTCTTGAGCCTGGAGGCCAACGCGCCAGGGTTCCTCCTGGACACCGCCAGAGTCAAGGGTGACCAGAAAGACCCGGAGCCCGGGAACAACGAGGCTACCGTTAAGACCAAAGTCATCGGCGTAGCCGACCTGGAGGTCACCAAGAGCGCCTCGCCGGACCCGGTAGTGGTGGGCAAGCACCTGACTTTTACCATTATCGTCACCAACAATGGGCCGTCCGCGGCGACCGGGGTCGAGGTGACCGACAAGCTGCCGCCTGGAGTCACCTTCGTCTCTTGCAGCGAGAACTGCGTCACCACCATAAGCGGCAGCACCCTTACCTGGCGAATAGGGACTCTGCTCCCCGGCGCCTCGAGGACCATCAAGTGCGTGGTCATTCCCACCACCATCGGCCCGCAGACCAACAAAGCCTGCGCCGAGGCCCAAGAGCACGACCCCAACCGGAACAACAACTGTGCCACCATCACCGCCAACGCCAGGCCAGCGATCGCGGACCTGTCCGTGATCAAGAAAGCAGACAAGGACACCGTTCTGGTAGGGGACAACGTGACCTACACCATCACCATCACCAACAATGGGCCGGACGACGCCACGGGCGTCGAGCTGTCGGACGTATTCTCGACGAAATAAGCCATAGACGAAAGCAGGGCCTGACCACACAATAGAATACGTGGTCCCCAAGGGCGGAAGCGGTTGGCGCTCCGCCCTTGGGATGTTGGGTGTGTCGAACCAGGGAGGTGAAATGTGGCTATCTATGAATACCAGTGCAACGCCTGCGGTCGCTCTCTGGAGCTAGTGCGCCCCATGAGCCAGGCAGATGGCCCGGTACGTTGCCCCTCGTGTGGAGGCGCGGGCCAGCGGCTGCCCTCGGTGTTCGCCAGCACCGAGGACTCCCGCTTGCGAGTGCCTGCCCGGTCGCCCCTGCGCGCGGAGGTGGCCCAAGCGCCCCCCGCAGCACCTGTCATAGCGGGCGTTGAAGCCGCGCCGCAGCCGGCCCTGGCGCAACTGGCTGAGTCCGTCGCTCAGAGTTTCGCCAAGGTGGAGAGCACGCTGCGCGAGATGACCGCCCATGCGCCCACCTCCCAGCCCGTCCTTCAGGACGGGACCGCGCTGGTCAACGAGCTGGTCGAGATAGACCGCCATCTTCAGGAGATGCAAGAGAGGCAGAGAAAGCGGGACGAGCGACTGGTCAAACTAGAGAAAGCTCTGGTGGACCTCGCCGCCGGCGGGCTTTCCCTGAAGAGCGAGGCTGCCCTGGCCAACGAACTGGCGGAGATAGACCGGCACCTGGAGCACCTGGAACAGCAGGGGCGCGATCTGGCGCAGCGGATCGCCGCCCTCCAGGTCACCGTACCTGGGTTGGTTTCTATTGCCGACCTCACTTCCCTGGCTGACAAGCTGACGTTGGACCTCAAGGGGCGGGCAATCCCTGAGAGGTTGGTTGACCGGCTGGTGGCCGCGGTGGAACGTCTGGAAGAGCCGCGGGCTGAGGCCACCTCCCTGGACCCTCAGCAGCAGGAGGCCGCGCGGCTGGAGGCAGACCTAGAGCGGCTCCGCCGCGAGTGCGCGCGCCTGAGTGACGAGCGCGCTTCCCTGGAGGCCCAGTTGTCGGAGCAGCGGGCGCGCGCCCAGGCCGCTATCGCCAAGGTTACTGAAGATGCCTCCACCTCGATCTCCCAGTGGGCGGAGGTGTTGCGCCGTGAGCTGGACAGCCTGCTACGAGAGACGCTGGACCTGGTGGGTAAGGCCGCCCACGTGGAAAGCGACCTGCGCTCCCGCGAATGGTTGACCCGCTTGCTGGCGCTATTGGAAGGGAAAGACGACCTCGCCCCGGGCGAAGTCCTCCACCTCGCTCGCACCATACTTGGCCCGCTTTCGGCGTGGGCTGCCAAGCACGACGGCGCGCTGCCTCCAACTGCCAGGGCCGACCTGGAGCACCTGGTACGGACACTACAGGGCACGGGTGCATGAACGGGTTCCGCGACTTCGTAGATTGCCTGCGAGGCCGCCTCAAGGTCCTCGAGTGGACCGTTTCGCCCCTGGAGGAGGACCTGCGGCCCAAGCCGGTTGTCCTTCCCCGGAGACAGGTCGCCCGGGTGACCTGGGCGCCCAGAACGACCCCGGCCTGGACCCCTCGTCGCAAGGAGTCCACCCTGGTGGCTTCGGCCATCGCGGTAGCGGCTGCCCTGGGCATACTATTGCTCTGGCTGTTCGGACCGGCCGGGGCCTCTCCTTCAGCGGAGCAAGTGCGCCCCCCACCGGCTGCACCCCAGAGCGCACCCTCGTCTCAGCCTGAAGCGGAGCGCGCGCCGGTCGTCTCCTCGGTCAGCGTCCCACGCCCCACAGCCACACCAGCCTGGGAGGAGGCCCCCGTGGTCTCCGCACTGGGGAGTGCGCGCACCCCTGTACCCACTCCGACGCCCGTCCAGGCGGCTCCCGCCGGCCTGTCCCGAGCCTGTGGCGCAAACAGGATACCCCTTTACCCTCAGGGCCAGTACAACGCGGAGGTTACCGCGCAGATTAGCGAAACCGCGGGACAACTGGACGCCTACTCCGAGAGGTTCAAGTTGGTCCCCGAGCTGAAGGGCGGCGAGTTCAGGATAACGGACATCCGGGTGTACGCCACCCCCGGGTCATCCAACCAGGTACTGGACTTCTACCGGCGGGCGCTGGTGGGCGTAGATTGCATGATTGAGCGAGACCTGGGCATCGAGCGCCTGTTGGCGTTCCGCGACCTGAAGGCCACGTTCACGGTCACCATAGCGCCTTTCAACGACGTAGAGCTTGCCCAGCTTGGCGTCCCCTTTGAGGGATACATGCTCATTCTGGCGGAACGGACCATGGTCCGGCAGCGATAGGAGCTGATTGCTTCACCACTGATAGTCCAGACTGCCCTCGCGAAAGCCAGGTCCACGTCAAAATCACGCAGCAACCGTAGCGGCAATTCATGAATTGCCGCTACGGTTCTTCCCTTCAAGTTTAACTGCCCGACTTTGACGATGCCCTGTCGCGAAAGCCCTTGATCCACCATCAAAAACGAAGACCTGGAAAACCCGCTGCCTTGGGCACACCCCGACAGCCGGTCAAACCGTAGGGGCGACCGGCCGGTCGCCCCTACGCGTTGGTGCACCACCTGGG
>JACPQM010000041.1 GCA_016190505.1 Chloroflexota bacterium | reverse complement strand
CGAGGAACGCCAGGATCTGTAGCCAGGCATTCTGGAACGCCCGCGGCAGCCGGCGGCGCAAACCAGCGAACCGCTGGACCCAATCCCCGATGGCCGCGGGCGGGCAGGCCAGACACCAGATCCGGCCGCCCAGAAGGGTGAGGAGCGCCAGGGCAGGCCACCACAGGCTCCAGGTGAAGCCGGCAGCGAGACTTCCACCGCGTGACGAAGGGACCGCGAGACCCACGACGATCAGGAGGATGAACAGGAGGAGGGCGGGAATCTGGAGGAGGAGCGGGAAGCCACGCCATAGCAGGAGCCGGCCGATCCATGGAATGCAGAGGAGGTCTAGTCCCCTGCGTGTGGTCGGCCGGTCAGGGATCCTCGCCCGGCGGATACCAAGAACAACGAGGCAGACGAGGGCGGCACCCGCGAAGGCCAGGGCCATCCGGTAGCGCGCCAGCTCGTCTACCGCCGTGCCCGGCAGCGGAACGATCTGTCCCCCGTGGGTCCCACCTGCCCAGGCGATCGCCGGCAAGACAGACACGATCGCCGCCGCGGCCAGCAAGAAACGGAATAATACCATTGCTGGCCCCGGGTCTTGATCTACTTGCAGCACCCACCGCCACCGGATGCGCCCAGCCCTCGCCGGGTGCGGGCCAGCGCCCGCTTGAAGCGGTATTTCTCCGCGTGCTTCTCGGAGCAGAAGCGGCGACGCCCGAGTTTCACCGGATCCTCCGGCAAGGGTCCCCGACAGAAGGCGCATCGCTTCGCGCCAAACCACCAGCCCAAAGCCATCGCTCCTCCTTCCGAGCCCCACCGCCTCTCAGGCGCCGGACGTCGTGGCTGCCGTGGCTCGCCCTTCGTCGAGCTGCGCCAAAACGTCGCGCAGGGCCTTCCGTTTTTCCTGACGCAGCCGACGGTACTCCTTCTCCGGGACCCGCCCCGCCTCATGCCCTGCCTCCAGCTCGGCCAGGGCTGCGATCAGCTCCACCTTGCGGAGCGTCAGTTCCGTCGTCCCGAGCGGGCCCGCGGGCCGCGTGGCGACGGCGCCCACGCTGGGCGGGATTGCAGACGCATGGCTGGGTGCCCGCAACATCACCCGACGCCGCCGTATTACGGGGTAGGTGACACCTGCCAGAAGAAGGATCCCCACCGAGGCATAGGCATACGGCCGCCAGCTTCCCCCGATGGCCGGCAGGTTGTCGAGGGTCACCGCAATGGTCCCCGCCACCTCCAGGCTGGGACCCGTGTAGCGCTGGAACCGCTGGTTCTGCCCCGAGATCATGCCCGCCAGCTTCAGCCCCTCAGCCGAGACCTGTGCCGCTCCCTCGGGGACGAAGACCTCCACCGCCTCCGTCCGGTAGTCCACCGGCCGAACGAATTGGAGGCGCCCGTTCGTCGGCGCCACGGCATACGAGAATGTCGCCTGCCGCTCGCCGGGCTTCACATCCATCGTGTCCACGAAGCCCTGCTCGCCGGGGACGACGCAGCACTCCATGAGGCCTTCCCCGTACTTGACCTCGCGGGCACCCGCGGGGAGGCTGAACTGGAGCGTGGCACGCCGGCCTCCCGCAACCTCCTTCGCCCCGACGTATGCCTTATCGCCGGAGTTGCGGAACAGCAGCACCTCCTCCGCCCGCAAGCTTCCATCGGCGACGGAGAAGACCACGTGATGGACCTTCACCGAGATCTGGCTGGCGTCCGTCGTGGAGTCGTACACGGGGATTTCCAGCGTGCGGGTCGCCCCCGTATTTTCCAGGATGATCCGTTCGGTGTTGTATTCGGCGTCCTGGTACCGGACCCTCACGGTGTAGGTGTCGCCCGGCTTGGCGGAGAGGTCTGGGAACTGAAAACGGCCGGCTCGGTCCGTCCTGGTGGGGGTCTTCCCGGCCTCCTGCTCGTTCCGGTATGCCGTCAGCGTGACCTCGACCCCGTCCACGCCCTTGCCCTTCGGCGTCTTGTTGACCAGCCGGCCGCCGATGCCAGCGGCGTCCGCTCGGCCCGGTATCCCGACGAGGCCGATCAGGATAATCCCCAGGAGAAACACCATGGACAGCAGGCTATGCCGTTTCATGAACTGCTCCCTCCTGCTTAGTACTTGATTTCATAAGTTCATGTCGGGTTGGCCAACCCAACCCGACATGAAACGCCCTTGGAAAGACACTCAGGCTGTCTGCCGGGCCACATTGGACGCAATCAGCAAGGGCGATCCGTATCGGGCAACACCCGATACGGATTTATGAAATCAAGCACGTAGCCCGGCGGGCCCGCCAGGCGGACACCTCGGCGTCAATCAGCGCGTCCAGGTCACGGGGAGGTGTGGCACCCTGATCCATGGCCTTCAGCGCCTCGGCCGCCTCCACTCGGTAAACGGCGCGAAGTTCCTCGTAGTCTTCCTGGGAGAGCTTGCGGGTCCGGTAGTCGAATTCCAGCTCCTTCAGCGCCGAGTAGGCCGCTTCTTTGCGGGCCAGCAGGTCGGAGGGCGCTTCCGGCGCCACCTCCAACGCGTCCCCGTGCCGTCCCCAGAGGAATGGCGCCATGAGGACCGTCACTACCCCGCTGCCGATGAGCACAAGGAAGAAAAAGGCCAGCATCACACACCTCGCTCAGTCGAAATGTTTCAGTTCTTCGTCCACTCGCTGGAGGTACTTCCCTTCCACACTCGCGGGCATCGTCAGCCGCACACGCTGCGTAGCGCGGCGACGCGCCACCCACTCCCCCACCGCCAGGGAGATCATCACCCCGCCGAGCAGGATGGCGGCGAAGGGGGTGATCCATGCGGTCAGGTTGAAGCCCGATTTGGTCGGTGCCGCCAGCAGCTTCTCGCCGTAATTCCTCACCAGGAGGTCCATGATCCGCGGCTTGCCCCAGCCCTCGCCGATCTTGGCAGCGATTACGCCGCGCAGCTGCTCCCCGCACTGCATGTCGCAGTCGGTCAGCATCTTGTTGCAGCCGCAATTGCACACGAACTCCTTGGCTACGTCCGACACGACCAGGGCCATGGCGGCAGGTGTCCAGACCCAGAAGGCTGCGACCCAGGCGAGGATCAATCCTGTTCGTCTGGCTACCGTGCCCAAAGACGATCTGTGTCCTCGCCTCACCCGGCCCCGGGACGCAGCATATCCCAAGAAAGCATCAGGCCAGCGCACTGCGTCCCTCCAGGGCATACTTTGCACCCGCGCGCTCACGCCGATCCGGCCACATGACGATGATCACGCCGATGGCCATGAGATACGACCCGATCCACATCCACATCATCAGGGGGTTCACCAGGGCTTTGATGGCCGCCCCTTCCTTGGTGTAGTTGACCAGGATGAGGTACAGGTCCTCCCGGAGGTTACTCAAGACTCCAACCATGCTGTGGGGTTGCTCCGATCCTGGATGAAACCGTTTCTGCGGTAACAGCGTCCCCAGGGGCTTCCCCGTATTGGAGACGTGCACCTCGGCCGCGAGGACCGCGGAATCGCGCCGGGGGATCTCCCGGAAATCCTGGAAGTGCACCTGGTACCGGCCGATGGCAAGGGTCTCCCCGCGCTTCAGGAAGACCTCCTTCTCTTCCTTGAAGATCCCGCCCACCATGGCCAGGATCATGAGGAGCGCGCCCAGGTGGATGACGTACCCGCCGTAGCGCCGTTTGTTCCGCCACGTCAGGGTTCCGAGGGCGCGGAGGATCCCCTCGCCCGTCATCTGCTGGCGGGCCCGGGTCCCTCGCACAAATTCCGCCACGATGGTCGCCGCGACGAAGAAGAGCAGGACCAGGGTCGTCCACGCCACCGGATCCCGGATCCCCCACAGGAAGAGGCCCGCGCCGCTCACCAGTCCCGCCGCGGCGGGGAGCAGGAAGTTCCGCTGGAGATTCTTCCACGAGGCCCGACGCCAGGCGATGAGCGGGCAGACCCCCGTCAGGAACAACAGGCCCAGTCCCAGGGGGATCGTCACCTGGTTGTAGAAGGGTGGCCCCACGGTGACCTTCACCCCGCGAACCGCCTCCGCGATGAGCGGAAAGACCGTCCCCCACAAGGTCGCGAAGGCGATCCCCACCAGCATGAGGTTGTTGAACAGGAAGCTGGATTCCCGGGAGATGAACGAGTCAAGCTCGTTCTGGGTCTGGAGGGCCGGCAGGCGCCGGAACAAGAGGCCGAAGGAGACGAGGAGAACCAGCGTCAAGAACCCGAGGAAAAAGTAGCCCAGGCTCCCCTGGGAAAAGGTATGGACCGAGGAGAGGATCCCGCTGCGGGTCAGGAACGTCCCGAAGATGGATAGGGCGAAGGTCAGGATGATGAGGGACATGTTCCAGACCTTCAACATCCCCTTTTTTTCCTGGATCATGACGGAGTGCAGATAGGCCGTGCCCGTCAGCCACGGTAGGAAGGAGGCATTCTCCACCGGATCCCAGGCCCAGTAGCCGCCCCACCCGAGGATGTTATAGGCCCACCAGGCGCCGAACATGTTCCCGAGTCCCAGGAAGAACCAGGCGAAGATGGTCCAGCGCCGGGTGCTCACGATCCAGGCGGTCCCCAGGCGGCCCGTGATGAGGGCGGCGATGGCGAAGGCAAAGGGGACGGTGAACCCGACATAGCCGATGTAGGTGGTCGGTGGGTGAAAGAACATGCCGGGATTCTGGAGCAGAGGGTTCAGCCCCCGACCATCTGGCGGGACCTCCGACAGTCGGGTGAAGGGGTTCGCCAGGAGCAGCATCACCCCCACGAAGAAGAACGCTACGACCCCGAACACGCCCACAACGTGCGGCATGAGGTCGCGATGCCGGTGTCGGTTCTGGATGACGACGATCGAGGCGAAGGCCGCCAGCATCCACGCCCAGAAGAGGAGGGAACCGTCGTTGCCCCCGTAGAGGGCCGAAACGGTGTAGGCCATGCTCTGCGTCCGGTTGCTGTAGTTCGTCACGTAGGCGAGCGAGAAGTCGTGAGTCACCAGGGCGTAGATCAGGGCCGCGGTGGAGATGGTCAGGAGCCCGCAGAGGGCCAGAAGGGCGTTCTCGCCGGAACGCACCCATTCACCCCGTTGGGAGCGCCACCCCAGCCAAGAGGCGACCGCAGCGTAGGCTGCCACGGCAACGGAGAGGAACAGGGAGAATTCACCGATGGCATTCATCATGGATGAGTCCTCAGAGCAGAGAGATAAGCAACGAATTCATGCAACCACAGATGCACACAGATAAACACAGATGCCTTTCATGCGGGATCGGAGGGGAAAGAATCCGAGCGCATAACCGGAGCGTTCTTGGCTTTTCATTGGGACATCTGTGTCCATCTGTGTTCATCTGTGGTTTCAAGTATGAAGATGCCTAGCGCAGTTTGCTCACGGCGTCGGCCAGCGCTTGCTGCGCGATCGTCGGATCGGCCGCCACCCACACCACCACGGCCCCTCGCCGGAAGTAGTAATGCACCTGCCCCTCACCCAGGGTGGAAAAGACCGTCATTCCGAAGCGGGTGGATTCCCGCAGGTGGGTGAAGGGGCCGTTTCCCGCGCGGATCCGGGCGGTCATCTGCTCCACCTGTCGCTGAGCCACCTTCTCATCCTGTGCCTGAGACACGTAGAGCATGGCCGCGGGAGACTGGTTTCCGTAATGGGCCACGTAGCCGTCGCTGATCGGGATGCTCTTCCCGTGCAGCCGCTCGATCTCCGCCCGGGCCTCGGCCCCCTGTTGGGAATGGGCTAGACGCAGTCCCGCCAACTCCTG
>JACPQM010000039.1 GCA_016190505.1 Chloroflexota bacterium | reverse complement strand
GCGGTGGCATGGTCTGTAGGTCGCTTCGTCGTCCCGACCCTGTCGGGACTCCTCGCGATGACGGAAAGGGCGTCATTCAAAGTCCTTAGCACAGACCCAATGTAGGGCTATGAACGGCGATGGCACGGTTCATTGAAAGGAGCGCAGCGACGAAGCAACCCGCGGACGGTGCCACTGGTCCCGACATGTCGGGACCAGTTGAACTCGCAATGACGGAAAGCAATCCTAGCCCACACATTACCTAGCCCCGAAGCCTGGAGCCTGAAGTCCGTAGCCCGTTATGCTAGACTACCCCCATGACTGGAGTCACCCGGCCAGGCAGCCGGCCAGGACTGGCGCCATGAGCCGGACCAGGGCCGGACTGAAGCGTCTCCTGGAGCGCTACGAGGCGCCCTGGGAGATCTTCATGATCGCCATGGCGGTGGCCTTCGTCGTCCTGACCTACGTGCCCTACTGGTTGCACTTTGGCCCCAGCGCCCTCTCCACCGTAAACAAGATAGACTGGGCCATCACCGCATTCTTCGCCCTGGAGTTCGCGGTGCGCTTCTGGGCTGCCCCCTCGCGCAAGCAGTATGTCAGGGAGCACTGGCTCGACCTGGTGGCCATCATCCCATGGTTCCGGTTCACCCGGTGGGCCAGGCTGGCGCGAGTTGCCCGGCTACTGCGCTTGCTGGTGCTCATCCGCTTCTTCCGGGGCCTTGACACCACCTTTTTCCACCTCAAGGGAATCGGGCGCCAGTGGGGGTTCTTCAAATTCTTCATCGCTACGGCGGCCGTGGTCCTGGTGAGCGCAGAAATAGCCCTGGCGTCAGAGAGAGCGGTAAACCCGCGATTGGCGACCTACCCTGATGCCCTCTGGTGGGCTGTGGTCACAGTATCCACAGTGGGCTACGGAGACGTCATACCACTCACCCTAACGGGCCGGCTGGCCTCGCTGGCTGTCATGTTGGGGGGAATCATGACGTGGAGCCTTTTCATCGCCAGTGCCACGACATACTTCTCGACACGCCACACCCAGGACCACGACCAGGACCGCGACCCCATAATCGAGGAGCTGAAGGGCAAGCTGGACAGATTGGACGACCTCAGCGAGGGCGAGCTTATCGCCCTGGGGGGCGCCTTGGACGCTCTAGTGCAATCCAAACGGCAAAGGTTGCAGAAAGGTGGTGAGCGTCCACCGCAGGGCGCTAGTCACCCTGAATCATCCTGATGACCTGGTCCGTGGTGGGCACCCGGGCCATTCGGGGGAAGATGCGCGTCATGAACTGGTCGTGGTTGTCCATCTGTGTGGCGGTACAAGCATCCCGCACGATCACCAGATTGAAGTCATGGTCCCGGGCCGAGTAGGCAGTGCTGGCGATGCCCACATCGGTGGAGCCGCCGGCCAGAACGATCGTGTCAACGCCCCTGGTGCGGAGGGATAGGTCCAGGTGAGTCTGGTAGAAGGCGCTCCACCTGTGCTTCGGAACTACGTAGTCACCCGGCTGGGGCTTGATCTCGTCAATGACCTCACCCTTCCAACTCCCCTGGGTGGCCGCCGGCGAAAACCGCGCCGGATGGCCCGGGTCAGGCCAGGGACGCAGGTTGTGGTCTGTATCGGTGACCAGCGTGACCGAATCGGCCAGGTCGGAACGGTGGTCAGCCTTCGCGTAGAAGATGGCGATACCGGCGGCCCGCGCCGCGTTCATGAGGCGCGCGCAGTTGGCTACCACGGGCTCCATGCGTCTCTGGGTGGCCTCGTCGGTTCCTCGATAGTAGACGTTCAGCATGTCGAAGAACAGCACAGCGGTACGCTTGGGGTCCAACCGATGGTACGGCAACACGGTCTCCTTTCTCAGCCCTTGACGTCCTTAAGATAAAAGGTCATGCTTTCCAGGGCCGAGACCGGACCGACATGTCTTATGTAAACCGAAGGCGGAACCCTCAGCGTGGCCGGCGCATAGTTCAGGATGGCCCGCACCCCAGCCTGGACCAGCCGGTCCACCGCCTCTTGGGCTGCGGAGGCCGGCACCGACACCACGCCGATGTGCACGCCCTCGCTTTTCACCACTTTAGGCATTTCCGCCACATCCTGGACCACCACCGGTCCCACCTTCTTGCCAGTTACTTTGGGATTCGTATCGAAAGCGGCCACGATCTTGAATCCTTGCTGAGAGAACCCCCCGTAGCGCAGCAGCGCCCGGCCTAGATTGCCCACTCCCACTACTGCCAGGCGCCAATCCCGGTCTAGGCCCAGGATGCGCCGCAGTTCTCCGATAAGCCGCTTGACATCGTAGCCCTTTCCTTGCTTGCCAAAATGCCCGAAGTAGCTCAGGTCCTTCCTGATCTGGGCGGGAGTCACCTGTAGCTTCTCCCCCAACTCCTGGGAGCTTACCAGGTATACGCCCTCCCCCGCGAGTTGCTCCAGAGCCCGGAGATATTCGGGCAGCCGGAGTACCACCACCTCTGGAATCGCTAGCCTCATGCCACACCCCCTATGCTTGGTTCCCCTATTCGGGGCGGCGCCCCCGTTGTGCCATTTGCATTCGATACCGAGAGCGTTACAATCCTGTGATAATGCTAACAGAATCGCGCACTACCGTCAACGCCCTTCTTCCTTCTTGCCATATCGGAGGATTCGTGGTACATTCGAGAGCCTGCCCCGAACAGATGTGGAAGTAAGCGTGAAGAATTGGGATGTACCCCTCTGGGCCAACCTGGACACGGCCCGCGAGCGGCTGTTCCGTGACTTGAGCCGGAGCATCGCCAACGAGCGCGTGGTGCCTGCCATGGAGCGGGTGCCGCGCGAGCTCTTCCTCCCCGCCGAGAGCCGGCACCTGGCCTACGAGGACATCCCGCTGCCCATCGGCGAGGGCCAGACCATCTCGCAGCCATACATCGTGGCCCTGATGACCGAAGCCCTGGAGCTCCGTGGGGTAGAAAAGGTGCTCGAACTGGGCACCGGCAGCGGCTATCAGGCTGCTATCCTCGCTGAGCTGTCCCGCCAGGTGGTGTCGGTGGAGCGCGTACCTTCGTTGCTCGAGGCCGCGCGGCAGAGGCTGACCAGCCTGGGGTACGCGAACGTCGAGTTCCATCACGCCACCCAGTCCCTGGGTTGGCCCGAGGAAGCGCCCTACGATGGCATCGTGGTAACCGCCGCGGCGCCCTCCATACCCGGCGCGCTGCTGGACCAGTTGGCTGTAGGCGGTCGCCTGGTGATACCCGTAGGTTCCCGGTACGAGCAGGACCTGCTGAAGGTGGTCAAGGGCCCCGCCGGTCTCAATGTGGCTAACTTGGGAGCCTGCCGCTTCGTCCCACTTATCGGCGAGGGCGCCTGGGCAGAGGAGTAGAGTCCCCACCGCCACGCGAACGCCTTGACAGGGCCGGTGCGCGTTGCTATGCTGGCCACGATTCCTGTGTGCACCATTCTACGTAGTCACCACGTACCTATTCTGTCCAGAGCGATTGGGCGTTGACCACCGTTGCAGCCGCGGGCTATGAGACCATTATTGGGCTTGAAGTCCACGCCCAGTTGCGCACCAAGAGCAAAATGTTCTGCCCTTGCAGCGCGGACTACGCCCATGCACCACCCGACACCCACGTCTGCCCGGTGTGTATGGGCCTGCCGGGTGTGCTCCCCGTCATCAACCGCCAGGCGATAGAGTACTCCATACTCACTGCCCTGGCCCTGAACTGCACCATCTCCGAGCACTTCAAGTTTGATCGCAAGAACTACCCCTATCCCGACCTGATGAAGGGATACCAGATCTCCCAGTACGACGCGCCCCTTTCCCGCCGTGGCTGGCTGGACATCGAGGTCGAGGATAGCGTGAAACGCGTCCGCATCAACCGCGTGCACTTGGAGGAGGACACAGCCAAGCTCACCCACCGGACTTCACCTTGGGGCGAGACCTATAGCCTGGTGGACGTCAACCGGTCCGGAGTCCCCCTCATGGAGATCGTTAGCGAGCCCGATATGCGCTCGCCCGAGGAGGCCCGGGAGTACCTGGTCAAGCTGCACAGCATTCTGCTCTTTGTCGGCGTGTCCACGGGCAGCATGGAAGAAGGCAGCTTCCGCTGCGACGCCAACATCAGCTTGCGCCGCCTGGGCGACCCGGACCTACCCAGGGCTAAGGTGGAAGTCAAGAACATGAACAGCTTCCGGGCAGTCTACCGCGCCCTGGCCTACGAGGCAGAGCGCCAGCGCGGCCTGTGGGAGTCTGGCGTTGAGCCGGCGCAGGAGACCAGAGGCTGGGTGGAGGAGAAGGGCATAACCGTCTCCCAGCGCAGCAAAGAGTACGCCCATGACTACCGCTACTTCCCCGAGCCGGACCTGCCCCCCCTGGTGGTGACTCCTGAGTGGGTGGAGCGGCTGCGCGGCCAACTGACCGAGTTGCCCGATGCCCGCCGGCAGCGGTTCATTTCCCAGTACGGCCTTCCCGGCTACGACGCCAGGCTGCTTGTGACCTCCCCTGCCTGGGCTGACTTTTTCGAGGCTGCCGTTAAGGCCGGGGGCACGCTAAACGGCGACCGGCTGGCAGCCCGGGCCAAAGCAGTGAGCAACTGGATGCTCGGTGAGTTCTCCCGGCTGCTCAACGACGCTGCCGTAGAGGTCACACAATCCAGGATCATGCCTCAGCACCTTAGCGAGTTGCTCGATATGGTGGATGCCAGTTCCGTGAGCGGCCCGGTGGCCAAGGCCGTCTTTGAGGAGATGTTCCGCACCGGGCGGCGCGCCCCGGACCTGGTAGCCGAGAAGGGCCTGGCCCAGCTATCCGAAGCGTCGCTACTGAAGAGCGTGATCGTCCAGGTCATCGCCGAAAACCCGAAGGCCGTGGCCGACTACCGCGTGGGCAAGTCCCAGGCCGTTACCTTCCTGATGGGACAGGTGATGAAGGCCACACGCGGACGAGCCAACCCCAACGTTGTACGCGAGTTGCTGGTCAACGAGTTGGGAGCGGAAACCCGATCACAGCCGGTGGACAAGCTCCTGTAGCCAGGGTCCAGCCTTGCCCAAACGAAGTACCTCGACGTCCCGACATGTCGGGATTTCACCGCAGTTTCTTCACAGGACACATCTTGCAATCGGCGCCCGCCCTGCGTGAGAATAGGCTGTAGGTGACACCAACATGAGAGCAACCGCCGCAATCCTCATGGCTCTCGTCCTACTGGGCGCAGCGATGGGCTGCTTTCCGAGGGCTACTCCAACTCCAGGTTCCCCTACCAGCGAGACCCCCACCCTCCCACCACCGACGTTTGCAGCGCCAGCCAGTCCGTCGCTGAACCCGGCCAACCAGACAGCAGGCCTGCCCTCGCTGGTAGATGTCGTAGAGACCGTGAAGCCCGCGGTGGCAGCAATAACGGTAGAGACAGTGGGCCTGGGCTTTTTCTTCCAGCCAGTCCCTCAGCAGGGCGCTGGCTCCGGCTTCATTTTCGACCCCCAGGGATACATCCTGACTAACAACCACGTGGTCGAGGGGGCGACCAACATCCAGGCGAGCCTGCCGGACGGCCGCAACTTCGCAGCCAACCTGGTATGCCAGGACCCGGGCAATGACCTGGCCGTGCTCAAGATCGAAGGCACAGAGCTCCCCGTCTTGCCTTTTGCTGACTCCTCCAGTCTGCGCGTGGGCGAGTGGGTGGTCGCCGTGGGCAACGCCCTGGGCCTGGAAGGCGGCCCCACGGTCACCGTGGGCGTGGTGGGCGCCCTGGGACGCAGCATCCAGGAGCCAGGCAGCGCAGTGCTCAATAACCTGGTCCAGACCGATGCTGCTATCAACCCGGGGAACAGCGGAGGCCCGCTGGTGAACCTGAGAGGCGAGGTGGTGGGCGTAAACACGGCCATTGAGCTGGAAGAGCGCGTAAAGCCCATCGGCATCGGTTTTGCCATCGCCAGCGACACCGCCCGGGAGGTAGCCCGGCAGTTGATCGCCAGAGCCCAGCGCCCTCAACCTTTTCTGGGCGTGGACGCGTTCACCGTTACACCAGCCGTCGCTTTCCGCGCCCGGCTGGCCACAGACCTTGGCGCCCTGGTAACAAGGGTAGAGCTCGGCAGCGCCGCCGAGCGGGCTGGCCTCCGGCCGGGGGACATCGTGCTCGGCTTCGAAGGGCAGGACATTGCCACGGCCGACCAGTTGATAGCTGCCATACAGGCCCGCAACATAGGCGACCGGGTACAAATTGAGTTGCTGCGGGGCACGCGCCGGTTGACGGTCAATGCAACCCTGGGTCAGGCCCCCTGCATCGCTTTAGCCGGCTAGGCGCTGGCCCCAGACCGTAGGCCCAAACGGAACATCGGCGCACCGCCGATGATAAGACAAAGACAGGGGCGGACTACACCCACCCTGCTACCTGGCGAGACTTGCTGGCGTCTCGTCGCAGTCTCCGGACACGCCGGAGAAGCCCGTGCCTCAGCCACCGTTGACTGGCCTCTCTTTCTTGCCCGCAGGCAGAGCCAGCAGCACCATTAAGACAACAAGGGCCGCCACCACCAAGTACGCCATATGAACCTCACCATACCTGTTTTCCCGTGATCCTTACTGCCAGCATAGACCTGCACCAGCACGGCGTCTGTCGGCAAGACGACAAACCCACTGAACGGCCCAAATGAGCCGGGGCACTACATTGCTCAAGCGTAGGGGCCCAGGAACGTGCCACCGATGATGTGCAGGTGACCGTGGTCCTGGCTCTGCATGGCGTCGGCCCCGAAGTTGGATAGAAGCCGGAAGCCGTTGGGGCAGGCCTGCTTCCCCACCTCCACGGCCACCTGCCCGATCCGCGCCATCTCCCGCCACATCTCCTGCTGGGTTACGTGCCGCCGCGGCAGCACCAGCAACATGATGGGGGCCCAGCGCAGCTTGTTCTCGATCACCACCACGTCGCCGTCCTCGTAGCGGATGGTGCCCGGCTCCTGCCGGGCGATGATGCGACAGAAGACGCAGTCCTGGCTCCCGGTCATGGCCGCCTACATCCGACGAGGCGGCCGGCCCCGGGGTCGTGGCGGGGGGGGACCCTGGTCCGTGCGGCCCGCCCGGTAGTCGGCCGCCTGAATATGCACCACGGTGCTTACCTTGGGGTCCACCATGCGGGAGCCGAAGGGCGCTTCCATATCGTCCTCGTCCAGCGGGCTGGTGATGACAGTGGGCAGGCGGGCGGCATAGCGGTAGTTCAGGAGCTGGTACAGCTTCTCCTGGGCCCAGGGCGTTCCCGTGTGTACCCCGAAGTCGTCCAGGATCATCAGAGGCACCCGGCGCACCTCCTCGAAGATGTGGTCGTAGGTCTGCCGGCTCTCTGGCGAGAACAGGGAGCGGAAGTGGTCCAGAAGGTCCGGGACCGAGGCAAAGAACACGGGCTGGCCCCGCTGCAGGGAGTAGTTGGCGATGGCCGCCGCCAGGTGGGTCTTGCCGCAGCCGGTGGCGCCCAGTAGCACCAGCCATCCCTCGGGGGACTCGGCGAATTCCCTGGCTGCCCGGAAGGCGTAGCGCAGGCTTTCCTTCGCCTGGGAGTCTCCGGTCCCACCGTGCAGCCCTCGGGTGTCAAAGTTGTCAAAGGTCATGGAGGAAAGCATGGTCAGGTCCACGCCGCCAACTTGCTGGAACATGGGGACCTCCCGCCGGCCGACCTCCCACACCTGACGCCCGAACAGCCCATTGGGGTCGCTCAGGCGGCTGCGCCAGCGGTCCTCCATCTCCTCAAGAGTGATGGCAGTCACCACGGTGGGAAGCTGGGCAACGTAGCGGTGGTTGAGCACCTGGAACAGCTTCTCCCTGGCCCACGGAGTGGTGCTCTGAGTGCCGAGGTCATCCAGCACTAGAAGGGGAGCAGTCCGCACCTGCTCAAACATGGCGTCATAGGACTCCTCGCGGTTGGGAGAAAAGGCGCTACGCAAGTGGTCCAGCAGGTCGGGGACGCTGGCAAAGAAAACCGGCTGCCCCTGGGACAGGCGGTGGTTGGCAATCGCCGCCGCCAGGTGGGTCTTACCACAGCCGCTAACCCCCGTAAGAACCAGCCATCCTTTGGGGCTAGTAGCAAAGGCGCGGGCCGCCCCGAGGGCCTTGGCAAACCGCTCCTGGTTTTGCGGGCCGGCGCTCCGCCCCTTGGGCAGCAATGTCTCGAAGGTGTGCTGGGCCAACGGCCCCAGGTTGCTGTATTGCTCCAACCGCGACTGCTTCTGTGAGTCCAGCTCTTGTCTGCGGCAAGTGCAGGGTAATGCCTCTCCGAACCTGGGGTGACCGGCAGGCACGTCAAGAGTGAGCCA
This sequence comes from Chloroflexota bacterium, assembly GCA_016190505.1. Taxonomy (GTDB): domain Bacteria; phylum Chloroflexota; class Dehalococcoidia; order JACPQK01; family JACPQK01; genus JACPQM01. The sequence goes on along the minus strand of JACPQM010000039.1, from coordinate 34,219 downwards.
GCCGCTCCCCTGGCAGCGCGGACAAATTCGCCGATCACCCTGAGCAGAGTCGAAGGGTCGAACGGCCGACGGCTCAGCCCCAGAGGGGGTGGCGCCCGCGCCCGGCCGGCCGCCGGGGTCGGGAGGCCCCGCCCGTTTCAGGATGTCGCCTAGTCTCTCCATCTTCCTTGCCTTCGGTGGCCCATCTCTCCAGAATGCGAGCGATGTATCTCCACTTGCGCACCTTGAGCTGCACCGCCTCGCGGAAAGCCTCCTCTATCCAAGCCGCGGGATACTTTCTCTCCGCCTCAGCCAGTTCCTCAACGATAAGAGGCGTGAGCAGACCGATGTTCTGCTCATAGAGGGAGAATATGCTGGCCCCAACGCCTCGGGGCTCGGGCGCGGCCACCGCAGCGGGTGCCGGGGGACCACTACCCAACGACACGGCTAACTCACCTCTGGCAATCCGGTCTACCGCCCGGCGCGACGATTGGTCGTTGATAAGGTAAAGCTGATGGCCCGCCCCGTCGTGCTCCACCGCCAGGGTGAGCAGGACACCACGGGATACCGCCGCTTTCAGGGCAGCCGGCAGATCAGCAGCGCCCAAACCTCGCCTCAGGGCGGGGTCCGCAGCCAGTTGACCGTAGGTAATGAAACGGGGATAGCCTCGGAGCTGCCCCAGGCGCCAGAAAACGTGCAGGCACACCCGCAGCTCGGCCGCGTCGTGAATCTGGGGCAGCAGGTCGGAGAAGAACAGGCTCGGCAAAGCCACCGCCTGCGTCCGAGGTGGAAAGCCGGCGAATGGTGCGGAAGGCGCCACCCGCCCGGTGGGCGCCGAGCCCTGGGACAGGTCTCCTGGAGACTCGGTCCTTCCCTGGAAAGACATCAGAAGTCCTCTTCCCGAGCCGCAGCCAGGTTCTCGAACTTGGCCAGGTGGTCCCGGAAGTACAGCTTCAAGCTACCCACGGGACCGTTGCGGTGCTTGGCCACGATGATCCGCGCAATGCCCTTGGGAAAAGGCTCCAGGGGATGGTTCCTCTTCCAGTCTTCCTCGCGCTGGTAGGCATCCTCGCGGTGGATGAACATCACCACGTCGGCGTCTTGCTCGATGGAGTTGTGTACCACGATGTCGTTCGCGATGAAGTTGGCGGGGCCTGGCACGGTCAGATCATATACGTCTTCTTCACCAGCCGGTTCAACCGAAATGATCTCGTCCCAGTAGACATCGCTCGACGCCAGCGCTGCAATTCGCACATCACCGCCGACGGCCAGGGCCAAGCGCGCAGTCCGCTCGCGGCTAACGTTTTGCTTGTACAGCCCAGTGCCCATGTAGGCCATACCGAGTGAGCGCCAACCGTCGCCCACAAGATGCCCCAACAGCGCGGCTTCACCAGACGAGAGCAGCTTCGAAGGGCCGCTCCCCATTCGGCGGGGCAGGGCAATGCGATTCCCCACTCCCAAGGTGTCAAGCCGCTGCCACGCAGCGAACGTCCGGAACTCGTGATTCCCTGTCGCGCAAATCGTCCTCCCCAAACGGGTAATGAGGCGATAGATGTTGTTGCGGCCTGTTCCAAAGGCGCGGCTCACGGTAGCCGCTTCGATTCTAAGTGTTAGATCGTTCAGCGCCCAAACCCGAAAACCAGACTTGCCGACTAGGTCGCGCATCGGCACGCGTGCCCCGTGGTCGGCCAGCGTGACCAGCGTGTCACCGCTTAGGCAGCCACTTTCTCTCAGGTCGGAGAGCTGCGGGACGCGGTCAGTCCGGGCCTCCACCGCCCGGCTAAGCTGAGACACCGCCAGCACGGGCACATCCAGCTCCCGGGCGACACCCTTGAGCGAGCGAGATATCTCGCCGATCTCCTGCACGCGGTTGTCCCGGTGGCCATCGGCCCGCATGAGCTGGAGGTAGTCCACGATGAGCAATCCGATACCATTGGGCCGCTCGCTGTGCAGGCGGCGCGCCTTGCTGCGCATTTCCACCACGCTCACCAGCGGCGTATCGTCCACATAGATAGGGGCCTCGGATAGGATGCCGTTGGCCTCCATGATGGCCCGCTCCTCGGTATCGTTAAAGGTGCCCATGCGCAGGCGCTGCCCATCTATCCCAGATTCGCCGGCCAGCAGGCGCTGAGCGAGCTGCTCCTTGGCCATCTCCAGGCTGAAGAAGGCCACTGTGGCCCCGTGGTCCAGGGCCACGTGCCGGGCAATGTTCAGGGCCAGGGCACTCTTGCCCAGGCCTGGGCGGGCAGCCAGTATGATCAGGTCCGAGGGGTGGAAGCCGCCCAGCACCTTGTCCACGTCCTTGAATCCAGTCGGCAGGTGGCTGCGGCGGCGCTGCAGGACGTCAGCCGTGGCCAGCGCCGTCTCGGCAAGGTAATGGTCCAGCACATCACGGATGTGGACGAAGCCCCGCTCCGAGCTCTCGGGACGCCGCAACCGGAACAGGATCTCCTCGGCGCGGCCGAGCGCCTCGTCCACATCAGGCCCGCCCTCGTAGCCCAGCCGCGCGATCCGCCCGGCGGCCGCGATGAGTCCCCGCAGGGTGGCCGTCCGGTGGACGATGCGCGCGTACTGCTCAATGTGGAGGGAGGTGGGCACCTGGGCAGCCACCGTACTCAGATAGGCTAGCCCCCCCGCCTCATCCAGCCGCTTCTGCCCGGCCAGCTCATGGGCCAGCGTGACCTGGTTGATGGGTTCGTTGCGCTGGTAGAGGGCCAGGCACGCCTGGTAGCACCACTGGTTCTGCTCGCGGAAGAAGTCCTCGGGCTTGAGGAAAGGGGCGATACGGAAGATGGCCTCGCCATCAATGATGAGCGAGCCGATTACCGCCTCTTCAGCCTCGATGTCGTGAGGCGGTAGAGGCTCAGACCTTCCCTGGGCCCCAGACTCGTCGGGGCGGCCTGCGGCCACCCGCTCCTTACCTGGAAGGATGGCCTCGCCAAAGCCAGAGTCCATTACTCCTCCGGCTCTACCACCACATTGATAGTAGGTGTTACCTCAGGGCTGAGACGAACGGTAACCGGATGGATGCCCACTTGCTTGATAGGGTCTTCCAGGGCGACGCGGCGCCTATCTATCTCGTGGCCCGCTTGCTTGCTCAGCTCCGCGGCGATGTCGGCGGCGCCCACCGAGCCGAACAGCTTGCCCTCGGCACCCGCCTTGGCCCGCAGCCTGATCTTAAGGCCTTCCAACAGCTCGCCCAGCTCCTTCAGCTCGGCATCAGCCTTCGCTTTGAGCCGCGCCTCTTTGGCTTTGAGCTGTTCTGCCTTGGCCAGCGCCGCGGCCGTGGCCATCTCCGCCAACCCACGCGGTAGAAGATAGTTGCGGCCGTAGCCGTCGGCCACCTCTTTGACCTGGCCCAACTGCCCCAGGCCAGGCACGTCTTGGAGCAATACGATTTTCATTTAGAACACCTGTCCGATAATCTATACTGGGCGCTTCGACCATGTCAAGCAGGAGGTGGAACGACCACCTATTCTAGCGGGAGCCCGCAGCCGTCTTAGAAAGCGTCCGTTTCCGCCCTTGCCAGCTCGGCGACCCCAGTTACGAAGTCCTGCTCTTGCCCGTGCCATTATAGGCGGCACTAGCAGGTCGCTGTCAACCGGGGCCAGCGGAAATTGCCCCGTCCAGCGAAGGGTAGCCCAGCCTACGGGCACCCTTATGCCAAGGGACGGGATCATCCAGACATGTCGGGACTTCGACAGGCTCAGGGCAGGCCTTTGAGGGCGTCTTCCAGGCCACCCCGCCAGGCCGCTGCGAGCCGGGTCAGCGGCAGGTCCAGGTAGCCCTTGAGTGCGAAACGCGCATTCCCCACCCTACCCAGCACCTGGCACGGCACGCCGTGGGCCCGGGCCAGCCCCTCCAGGTTTGTTTGGTCTGCCCTGGCCACGCTGACCACGATGCGCGAGGCGGCTTCCCCGAACAGGCTGGCGTCGCCCCGCCCCGCCACCAGGGGCACCTGGCCTTGGAACCCCATCCCCCCCAATATCGAGCACTCCGCCAGGGCCACAGCCAGCCCCCCGTCGGCACAGTCGTGGGCGGAGTGCAGCAAGCCCCGTGAGATGGCCTCCACCACCACCCGCTGGACGCGGGCCTCAGCAGCCAGGTCCACCACTGGCTTTCCGACCACCAGGCCATGCGCCACTTCCAGGTACTCGCTGCCCGCCAGGCCCCCCTGCGGGTCAGCGCCTCCCCCAAGGAGCGCTACCACATCCCCAGGGCACTTGAACCCGGAGGTGCAGTGCCGGGCGGCGTCATCCACCAGGCCCAGCATGCCCACTACGGGCGTGGGGTAGATGGGCTTACCCTGGGTCTCATTATACAGGCTAACATTGCCACTGATCACCGGCACATCGAGCCTGCGGCAGGCGTCGGCCATGCCCCGGATGGCCTGCTCGAGCTGCCAGTAGACGCCCGGGTTCTCTGGATTGCCGAAATTGAGGCAATCGGTAAGGGCCAGCGGACGCGCTCCCACGCAGGCCACGTTGCGGGCAGCCTCGGCCACGGCCAGCGCCCCACCCACATAGGGGTCCAGGTAGCACAAGCGGCCGTTGCCGTCGGTGGCCAGGGCGATGCCCCTGGGGGTGCCCCTCACCCTGAGCACAGCGGCATCTGCCGCGCCGGGCGACACCACCGTGTTGGTCAGCACCTGGTGGTCGTACTGGCGATAGACCCATTCCTTAGAGGCGATGTTGGGCGAAGCCAGCAGCCGGAGCAAAAGCTGGCCTGGCTCCTCCGGCAGGTCGCGCAGCAGGTCCAGACGTTTCTCCCGGTGCGGCTGTAGCTCTTTCGGCATGCGCCCTTCCAGGCGGTATTGGGGCGGGTCTGTGAACAGGGCAACGGGGACCTCAGCGACCTGGCGGTCGCCCTCACGAACGCGCGCCATGCCGTCGCTGGTCACCCGGCCAAGCACCACCGAGGACAGACCCCAGCGGCGGAACACAGCCTCCACCCTGTCCTCGAAGCCCTGTTTGACGGCCACGAGCATGCGCTCCTGGGACTCTGATAGCATGACCTCATAGGCGGTCATGTCCTGCTCCCGGCGCGGCACCTGCAGCACATCAATGTCCAGACCGCTGCCGCCCCGGGCCGCGGCCTCCACCGCGGAGCTAGTCAGGCCCGCTGCCCCCAGGTCGTTGATGCCCACCACGTAGTCCCGACCCACAAGCTCCAGGCAGGCCTCCAGTAACAGCTTCTCCAGGAAGGGGTTGCCCACCTGCACCGTAGGCCGGAGCTCTCGCCCCGCCTCGAAGGTGCGCGAGGCCAACCCGGACGCTCCGTGGATCCCGTCCCTGCCCGTATCGGAGCCCACCAGCATGAGCAGGTTGCCCAGCCCGCGGGCCTGGCCCCGTACCAGGGAGCGGGCCTCGGTCAGGCCCACGCACATGGCGTTGACCAGGGGATTGTGGCTATACGCAGGCGAGAAGCAGACTTCGCCCGCCACGTCGGGGATGCCCAGGCAGTTGCCATATCCCGCGATGCCCGCCACCACGCCGCCGAAGAGGTAGCGGTTGCGCGGCTCGCTCAGAGGGCCGAAACGGAGCGAGTTGAGCAGAGCCACGGGACGAGCCCCCATGGTGAAGATGTCCCGCACAATGCCGCCCACGCCGGTAGCCGCTCCCTGGTACGGCTCAATGGCCGACGGGTGGTTGTGCGACTCCATCTTCATCACCACGGCCACTCCGTCGCCGATGTCCACAGCGCCGGCGTTCTCTGCTCCCGGGCCGACCAGCACGCGAGGGCCTTTGCTGGGGAAAAGCTTGAGCAGGGGCTTTGAGTGCTTGTAGCCGCAGTGCTCGCTCCAAAGAGCGCCGAACATGCCCAACTCCACGTCGCTCGGCTCGCGGCCCAAGCGTTGCACGATGAGGTCGTACTCCGCCCGGGACAGGGCGATCTCGTCCAGGACTCGCTGGTCTACAGGCACAGGCTACTTCAGCAGGCCTGGCACGGGCACCAGTTGCCGCCTGACTGGGTCTGGCGCCAGAAGAAGTTGCTCCATGGTAATGGCGCCCAAGACAGATTCGGCCCCCTCGGGGGCGAAAACTATTGAAGTGATTGTGGTCTCACCATCCACTCTCACCCAAGTAAGTCCCACATCAAACTCCTGGATACTGCCATCCGCAAGCTCGAATCGGGACCGGGCATGGGGATCCACACCCAGCCGGTTGAGCAGCGAGGCTGGCGCCGTTGTGTGGCTGGCGCCGGTGTCCACGAGAGCGGCCACGCTCTCGAAGCGCTCTCCGCCCGGGTCCCCTATCTGTATGGTGACCTTGAACACGCCCATGCTGCACCATTATACAGTGTGGCTAGCCCCCCAGCGCTTCCAGATAGCTAGCAATTGACTGGAAGATGAATCTGCCGTCAGTGCCGCCCAGGACCTGCTCGCAGCAGCGCTCGGGATGGGGCATCATTCCCAGCACGTTGCGCTGTTGGTTACAGATGCCGGCGATGTTGCGGGCCGCCCCGTTGGGGTTAGACTCGGGGGTCGCCTCCCCATCCGGCGTGCAGTAGCGGAATACCACCTGTCCGTGCCTCTCCAAATCGGTCAGGGTGGCCTCGTCGGCGTAGTAGTTGCCATCGCCGTGGGATATGGGGACCCGCAGCACCTGCCCAGGACGGCAAGTGCCGGTGTAAGGGGTCATGGTGTTGTCCACACGGAGATTCGTCCACTGGCAGCGGTACTGGAGGTGGGAATTGGGCAACAACACGCCAGGGAGGAGGCCGGCCTCGCAAAGAACCTGGAAGCCGTTGCAGATGCCGATCACCAGCCCGCCATCGGCAGCGAACCGCGCCACGGATGCCATGACAGGAGAGAACCGAGCTATGGCCCCCGGCCGCAGGTAGTCGCCGTACGAGAACCCGCCTGGAAGGACGATGCCATTGTAGGCTGAGAGGTCAGTCTGCTGGTGCCAAACGTAGTCAACTCGGTAGCCCAGGACCGCCCCCAGAGCATGGTAACAGTCCGTGTCGCTCCAGGTGCCGGGGAAAACGACTACGCCAAAGCGCATTGTCCCGGACTGCCTGAGCTGCTGAAAGGGGATGTCAAGACAGGCTAGCCAGGACCTCGTCTACTACCTGGCTCACCACCTGCCCTTCGCTGCGGCCCTTCACCTGGGGCATGAGCTTGCCCATCACCCGTCCCTTGTCCCGAGGGCCCCGAGCGCCCGCCTCCTGGGCCGCCTGGTGGGCCAACCGGACAATCTCCTCCCGGGAGAGCTGAGCCGGCATCCACTCCTCCAGAATGAGCAACTCAGCCTCTTCCCGGGCCACCAGGTCCGGCCGGTTGCCCTTGCGAAAGGCCTCGATGCTCTCCCGGCGCTTCTTGACCTCCCGGGAGATCACTTCCTGTATGCCGCCCTCACCCAGAGGTCCCCTGTGGTCAATCTCGGCGTTGTGAATCGCCGCCAGGGTCAAACGCAGTACCGAACGCCGGATCTCGTCCCGGTTCCGCACAGCGTCATGCAGGCTCTGCATCAGTCTTTCCTGAAGGCCGCCTTGAGCTTGCATATTGTATCGAGGTTATTGAACTGAATTAGTAGCTACGACGAAGGCTCTTGCGCCTTTTGGCCGCTTCCTTTTTCTTACGCCTCACGCTAGGAGGCTCAAAATGCTCACGCCGCCTTGCCTCTACCAGGATACCATCTGCTTGAAGCTTCTTGTTGAAACGGCGGAGCAAGCTCTCGAAGCTCTCTCCGGATTCAGCCACGACCTCCGACAATCATCATCCCTCCCTTCTAGTGTTTCGTACCTGGCCTCCACGGCCAACGGACACTCCAGAGAAGCTATTGTAGCTAGCTTACGCTGGAGCTGTCAACCTCGCTGCGGCAGCCCTAATCCCCGGTCTAGGATTTCCCGTCCGTCATTGCGAGCGGAGCGAAGTCCCGACATGTCGGGAACGGTGGCACTGTCTGTAGATTGCTTCGTCGCTACGCTCCTTTCAATGAACCGACCGTCCCGTCTTTGCGAGCCGCAGCGAAGCAATCCCCAACCTGTGTGCACATCAGAAGGTTGCTTCGTCGCTCCGCTCCTCGCAATGACATACAGTCCCCCGATGCGTCGGGGTCCTCGCAACGACGGAATGCGCACGCCGCGAGCCGGTTCATTGCTCTACATTGGGTCCCGACGCCTCGGGACCTGTGATACTCGCAATGACGACAAATGGGCAACGGGCACTATCGCGCCAGCGCCGTTTCCAGCTTGCGGATCTCGGCCATGACCTCGGCCGCCTGGGGCCCGCGAGCGTGGTCTAGCCGGCAAACGCCCAGGGGGTCTATCTCCTCTCGGATGAGGCAGACATCCTCCTCGGTGGGCGGCTCCGTCTCCGGCACCGTTGGGGGCATTAGCAGCTCGAATCCCGTGTTCTCCTGCACCTGCTGCGGAGTGACCCCCTTGTGCGCCGAGGCCAGACGCATGCGATGCGTCTGGGGGTCAAAGTCCATCACCCCCAAGTTGGAGATAACATACTGGGGATGCCCGTATTTGATGGCCCCTGAGGCGCGCTCGGGGACCCAGCCCGGCCCAGAGACGAAGTCCACTTTGGGCACAAACAGCCTTTTGCTGTGGTTGGTCACTACCCAGTTGATTTCCCGGTTGTTGGTGCAGTTGTCCGGCAAACCCCTGGCGCCAATGAGGGCCACGCTGGGCTTGCGCATGTCCCCAATAAGAGATATGTTGGCGCTGCCGTACATGTCCACCTGCGCAGGGCTCATCAGCATATACCAAGCGCCCCAGCCAGCCATGACGAAGATCTCTTCAGAGGTCTTGAGGGCCTCGATGGCCAGCTCGCCGCGCATACCGCCAACCACGTCGGCCAGCAAGTTGAGGCTCAGGCGGGAGGTGCCCCTCAAGATGAGCCTGGGCGCACGCGTGTGCTTGGCCAGGATCAGGCCGGCGATGCCACAGTAGGTGGCCGCACCCGTCTGAAGCTCGTCGTTCGGGCCGAAGAACCTGGCAATGCGGGAGATTATCTGCTCTTCCAGCGAATAGTCCTTGGCGTAGGCCATGTTAGCTGCCCCCCCGGCTGAGCTGTATCAGCCTGGCCACTCCGCCCACCTTCTCCAGGTAGGCCTCCTGGGTTTCCACACCATACACGTACTTGTCCAGATACGCGGGGAAGTGCTGGGCGTCAGCGGCGTGCTCCGTATACTCTCGCATGTGGGCCATGTCCACCCCGTAGTCGGGAGGGGAACGGGAGGGGTGCGCGCTATAAGGTATCTCCACCACGCCGGTGACGAATGGCCGCCAGACTTTCACTGTATGGGGGTGCTGGCCTAGCTCGTCCACGGACACGATCCGGTCAGCGCAGAGAAACACCTTCTTTGCGGCCCGCACCATGGCGCTGTCCATGTTCATGGGTCCCAGCACCTGACCATACCCCGAGGGATCAGCGGCATTGGCATGAATGATGGCCACGTCCAGGTGAAGAGCGGGCATGGCCACCAGCTTCTCGCCAGTGTATGGCGCCTCGATCACCTTGATCTCAGGGTTAATAGTCAATATGTCCGAACCCAGCCCCGAGCGCACGGGGAGGAAGGGCAGGCGCTCGCCTGCCGCTCGAAGCCCGGAGAGCACCATGTACTCCGAGAGCTCCATGAACTCCGCGGTGGCCTCCTGGCGGGCGCGGCGGAAGTTGTACAGGGCCATACCCGGTATCTCGTCGTACACGGCGAAAGGGAAAATGGCCTTCTTGACCTTCTTGGCCCCGATCAGCAGGTCCAGGTCCTGGCCAGCCATGCTCAGCACCGTGAGGTCCTTGACCGGCGAGCGGGCGATGGCCCGCACCAACGCCATGGGTTTGCGGGTGGCACCCCAACCCCCGATGCCAATGACTGAGCCATCCTTGATTTCACTCAGGATTTCGGCTGCGGTCACCCTCTTGTCTATGGCCGGAAACATCCTCCCTCTTACCTCCTTTGCAGCAGACAAAGGAAGGGGGGCATTGAACAATGCCCCCCTTCGCAGAGTTACGCCTGTCCTCGGCTACCCACGACCCCACCTAGGCAAACAACATCTGGTGCTTGTTGAGCAGCTTGATAATATCGTCAATCTCCATGGTCTTGGCGACTTTGCGGTCCTTGTTGTGGATAATGCGTTCCGCCAGTTGGGCGTAAACTTTGGCCTGAGGAGACTCCGGGTACGCCTCTACCACCGTCTTCCGTTCCAACTCGGACTTCTGTACCAACTCAGAGCGCGGCACGTAGGCCATGATGGGTACGCCCAGGATGCTGGCGAAGTCCTCCACCAGCTCCTTTTCCCCGGCCACGTTGCGCATGTTGTTGATGATGCCGCCGATGGCGCAGTCCGCGCCCTCGGACACCAGCAGGCTTACCGCCTTGGCGATGTTGTTGGCGGCATAGAGCGCCATCAGCTCGCCGCTGGTTATCAAGTAGATCTCGCGGGCATAGCCCCGGCGCATGGGCTGAGCGAAACCACCACACACCACATCGCCCAGAACGTCATACAAGGCGAAGGTGATACCGAGCTTCTCGCGGATCTTGTACTGGGCAATAAGGTCCAGCGCCACCGCCACACCTTTACCTGCACAGCCCGCACCGGGACGGGGCCCGCCCGCCTCGGAGCACCACACGCCATTGTACCCCTTGACCACACACTTGTCCCAGGTCTCATCGCTGATACCCACCGTCCTCATCTCGTTGAGAATAGTGGGCAGCATCTTGCCCCCCAGCAGTGTGGTGGTGGAGTCCGATTTGGGGTCGCATCCCACCTGGAGCACCGTCAGCCCCATGTGGGATGCGGCAGCGGCGATGTTGGACGTGGTAGTGGACTTGCCAATACCGCCCTTTCCGTAAACAGCTACCTGCTTGAGCTCGGCCATTTCTATAGCAGTCCTCCCTACGAGTTGTGCCCAAAGCCACCCACTATTATAGCTCTTTCTCGAAGAAGACGAAATCACCCGGTCGGAAGCCGTGGGACCGGAAGAAGCGGATAGCCCCCTCCTGCTCCCAGTCCACCACGCAATACACCTGCTTCACCCCGGCCCTCTTGAAATAGCCGAGGAGCTGGTCCATCAAGCGCGAGGCCACACCGGCGCGCTGGAGGTCGGGGCGGACGTTGATAGCCTCTATCCAGCCCGTGCTTTCAGGCACCCCGTACTCCCACCCTCTGACGTCTCCCACGACGTAGCCCACCATGGCTCCGGCATCGTCCTCGGCAACCAGGCAAGCCAATGGGTGACGGTGAGCGAAGTGGGAGAAGCGGTCCTGCCAGTAGGCCTCGCGGCGCTTCCCCGTCTGGTGGTAGTCAGCCTCGATGAACCTGGACAGATCATCTTCTCTGATGGGCCGGATGACAGTCTTGGGGGTTTCCTCTACAGTCTTCATCTTCCAGGCATCCTCCTTGTGACTAGCGGAACCGCCCCGCGCCTCCGCCCCTCATCCGCGGGTCAAGGAGGTCTCGAATGGCGTCCCCAAACACGTTAAAGCCCCACACCGCGCTCGTCAAGGCCACTCCGGGCCAGATGGCCAACCAGGGCGCCCGGTACATGTACAGGCGGGACTCCTCGCTCAACATTCTACCCCAAGAAGGGAAGGGGGGCGGAATTCCATAACCCAGGAAGCTGAGGGTGGACTCCGTAAGGATAACCTGGCCAAAACGCAACGTAGCCACGATTATGATGGGCGCCATGACGTTGGGCAATATGTAGCGGAGCATGATGCGTAAATGGCTACAGCCCAGGGCCTTGGCCGCCTCAACGTACACGTTTTCCTTGACCGCGAGAGCGGCCCCCCGGATAACGCGCGATGAGGACACACCAAAAATAGACAGGACCACGATGATGTTGAGCAGCCCAGGGCCCAGGATGGAGGAGACAACGAGCATGATGAGCAGAGCCGGGAAGGCCATGAAGGCATCCACGAAGCGCTGTACTATCGCGTCTAGCTTGCCGCCAAAGTAGGCGCTAGGCAAGCCAATCAGTACCTCGTAGATGGTTCCCAGGGATACCGCAGCCAGGGCCACCACCATGGAGATGCGCGCGCCATAGATGATGCGGCTAAGCTGGTCCCGACCCAGGTAGTCGGTCCCCAGTAGATAGGTAGAGTTGGGGCCCACCAGAGCATCCGAGTAGTGGGTCTCGTGGTAGCCAAAGGGGGATACCCAGTTGGCGAACAACGCCAACAGGGCCATCACCAGCACGATGACGGCACCGACCACCCCCAGGGGCTTCTCTCTCACCAGGCGAATGATGAAGTCCAGCGTCCAGTGGCGCCGGGCTTTCCGCCCACTTACCGCCTGGAGTGTTGCTTGTTGTGCCATGACCTATCTCCTAACCCGGGCTTTTCTATGAGTACCTGATCCGAGGGTCCAGGACAGCGTAGCTGAGATCAACCAGCAGGTTCGTCACCATGACCATGAGAGCGAATAGCAGCACTACCGACTGGGTGGGCACATAGTCCCTTTGCTCGAGAAGGTCGAGCATATACCGGCCCATGCCAGGCAGGTCGAAGATCCTCTCTATTACCACCGTGCCCGACAGGAGAGTTGGTATCTCTAGGCCGATGAGGCTGACCACGGGGATAAGGGCGTTCTTGGCGGCGTGCCTGTAAATGACAGAGCGTTCCTTCAGGCCCTTGGCCCAGGCCGTGCGGATGTAGTCCTGCCGCAGCACCTCCAGCATGGTGGCCCGCAACATGCGGACCACACGGCCCCCCAGGAAGACGGCCAGGATTGCGGAAGGAATCAGCATTATCCCTATGTTGCCCCATAAATCATCGGTGAGGCTCTTGTACTCCAGGGGGGGCGTCCACCCCCACCATACCGAAGGTAAGGTGACCACCAGCGTGCCTGTCCAGAACGTAGGCACGGCTATCCCCAAGATGGCAAGTGTACGTGTCACGTAGTCCAAGATCGTGTCCTGGCGGATAGCTGCGATTATCCCTATAGGGATCGCAATGGTCATCTGCATGATAAGGGATATTATGGTCAGCTCAACGGTCACCGGCCAGCGCCACTTCACGTCTTCCCACACCGGGCGCTTGGTCCACATGGAGTCGCCCAGGTCGCCCCTCACGATGTCCCCCACCCACCTACCGAACTGGACAACGAAGGGGTCATTGAGCCCCAGCTCGTCTCGCATCCTCTCCACGGTCTCGGCGTACTGGAACTCCTCGGCCATGATAGTCACAATATCGCCCGGTAGGAAGCGCACCATGGAGAACGTGGCCAGGGCCACCAGACCGAACACCGGGATCATGAGCAGGATACGCCGCAAGAGGTACCGCTGCATGGCTATCTCCCTTCACAGCTACCTGCTTGTACTTTGGCTTGCAGGTACAAAAACCCCTCGCCAAGGACAAGCCAGCCTAAAAGTGCTCATATTCTAAGGGCTGCCTGGAGCCCTGTCAAGCGCCGTTTACCGGCGGGTAGCAGAGCCGGCCAGATTGGGAGCCAGCGGCCTTCCCACGGCCTGGGCCACCACCGCCACCTTCTCCATCAGCCGCTGGAAGTTCTCGAAAGTGAGGGACTGAGCACCGTCTTTCAGGGCAGTGTCCGGCGTGGGGTGCACCTCAATGAGCAAGCCGTCCGCCCCGGCCGCCACCACGGCCAGCGCCAGCGGCGTCACCAGGTCCCACTTTCCCGTGCCGTGGCTCGGGTCACCGATGACGGGCAGGTGGCTCTCCTTGTGGATCACCGGAACGGCGCTGACGTCCATGGTGTTCCGGGTGTAGGTCTCAAAGGTGCGGATCCCACGCTCGCACAACATGAGGCGGCGGTTGCCCTGAGACAGGATGTACTCCGCCGACAGCAGCCACTCCTGGATAGTGGCCGCGAAGCCCCGTTTGAGCATCACCGGTTTGTTAGCCTTGCCCACCTCGTCCAGCAGGATGTAGTTCTGCATATTCCGCGTACCCACCTGAAGGACGTCCGTGTACTCAGCCACCAGCTCCACGTCGCCCGGCGCCATGACCTCGGTGATAATAGGGAGCCCCGTCTCCTGCCGGGCCACGGCCAGGATCTCCAGGCCCTCCTTGCCCTTGCCACGGAAGCTGTACGGCGATGTGCTGGGCTTGAAGGCGCCCCCCCGAAGGATGTGGGCGCCCGCCGCTTTCACCGCTCGGGCCGTGGCCACCACCTGTTCCTCGCTCTCCACAGCACAAGGACCGGCCATGACCACCAGGTCGGGCCCCCCGATGGTCACGTCCCCCACTTTGAAGGTGGTGTCCTCCACCTGGAACTCCCTGCTGGACAGCTTGTAGGGCTTGGAGATGGGCAGCACCGCCTCCACGCCCGGGAGCATCTCCAGCATATCCTTTAGCTCGGGAAATGTCTGGCCCACCACCCCCACGACAGTGCGTTCCACCCCGCGGACCAGGTGCGCGGAAAGGCCCGGGTGGTGATGGATGCGCTCGATCACATCCTCGATATTGCTCTCCGGACAGCCTCTTAGCATTACCACAACCATCTGCCATTACCACCTTTTCACGCTACGCTATGGAGCGGCCACCCCACGCGAGCGCAAGACTTCGGCTCCCCGAAGGTATACGTGGACCAACTCCTGGGGAGGTTTCTCGGTGTTAACAAGGAGCATAATGCGCAGGCAACGAGGCAGGCCGTCGGGCACCGCCATCTCGTGGCCGCACATCAGGGCCACCTCCCACCAACCCATCTCGCGCGCCGCCACTGCGGGGAACTCTGCGGTCAGGTCCGTAGTGGTAGTGAAGACAGCGCAGGCCACGTCCTCCGGCACCACCTTGTTAGCGGCGACAAGTTGGCCCAGCAGCTCGCGGGTGGCAGCCAGGATGTCCTCCCTGGTATTGGACGCCACCACGGTTGCCCCTCGAATACCCCTACAGCGCATAGCTCGTTCGTCACTCAGATTTAAGTCCATATTATACACACTGCCCTATGGCGGCGGAAGAGGACGAAGCAGGCTTGGGGCTACAGGCTACAGTAGGGTGGGTGGAACGAATCCCGACCCGTCGGGACACCAGCGCAGATACGTGAGCGAGGCTCGCCCTACTGTCGCCGCCACATTCATACACCATTGGTCACCATGGCAGACGGGGGGGTGGGTTCCGCTGCGCTACACCCACCCTACATAACTGCCTCGTCAAGGGAGACCCCCAACCAAGCCGCTATTACCTCTATGTCTTGAACGGCCCCCGTGACGTGTACTACGTGCTAACCCTTGTATCCGATGACGTGGCCGACATCCTGGTAGACCACGGGTTCCGCATAATGGTGATGCCCTACGCGAAGGGTAGACAGCCGGATATTGCCCTTGAGGGTCCCGCAGGCCAGCGGCTAGCTATTGAGATCAAACCCGAAAACTGAAGCCAGCAGCCTTCACCTCAGCAGGTTGCGGGCAATCACCATGCGGTGCACCTCCGAGGGACCTTCACCCAGACGGCGCACTCGGGCTTCGCGATACCATCGCTCCAGGGGCAGCGCCTTGGACACGCCATAGCCCCCGTGAATCTGGATTGACCGGTCCACCACCCGGCCCAGTACCTCGCTGGAGAATACCTTGGCGATGGAGGCTTCCTGGCGGTAGTCCTCTCCCCGGTCAGCCTTCCAGGCCCCCTCCCAGGTGAGCCAGCGGGCAGCCCTGACTTCCATCTCGGAGTCGGCCAGCATCCACTGGATCGCCTGCCGCTGGGCCAGGGGCTGGCCGAAGGTCACCCGCTCCTTGGCATGGTGGATTGCCATGCCCAGGGCGGCCGCCGCCACACCCACACTGGCCGCTGAGTAGGGGAAACGCAGGTAGCCCAGCAGTTTTGCCACCAGGTCGAACCCCCTGTTCTCCTCGCCGAGCAGGTTCTCTTCCGGGACCGGACAGTCCTGGAGGACTATCTCGTTGGGGTACCAGGGACGGATGACGGGCACCGGGCGCACCGTGAAGCCGGGATAGGACGTCTCCATGATGAAGCAGGAGATGCCCCTGTGCCCCGGTCCGCCCGTGCGCGCGAAGAGCACGCCCCACTGGGCCTCGTGGGCGCCCGAGATGAAGACCTTGGTGCCATTCAGCACCCATCGCCCGTCCTGCTTCACGCCCCGGGTCTCGATGGCGGTTGCCGGGTCGGACCCACCAGAGGGCTCCGTTATGGCAAAGAAGGTCTTGTGGGCCTCCCGGACGGTGGGCACACCGTATTTTTGGATTTGGGCAGGCGTACCCGCGAAGATGATGGGCGGGGGAGGCCGGCCAAAGGCGCTATAGGCCGGGTTGTAAAAGCCGTTGCGGTGCTGGGCGGTCTCTTCTGCCACCACGCACTGGCCGAAGACGCTCAGACCACCTCCCCCGTACTCCCTGGCCACACCCAGGCACCACAGGCCCGCGGCCTTGGCCTTGTGGGCCAAGCGATCCCAGTCGGCCTGAGAGATGTCCACCGCCTCCGGGTCCATGCCCACCTCCAGAGGCAGCACTTCCTCGTGGACAAACCGCCGGACGGTGGCCTGGAGCATACGCAGCTCTGGCGACAGCACGTATCCTTCCAACCGAGCCTCCTTACAAAGTTCTAAGCAGCGGGGACAGTGGCCGTCACTCCCCGCCTCTCAAGTTCAGATACTTCCGCCTCCGGCAGTCCAAGAAGCTCGGCCAGCGCCCACCGGTTGTGCTCCCCGAAGTCCGGCGGCGGGCGGCGCACCGCCCCGGGCGTTTGCCCCATCTTCCAGGGTACGCCCGGGTAAAGGTGTGCGCCGCCCGCCGCCCGGTGCTCGACGGACCGGAAGAAACCCCGGGCCACATAGTGCGGGTCTGTCGCCATTTCCCTTATGTTAAGCACAGCGGCGGCGGGCACACCAGCGTCCTGGAGCCTGCGCATCAGCCCGTAGTGGTCAAACCCCCTGGTCCAGCGCCCCAGGTGCTCGTCTATCTCCGCCTGGTGCTGGTGGCGGCCAAGCGCACCAGCAAAGCGATCGTCCCTGGCCCACTCGGGGTCCCCCATGGCCTGGCGCAACGACCGCCACTCGCTGTCGCTCCGCACCGCGATGGCGACCCACTCGTCCTCGCCCTGGCAGGGGTAGGCGCCGTGGGGCACCCAGGCCTCGTGGCGGTTGCCCTGTCGCCGCCCCACTCTGCCGTTCATAGCGTAGTCCATGATGGCCTGCCCCATGGTCATGGTCAGAGACTCCCGCAGGGCCACCTCGATGTGCTGCCCCTGCCCGGTGAGGCGACGGTGCCGCAAGGCGGCCAGCGTCCCGAAGGCAGCGTGCAAGCCGCCTACGGGGTCGCCGTAGGCGATGCCCGTCTTCAGCGGCGGCCCGTTCGGGTAGCCCGTCATCGTGGCCAGGCCTACCATACCCTCAAGGCCGGTCCCGTAGGCCACGTAGTCGCGGTAGGGCCCGGTGAGGCCCAAGGCAGGCAGCGAGACCATGAGCAGGTCCGGGCGCAGCTTGCGCAGCTCCGGGTAGTCCAGCCCGAAGTTGGGCATCACCCTGGGGCTAAAGTTCTCCATGACCACGTCGGACACTGCGACCAGGCGCCGGAACACGCCCCGGCCGGTCTCAGTGGACAGGTCCAGTGACATGGCCATCTTGTTGCGGTTGAGCTCGTTGTAGTAGGCGAACCGGTTGTACGGCTGTTCCCCAGGTTCCCGCTGGGGATACATTATGTCAAGGCCAGCCGGCAGCCGGCCCACAGGCCCATGCCCGGCCCGCATGGGCGCCTCGATACGCAGCACCTCGGCGCCCAGGTCCGCCAGCAAGCGCGTGGCGTACGGTCCGGCGTACACCTGCGTAAGGTCCAGGATGCGCACACCCTCCAGTCCCTGTCCTGTCCGAGCCGCAGCAGCGGACTCCGATGTTTCACTCGGAGAGCCTGTCGAAGGAGCCTGGCGCATCAGATGGCCCCACTTTGCCGTAGCCGCACAACGTCACCCGCCTCCAGGCCAAGCCACTCGCCATACACCTCGGCGTTGTGTTCGCCCAGCAGCGGGGCCCGTCCGGCTCGCCACGGGCTCTGGGGCATCTGCAAGGGCGCACCTGGATAGGTCAGCTCGCCCGCCTGGGGATGCTTTATGTCAACAAAGAAGCCTCGCTCCCGGTACTGCGGGTCGGCCATTACCTCCCCAACGTCCTGCACCAGGGAAAAGGGTATGCGCCAGAGTTGGGCTGAGTGGAACAGCTCCTCAGCGGTATGACGCTGAAGGAACGGCAGCATCAGGGCGTCTATCTCGTCCGCCAGGCCGCGAGCGCCCGGGTACCTGGGGTCGCGCAGGGCCGGCGCCTCCAGGAAGGTGCAGAAGCCTTCCCAGTCGCCTCCGCTGTGGACGAAGATATGGCCGTCCCTGCACGGCAGGATAGTGGAGGGGTAAGCATAGTGATGGCGGGCGCCATCCCGCCCCCGCACGTGCCCCGAGTAGCTGTAGGTCAGGGCCGCCGCCTCGGTGAGCGAGGCCACCGACTCCACCGCCGATACGTCCACGTGCCGGCCCTGGCCGGTGGCCTCCTGGAAGTAGATTGCACCCATAGTGGCCACAGTGGCGTGCAGGCCGGCGATGAATTCGGCCTGGGTGCCGCCGGCCTTCAGAGGCTCCCGCCCGGCCTCGCCGGTCACATGCATCAGCCCCCCCAACGCCCAGGCGACCAGGTCGCAGCCCTGCCAGTCCCGGTACGGCCCGTCCTGCCCGAAGTATGTCACCGAGGTCATGACCAGGGCTGGGTTGGCCGCCGACAAGTCCTCGTAGCCCAGGCCCAGACTGGCCAGATAGCCAGGGAGGAAGGACTCCACAACGACATCGGCTACCTCAACCAGACTTCTCAGAAGGTCGGCGCCGGTGGCCGTCTCCAGGTCCAGCGTCACGCCTTTCTTGTTGGTGTTGAGGGAAAGGAACAGGCCGCTCTTCTCGGGGTGCGGGATGTCCTGGGGGAAAGGACCGGTCTGGCGGGAAGGCTCGCCCTCTGGTGGCTCTACCTTTACTACTGTGGCGCCGTAGTCCGCCAGCAGCTTGGCGCAGTAGGGGCCGGCAATGCCCTGCGACAGGTCCAGGACGCGGATACCCTCCAGGGCGCTAGGCGGCATGAAGGGCGGCGGGGGCCGCGGTTGCGAGGAGCGTAGCGACGAAGCAATCTCCGGCGCCGCACATCGTCAGAAGGTTGCTTCGCTGCGCTTTCAATGACGGGCAAGAGGTAGCCCACTGGGTGTCATGCCCGGGACACAGGGCAGTGGCACCGCTGCTTCCTCCTGCCCGCAACGACAGTCTACGCGTCACTCGAACCCTCGTTCACAGCTCCATTTCGCGCAGGTCCGGGCTGATGATGAGCCTGGGCTCGGTGACCGCCTGCACTTCTTCCGCCGTGACACTCGGGGCCACCTCCTGGAGCACCAGGCCCTGGCGAGTCACCTCGATGACCGCCAGGTTAGTGACGATGGTATTGACCACCCGCCGGCCGGTGAGGGGGTAAGTGCACTCCCGCACGATGCGGGGCTGCCCTTTAGCCGTGTGCTCCATGGCGATTATCACTCGCTTCGCCCCATAGACCAGGTCCATAGCGCCGCCGATGGAGCCTACGCCGCGCTGGGGCACCATCCAGTTGGCCAGGTCCCCTTTCTCCGAGACCTGTAGCCCGCCCAGCACCGTCAGGTCCACGTGGCCCCCCCGGATCATGGCGAAGGAATCGGCGCTGTGGAAGAAGCATGCCCCGGGGGCGAGGGTGACGTACTGGCCGCCGGCGTTGATCAGGTCAGGGTCTATCTCCCGCTCCTCGGCGATGCGGCCGTAACCCAGCATGCCGTTCTCCGACTGGAGGATGACGGTCATGCCAGGTGGGATGAAGTTGGAGACCAGGGTGGGCAAACCGATGCCCAGGTTCACGTAGAACCCGTCGCGCAGCTCCTTGACCACGCGCAGGGCAATCAGCTCCCGGGTCAGGCCCTTGACTTCGGTCACGTGGCGTTGTCTCCCTTGCAGCGCTGCATGGCCATTAGCTTACCAGAACCAGGCGCCGGAGGCATCCCCCAGCGGCCGGGTCTTGCCTCGACTGTCGTCGCTAGAGTATCATTCGGCTACTGAGTCAGCTACAAGCCGGCAAGCAGAGGCGAGTGATTGGGCTACTACGTGGGCCTGGACATAGGCGGCACCTTTACCGATTGCGCCGTGCTCGATGAGCGGGGGCAGGTGGCTACCACGGCCAAGTCCGCCAGCGTCCCCCGGGACCCCGGCCAGGGCGTGCTGGGCGCCCTGGAGGTAGCCGCCGCCAACCTGGGCCTGCCTCTGGACCGGTTCCTGGCGGAGACCTCCCTGGTTATCCACGGCTGCACCGTGGGCACCAACGCTATGATCGAGCGCAAGGGGGCCAGGGTAGGCCTGATCACCACCCGGGGCCACGAGGACTGCCTGTTCATCGGCAAGGTGAACCAGAAAGTGGCCGGCCTTTCCGAGCGGGAGATCGTACACCAGCGGGCGTTGGACAAGGCCGAGCCTATCGTGGACCCGGCCCTTATCCGCGGGGTGTCCGAGCGCATTGACTCCCAGGGCGATGTCGTCTGCCAGCTTAACGAGGCGGAGGCCGAAAAGGCTATCGCCGAGCTGGCCGCGCGGGGCGCCCAGTCGCTGGCCGTATGCTTCCTGTGGTCCTTCCTCAACCCCAGCCACGAGGCGCGACTTCGGGAAATGGTTGCCCAGCGTCATCCGGGCACCTACGTTTGCACCTCGGCGGACGTGGCCCCGGTGCTGGGCGAGTACGAGCGTATGGTGACCACCACCCTCAGCGCCTACCTCCGCCCCCGGGTGGTGGAGTACCTGGAGAGGCTGGAGGGCCGGCTAAGAGAGCTGGGCTATAGCCAGAGGCTGCTCCTGTCCCACTGCATGGGGGGTCTGACCACGGTGGACGAGGTGCGCACCAAACCCCTCCTTACCCTGGACTCCGGCCCGGCGGGGGGCGTGCTCGGCCTCCAGTTCTTCAGCCGGCAGTACGGCGAGCCCAACATCATCGGCACCGACATGGGTGGCACCTCCTTCGATGTCGCCCTCATTGAGAAAGGCGAGGCTGCCCTGGAGGACGAGCCGGTCATTGACAAGTACGTTTTCCTGGTGCCCAAGCTGGCCACTCAGTCCATCGGCGCTGGGGGAGGCAGCATCATCTGGGTTGACCCCGATGGGATACTGCGCGTGGGGCCTCAGAGTGCCGGGGCCGACCCTGGCCCCGCCTGCTACGACACTGGCGGCACGCAACCCGCAGTCTCCGACGCCGATCTGGTCCTGGGCTACCTGAATCCCGAGCACTTCCTGGGGGGCAGAAAACGCCTGGACCGGGCCAAAGCTGAGGCGGCACTGGAGGGCGTGGCCAAAGCGCTGGGGATGAGCACCGTGGAGGCAGCAGCCGGCGCCTTCAAGATTGTGAACTCCCATATGGCCGACCTGGTGCGCCGGGCCACCATCGAACGGGGCTACGACCCCAGGGACTTCGCCCTGTTCTCCTTTGGCGGCGCCGGGCCTACCCACGTATGCTCCTTCGGACGCGAGCTCCAGGTCAAGGGCATCTACATCCCCCGCCATGCTACCGTGTTCTGTGCTTTGGGGATGCTCACCGGTGGTATCCTGCACAGCTACGAGATGTCTTATCCCGCGGGCTTGCCCATGGCTGCCAGGGACCTGGGCGCCGTCAACGACATTTACGGCAGGATCGAGTCACGACTCAGGGAGCAGTTCCAGCAGGAAGGGCTGGACCCGGCCCAGGCGCGGGTGACCCGCTTCGCTTACATGAAGTACCGGCTGCAGCCCCGCACCCTGCTAGTCCCAACTCCAGATGGCCGCCTCAGCACAGCGGGCCAGCAGGCCCTGGCCGATGCCTTTGAGTCGCGCTATGCCGGCATCTACGGCCCCGGCTCAGGGTACCGTCAGGCGGGCATCGAGGCCATCAAGTACCGCGTGGATGGCTTCATCCCTTCCATCGTGCCAGCGGTGCTACCTGAGCGCGCCAAGGGGGAGGCTGATCCCTCTGAGGCACTCAAGTCTAGCCGGCCCGCCTACTTCGAGGAGGCCGGAGGATTCACCGATACCCGGGTCTATGATGGCGATCTCCTCCGCTACGGCCACAGGTTGGAGGGACCCTGCATCGTGGAACGCATGGGGGACACCCTCGTCATTCCCCCTGGAGTGCAGGCCCAGGTGGACGAGTTCCAGAACCTGCGGATAGGCAGCTTTGGCAGTCCGGCGAGGTGATGGCATGGCGCAGTTGGACCCCATAACCCTGGAGGTGCTCCGGCACCGCCTGTGGATGATCAACGACGAGCAGGGCAAGGTGGCGACCCAGATCTCGGGCTCCCCCGTGGTCTATGAAGCATATGATTTCAACTCCTCCCTGATCACACCGCAGGGGGATAGCCTGTTCGTGGGCGTGTACACCACCCGCCTTTCCCTGTCGCTGCACTTGGCCACCAAGCACATTATCGCCAACATGTCGGATAACCCGGGCTTCGAGGACGGGGACGCTTTCGTGACCAACGACCCCTGGGCCGGCGCCTCCCACATGAACGACTTCCTGATGCTGGCTCCCGTCTTCTGGGAGGGTGAGATCGTGGCCTGGTCGGGCATCGCCATGCACGAGGTGGACGTGGGCGGGCCCAACCCGGGCAGCTTCACCGTAGGCGCCAAAGACGTTTATGGAGAAGGCCCTGTAATCCCGCCCATCAAGCTGGTGGAGCGCGGGCGCGTCCGCAAGGACATCGAGGGGATGGTCATCCGCAACACGCGCACCCCGGAGCTCAACGCCCTGGACATCCGGGCACGGCTGGCGGCCATCAACCGCACCCGCCAGCGAGTCCACGAGATCATCCGCCAGTACGGCAAGGATACCTTCCTGGCCGCTCAGGCGCACATCATGGAGCTGGCCAGACGTGGCTTCGCCCGGCGCCTGTTGGAGCTGCCGGATGGTACCTGGTGCGACCGTGGCTTCATAGACCATGACGGCAACGAGAACAAGCTCTACGAGTTCCGCCTGGCCATGACCAAGGCCGGCGACCGCCTGACCTTCGACTATACGGGGACCAGTCCCCAGGCGCCGGGCATGATCAACTGCACCCGCGTGGGCCTGGAGGGCGGCACCATGTCGGCGGTGCTACCCATGCTGTGCTACGACATGCCCTGGTGCCCCGGCGGCGTCATGAACCAGATAGACATCGTCTCTGAAGAAGGCGCTATCAATAATGCCCGCCACCCGGCGGCGGTGAGCATGGCCACAGTAGCCGCCGCCTTCGCTACGGGCCAGCTTGCCTGCACCGCCATCGCCCGGATGCTGGACTGCACGGAGAAGTACCATGTCGAGGCGCAGGCTGGAGGCGCGTTGTCCCAGTTCTACGTGGTCGCCGGCTACAAAGAGGACGGCCAGAGGTTCACCGGGATTCTCCTGGACCAGGGCCCGGGCGGCGGCGCCCGGACCTACAAGGACGGCATGGACGTGGGCGGCGTCCCCGGCTCGCCCTGCCAGGGAATTGGCAACGTCGAGACCTACGAGCGCCTCTATCCCGTGCTCTACCTCTACCGGAAGCTGGGCCGCGACACCGCCGGCGCGGGGACCTACCGGGGAGGCGCGGGCACCGAGCTTATGATCATTCCCCACCGCACGCGCCAGCCGCTGGACATGACCATGATCACCCACGGCGCCAGCCACCCCGACGCCCGCGGCCTGTACGGGGGCATGCCCTCCTCGGTCAACGTGCGCCTCTGCCTGCGGGGAAGCAACGCTCGCCAACTGCTGGCGGCGCAACTAGTGCCGGCTGGCCTTGAGGATGTGACCTGCGAGAAACTGGAATCACGCTACCCCAAGGACAGGTTCGACCTGCAACTGGAGGATGCCCTGCTCATGGGCTCCTGTGGCGGCGGGGGCTACGGCGACCCGCTGGAGAGAAGCCCAGACCTGGTGGCCCGCGATGTGACCCAGGGGCTTGTGTCTCGCGAAGTCGCGTTGCACGTCTACGGAGTTGTGCTGGACCCTGTCAGCGGCAAGGCCGACACCGAGGACACCGCCCACGAGAGACACCGCCTCCGTCAGCTCCGCCTCCTGGAGGCGGTGCGTCCGGCGGCTACATCAGTGCGTAGGGGCGACCCGCCGGGTCGCCCCTACCTCGCCGGGAATGCCGGGAGACCTATTGCCACCTGCCTCAAGATCGTGCGTAGGGGCGACCCGTTCGGCAAGCTCAGGGCAGGCCCGGCGGGTCGCCCCTACCTGGCCTGCGCCCGCTGTGGCCACATCTACGGCGAAGCCACCGAGGACCCCAAGATGCATGCTGCCACGAGGCAAATACCCATTACCGTCTTCTCGCCGTGGAACCGCTTCGGCATGGTGGAGCACATGGTAGGCCGGGAGGCCTACTGCCCGAAATGCGCCCTGCTCATCGGGGTGCAGGTGGGCCGCAAGGCCGACCCGCCTTTCAGCGACATGCTGCTCCGCCTGTAGGGGCGCTGACCGGATACGGGGTTCCTGCTCGAATGCCCCTACGCTACCGTGTCCGGTACGTCTGGCGCTAGTGTCACCAGGGGAAGGCACTGGCCGGGCAGGCCGCCATCCCACAGGTGGAGCTGCTTTGGGCCACCTCCCACGGGTAAGTAGAACAAGAAGGTGACCCCCTGGCGGGGCCGGCTGTCCATGACCAACCGGCCACCGTGGGCCTTCACGATCCGGCGGCACACGTGCAGCCCCAGGCCATCCCCCAGGAGGACCGCCAGGTCCTCTGTCTGGCTGGCCTCGAACACATCTTCCAACTCCCCCGCCTGCGCGGTGTCAGCCGGGCAGTGCACCCAGATGCCGACGACGGGCGTGTTATCAACTGCATTTGAGGTTAGCGCAGCCGCCGGCCCCGGCTGGCGCCGGGCGCCCACGGAGATTGCACAGTCTGACGGGGAGTATCTGAGGGCATCGTCCATGAGGTTGGCCAGGGCCTGCTCCACCCTCGCCGGGTCTCCGAGCACCGAAGGCAATGCCCTTTCCACGAAGGTCTTGACGCGCCAGGGACCGTAGAGCTTTCGGTATTCCTGGGCCAGGGACCGCACGATGCCGGATAGATCAACATCTTGCCACTCAACTTCCATCCCTCCCTCGGCCAGAAGGCGAGAGCTCATGATGTTATGCATCTGCTGGTCCAATTGGGCCAGACTGCGCACAATGCCCTGGAGCTGTCCTTCTATCTCCCGGCGGGACATTGCCCGGGTCATGCCCAGCACGGCCTCGGCACGGGCACGGACTAACCTGATTGGGGACAGGACATCATCGTAGGCCGCCAGGTATTGCGCCTCGCGCCTTGCTGTCACTGGAAGCGACGGACAAGGGCCGGCCGGTGGGACCGCCCTGGGGTGGCCGGATTCCACTCCGGTCCCATTCCCAGGCGGTCCCTGCCGAGACTCCCGGGCCATCCTCACCACCCTGCCCACCCCCAACCCTTGAGTGGCCCTACTGGCCTGCATCTGCCAGACGATACCCCATGGTCCGCACGGTGTGGATAATACGTGGTGACCGGGCATCGTCCCCCAACTTGCGGCGCAGGTAGCTGATGTAGACCTTGATCTCGTCCCGGCCGGCGTCGTAGCTCTCGTCCTGGACCATCCCATACCCACCCCAAGCGGCATCAAGCAGCTCTTTGTGGCTGGTCACGCCACCCCGCTTGCCGGCCAGGCAGGCCAGTATGCGGTACTCGGTGGACGTCAAGTCCACGAGACACCCGTTGACCGTCACCCGCTGCTTGTCTAGATAGACCTGGACTTTGCCCCCATCCAGGACGAGTAGCGTATCGAGTTGACCATCACTGCCTGCCCGGCGGAGCAGGGCCCTGATCCGGGCCACCAGTTCGTCCGGCTCACAAGGTTTGATCACATAGTCGTCGCAGCCACATAGGAAACCGCGAAGCCGGTCCTCCTTGTCGCCCCTGGCAGAAAGCATCAGCACCAGGGTGTCATCGGTCTCCCGGATGCGGCGGCACAGGGCCCAGCCGTCCATACCTGGCATCATGCCGTCCAGGACCACCACGTGCGGTTGGAACTTCTGGAACATCTGCCAGGCCGCCACCCCGTCTCGCGCTGTAGAGACCTCATAGCCCGCTCGGGACAGCCACAAACATTCAAGCTGCATCATTGCATCGTCGTCGTCAACCACTAGGACGCGCGCCTTGGCGACAGCGGCCCTGGCTGAGGGCAATGTCTCCTGCCTGGACCGCACACCAGCCGTCTGCCCCGGAAGGGGCCACGCCACGGAGCTTCGCTCCCACTGCTGCATTGTCATCTCGCCCTCCTCGTTGCCCGCTACCAACAATGTTGTCTAGGCTCTACGTTGGTTGGCACGATACCATGATGCGGCAGTGGTGTGCACAGGCAGTGAACACGCACGGGCTGGCCGTGATAATGCTGTGATAACTACTTCACGGGGCCGGGCCAGGCGCGGACGTGCTCCGCGGCGACACCTGGAGGACACAAACGCAAGAACAGGCCAAGGCCAACGGTGACGATCAACAGGTCATCCAGTTGGCCCAGCACCGGGATGAAATCCGGCACAATGTCGAAGGGGACCAGGAGATAGACCGCGATCAGGGGGAGCACCAACCGGGCGGACCACGGCACGCGCGGGTCGCGCAGCAATCGCACAGGCACCCGAAGCTTCCCTTTGAGGGGCAAGGCCAAGTACTCTTTGACCGAGTCCCGGCGGCTCATAGAGCGGCTGCTAGTACCTGGAGACGTTGATCTCCGTCATCTTGCCCGTGACCAGGTAGATGACGCGCTCGGCTATGTTGGTAGCGCGGTCGGCGATCCGCTCCAGGTCATGCGACACCCACAGGAGGTAAGTGGCCCGCTGTATGGTCTTGGGGTCCTGGATCATGTAGGTAAGTAGCTCTCGATACACCTGGTCGTAGAGAGCGTCTACCTCGTCATCACCTTTGCATACCCCGATCGCGGCGATGGTATCCCGATTGATCAGGGCATCCAGGCTCCTTCGCAGCAAGTCCGTAGCCTTCTCGGCCATTCTGGGGATGTCTATGAGCGGCTTGAGCGGCGGCTCATCGCCCATCATCAGGCTGATCCTCCCAATGCCCTCGGCGTAGTCCCCCATGCGCTCAAGTTCGACGGCCACGTGGAGGATGGTGATCAACGTCCTCAAGTCGCGAGCCATGGGCTGCTGCGTGGCTATGAGCTCGATGCATGACTCCTCGAGCTGGAACCGCTGCTGGTCTATGGCGTCGTCTTCCTGCACCACGAGTCTAGAAGCTTCCAGGTCCCGCCGTTTCAGGGCATCCAGGGATTTGGCGATGGCCTTCTCGACCATGCTGCCCAGCACCAGCAGGTCGTCTTGAAGAGACCTCAGATGGCGGTCGAAGTCAGCTCTGGGCATGGTGGCTCCTTTGCTTTAGCCGAACCGGCCGGTGATGTAGGCCTCGGTCTGCTCGTCCTTGGGGTTAGTGAATACCTGCTGTGTCTCGCCATATTCGATGAGCTCTCCCGCCCGGTCGTGGGCCATCAGGAAAAAGCCCGTCATGTCGGAAACTCTGGCCGCCTGCTGCATGTTGTGGGTCACGATGACGATAGTATAGCGGTCGGCGAGCTCACGGATAAGGTCCTCGATACGTGCCGTGGCGATTGGGTCCAGGGCGGAGCAAGGCTCGTCCATGAGGAGGACCTCCGGCTCCACGGCGAGCGCCCGGGCGATGCACAGTCGTTGCTGCTGGCCACCGGAGAGAGCAGCGCCACCTTGCTTGAGTTTATCTTTCACTTCGTCCCACAGGGCCGCCTGGCGGAGCGCTCTCTCCACCCTTTCCCCAAGCCCACCCGGAGCCCGCAGGCCATTGAGCTTGAGGCCCGCCGCCACGTTGTCGAAGACGGTCATGGTAGGGAAAGGGTTCGGCTTCTGGAACACCATGCCCACCCTGCGGCGCACCCTGACCGGGTCAACGCCGGCAGCGTAGATGTCTTCCCCGTCCAGAAGGACCTTCCCCGAAACCCGGGTCCCCCGCGCCACCTCATGCATCCGGTTCAGGCAGCGAATGAAGGTAGACTTGCCACACCCTGAAGGGCCGATCACCGCGGTGACCCGCTTGGCCAGGATAGACATGGAGATATTTCGCAGTGCCTGCACATGGCCGTACCACGCATTGAGGCCGTCGGCGACGATACAGGGTCCCGAGTGGCCTGCGGCCCTTTCAGAACGGTCTAATCGTTCCATTGCCACCACAGCGTGCCCTCCCTTGGTTTATCCATGGCGACTAGCGGTGAGCCACCGCACCAGCACACTGATGACCAGCACCAGCATCACCAGTAGGAAGGCGGCAGCCCAGGCCTGCTGGTGCCAGCTATCGTAAGGCGACACAGCGTAGCGCCATATCTGCAAGGGCAAGGCGGCGATGGGCTCGCCCAGCCCAGCGAAGCCGAAGCGGTTGCCCAGGGCGGTGAAAATGAGAGGCGCTGTCTCGCCAGCGATGCGGGCCACGGCCAGCATGCTGCCCGTTACAATGCCCACGGTCGCCCCGGGCACGACCACACTCACTATTACCCGCCAGCGGGGGATGCCCAGGGCCAGGGCTGCCTCCCGGTAGGTCTGGGGCACCAGTTTCATCATCTCCTCAGTGGTCCTGGCCACTACTGGCAGCATGATTATGGCCAACGCCACAGCAGCCGACAAGGCCGAGAAGGTGCCCATGGGCCGCACCAGGACGGCGTAGGCGAAGATGCCTACCACCACCGAGGGAATGCCCGTCAACACGTCGGCCACCAGCCGGACGAGGGAGCCGACGCGCCCCCCAAACTCTGAAAGGTAAGTCCCTGCCAGCAGGCCCACCGGTATCCCCAGCAGCGAGGCCAGGCCCACCAGGACCATGGTACCCACAATCTCATGTCGCATGCCGCCGCCAGGCTCTCCCAGCGGGCGGGCCGTCTGGGTCACGAATTCCAGGTTAAGGTAGGCAATGCCGTGGACAAGGGTGTAGCCCAGGACCAGCAGCAGAATGCCCACGGCTGCCAGCGTAGCCAGGCCACACAGGGCGATCATAGTGTAGTTCGTTGCCCTTCGCCTCATGTAAGTGCGCGTGGCACCCATCATTATTGCCCACCTCCGGCGGCTCTGGCTACCGTCCACCGCACCAGAAGCCTCCCGGCCAGGTTAACTACGAGAGCGACGGCGAAGAGCACCAGGGCCAGCTCCACCAGGGCGTTGATCTCTAACCCCGATGCCTCATTGAACTGGGTAGCGATCTTGCTGGCCATGGTGTTGCCCGGGGCAAACAGCCGTGCTGTGAGACGATAGCCATTACCTACGACCATGGTCACGGCCATGGTCTCGCCCACGGCTCGGCCCAACCCCAGGATGCTGGCAGCCACGATGCCTGACCGGGCGTAAGGCAGCACGGCCTGGCTGATGGCCTCCCAGCGGGTAGCTCCCAGGGCCAGCATGGCTTCCCGCTGGGCCGCCGGCACCGTCAGGATCGCATCCCGGACCACAGCCGTGATGATGGGAAGGGCCATGATGGACAGGATCAGGCCACCGGCCAGGAAGTTGACCCCACCAAAGACAGGACCGCGAAACAGAGGAACGAAGCCGAGGGAGCTCGCCAGCCATTTCTCCAGAGGGTAAAGCACCGGGGCCATGACAAAGAGACCCCATAGCCCCAGCACAACACTGGGGATGGCCGCCAGCATCTCCACCAGAAAAGACGCCGGGGCACGCAGCCAGCGAGGCGATAGCTCCGCCAGGAAGATAGCCACCCCCAGGCTGACCGGCACTGCCACCAGCATGGCGAGGGCGGAGGTCAGGAGCGTGCCATAGATGGCCGGCAGCGCCCCGAAGACTTCCTTCACGGGGTCCCAGGTGGACCCCGTGAGGAACCGGACCCCGAAACGGGCGATGGAGGGCCACGCCACATAGAAGAGGTACGCCGCCATCGCCAGCAGCAGCCCCAGGAGGCTAAGGGCTGCCAGCAAAGTCGTGCCCTGGAAAAGCCTGTCCCCCGGGCTGGCAGGCCTGCGGAGCAGGGACCGCCAGGCTCTCCCGTGGGTCTGGTCTTCTATGGTCTGAGGTCTGGCCAATGAACCTCCTGGCTAAATGGGCTACCGCTCTAGCAGGGGCTGGCTGCCGCAGGTAATGGAGCGGACCTGGGCCTCGGCCTTCCTTACCGCATCTGGAGGCAGCGGCGCATAATCCAACGCGGTGCCATACTGCTGCCCGTCATGGAGCGCCCACCACATCATGTCTACCAGGGCCCTGCCCTTGTTGCAGTCCGTTTGCTGCACGAACATTAGGAGCCAGGTGAACCCCGCGATGGGGTAGGCCTGGGGATTACTGGAGTTGGTGACCATCACCTTCATGTCGTCGGGCAGGTCCACCCCCTGGGCTGCGGCGCTGGTGCTTTCCAGCGAAGGCTCGATGAAGTCCCTCGAAGCGTTGGCCAGGGCCACCCACGGTATTCTGTTTTGTTTCGCGTAGGCCACCTCCACGTAGCCCATGGCGCCGGGAATCTGGCGGACCTGGCCCGCCACGCCCTCGTTGCCCTGGCCGCCAACGTCCCCAGGCCAATTCACTGCGGTGGCGTTGCCCACTTTCTCCTTCCACTCCTGGCTCACCTTGGAGAGGTAGTTGGTGAAAATGAAGGTGGTGCCCGAGCCATCGGAGCGGTGGACCACGGCGATGTCCTGGTTGGGCAGGCTCAGTCCCGGGTTGAGCTGGGCAATGCGGGGATCGTTCCACTTGGCAATCCGCTTGAGGTAGATATCTGCCAGCGCCTCAGGCGTCAGCTTCAACTGGCCCGAGGGAATCCCAGGCAGGTTGTATACCACGGCCACAGAACCCATAGTCATTGGGATATGGAGGATGGGGCCACCGCGTTGCTCGGCAGCCACCTGCTGCTGGGCCGTCATGATGCCATCGGAAGCGCCAAAGTCCACCGTGCCCTCGGTTATCTGGCGAATGCCGCCCCCGGAGCCTATGGACTGGTAGTTCACCTGAGTGTTAGACACTTCCGCATACTCATCAAACCACTTGGAGTACAGGGGGTAGGGGAAAGTGGCCCCAGCGCCATTGAGTCGCACAGTGGCCCCGGGTGGCGTTGTGTCGCCAGCAGAGGGACCGGGGGTGGGCGTACCTTGAGTTGTTGGTCCGCAGGCCGCCAGCAATAGACCGACGGCCAGCAGGCTGGCCACGCCGCGGGCCCTGAGCATGCTTGCTCCTGGTAGCATCCTTTGTCGTCTCCTTTCAACTATAGTGTGCTCTCATGGGTTTAAGGGATGTTGAATGGAATGTTAACGGTGCATTAAACGTATGTGAAAAGAAAAGAGGCCCTCGTCTTGAGGTCCCCTGAGCGGTAGGCGGGCCCCTACGGGCCCGACGGGGCCTTAGGCACCGTAAAGGAGAAGGTGCTGCCCTCCCCCTCGCGGCTCACCACCCTCACCTCGCCGCCGTGGGCCTGGACGATGTGCTTGACAATGGACAGCCCGAGGCCCGTGCCGCCGTCGCGCCGGGAACGATCTGCCTTGTAGAACCGTTCGAAGACGTGAGGAAGGTGCTCCTGGGAGATGCCGATACCCGTATCGCGGACGGAGACCTCCACGCACCGCCCCTCCTCGCTGGCCGCGACAACTATCCTGCCACCCTGGGCCGTGAACTTGAGGGCGTTGTCCAGCAGATTGATCAATACCTGGCGTAGCTTGTCCGGTTCCCCCAGGACTCGGGGAAGACCGCCGGGCAGGGAAACCTCCAGGACGATGCCCTTGGCTTCAGCTCGCGGCTGGAACTGCCCCTGGACCTCCAACACGAGAAGGCCCAGGTCAACCAGAGCAGTATGCAGTGAGACCTGGCCACTTTCCAGGCGAGACAGCTCCAGCAGGTCCCCCGCCATGCCACCCAGTCGCTCGATCTCGCCGTGGATCCGGCGGACAAAGTCCCTGGCCGCCTGAGGCTCGTCCAAGGCCCCGGACTCCAGAGTCTCCACCATGGCCTTGAGGGAGGCCAGGGGGGTGCGGAGCTCGTGGGAGACGTTGCTCACAAACTCCCGGCGGGTGGTGTCCATCTGGCGGATACCCGTCAGGTCGTGAAGTGTGAGCAATACCCCAGGGGACCCGTCCCCGCTCAACGGCGTGGCCACGACGCTCAGGAACCGGCGCGTGTGGAGAAGCTCCACCTCATCGTGGTGCTGCCTGGCGGTCTCGAAGGACCGAGATACCAGCCGCTGCAACTCATGGTCTCGGACGGTCTCCATGAACCGGCCCCCAACAGCGTCCTGCCCCGCCAGTTGCAGTAGCTCTTGCGCCGCCCTGTTCACGAGCTCTATTCTCCCCTCGGCCCGGATGACCACCACCCCGTCGGCCATGGTATCCAGGACAGCCGACAGCTTGTTGCGCTCGGCGGACAGGCCGTGGACTTCATCCCTGAGGGCTGCGGCCATCCGGTTAAAGGCGGCGGCCAGCTCCTGAGTCTCATCAGCGGTCAGGGCCTCGACCCGTTGCTCCAGGTCGCCCCCCGCCAGGCGACGGGCCGCCTCGGTCACCGCGCGGATGGACCGGGAGGTGCGTCGCGCCAGGTAGTAGCCCAGCCCGAGCGACAGAAAAGCCACCGCCAGGGCGGAGAGGGCAATGGTGGCCATGATGCGGTTGACGTTGGCCTGGACCTGGCTGGTGGGCACGCCTATGCGCGCCACACCCACGGCGGCGCCGTCAACACGGATGGGAACGGCAGTGTAGAGGAGCTCCTGTCCCACCACGCCGCTTACTCTGGTGGACCTGCCCAGTCCAGTCCTGATGGCATCCTGGAACTCAGGACGCCCGGCTTGGTCCCCCGTGCTGCTGGGGTCCTGCCACGTGTCGGCCAGGACCATGCCGTTCCGGGTGATAATGGTCACCCTCGCGCCGGTGAGAGCCCCTAGTCGCTCGGTGATGACAGGGAGGTCGTCCTGGTCAAGGGGGTCACGGAAATACCCGGCTATGGTCTCCGCTACCAGGCCTGCCTCTTTCTCAAGCTGGTCCTCCAGGTTGGACAAATAGGTGCCGCGCACAAAGTCCACCAGGTACAGGCTCACCATCCCCATGGAGATGAAAATCAGGGCGGTGTACGCCAGCACGATGCGCCATTGCAAGCTGTGGAAGCGCGTCATCCCTCGAACCGGTACCCCAGCCCGCGAATGGTGATGATCCTTTTTGGACTACCCGGGTCTGTCTCGATCTTCTCCCGCAGCCAGCGGATATGGACGTCTACGGTGCGGGTGTCCCCCATGAAGTCGTCGCCCCAGATTCGCGCGATGATCTGGTCCCTGGTGAAGGCGCGCCCTTTGTTGTCCACCAGCAGCGCCAGCAGGTCGAACTCGCGGGGCTTCAATTCCAGCGCACCCCCGCCCAGGCTGGCCGTGTGGCCGACCAGGTTGACCTCCAGGTCGCCCGCCCTCAGGACCTGTCCCGCCGGCGCAGTGATAGCCTCCGGCGCCAGCCGGGAGCGCCGGAGCAGGGCCTTCACCCGGGCGCGCAGCTCCCGCATGCTGAAGGGCTTGGTGACATAGTCGTCGGCGCCCACCTCAAGCCCAACCACGCGGTCGATCTCCTCGGCCCTGGCCGTCAGCATCAAGATGGGGACAACGGACTCCCGGCGCAAGAGGCGGCAGACTTCGAGGCCGTCGAGCTTGGGCAACATGATGTCCAGGATGACGAGGTTGGGCTTGGCCTCCGTGGCCAGTTGAAGCCCCGACTCCCCATCCCCCGCGGCGAGGACAGAATAGCCTTCCTTCTCCAGGTTGTACTTCAGCGCCTGGAGGAGGTTGTCTTCATCCTCTACGACCAGGATCGTCGGTGCACTCATATCGTTGGGACGCCGACCCCAGGCGTCCGCCACCATTATACCCTGGGGCACACTTGTGCAGTGCTCTCAGGGTAGCAGAAGTGTCGGAACATTTCAGTGGCTTGTGCATCCAAACTGGTCCAACAATCCCTAGATGAGTGACGGCTAATCTGGCATATCGGGGACTTCCTGGTCACAGTGGACACGGCCCGCCTGGTGGGCGTTGCCTGCCCAGTCGTGGGCCCGTTCGGCCAGTTCGAAGTCATTGACCCGGTAACCGGGGGCAAGTACGTTTTCGTGAATGTCGAGGTGTGCCAGCAGTCGTAACGGCGTAGCCCCACCCTTCCACTTTGGACCGCGTCCATCCTGTCGTTGCGAGTCTTACAGGTCGCGAGGCGTCGGGACCCAATATAGAGCCATGAACCGGCTCGCGGCGTGCGCATTCCGTCGTTGCGAGGAGCGTAACGACGAAGCAATCTACTGACGGTGACATGGGCAGAAGATTGCTTCGCTGCGCTCGCAATGACGGGGCATGCCCGGCGCCAGGGGCACGACTCTG
>JACPQM010000037.1 GCA_016190505.1 Chloroflexota bacterium | reverse complement strand
GGGTACTTGCCCTCCTCGCGCTCCAGGACCCGTGCCCAGAAGACGCCTGGCGGCGTGGCGTTCTCCGCCTTGCAGGCGATGGTGCAGGCGTGACAGCCGATACACCGCTTCAGGTCTATGACCATACCGAGTCGAGCCATACGCTACTCTCCCTCAAACATAGAAATTATTGGCCCAACGTGAAAGGGGTTAACCCCCAGTATACACTTTTTGCCTGCCGCGGCACCGTAGCAGCCCCGTGCTAACCGTCATTGCGAGCGCAGCGAAGTCCCGACCTGTCGGGAACCTCGGTGCCGTCTGTAGGTTGCTTCGTCGCTGCGCTCCTCGCAATGACACCTTTCACTCGGCGATGGTGCCACGTCATATACTTGATGACCATCATCGTCCCTACGCCTTGGTTATCTTAAGGCGGACGCACTCGTCGGCGGCGGACGAAATCCAGTCAATGCGCTTGGGGTCCAGGGTCAGGAAGCTGCCGTAGTGGACACCCTTACCCCTACCGACCCCCTTGCCCTGGCTCCAGCCACCCAGCACCCCGGCCACGCCCAGGACCTCGGGGTGGATGACCTCGCTGACCCGGGCGCGCCCCCGCTGCTTGCCGCCGAACTGGGACTCGACGATCACTTCGTCCCCGTCCTTGATGCCCTTGCGGTTGGCGGTCTCGGCATTGATCATGACGTAATGGACGTAGCGGTGCCGCTCCGAGGCCTCGTTGAGCCACGGGTTGCGGGCCGTCTGCGACTGGAACTGTAGGGGCACCTTGTAGTTGACCCCAAACAGGTCGAACTGCGGGTCCTTGTGGTCGTAGGCGGGGCAGGCCTTCCACTCAGGCAAGGCCACGTAGTCGGAGGTGTCCACCTCGACGCCTAGCTCCGAGGACACGGCCTTGACCTGTCCGGCGAACCTGGGGATGACCTCGAAGTAGATGGGGAAGCGGGCCTTGACCTGGGACATGGGGTAGTTCTCGTCCACGTCCCGCTTCTTGGTGGCCATACCCTGGGATTTGAGGAAGTCCACGCCCTTGTCCGGCCCCAGGGTGGCCTTGGCGATGTGGTCGCTGATCTGCTCGTTGTCGTAGGGCCTGGCGCCCTGAAGGGCCAGGTCCCCCTTCAGCTTGAAGGCTGCGTTCAGGGTGGCGTTGAGGTTCTCCCGGAAGCCGACCCGGTCGGCCAGCTCGAGCATGACGTCGCCCCAATGGCGCACGCCTGGGGGCAGGTCCACCACCGGCTGCTGGATGCCCCAGTAGAAGTAGCCGCTGGCCGGGCTACAGGCGATGCGCATGCGCTGGGGGAAGATGTTCAGCCTCTCCAGGGCATGGCTATCGGGGAAGACCATGTCGGCGAACTCGGACGTTTCGTCCAGCTCCTGGGAGAACTCAACGATGAAGGGGATCTTCTTCAGGGCCTCGGCGGTCTCCTTGGAGCCGGAGCCGGTCATCATCAGGTTGTGGCGGCCTACGATGAGGGTGTCAATGCTGTAGGGCAGTATCTTGGCGCGCTTGGGGTCCAGCATGTTCATCTGGAAGATGGCGCCCAGGCCGAAGCCGAAGGGGAGCATCTCCCGCCAGGTAATGCTCTCGGGGGCGCGCACCTCGCGGTTGTAGAAGTTCTCGCCGTGGAGGCCCAACTCGTCGGGGGGCACCAGCAGCCCATCCTCCTCCACGTGGTCGCGCCAAACCCCGTTGGGGCCGAGCAGGTTGGTGCCCCGGTAGCTGCCGGGGACGTACATGCCGCCGATGACCAGGTTCAGCAAGAGGACCGAAAGCCCGGTCAGTGTGGCATGGGAGTGGCGCATGACGCCGTTGAAGGGCTTGATGGCCGCGGGCCGGTACGGTAGCTCCTTGCCGTCAACCACGATCTTGGAGCCGATCTTGGCGGCCTCGCCGAAGTCCCTGGCGATGCGGCGGATGGTGGTCGGCGGCACGGAGGTGATCTCGCTGGCCCTCTCGGGGGAATAGGTCTTGACGTGCTCCTTGAGGAGCTGGAATGCGGTGGGATGGGCCGCCCCGGCCACGGTGTGCCGCCCCTCCAGGGCGGGGTCTACGCCCGGCGTGTCCCAGGCCACCGCCTGGTTGCGGGCGGGGTCCCACACCAGGGCCTTGCGGGTGGCCTTTTCCCGCATGTACGACCCGTCGGCGGCAATGAGATAGGGCCCGTTGGTATGCTGCTTGAGGAACTCGGCGTCGAATAGGCCATACTCGTTGATGAGCAGGTTGACCATGGCCAAGGCCAAGGCGGCGTCCGTGCCGGGCCGGATAGGCACCCACTCGTCGGCCTTGGCCGCCGCCTGCGTGCCCACCGGGTCCACCACCACCACCTTCATGCCCCGCATGCGGGCATCGGCCATCTTCTGGGCGATGAGGGTGGAGTTGACGCCCACGTTGAACCCGTACTGGGCGCCCAGCAGGATGGCGTAGTTGCAGTAGTCCAGGTCAATCTCCTGCTGGAAGGTGCCGTTGATCAGGTAGGTCAGAGGGTGGATAGCGTCCCCGCAGGAGAAGGATGTACCCATGAGGTTGGTGGTGCCAAAGGCGTTGCCGAAGGGGATGACCACCGTGGGCATGACGTTGACGTCCCAGGTGGCGATGGCCAACTGCTGGGGGTTCGTTTGGTGGATCTTCTTGAGCCGCTGGGCCACGATGTCCAGGCCCTCGTCCCAGGAGATGGGGACAAACTTGGGGTCCACGCCGATGCCCTTGTCGGGGTTGGTCCGCTTGAGGGGGCTTGTAACGCGCTTGGGGTCGTATACCGTCATCAGGGCGGACTGCCCCTTGGAGCAGAGCCGGCCCCGGCTATGGGGCGACTGGGGGTCGCCCTCGATCTTGACTACCACCCCGTTGACCCGGTGGGCAATGACGGGGCAGTTGGCGTTGCAGTAGTCGCAGGAGGTATGGACCCAGGCCTCATCCTTGGCTCCGGATGTCTTGGGGGGCATGGGGCCGGGGACAAACGTGCCTATCGTGCTCATACGCCTATCACCTCAGATTGTGAGATTGGCAACATAGGGCTGCGCAGGAAACAAGGTAACCTCATGATACACATGCGTGCAGGGGCTGTCAACAGGATGGGGCCGGGGGCAAGTCTACGATAATCGCTGTGTTTATGGATTGCGATGAAGGAAACAGGCGGCACTACAATAGGCCGCCGAGCTCCGGGCCGGGCATGATGTGGTGCGGCATCACGTTTGCTGGTGCATGAACACGGTAGGGGCGACCCGCCGGAGCCTGTCTCAAAAAGACAGTGCCGGCGGTGTAAGGGTCCCGACACGTCGGGGGTACGCGCCCTGGGAACCCGGGGGAGGTGACGTTGGCCCCGTGGGGAGGACTCCCGACAGGCCGGAACCCGGTGAAGTGTTCTGGTTAAAGCGGGTGCCGTTGGCGTGGTCATGGAGATTGAGCGTGGTTGCTGGAAGAGGACACCAGCAACACGCTCCACGCAGTGCTTCAGGTTTGCGACCACCCCTGGGAACGGCCCGGTCACCCGGGCCATCCGCCAGAAGCGCCACAGGGTCCGTAGATTGAACGCAGTGCCCAGTGTGAGCCACTCGGCCCTCACGTTTTCCTGGCCACGTAGCAGGAAGCGTCGCGCTGCCCGCTGCTCCTTGAGGATTCCAAAGACTGGCTCAGGTAGTTCCTTGCGCAGTTTGTATGCCGCTTTCGCTTCTTCTGTAGCCATCCAGGCCCGGTGGGCGCGCAACGCGTCTTCATGAGGGCTGATCTCTAGCGCACGGCCCTGGCGCTTATCCTTGGTGCACTTGCCAAAGGCAGGACAAATCACGCACACTTCTACCTCGCCCCGGTATATCCGTACGGGCAGCTCCGCCCTACTCCGGTTCTTCTCGCCAACGAAGCTGAGCACATGAGCATGAGGACAAGCATAGCTATCTTTCTCTTGATTGTAGATGAAGCGGTCCTTATGGTACGGCTTTTCCAAAGCCTGCTGTTGTGCCTCAGGCATTGCCACTACCTGCCCCCGCTGGGCACACTCCTCCAAGTTCGGCCCTGAATGGTAACCGCCGTCGGACAGTGTCATGTCGGCTTTCTTGCCCGTCATCTCTTCAGCCTGTTCCATCACCGGCACCAATTGCGCATGGTCGTCGGGATCGGTGACCACATCCGCCGCAGTGATGATAAACCCCTTCTCCATGGTCTCTTCGCTCTTCACGGGACTGACCATCACCTGAGCGTTGTATCCGGCTATGATACCCTGCCGGCTTTTCATTAAGGACGCATCCTCATCAGTGAGGTTTATTTCCTTTCGCCCTTCTTCTGATTCCAGTTGCCCAATAGCCTCTTTAACCTTCCGGCACAGCTCCTGTTTGCGCGTCAGTTCCACTGGCAGGTGCACCGGGACAGGGTCTTCTCCTTTGGCATTCTGCGCTTCAAGGTCTCGTATCGCTTCTTCTGTTCGCTCCAGCATTTGTTTCAGCCCTGCCACATCATGCGTCCGGGCCTTTGACGCGTTGGCGGCTACCTTCGTACCATCCATCCCGACAGGTCGGGACACTGCCAGGTCTATCAATCCAAGCTTCACCGCCGTCCGCACCGTTCGCTTGAACAGGTGCCTCATCTTGGCACGGTGCTGTTCGTAGAATCGCCACAGCGTGTTATGATCCGGCTGCTGCCAACCCGTAAGCCACATGTACGGCATCTGGTCCCGGCAGGCTGCCGCTAGCCCAACTTCCGCAGTGGCGAATCTGGAGAGGCATTGTTTCATATCTACGGTCTACACTACATTTCGTGAACTTTCATGTGCTGCGGCAAGGGTAATCCGAGCATCTGGAGCAGGACCGCCTGGGCCTTAGTGGGCT
>JACPQM010000040.1 GCA_016190505.1 Chloroflexota bacterium | reverse complement strand
GGCTCAAGTGGTGAGCGCCCCATACGAGGTCGAATTCCGGCCCGAGGCGGTTAGCGACCTCGATCGCCTCGCCCCGGATGCCCGAGAGCGTGTTCTCGACCGGGTCCGGTGGCTTGCTGCACATTTCGACGAGATCACGCCAGAACCACTCCGGGGAAAGCAGTGGCGAGGCGTGCTCAAGCTGCGGGTCGGCGACTATCGGATCCTTTACGCAGCCGACCGGCGTCAACACCTCCTTACGATCCACCTCATCGGTCATCGCCGCGAGATCTACCGCTAATGCCTGCCCCTGACCTCGTGTTGGCCAGGACGCAAGCTCGCCGCCTCTGACGCATCCCCCCGCCCCGCCAAGCCGGCGCAGACGAGAGTCCGGCGGCGTTTCGAGCAGACGGGCTTCTCTGTCTAGGGTAAGCTGGCCATCGGGAAACCTGCCGAGCCGGAGAACAACCAGAGCGCCAGATTCTGTGGTCATGAACACGAACAACAGAGCAGGTGATAAGAAAATCCTCTTGACATGAGTTAACTGGGATGTTAACCGTAGGCCACAAGGCTAAGCCTGCGTGAAGCCTCAAAAGACTCCTCTCACCAAACTGATACATGCAGTGCCTGGTGCCAAGATCCGGGTCGAGGCAGTTGTGCTCGATGATGGTTCGTGTCCCGCCGAAGAGTTCCTTGGCCAACTCGGTGAAGTTGACACTGCCAAAATGAAGGCGCTTTTCGACATGTTTGTTCGCGCCTACCCCAGTTTCCTGAGTGAGCAAAAAAATTCAAGAAAATCGAAGGAACAGATCTGTATGAGTTCAAGTGCTTCCAGATTCGTCTGCCCTGCTTTTTCTCTCCTGGTGGCCGAGTTCTATTGACACACGGATTGAATAAGAAGGCAGACAAATTGCGACCGAGTGAGATCAAGACTGCAAAGCAGATTAAGGCCGACTTTGAGAGGAGAGTGAAGTCGCATGGCTAAGAGTTGGTTCGAAAGTAAGCATGTGACGCCTCGCCAGCGGTTGCTGTTCGAGCAAGAAAGGGCAGTGCTTTTGGCAACGGAGGAGCTCCTGAAGCTGATGGAACGGGAAGGTATCAGCAAGGCTAACCTGGCGAAGGCGCTCGGGAAGTCCAAAGCCTATATCACCCAGGCATTGTCGGGCGGACGGAACATGACGATCCGCACGCTGGCCGCGTTTGCTTGGGCGTGCCATCACTCCCTGCGGGGGTTCGACCTCGCCCGAATCGAGATTCCGGACGTGACGATGGCAGTAGAGCGACGGGTTCAGCGAATGCGTTTGACCCTTCCGGAGAATTTGCGGAATGTGTTGCCGATGGAGGCTCCGGTACAGGACCTTCAGTTGGCTGCGTAACTATGCCCAAATCATCGAGAAACATCTCGCGCCTGAAATTGGTGGCACAGATCACCCCTCATGTCGAGATTGACGACGTGCGTTTGCTCCGCCTGTCCGCTCGGCTCTACGCAAACGGCGACGCTGACGCAGGGCGGAAGGTCCGCCTTCACCTGAGCACTAGCTCACATTGCTGCCAGGTTGGAACCAAGCTCGCGGCAGAAGTCAGATTCGGCATGAGGGGTGTTCAGGAGCAAGATGCCACGAAGAGGGTAGTGAATCTGTCGGCGGTCTTGGAACTGTCTTATCGTCTCAGCAAAGAGATTGAGCTTACGCCTCAACAACTTAGAGCGTTCGGCAAGGTGAACGCTCTCTACAACGCTTGGCCATATTGGCGCGAAATTGTCCAAACGACGGTGGCGCGCATGGGGTTGCCGCGTTTGATTGTCCCGGTTTTTCGAGTTGCCCGCCCCAAGATGGAACAGGCAAGGTCGAACGAAGGCACCAACAGCGGTGCTTCCCCCCGTCAAGACGAACCCGGCAACATCACTTCATAAAGGTCTGCTTCCCAGGCGGGGATTGGCACCTCTGCCGGCACCAACTCGCTCATTGGCAGCCTCGCGAGCGGCACGGCGAGTGCCCCGTCCGCTGATTTCCCTGCCGGCCCAACGATCCTGATCACTCCCGCCATCCTCCCCGTCGTGGCGGGTGCTGGGACCGGCCATATCTACGACGAGGGGAGGAGGTGACCCACGTCCCGGTGGCCACCACCTTCAGCCACCAGAGCCTGCCTGGCATCCCCGGCATGCTCTGTGTTTCAGGAACAGACGTTCTGATCCGGCGGACGGATCTCTCGGAACACTTCAGGGGTGGAATCCTGGCCCAGCAGAATGACGGCTGGGGGTCAATGAATGTCCGGTCCGCCCTTTAACTGCACGCGCCTCTCCGATGGGGGATGAGCTTACACGTCGGGGGAGGAAGGCGGCAGGTACACCCGCGGGACGCGCGGGCCGATGCGGCAGAGGATCTCGTAGCTGATGGTGCCCTGGAGCGCCGCCACCTCGTCGGCGGTGATCTCGCCCGCGCCCTGGCGGCCGATCAGGACCGCCTCGTCGCCCACCCGGACGTCCGGGAGGCGGCTCACGTCCACCATGGTCATGTCCATGCACACCCGCCCGACGATGGGGACCCGCTGCCCCCGGATCAGGACCTGACCGCGGTTACTGAGCAAACGCCCGCACCCGTCGGCGTAGCCCACGGGCAGCGTGGCCACGCGGAGATCTTGCGGGGCCACGAAGGTGCGGCCGTAACTCACGCTCTCGCCCTGCGCCACGTCCTGGATCTGGCTGATGACCGTCCGGAGGCGGAGCGCGGGCCGGAGCGGCGGCTCGGGCCCGCCCCGCGGGCCGCGGGGATGGTATCCGTAGAGCATGATCCCCGGCCGCACCAGGTCCAGCCGGGCCTCGGGGAGGAAGAGCAGGGCGGCGCTGTTCGCCGCGTGCCGGAGCGGCGCCCCGCCCTGCGGGACGGCGGCGAGGTCCCGTGCGGCCTCCGCGAAGCGCGCGAGTTGCTCCCCCGCAAAGCGGGGGTCCTCCGCCTCCGCGTCGGCGAAGTGGGTCATGAGCCCCGCCAGCCGCACAGAGGGGAGGGCCCGGATCTTCTCCGCCACCCCGCGGACCTCGCGGGGCCGGAGGCCGACCCGGCCCATGCCGGTATCCACCTTCAGGTGAAGCCCCAGGACGCGCCCGCGGGCCCGCGCCGCGCGGTCCAGCGCCTCGGCCTGCCCCTGATCGCTGACGCACTGATCCAGGTCGTGCGCCGCGACGAGGTCCGCCTGATCCGGCGCGATCGGGCCGAGAACCAGCATCCCGCACGCGATGCCAGCCTCACGGAGCGGGACCGCTTCCTCGGGGATGGCCACCCCCAACCAGGTGGCCCCCGCCGCAAGCGCAGCCTTCGCGACCGGCACGGCCCCATGGCCGTAGGCATCACCCTTCACGACGGCCATCACCTGGGTTCCGGGACCGGCGAGGCGACAGGCCAGCCCGACATTGGCGACAATGGCAGCCAGGTCGATTTCCACGTAGGTTGGGCGCATGGGCAACTTCCCCCCGCGGGCTTTCGCGACTCCGGGACGAAGATAGCAGAACTGGCCGCCATTGGTAAAGCCGTCGCTTACTCACCCCTCCTGGAGGAGTGAGGATCGGTATGGGTGTACAGCGAAGAAAAATGGCAAAATACTTGGAAAAGACGCCTTGATAAGCCAGATATAGCCCATATACCTCATTTATTTTCACTGCCTGATCTTGCAAACCAACCCGTGAGAAACTAAATTCCCGCTGCTAGCACTCGACAGCAGGGAGTGCTAACAACGTAGAGGGGGCCGGCTCGGTCATTTTTTTCGCCTCCCGAAGAGCCAGAGCGAAACTCATTACACGCGAAGCTGAGCACGCTGCGGGCCGAGATGAGCCGCCCGCATGGTTTTCCCTCTCACCGTTCGCGAGGGATGGTGGCGTTCCAACTTTCTGGAAAGGAGTGACGCGCGATGAAGAAGATCAAGCCACTGCAGGACCGGATCCTGGTCAAGCGCCTGGAGGAGAAGGAGGTCAAGAAGGGGGGCATCATCATCCCGGATACAGCCAAGGAAAAGCCGCAAGAGGGCGAGGTGATGGCCGTCGGCCCGGGGAAGGTCACCGACGACGGGAAGCGGCAGCCCATGGACGTCAAGGTCGGGGACAAGATCCTCTTCGGGAAATACTCCGGATCCGAGGTGAAGCTCGGCGATGAGGAGTTCCTCATCATGCGGGAAGAGGACGTCCTCGGCATCCTGCAGTAACCCGACCGGTGCGCGGTTTCTGGTTCGATCCATCAGCCTGACGGACACACACGTAAGGAGGAGACAGCATGCCAGCCAAGCAACTGATGTTCGATGAGGAGGCCCGCCGGGCGATCCTCCGCGGCGTAGACAAGCTGGCCAACGCCGTGAAGGCGACCCTGGGGCCCAAGGGACGCAACGTCGTCCTGGACAAGAAGTTCGGCGCGCCCAACATCACGAAAGACGGCGTGACGGTGGCGAAGGAGATCGAGTTGGAGGATCCCTTCGAGAACATGGGCGCCCAGATGGTGAAGGAAGTGGCGTCCAAGACCTCCGACGTGGCCGGCGATGGGACCACCACGGCCACGGTGCTGGCCCAGGCCATCATCCGGGAGGGGATGAAGAACGTCACGGCCGGGAGCAACCCCATGGCGCTGAAGCGCGGCATCGACAAGGCGGTGGAGGGGGTCGTCGAGGAGATCAAGAAGCTGTCCAAGCCCACCAAGGGCAAGAAGGAGATCTCCCAGGTGGCCAGCATCTCCGCCAACAACGACCGGACCATCGGCGACCTGATCGCCGACGCCATGGAGAAGGTCGGCAAGGACGGGGTCATCACGGTGGAGGAGGC
>JACPQM010000004.1 GCA_016190505.1 Chloroflexota bacterium | reverse complement strand
TCAGCCGGGCGTCTACACTACACGGCATTTCCACCATCGATCACGTTCGGCAAGCGCTATTCAAAACCACAACGCCTGCCCGCTTACGTTTGGGAAAATCCGCCGAAAACTCGTTGACAGCTCAAACTGCGGAAGTTAGGCTAGGCATCGCAGCTCGAAGAGACGGACGCTAGTCCGTTGCCGTGTTTA
The DNA here is from genome assembly GCA_016190505.1 of Chloroflexota bacterium. Classification (GTDB taxonomy): domain Bacteria; phylum Chloroflexota; class Dehalococcoidia; order JACPQK01; family JACPQK01; genus JACPQM01. The sequence continues at coordinate 58,002 of JACPQM010000004.1, read as the reverse complement.
TATCACTGACCTGATGGGCAGTCAAGCGTGGCCAGGCAAAGGTCCGGTCAAGGGTCGGGGCGAGCGGCCGTTCGCCCCTACGGTCGGCCCTCAGCCCCCACCAACTCCGCATCCAGTCCTTCGGCCTGGGCAGCCTCCGTGAGGCGGCGGTCCGCACACAAGAACGTGACAGGTTCGCGAGCGCCATCGCGCAATTGTGCGGCTGACGCCAGATGCACCGCGTCGGCTCCGTGTAGGCCATGCCGTTCAGCGAGGCGGCCGGCGGCTCGGACTAGGTCAGGACCTATGGCAAGCGCAAGAAAACCCTCCCAGTCGGCCTCGAAGTCGAGCAACGCCTCTTCATATTGGTGGGGCGAAAACCCGCCCTCTCGGTTCTTCCTGGCTAGTGCGGAGCGGGTTTCCACGTAGGTCAGCAGGGAAGTACCCACACCTTCCGCTACAGCTAGACTTTCGGCCACCACTGGCGAGCCCTGTTCCAGTATGTACAGCTTGACCAGGGCACTGGTGTCCAGGTAGAGGATCACCTCCTGTCCTCGAGCACTATTTCAGAAACAGGCTTTCCGGTCACGGGAACGGGGTTGGGGGAACCCTTGGGTTTTCCCCCGTTCCAAGTCGCCAAACCCTGGCGGACAAGCTCCATCATAGCCTGTCTGGTCCGGCCCTCACCGGACGGGAGGATAATGGCTACAGGGGTACCCCGCTCCGTGATCGTTACCGATTCGCCTTCTTTCACCCTGGCCAAGTAGTAGCTAAGCCTCGTCTTCAACTCACGAACGCCTACACGCGCCATGCCTCACCTCGTGACTACATGATAGGGCGAGGAGACTACGTAAGCAAGTCCGTCCCCGGTACCGGCCAGCGCTGAGGTTTCAATCTCGCCCCTCAAGGATGTACTTGGAAAGAGGCTTGCCCTCTAGTACCAAACGCGGGTTGAGCCCCTTGGGTTTACCCCCACTCCAGGTGACAAGGCCCAGACGCACGAGCTCAAGCATCCTTTCCCGCTCGCTCTTCGGCGTGGGCAAGATGACCGCCACCGGCGTGCCCCGGTCCGTTATCGTTACAGGCTCGCCCTGTTTGACCTGGTCCAGGTAGTAGCTGAGTTTCGCCTTCAGTTCCCTGATGCCAACGCGCGCCATGACTCACCTCGTGACCACATCATAGACTAAAGAGACTACACTGGCAAGTTGGTCAAGGAAGGCGTAGGGGTTGGTACCCCCAACGGGATTCGGACCCGTGTTGTCGGCTTGAAGGGCCGGTGTCCTTGCCGAACTACCTGTAGGCTTCGCGACGATGGCGGACCGAGGTGATGGCTATCGCCCGCTGTGCCTCGTCTATGGCGAAGACGATGCGGTAGTCTCCAACCCTTACCCGATAACCCAAACCGCCGGCAAGTTTCCTGGCGCCCGGAGCAAAAGGTTGTCGCTGCAACTTCCTGATACGCTCGTGGACTCTCTGAAGAACGTCTCGAGGCAGCCTCCGCATTTCACGTTCGGCCGCAGGAACGATCCTGAGGCCATAGTTCAAAGCTTGCCTTCGGCCTGCAGCTCCCGTACGAACTCGTCGTAGGGACGAGACGGCTCGCCCGCGCGCTCTAGGAGGGTGGCAATGTCGTGGAGGTCCTCCAAGAGATCAGGATCGTTGCAAAGCTCTGCCAGAAGCTTTCTCCGCTCCGCCTTAGTGAGCGTAGGGAGTATCTTCATGATCTCATCCATAGCTGAAGCTCTTTTGACCATTGCGTTACCTCACCTGCTAGCTGGCCACCCACAGTCTACTACGAGCAATGGAATGTACCCCCAACGGGATTCGAACCCGTGTTGTCGGCTTGAAGGGCCGGTGTCCTGGGCCTCTAGACGATGGGGGCGTTTGGTAGCAACCTTATGCTACCTTATGGGGGCCACGTTTGGCTAGCGGTACTCCTGCTGCTGTCCCTTTGCCCTCACCCTCACCCTCGCCCTCTCCCAAAGGGAGAGGGGAAAACGCCTAGGGGAAGATGGCGGGGGCGTCCAGGCCCGTGGTCTCGGGGAAGCCGCACATCAGGTTCATATCCTGGACCGCCTGGCCGGCCCCTCCCTTCACCAGGTTGTCTATGCAGGAGACCACCACCAACCGTCCGGCCCGGACGTCTACAGTGGGGTAGATGAGGCACAGATTGTTGCCCCAGGTGTGCTTGGTCTGCGGCGGCGCCGCCGTCACGCGCACAAAAGGCTCGCCTCGGTAGAAGTCCTGATATAGCTCCCGCAGAGCGGCTATGGCGGCTTTGCCGCTGGGGAGCGCGTTGGGCTTTAGTTTGGCATAGCAGGAGGACAGGATGCCCCGGGTCATGGGCACTAGATGGGGCAGGAAGGTGACGGCAGGGGCTGGCCCCGACGGGCGCACCTTGTGGAGCTCCCGGGTGATCTCGGGCAAATGGCGGTGCCCCTCCAGGCTGTAGGCGGACACGCTTTCGTTGACCTCCGAGTAATGGGTGCCCAGGTCCAACGTCCGCCCGGCGCCGGAGACGCCCGACTTGCTGTCCACGATGATGTCAGGCTCAATCAGACCATGGTGCATGGCCGGGGCCAGGGCCAGGATAGCGCTGGTGGGGTAGCAGCCGGGCACAGCGATGAGCTTTGACGCAGCTATCTCCTTCCGGTGCAGCTCGGTGAGACCGTACACCGCCTGCGATAGGTACTGGGGACAGGGGTGGTCTAGCCCATACCAGGCCTTGTAGTCCGGAGCGGAGAGGCGGAAGTCGGCGCTGGTGTCGAGCACCGGGACGCCGGCCTCGACCAGGGGGCGGACGGCCTCGGCGCTGGACTTGTGGGGGAGGGCGGAGAAGGCCAGGTCTACACTGTCTAGCTCTGCTTGGATAGTGAGGTCAATACTGGCCAGGTGAGGAAACACATCGCCCAGCTTCTGGCCAGCGGCGCTGCGCCCGGTCACGCAGGTCAATTCCACGTGGGGATGGCGGCACAATAGGCGGGCCAGCTCCACCCCAATGTACCCGGTGACGTTGATGATGCCGACTTTCATGGCCTCTCCTGACCCAGTAGGGGCGACCCGCCGGGTCGCCCCTACGCGGGGCTCACCTTGCGGGAAACGACTTCAGTGTAAGTGCTTCGCCTATTGCGGGCAAGGGGCCCTCGCCCCCCAGGGCGGGCGCAGGGCCCGCCCTACGTTGCTGGTGGCCGCTGGACGATCCTCTTTAGGGCCAGATGGCAAGCCTAGTACGGCAACGGGCCGGTGAGGCCCAGGATGGAGCGCCCCGTGGGGCAGCCCTGGTTGAGCACGCAGAGGTGGCACAACGGCGTTGGGGCCTTGCATATCTTTCGTCCATGGCGGACCAGGTTCACGTGGAAGGAAAGCACCTTTTCAGCGGGTACCATAGACTCCAGTACCTCATGGGCTTGCTCCCGTCCCACCTTGGGCCCGATGAGTCCTAGCCGGCGGGCTACCCGGTAGACGTGCGTGTCTACGGGCAGGGCCGGACGTACCAGGGAGAACATGAGCACGCAGGCGGCGCTTTTGGGCCCCACGCCGGGCAAGCGGCGCAGCCAGGCCCGAGCTTGCTCCGTGGGCATGTCCGCCAGGACGGTCAGGTCGTAGCCGCCTTGCTCCTCCCTTATCGCCCGCAGTATGGCCTGGATGCGCGGCGCTTTGACCTGGTGCAGTCCGCCTATCTGGATGGCATTGGCCACCGAGTTGACATCTGCCCCCGCAATGGCCTCCCAGTCCCGATTGAATCGGGACCAGAGCTGCTGGAAGGCCCGCGTGGAATTTGCATCAGAGGTGTTCTGGGAAAGGATGGTGTAGATAAGCTCGGACAGCGGGTCCCGGCGCGAGCGCCACTCGGGCACGCCGTACTCTTTCTCTAGCAGGGAGATGACCATGTCCAGGCGGTGGCGCTGGGCCAAGCGTGCCCTCACCCCTTCGGCTTCGCTCAGGGCAGGCCCGACCCTCTCCCAATGGGAGAGGGGGAGCCGCCTCCCTCGGCCAATGGGATAGGGCTGAGAGGCAGGGGAGATTGTTTCATCGCCCGGCTAGGCCAAGTCCTTCAGGTGACAGGTCTCGTTGGCCAGGACCAGTACGGGCACGCCGTTGCTTACCTCAATGATGTTGATGGCCGCCACGTCCTGCTTTACCCGCCAGAATCCGGAGAGGTCAAGGCCCAGCGCCCAGCAAAGGAGGCACTTGCACACCACCTCGTGGGAGACCAGCACCACGGCCTGGCCCGCGTGGCGCGGGGCCAGCGCCGTGAGGCCGGCGGCAGCCCGTCTCTGTACCTCGGCCAGGCTCTCCCCGCCGGGGAATTGGACACTTTGAGGCTGATTTTGCCACTGGTCATAAAGTGAGTGGTAGCGGGTCCGGGCCTCGTCCGGGGAGAGACCCTGCCACTCGCCGTAGTCAATGTCCATGAGTTCGAGGAGCGGGTAGACCTGCAGGCCCATACCCTGGGCGATGGTCCAGGCGGTGCGCCAGGCCCGCTGCAACGGGCTGGTATAGGCCACCACGGGCTTGAAGCGCTCCAGGTAGAGGCTAGCGGCCCGGGCCTGTCTGAGGCCGGTCTCGTCCAGATCGAGGTTGGCCCGACCCCGGAACCGCAGCACCCGGTTCCAGTCGGTCTGCCCGTGGCGTACCAGGAGGAACATAGTCGCCGGGGATCTCACGGTGGCCCACCGGCGCGCAGGGTCTGCGTCATTGGCAGCACGCCGCCATTATATCATGGCGGTCCGGCAAATCTGGCCACAGCCGCTACAGGCGAGCCTGTGCTATACTGGCAGACGAGAGGGGGGCTACCGTGAGAGACGAAATAGAGCAGGCCCTTAAAGGCCATCGTGCGGAATACATCGAGATTCGGTGGGAGGAGAGCGAGGGCACTCGCCTTCAGTACCGTGGCCGTGAGCGCGAGTCCGTGGGGCGCAGCACCGCTCGCGGGGGCAACGTGAGGGCGCTGGTCAAGGGCGGTTGGGGCTTCGTCTGTTTCAACGAGATGAAAGACCTGCGGGGCAAAGTGGTCGAGGCTGTGCGCCAAGCCCGATTGGTGGGGAGCGAGCAGAGCCACTTCGCTCCAGTGCCGCCGATAGAGGACGCGGTGCCGCCCACCATCAACAAAGACCCCATTGCTGTGCCTCTAGCGGACAAGGTCCGCCTACTTGAGGAATACAACGGCATCATTCTGGGCACGCCAGGTGTGCAGAGCTCTCTGGTAACCTACGGAGACGGACGGCGCAAAGTGCTGTTCGCCAACTCCGAGGGCAGCTTCATCGAGCAGGGGAGGGCAGATATCTCCCTGCGCGTGTCAGCCACCGCACGCAAGGACGGCGACGTGCAGCAGGCGGGACTGAGCCTGGGCGCCCTGGGGGACTTCGGAGCCATGGAGGGACTCCATGAGCAGGTCAAGTCGCTGGCGCAGACCGCCGCCGACCTGCTGAAAGCTCCGCGCATTCCGGGCGGGGAGTACACTGTGGTGCTGGACCCGGTGCTGGCGGGCGTGTTTATCCACGAGGCCTTCGGGCATCTGTCCGAAGCCGACCACGTATACGAGAACGAGCGCCTCAAGGAGATCATGGTGCTGGGACGGCGCTTTGGCCAGCGCCATTTCAACGTTGTGGATGGCGCCGCCGTGCCCGGGCTACGGGGTTCCTACAAGTACGACGAGGAAGGGACCCCCGCGACCAAGACCGACCTCATCCGCGAGGGGGTGCTGGTGGGCCGCCTCCACTCTCGGGAGACTGCGGCCCGGATGGGCGAGACCCCCACGGGCAACGCCCGGGCCCTGGACTGGCGCTTCCCGCCTATCGTGCGCATGACCAACACGTATATCGAGCCGGGCGCGGCCACCCTGGATGACCTGCTCGAAGGTATCGAGGACGGTGTGTACGTGAGCAACTGGTATGGTGGCCAGACCAGCATGGAGATGTTTACCTTTGCCTCCGGGGAGTCTCGCCGCATCCGGCACGGCCGTATCGAAGAGTTGGTCCGCCCCGTGCAACTGAGCGGCAACCTGTTCACCACGCTCCAGAACATAGACGCCATCGGCAATGACCTGGATATGAACCAGGGCGGTGGTTGTGGCAAAGGTATGCAGGTGCCCCTGCCCGTGTCCAACGGCAGCCCGCACATCCGTATCCGGCGTTGTCTCGTGGGAGGGAAGTAGTATGGAGAACGTAATCCGCCAGGCGATGAAGGTGGCCCAGGCCGCTGAGCTGTTCTGCGCCCACGAGGTGAGCACGCCGGTCCGCTTCGAGGCGAACCGGTTGAAGAGCATCCAGACCCGGGAGGGCATCTCTTACGCCCTGCGCGTGGTTGTGGACGGCCGGGTGGGCTTCGCCACGGCCACGTCTCTGGACGACAGGGGAGCCCTGGTGCAGATGGCGGTAGAGACCGCACATTTCGGGGACAAAGCCGACCTGGTCCTACCCGAGAGGACGCAGGACGACGGCGCCGCAATCTACGATCCCGCCGTGGAGACGGTGCCCTTGAAGGACATGGTGGCGCTGGGGCAGGGCGCCATTGACGCCCTGCGGCGCAGCGAGCCGGAGTTGGTGTGCGAAGCCTGGATTGGCAAGGGCATGGCGGAGGTGGAGGTGCTTAACTCCAGCGGGCTGCGCGCCAGCTACCGGAAGAGCTTTATGGGCATGTCGGCGGAGGGCACTCTGGTGCGGGGCACTGATATGCTGTTCATAGGCGACAGCGAGTCTTCCTGCCGCCCCATATCAGACGCGGCCCCGCTGACCGAGATCATCATGGAGCAACTGGAGAACGCCCGGAACATGGCCCCTGCACCCCAGGGCGAGGTGCCCGTCGTGTTCACTCCTCTGGGCGTGGCCAATGTATTGCTCATGCCTCTGTCCGTGGGCTTCAATGGCCGCAACGTGCTCCAGGGCTCCTCTCCCCTTACTGGGCAGCAGGGCAAGGATGTGTTCCACCCCAGCTTGTCGCTGCGCGACGACCCCACCGTACCTTATTCCCCGGCTAGCCGGCCCTGGGACGACGAGGGGACGCCTAGCCAGGTCACCGCACTGGTGGACGGTGGCAGAGTGGCAAACTTCCTGTACGATATCGTGACCGCAGCCAAGGCGGGCACGCGGAGCACGGGCAACGGGGTGCGCATGTCCGGCGGGCCGCCGTCGCCGTCGCCTACCGCCTGGGTGATCGAGCCGGGCGATACCCCTTACCGGCAGATGATTGCCGGCTTGGATGATGGTCTGATCGTGGAGGAGGTCATCGGCGCGGGCATGGGCAATGTCCTGGGCGGCGACTTCGCCGGGAACGTGCTGCTGGGCTACCGGGTGCAGAAGGGCAAGATCGTGGGCCGGGTCAAGGACACCTTGATTTCGGGCAACGCCTACCAGGTCCTCAAGAACATCCTCTCCGTGGGCAAAGAGCCACGCTGGGTGGGCGGCCGGCTGCTGACCCCTGCCCTGTGCTGCGGCAAGGTCTCGGTGTCCACCCGCCAGGCGTAGGGGCGTATTGCAATACGCCCCTACGGTGGGGTCAATGAAGGCCCGCCCCATGCCGGCGTGGGACGGCACCCCAGCCCACGGGCGGGCGATCCAGAAGCAGTTGGCCCCCCTGGTGCGCCGCACAGCGGACCTTGGGCCGGCGTCCCAAGTGGTTGGGGTGGACATGGCAGGACTTCGCCGTGGCCCCGTCCGCGCGGCAGCGGTGGTGGTCGGCTTGCCTGGCCTCGATCTTGTGGACTGGCAGGTGGCGGAGGCCCAGGTGTCCTTCCCCTATGTGCCCGGGCTGCTGGCCTTCCGCGAGGCGCCGGCGGTGGCAGCCGCGCTGGAGAAGCTGTCCGTGGCCCCCGGTCTGCTCCTGGTGGACGGCCAGGGCCTGGCGCATCCCAGGCGTTTTGGGATTGCCTGCTACCTGGGGCTGATGTTCGACATCCCCACCATTGGATGTGCCAAGTCCCGACTCATCGGCGAGCATGGCCCCGTACCCGATGTCCTCGGTGCCTGGACCGAACTGCGGGACGAGGGCGAGGTGATCGGTGCGGTGGTGCGCACGCGGCCCGGATCGGCGCCGTTATATGTGTCAATCGGGCACAAGGTGGACGTGGAAACGGCCATCCACTGGGTGGTGGCAGCCTGCCGGGGGCACCGGCTCCCCGAGCCGCTGCGCCTGGCCCACCTGGCCGCCGGGGGGCAGCGGCTGGCCCTCACCATGGTGCCCTGACTCCTTCGGCAAGCTCTCCGCGCAGAGCATCGCCCCGATGCATCGGGGCACGGATGCGGACAGGACAGGCCTCGCCCTCTCCGGGGGTGCGAGGTGTGCCTGTAGCCCGCAGTCCGTAGCCCGACGCCCCCGGGGTGAGGTGGCGCCGGCCCGTATGCTGTAATATATGTTAGAACGCCATGCAGGAGTACCTGGACCAGATCAGTGAGCTAGAGTCCCGACTTTCCAAACTCGGGGTGCGTCTTTGACCTCCCAACCAAGGAGGCCGAGCTAGCCCGTCTGGAGGCGGAGAGCGCTGCCCCGGAGTTCTGGGATGACACCCAGACCGCCCGGCGGGTCATGCGGCGTTTGGCCGAGATCAATGCCGTCCTTCAGCCATGGCAGGAGTTGCACCGCCAGGTCTCTGACCTCTCTGAGTTAGGCAGACTCGCCCTGGAGGACCGGGACGAGGGCCTGGCTGGGGAGGTCGCCCGGGAGGTCGAGGCCTTGTCACATCGCCTGGAAAGCCTGGAGTCTAAAGGTGTCCTCAGCGGTCCCTACGATGCCCGGGGGGCCATCCTCGCGGTGCACGCTGGGGCTGGAGGCACCGACTCCCAGGACTGGGCGCAGATGCTCCTGCGCATGTACCTGCGTTGGGCCGAGCGTCGCTCTTATCAGGCCCAGGTGCTGGATACCTCCCCCGGCGAGGAAGCAGGTATCAAGAGCGCCACGGTGGAGGTCCAGGGGCCCTATGCCTACGGCTACCTCAGGGCGGAGAAAGGGGTCCACCGGCTGGTGCGGCTGTCTCCATACGACGCTGACCGGCAGCGGCACACCTCGTTTGCCCTGGTGGAAGTGTTGCCCGAGGTGGAGGACAGCGTAGAAGTTGACATAAATACCGACGACCTGAAGATAGATGCCTTCCGCTCCAGCGGGCCGGGCGGGCAGAATGTGCAAAAGGTGAGCACGGCGGTGCGCATCACCCACGTCCCCACAGGCATCGTGGTGACCTGTCAGACGGAGCGTTCGCAGCTTCAGAACAAGGAGACGGCGCTCCGCATACTTCGGAGCCGGCTGGTGGAGCGTGAGCTGGCCCGGCGAGCGGAAGAGGAGGCCCGGCTCAAGGGGGAGCACGTTCCCGCAGCCTGGGGCAACCAGATCCGTAGTTACGTGCTCCACCCCTACAAATTGGTGAAGGACCACCGGACGGCCCATCAGTCCACGGACCCCGATGTGATATTGGACGGAGATTTGGACGGGTTCATAAATGCCTACTTACAATCGCTTGTACTGGCTTAGGCCTCTGGTCTGGGCGCTGGGCGCTGGGGCCCTTGTTGCCGCCTTGGCCATTGCTGCGTGGGCGCCGGAAGTGCAGGGGCAGGCAACCCAGGGCCCGCGGCTCATAAACCAGAGCTACCAGAGCAACTTCCCTACGTCGCTGGTGTTCGTGGCTGAGGCTGAAGGGCCTGAGACCATCCAGTCGGTGACCCTGTACTACGGGGTGAAAGGCGCCAAGAGCCGGGCGTACGCTTATCCCCAGTTCACTGCTGGTAGTCGCGTCCAGGCGACTTATACCCTGCGCAACAACACTCAGCAGACCTACATCCCGCCGTGGGCCGATGTGACCTACTATTGGGTGTTCGAGGATAGCGCCGGCGGCAGGCTGGAGACGCCGGAGGCCATCGCCACGTTCGAGGATGTACGGTTTACCTGGCAGAAGCTGTCCCAGGGCCAGGTGACCCTTTACTGGTATCGGGGGAGCGAGTCCAGTGCCCGCGCCTTGCTGGAGCGCTCCGTGGACACGTTGGAGCGCATCGCCTCAGAGGCGGGCATAACCTTCGAGGGCGATGTGAAGGTCCTGCTCTACAACAACAAGCAGGACATGGACCCGGCCCTGCCCTTGCGCAGCGCCACCTATACCGCGCAAACGGTGACCCTGGGCGTGGCCCTGGGCGGTGACACGGTGGCTGTCCTTCGCGAGCAGGCCGACCTGAAGGAGACGCTGACCCACGAGCTTACCCACCTGGTGACGGGCCAGCTCGCTGAAGGGCCCTTCTTTGACATGCCGGTCTGGCTGAATGAGGGGTTGTCCATGGTGGCCGAGGAGGAGCTTTCCGCCCAGTACTCGTTGGAGCTACGGCGGGCGGCCCAGGCCGGGCGCCTCATCACGGTGCGTTCCATGTCCGCGATGCCGGGCGACCCAAACCAGGTCAACCTGTTCTACGCCCAGGCGCACAGCCTGGTGGACTATCTGATGCGCACTTACGGGCGCGAGAAGTTTCAGGAGCTGTTCCGCGTGCTCAAGGACGGGAACCGGTTCAACGACGCCCTGAAGCAGGTCTACGGTCTGGACATAGACGGCCTGGACGCAGCCTGGCGGGCCTACCTGGGGGCTGGCCCGGCACCCGCACCGCAACCCAGTCCTGCCCCAGCTACCACCCCGCAACCGCCCGCACCACCGGACCGGACCAGCCCCCAGGCGCCCCCCGAACGCAGCGTCCCCTTGGCCCTGGTAGCCGGACTGGCCGTGGTCGGCGTCCTGGCCCTGGGCCTGGCTGGCGTGCTCGCGTGGGCGCTGCGCCGCCGCTAGCGCCCCTTCTTCGGGCCTCCAGCGGCCGCCTGGGCAGGCGCCCACGCCTTGCTCTTGAGCTTGCCCGCCAGCACCCCGTTCATGGTATTGACCATGTTCTGCCAGGCCTGCTCCACCGTGGCGTTGTCCGCCGCGGCGGCATCCACCAGGTGCGCCATGGTGATGTAGCGCTTCTCCCCGTGGGCATCGTCAGGCTCGTAGCAGCCGCAACTCAGGCACATATCGAAGCCTCCCTTGAATGATGGTAATCCACCAACGTCACCTCAGAACCTGGTTAAGTTGTAGCACTGCACCGGGGCGTGACGCAACGTGCGGTAGATTGGGCATGGTTAGAGGATGGTTAATGTTTGTGCGGACGGTAACAACACAACTGGGGGGTAGGTCGCCTGCCGGCGATGCTGGATATGAGCATTTTGGACAGCGCATGCGCTTGACACCCCTAGGGGCCGCTGATAACATCTAGGCATTCTTTCGTAAGAGGAGGCAAAATTGGACACTTGGATGGTCACCCTGCGGTTATTGCACATCATTTTCGGCGTACTACTGGTAGGTAATATTTTCTTTCTTACCCTCATCCTGGAGCCGCGGCTGCGCAAGCTTGGTGCTGGCATCCAAAACCCGGTGATGGCAGCTCTGGGTCCCATCATGACCCCCATCCAGATGGCCAGCTATGTCGTCGTCTTCGGGACCGGGATTGTCATGACGCTTGACATGCGAGGGGTATATTGGAGAACTCTGGGCACTTTCCTGGACAGGGGCTGGGGTTGGGCTATGCTTGCGGGCATCTTGGCCATGATAGCCGCGGGCATAGTAGGTTTTGGGCTCGTCACCCCAGCGGCGATCAAACTGGGGAAACTCGCCAGCAGTCTCAAGGGGCCCCCCAGTCCGGACCAGGCCCGACAGATGGGGCAGCTTGCCGAGCGCATCTCAAACCTTAGCCGCGTCAACGTGGTCCTGGGCATCGTCATCTTGGCTACCATGGCCGCGGCCCGCTTCGTGTAGGCCACACGTAGGGGCGGGTTTCAAACCCGCCCCTACGACGTGCCGGAGCGGATGTGAGGGGGAGGGCACGGAGTCCCTCCCCTACGCATTGAATGCAGGGGCGTATGGCCATACGCCCCTACGACGATGTGGCTAGTCTTCTTCCTCGGGGATCTCGTGGTGGAGGTGCTCGTCGTAGGCGGGGGCCTCGCGGCCTCCCCGCACGCCGGCCTCGGCGGCCTCGCCCTTGAATAGGGACTCGCGGCTCTTTTTGCCGGGGCGCTTGCCCTCGTAGTCCTCGATGGCCTTGTGCACGGCGTCGGCGGCCAGGTTGGAACAGTGCATCTTCACCGGCGGCAGACCGCCCAGGGCCTGGGCCACGGCCGCGTTGGTCACCGTTTTGGCCTCCTCCAAGGTCTTGCCCTTGACCATCTCGGTGACCATGCTGCTGGTGGCGATGGCGGCCCCACAGCCCAGGGTCTGGAACTTGATGTCCTCGATGACGTCGTCCTTGACCTTGATGAAGAGCTTGAGCAGGTCGCCGCACACGGGGTTGCCGGCTATGCCCACGCCGTCGGCCTCCTGGATCATGCCTACGTTCCTGGGATTGAAGAAGTGGTCCATCACCTTGTCGCTGTACATCGGTCGCCTCCCGTTTAGCTAGTAGGGGTCTGGGTGAGGGGCGACATGGCCCGGAGCTTGGCCACGATCCCCGGCAGTATGGAGAGCAGGTAGTCCACGTCATCGTCCGTGTTGGCTGTCCCCAGACTAAACCGCACGCTGCCGTGGGCCACCTCGGCGGGCAGGCCCATGGCCAACAGAACGTGGGAGGGGTCCAGGGAGGCGGAGGTACAGGCGCTGCCGCTGGAGGCGGCGATGCCGGCGAAGTCCAGGTTCAGCAGTATGGACTCGCCCTCCACGAACTCGAAGACGAAGTTCACGTTATTGGGTAGTCGGTTAGTGGGGTGGCCATTGAGCTGGACGCGCTCGATGCGGGATAGGATGCCCTCGATGAGCCGGTCCCGCAGCCGGCGCGAGTGCTGGCTGGCGGACTCGCGATGGGTCTGCGCCAGCTCCAGAGCGGTGGCCAGGCCCACGATGTTAGGCACATTCTCCGTGCCAGCTCTCCGGTTCCTCTCCTGGGAGCCGCCGGTCTGGTACGGGGTGAAGGGTGTGCCCCGTCGCAGGTAGAGCACGCCGGTGCCTTTGGGCCCGTAGAACTTGTGGGCGGAGAGGCTGAGCATGTCCACGCCCCACTTGTTGACATCCAGGTCCAGGGCTCCCGCAGCCTGCACAGCGTCGCTGTGGAACACCAGGTTGCGCCCCTTCTGCCGGTAAGACTTCACCACCTCAGCGATCTCGGCGATGGGCTGTATGGTGCCCACCTCGTTGTTGGCCATCATGATACTGATAACGCTGGTGCGATCGGTGATGGCCCCTTCCAGTTCGTCCACGCCCACCTGGCCATAGCGGTCCACCGGTAGGTAGGTGACCTCAAGTCCCTGTTTCTCCAGCGACTGACAGGTGTGAAGCACGGCATGGTGCTCGACACTGCTGGTGATGATGTGATCGCCCCCCTGTCGCAGGGCCAGAGCCGCCCCACGGACGGCGGCGTTGTCGGACTCCGTGCCTCCGCTGGTGAAGATGATCTCGCTGGGCCGGCACCCCAGGGCCCGGGCGGTCTTGTCCCGGGCCTCGTCCACCGCCTTTCGGGCTTCCTGTGCGACGGAGTACACACTGGAGGGGTTGCCGTATTTCTCAGTGAAATAGGGCATCATGGCCTCCAGCACCTTGGGGTGAACGGGGGTGGTGGCGGCATGGTCCATATAGATCATTTTTCCCATGTGACTACTCCCTTTAGGACCCCTGGCCTATTCGACTGGATGGCACACTGCGAATTATATCATATAGAGGTCATCTTACTCTACAACCATTTCGCAACCAATCTCGATTGGCGTAGGGGCGAAGCGTGCGCAGCTACCAGCCGCGAAATGGTCCCAGCGCCGGGGGCGCATGCTTCGCCCCTACGTGGTCGGTGTGCTATGGGCGCCCCGAGGGGTGCAGGGCGGTGCGAACGCGTACGAAGCGTGACAGGCTATCCCAGTCAATTACCCCTGCGGTCTGGGTGCCCTCCATGACCAGGACCAGTCCCTCGCCTTCCTCCAGGTCGGCTATAAGCTCGGAGGCAGGCGTAAAGGGGTCCACCCTTTTGGTCTCGGCCAGGGGAGTCATCACCTGGGCCAGGGTCTGAGTGTCCCAGTTGGCCCTGGGGATGCGATGGAGGTGCCGGTGGGTGAATACGCCCACCAGACTATCGAACTGGTGGACGAGCACTGCCGAAGGGTTGAAGGGCAGAAGGTAGCCCCGCACCAACTGCTCGATGGTCAAGTTGCCTGGGGCGGTCACGAAGTCCCGGGACATGAGGGAGCCGGCGGTCACGCCCCGCAACGCTGAGTGCGTCTGAAGCTGGCGCATGCTGGTTGAAGCCGCGTTTTCCAGGAACCAGCCGATAAAGGCCAGCCAGATGCCGTTGAGGTTCAGGAGTCCTCCCTGGAAAAACAAGAAGATGCCATAGAAGATGAAGAGGAACCCCACGCCTCGCCCGATCCAGCCCGCCACCATGGTGGCCCGAAACATGTCCCCGGTGACCATCCAGACCAGGGAGCGCAATACCCGCCCCCCATCCAGGGGGAAGCCGGGGATGAGGTTGAAGATGCCCAGGATCAGGTTGATGCTGCCCAGCCATCCCGCCACTACCGCTACCAGCGGCGCTGGCCCCCGGGCGACCGGCGCCACGCCCCCGAGCAGTATCCCACCCAGCACCAGGCTGGAGAGAGGCCCCACGAAGGCCATAAGCAGCTCGGACCGGGCTCGGGTGGCTTCCCGTCCGAGCTGGGAGACGCCTCCCAGGATAAACAGCGTAATACCCCGCACGGGGATGCCGTGGGCTCGTGCCACCAGGCTGTGGGCCAACTCGTGGGCCAGCACGGAGGCAAAGAACAGCAGGCTGGTCACTATGCCCAGTACCCAGGCCTGCACCGTGGTGAGCTGCAAGCTCCGTGGGGGTAGAAGCTGGGCCAGGCTGAAGGTAAGCAGGATGAAGATAACGAACCAGCTATAGTGTATACGGAACGGTATGCCGAACAATCTGCCCAGAGGTAGCGTACCCCGCATCTCCATCCTAGAACTCCACTGGTATGCGGCCCGGGGAAAGCGCATACCCGACAATCTTGTAGACGAGTGAGGCTGCCGTTGAGGCGCAGGCGGGTGGACCGGCCTGGGGACACAGCTCCATCACGTCAAACCCCACGATGCGCCGCCGCAGGGCCACCGCCCGTACGGTGTCGAGCAAGCCCTGCCACCCCAGTCCCCCGGGTACCGGGCAGCCCACTGCGGGCATGAGGGACGGGTCGAGGACGTCCAGGTCTACTGAAAGGTATACGTTGGGCGAAAGCGCGGCCAGCAAGCGCTCCACCCCACCGCCGGAGGCGAGACCTTGGCCGGGTACCACGTTCAGGCCCGGCGTGTCCAGCAGCGGCTTCTCCTCGAGGGCCAGGCTGCGCATGCCCACCAGGGCCACCGGGCAGACCTCCAGGATGCGGCGCACCACCGACGCATGACCGTACCTGGTGCCCATGTACTCGTTGCGCAGGTCGGCGTGAGCGTCAAGGCAGAGCACGGTCAGGTCTGTGTGGGTGGCGGCGTAGGCTTCCACCGCGCCCAGCGTAAGGGTATGCTCACCGCCCAACAGGCCCACCAGCTTCCCCTCGTCCAGAAGCTCGCGCACCACTTCGGCTACCCGGTCTAGCATGGCCCGTGGGTTGCCCAGCAGGGGATCGACCTGGGGCAGCGTGTGAATACCCGACTGGCTTGGCTCCCAGTCCAACTCGGGGTCGTAAAGCTCCAACTCATTCGAAGCGGCGATGATGGCCATCGGCCCATCGCGGGCCCCGGCTCGAAAGGTGACGCCGGCGTCGTACGGCACGGGAACGATGGCTACCCTGGCCTGGGCGAAGTCGGCTTCCTCAAAGGTCAGTCCGGCGAAATTGCCCGGAGGGACCAGGTAGTCTCGTGGCATGATGTGGCCTTTGGGCGGGCATCCCGACACGTCGGGACCCCTACGCGGGTGCCTCCTGGGCGACACCGGTGGGGGCAGCATGGTGGCGATAGGCGCCGCGGTCCACCACCCAGGTCTCCGCCCGCTCCAGGGCAAACTCCTGTTCGATCTCGCGGGCCACGGGACCGGTGTCGAAGGGCTTGCACGAGAAAACGTCTATGTTCACGTAGCACCGGGCGGGGTAGGTGTGCACACTGATATGGCTCTCGGCAATGAACACGAACCCGGAGAGGCCCCAGTCCTCCTCGGCACACTGGGTGTATTCGATCACGTGGGGGCAAGAGATCTTGTTCATGCCAATGCGTTCAGGACAAGTGTCGAGGAAACGATAGATGAAGGCAAAGTCACGCAGCCGGGCTGGGTCCGCCCCGAACCCATCAATTATCAAGTGCATTGGCGGCGCCTCCACGCTCGATGGCTTGCTCCCGATTATCGGGACCAGCAACGTATTATGGTAGCACGCAAGGGGGATGGAGGCAATCGCAGGCTACAGGCTACAGGCTACAGGCTACAGGCTACAGGCTACAGGCTACAGGCTACAGGCTACAGGCTACAGGCACCGCTCATGGTGGGCCTGTCGGACCATAAGCTCTACAGACGAACGCCCCCTTCTATACCGACTCTGGTGTAGTCAACACTTGTTGATACCTGAAGCAACCTGCCTTGCGCACTGTATTGAGGAATGTAAGCTATCTCTGGACAAGGCTTCTATTCCACATTCGACCCCTGCGCTCTGCCTCACACCATGAGCAAAGGCCGCAAAGCTGCTGGCAAGCCCTGCCAGGTGTGAGGGCCCTCACACTTTGCTCACACCTTTCTCTCACAACTCATACCAAACTCATCCCGTCCTCACACCAACATATGACTTCTCGGCACAGCGGTCTGGATGTAATCTCGTGGCGGATTGAGCGGATGGACAGAGTTGATCCCGGGGTCCCCGGTGGGAGACGTAATGAGCCCGCCGTCAAAGCACGGCAGGAGGTGGTCATGCTAGCTCGAAGGTCATACGTAGAGATAGTCCACGACATCCTGGAGATGGACAGCGGGCCCAAGACCCACATCATGTACCGCACCGCCCTGACCTATCCCCAGGCAATGCGGTACATCAAAGACCTTTCCGACCGGGGCCTTATCGCCAAGGGGCGGAACGACAGCGGTCGGGAGATTTACCGCGTTACCCCCAAAGGCCGCGAGCTATGCAGGCACATCGGTCTGGTGATGGAATACCTCGGTCTGGGGGACTGCGATGTCTAGCCTGAACAAGTGGGCCGTGGTGGCCTTGGTTGTTCTGGCTCTGGGCGCGGGGAGTGGCGTGGGTGGAGTAGGCGTCACTGATGTCGAGGGGCAGGTGCGTGTCTACATCCGCCCCGGCATCACTGGTATCATCAAGGGTGGCCCAGTCGGGGGGCCGTATTCCAATGGCCCATTCTTTGCCAAGGAGGCGCAGCCCTTCAGCTTCATAGCCTGCTGCGTGGTGGACCCCACTGGGGGCACAGTTACTCTCGAGTGGGACTTCGACTACGACGGCAGCGATTTCGTTACCCGGGCCACCGGCGCCGGGCCGGTGACGTACAACTACGGCGACGGGCCGGGCGACTACGTGGTGGCGCTGAGGCTTAGCAGCCCTTCGGGCGGGGTCTCGATGGTTAGCGCTGACGTCTCGATAGTTAACCAGCCACCGGTGGCCAGCGTGGGTGGACCCTACACCGCACGCGCCACGGTGCCCATCCAGTTCTCTGGGTCAGCCACAGACCCCAGCGATGTGGACCAGAACGCCGGCTTCACATACGAGTGGGACTACGAGTACAGCGGCACCTTCGCCGCCGACCAGAGTGGCTTCAACCTCACCTCGCCCAGCCACGCCTACACCAGCATTGGGAACTACACGGTGGCGCTGCGAGTGATTGACAAGGACGGCGGCGCCAGCACCCTCTCCACCGCGCCGGTGACAGTGCTGTCCAGGACCGCTGCACTGGTCCTCAACCCTGCCGCCGACGCCGGCACAGACGAGGGTGCCAAGAATGCCAACTTCGGCGCGAGCCAGACCATGGATGTGCGCTCCCTGACCGGCAGCGAGCGGCGCTCCCTGGTCCGCTTTGACCTGTCCGGCATGCCTGCCAACTCCACGCTGGTGTCAGCCAGGCTGAAGCTGTATGCCACTGTCGTACCCTCCGTCACGCGCAGCTACGACGCGCGCCGGGTCACGGAGAGTTGGGCCGAGTCCAGTGTGACCTGGCAGAGCTCCCCTGATGTAGTTGCCAACTATACCGCCCGGGCCAGTACCCCTGCCGGCCCCGACTGGATGGTCTGGGATGTCACGTCGGATGTCCAGTCGTTCCTGAATGGCGTCGTTGGCAACTACGGTTGGATGGTCATAGACACCACGGGAGGCTCCAGTCCGGCCTTCCTGGGGACGTTCGCTACGCGGGAGTGCCCCACGACGGGCCTGCGTCCGGTGCTCGAGATAACATATGAGCCCCAGTAGCATCGGGATGTGGCTGGGACCACTGGCAACAACCCACCGGCTGGCCTTAGCGAGGCTGGTGTGGCATAATGGCGCTGCATTACCGTGGTGGTGCGCCATACGCCGGGAGATGGAGGTTGAGCTGTGAAGGCCGTCCTGGTAGGCAATAGGCCCGCGGTCAACCAGCGCCTGGTCGGGCTGTTCGAGCGTCACGGCTTCCTCATCAAGGACGCAACGTTCGAAGACGACGTCCTGGGGTTCGTGGCCCAAGAGCCGGTGGACGTCATGATCCTGGTGGCCCCCGACGAGGAGTCAGCCGCTCTGGACCTGGTCGCCCAGTGCCGGGAAGTCCGCCCCGCCATGCACATCTATGTGCTGGCCAAGGACGGCGAGCTCTCCGAAGTAGTTTCCCAGATCCAGCCACTGCTGGGCAGGAGGGTTTCCGTCAACGACCTGCCCAGCGCGCTGATGGAGGACGTGGCCCGGGCTGACGTGCAGCGGGAGCACCTGCGCCTCGAGTGGCTCAAATACACAGACGACTTAGTTGCCACCGTGGGCAACTCCACTAGCATACGGGAGGCGAGCAACAAGCTGACCGAGCAGCTCCAGAACCTGTTCGAGCTTAACGGCTGCACGGTGCTCATGGACCTGGAGGCCGGGAAGCCCGGCGAGGCCGTAGCCTCATCTGGCGATACCGATAGCATGGAGAGGGCGTGGAAAGAGGGCAAGGCTATTCGCCAGTGGCTAGTCGAGAACCACGCACCCCTGGTGGTCCGCCGCGGGCGAGCCACACTGGGAGGCATCCAGCGCGAGGTAGTCAGTTTTGGCCTGGCCCACTGCGTTTTCGTCCCCATCGCCACCACGCAGCGCATGGTGGGCGCCCTGGCTGGGACCCGCGAGCCTACGGCTGAGGCCTTCCGTGAGTCCACCGTGGCCGTGATGAGCATCGCCGCCCGGGCGCTTTCCCTGAGACTGGAGACGGACCTGAGCATATCGGCCATGGACCTCCAGCAGATGCTGGAGCAGGAGCGGGAGGCGCGCCAGTCCCTGGAGAACACCGTAAACGAGGAGCGGGAGGTCCCGCGTCGCCTGGCCCGGGAGATTGCCGCCATTATCGAGATGCGCAAGGGCCAGCGTCCGGGCCGCAGCGAGACCATTGCCAAGCTGGCGGGCGTGCTGGCGGAGCAAGTGGGCCTTAGCTTCCCGCAGCTCGCGGAGGCAGTCTACCTGCGAGACATCGGACAACTGGCCGTGCCCGACGTCATGGTGAACGGTACGCCTACGGCGCTGGCGGGGCCCGAGCCAGCGGGCGAAGAGCATTCCAAGACCGGGTTCGAGGTGTTGAGCCGCGTCCGGCTGCCCTCCACCTGTCTGGAGGTAGCCCGTCACCATCATGAGAACTACGACGGCACAGGGAAGCCGGACGGCTTGAGGGGAGAAGAGATCCCTGCCTTGGCCAGAGTGGTGCACGTGGTGGAAGACTACGTGAACATGACGTCCTGGGGCAACGGGGAGCATCCGGTGCCCAGCCCGGTGGCCCTGGCCAATATTTCCCGGGGCTCAGGCACCCTGTACGATCCCAGGATGGCGGACACCTTCGTGAAGGTCATCCGCGCCCAGGGGCTCAGCCCGGAGCAGGAGACCCTGTCCCTCATCGCCCACGAGCTACGGACGCCGCTGACCTTCCTGGTCGGCTTCAGCGAACTGCTGGCCGCCAGGCAGGACCTGCCCAACCAGGCCAAGGAGATGGCCGGCGAGCTACACAAACAGACGGAGCAGATGGTGGTCCTCACCGAGCGCTTGCTCGAGCTCTCCCGGCTGCAGTCGGGGCGCGTTTCCCTGACGTGGCAGTGGGCAGACCTGAAGGCACTCATAGGCGAACAGGTCACCAGAGTCAAGTCCATCAGCCCTCGCCATACCTTCCGGGCGGTGATGCCGCCGTACCCGGTGCGGGTACGCATGGACAGCACACGCATCGCCCAGGCGGTGGGCAACCTGCTGTCCAACGCCGTCAAGTACTCGCCCGCCGGCGGCGAGATCGTGGTCACTCTGGAGGAGACCTCCAAGGAGGTGTCCATCCGCGTAAGCGACCAGGGCGTGGGCATTCCCAAGGAGCAGGCAGACCGGCTGTTCCAGCCATTCTATCGAGTGCAACAGCCCGAGACGCGACACATCGAGGGGCTGGGCCTGGGCCTGGCGCTGAGCCGCGCCATTGTCGAGGCCCATGGCGGCAAGATCGGTGTGGAGAGCGAGCTAGGCCAGGGCAGCGTTTTCAGCTTCAGCCTACCCAAGCAGGAGGTCGCCGTTGAGCGAGCTGAGCAGCCAGCGTGAGCGGCCGGACAACGGCTACGTGGTCTTGTTGCCGGTGCCGCAGACGGTGGCCTACGTCCGGCTAAAGGAGACCCTGGACGAGATAGAGGAAACTTCGGGCGACGTCGCCCTGCTGTTCTGGATACTGGCGCTGCTGTTCTTCGGCCTGGGTGACACCGTTAGCTCGTTTCTGGTTTTCAGCAAGGGCGGCATAGAGCTGAACCCGGTCATGCGCTGGTCACTGTCTCTGCCGGGCGGGCTGCTAGCCTTCGTGCTGGTCAAGACCCTGGCGCTTTCCCTACTGTACAGTATTGCCCACTTCTGGGAAGGCGTGCACCAATGGATGATTCCGCTTATCATGTTGGTGGCAGGGGTCTACCTTACCGTCAGCAACCTGAGCCACTATTTCGGCCTGTGAACCGGCGCTGCGGATGCCCGACCTGACCTCAGACGCCTGCCCGACATGGGCAGGGCTGGGGAGTTAGACCTAGTTTTGTAAGATCCAGGCATGTTCCAGATAACGCCCTATCTGATAATAGAGCTGACAGTCCTGGCGGGCTTTGGTACTGGCTTTGCCGTTTTCTACTGGATACGGGCCAGGCGCCGCCGGAGGGCAGCCGCCTTTGTCCCCGGCCAGGGGCCACCGCCCCTGAGGGAGGTCATTGACCGGAAGAGGCCCACCACAACCGCTATGCTGCCCATTCCGGAGAAGTCCAGGGCCACGCTGCGCGAGGCGATTTTCTCGCGCCGGCGCCTGCGGGCGCTGCTGTTGGTGGCGGCGGCCTTCGTGCTGCTGGGTGGTTTCGGCATTGCCTACTACCTGAACAGCGACTACCGTAACCAGACCTTCGCCAAGAAGACGGTGAGTCGGATGGCCAGCGCTCCGAGCTACCGGGCTGTGGGCCGGGATACCGAGAGCGATGCGGGCGGCGTAAGAGATGTCCGGGAGCAGTTCGTCTACAACGCTCCAGACAGCGTGCGGACACGCTACCTGACTACCGAGTCCCGGCCGGGTATGGGCACGGCGGCCGTGGAGTGCGCGGACAAAGAGATCGTGGTGATTGGCTCGACGCGGTACCAGAGGTGCAATGATGCCGAAAGCTCTCAACAGAGCTGGCGGACGGACTCCTTCAACCCAGCGATCCTTCGTACGGAGCTGTTCCAGCCCTGGATCCGGTTCCTGTGGTGCATCAAAGTAGGCGAGCAGGACCTGTCTGAAGAGATCATGGGAGTGCCCAACCAGGTCTTCACCTGCCGCGTGCGCAACGAACAGGAGGCCGCCACCGTCTGGGCAACCAGGCCGGGGGAGGCCAAGCTGAGCGACAAGTCACAGGCTGCCCGTGAGCGGTTCTTGAGAGAAGCAGTAGTGGACATTAGCATCTGGGTGCGCGAGACGGACGGCTACATTGGGCGTTTTGCCATGACCAAGACCGCTCCGGGCTCGCTGGGGCCCAGGACCGAGACGGTGGACTATGTCTACTCCGACTTTGGCGCCGTGCCTACCGTGGGCGCGCCGTCCGACGAGGAGGCGAAGCAGGGCGGGAGCCAGACCGTCCAACCGCAGGTCTCGCTTCGCTACGCCCTGATCAACGGCCAGCGGTTCAACCTGGAGATGGCCGATGACGATGCCAAGCGCATGACTGGCCTTTCCAAGCGGGCCATCGTCCCGGAAAACAGTGCGATGCTCTTCGTCTTCCCCCAGGAGGACATCTATCGGTTCTGGATGAAGGACGTGATGGTGCCCCTGGACGCGGTGTTCCTGGACCGGAGCGGCAGGATTGTAGACATAATCACCATGCCCACTCAGCCGGGTGTCCCCGACTCCCAACTCCGCGTCTACGAGCCTGCGGCGCCTGCGACCTATGCGATGGAGATCAACGCTGGCCTGGCCGAAAGGTACGGGATGGAGGTTGGCCAGACAGTGCAGCTCCAGTAGGGGCATTATCGGAACATAACGTCGGGCGGTCCCGAGAGGTCCGCGGGTAAGTCCATCATTTCCACCGCAATGGGCAGGATGCCCAGATCCAGGTCGTTCACCACCAGGATATCCAGGTCCAGCGCGTTGGCCGGGCTGGGGGGAGGCGTCACTGGCCTGGGGCCAGGCATTGGGGGGGCCTGTTGGGGCACGGTGCGCGCAGGAGGCGGGTCCGCTGGCCCTGGCCCGTAGCGGATGATCTCAGGCGGCCACGGCGGCCGGGTGGCCATACCGTTGTCGTCGTGGATGTGGCCGCTGTTGCTCATGTGGAAGCCGTGCCCGTAGCCATCGTGCCCGTGGCCATCGTGGAAGGTGTCGTGGTAGCGGATGCGTTGCCAGACCTGGTCAAAGCGGGGCTTTATGCCATGCCCGGAGGCTGCGCCAGCAACCAGCAGCCCTATGGCCACCAGGACCAGGGGCGCCCAGCGGGCCCGTCGCGTGGGCCTGAACGCCTTGCCTGTCCCGGATACTTGACCCGGGCGAAAGCCCCCTGTTTCAAGATTGGTCCTAGTGTGACGGACCATGGTGTTCACCCCCTATCCAGTCGCGTGTGGGCTCTGTATGTGGATCTCCGGGCAGCGGCCTCTCCCTCTGGGAGAGGCCTATGGGACCGACGCTGGGAGCCGTCCTCTCCCTCTGGGAGAGGATTGAGGTGAGGGCTTCCTTTGCCTGGCCGGGCCCCGGGGTCGTTCCGAGGGCGGTCCGCCCGGGGCCCGGCTGGCGTGGGGGCGACCCGCCGGGTCGCCCCTACTGGCTATTGGGAGACGTCAACGTCTATGTCAACGTTGAGCAACTGGTTGGAGTTGATGAGCAGCCCTGGCCATGCCCATGAGCCGCCTCCGCAGCCCCCGCAGGGGGAGCCGGTCGGGTAGTAGCTGGGCACGTCTATGTCCAGGAAGTTGCCTGCCTCAACGTTAATGTTAACGTTGGAGGTGTCGTTGTCCCAGCTCCACTCGGTGGTTGGCCACGATGGACCCCACCAGCCCCAATTGCCATGGCCCCAGTTGCCGTGCCCCCATCCCCACCCGTGTCCGGGGCCCCCTGAGCCAGCGGCGGCGGCCACGGCCACCATGCTCACCACCACCAGCAGCAAGGCCACCAGCACCCTGGGATTATGGCGGCGCCTGCCGAAAAGACTCTTCATGCTCTGCCTCCTGTTCCTTGGGTGTACATCCTGTCCCGAAATCTCGCACAGCCCCGGCGCGCCTGCGCCCGCCGCCCTCCGGGCGCAGGGTGGCTGAGGCTAATGGTGCGCCAGTAGATAGCCCAGCGCCCGCTCCATGTCCTGGACCCTGGCCTCCAGGGAAAGCACCCGCTTCTGTAGCTCGTCAATCTTGTCCAGGATGAAGGGGATCTGCCGCTCGAGGGTGGCCACGCGGGTGTTGAGGTTGTTCATCTCCATCTTGATGGTCAGGATGGAGGAGTACAGCGCCTGGATCTTCATGTCCGTGTTGCGCTGGGCCTGCTCCATGTCGCGCCGTAACGCGGCTTCGCGCCGGGCCTGGTCCTTCTGGACCTCCATGATGGCCCGTTCGAGGCCGGCGATGCGGTCATTGGCCTCGCGGCGAACCTGGTTTATCTGGTCTTCGAGTGCCTTGAAGCGGGCGTCGGTGGCTGACTCGAACCACTTCTGGCGGGCGCGTAGTGTGGCAATCTCGCTCTCCGCTTTGGCCCGGATCTCCTCAATGCGGTTCCTCAGGTTGTCCAGGGCCTGTCCGGTGAGCTGTCTGAGCTCGTTAAGCTGCGCCTGCAACTGGGCGATCCGGGCTTCGGCCATACGGGCTACTCCGGCGATCGTTGCCTCCAGCCTGTTCTGCTCTCGCTCCAGCTGATCCACGCGGTTTTGGAGCGCGAACAGTTGCATCAGGAGGGCCTTGATCTGCGGGCAGTCGTCGGGGCATATCCTCTGGACTATTACCTGGACCACGTTGTTTACGTCCACGTTCACACCCACGCTGGTGCTCTGGGCGGGCGCCGGTGCCGGGCCCCAGGTGGGGGCAGGCGGCTCGTAACCACCCCATCCCGTAGAGCCGCTGGCGGCCAGCAAGGGGACCATGGCCCCCGATAGGACCAGGGCCGCCATGAGGGGCGCGGCCCACTTCAGCAACCTCTTGCGGCGGTTTCTGCTCTTTTTCATGGTTGACCTCTCTTCTGCCGTCCCACTACTCGTCACGCCTGTGGCGGGTGGACGGGCTAGCCAGATACCTGGACGATGCGGCCGCTGATGCTGTAGAAGCCGGGCGCCGCGTCGTCCTTGGACTCTATGGTGACCAGCAAATTGCCGCCGGAAGTGGTCACCGTGAACAGCCAGGTGTTCCGGCTGAACTGGGCCTCGTCCACGCCGCCAGCGCTGTTCACTTCCACGTCAATGGCGGCGGGCACGTTAAGCTCCAGGATACCGTTGGCGGTCTTGCCGCTGGCGTTGGCCAGAGGCAGGGTAACCACCTGTTGTTGGCCCACGTGGGTCTCGATGGCCACGGTGAAGGCGGTACCTTCGTCGTTCATCGTGCCTACAGCATCGCTGGCGCCGGAGATGGTCGGGGGGCCGGAAAGCACGATTGTCTGGGAGACCACCACCCCGGCTCTGCCCTGGATAGAGCCGGAAAGGACTGGCCCTACGGCCTGCCCGGCGACCGCCGCCACCAGCATTACGGCGAGACCAAGGGTCCATACCGGAAGGGCCACCTTTCCCAAGTGGACCTTGCGGAGCAGTGCGGGTGTTCGTTTTCGTTTCATGTATTTCATGGGGGACTCCTGCAACTAGGATGCTGGTGGTGAGTCTTGTTGTGGTGTTAGTTTGAGGCTTCCTTATTCATTTGGTGACCTATGGTGGGCCTGGCGCCCGTGTAAGGGTGGACCTGATTCTTTTTGACCTCCACCCACCTCCTTTTCGGTGACCTGTCGGTCTCGCGTGTTCATCTCGTGTGGTAACCGTGACACTACCATTTCTATACCTTCCTTACCCGTCCTATAAGTTGTCGGCGCATGTAAGCTTGCACTAGAGGCTTGCTCCAGGGTGCTTGAACGAATCCCAGTCCCCAAGAGACCGTTGACCAGCCCTTGGAGGTTGTCCATGCGACTACCGTAACCTATACTCTTTTAATACGCGTTGCGCTAGGGATACAGTTCTAGAGCAATGGTCTATACTGTTGCTCAGCCCGAGGCGGTATAAGCCTTGCCCAGAGCCGCACAGCGTCTATACCAGGAATGTGGTAAAATCAAGCCAGTTGTTTTTGGTATGTAGCCGGAGTCCCGACTGGTCGGGATTGTGCTCTGCTCGGGACAGGCGATTTCGGACCTATTCGATGCGCAAAACTACGGAGCGGGCCGAAGCGCCCGTGGCTTCTCCACTGTCTGGCATGGGGCGATGCGCCGACAGCGAGGCAATGACGGCAGTTGACGCTGAAGGACTCGCCAACGTCGCCTGGCGCCTGGAAGCGGACCGCGGCGTGGAGGGCGAGGTGCCCCAAGAGGCGGGACAGCACATTGGAGACCACGTCCAGGTGCGAGTGCAGGACATGGACTGGCCGGCCCTGCTGTGCAGCCCGCGTGCCGGGGGCATTACGCTCAATTCGCCTGCGGCCACTCTTCTGGGCGCGGAGGCCCCGGGCGCCGCGCCCGGCGAGGGCCGGTGCCCCTGGCAGGACCGGTGCACACCCGGAAAAGGCTGGACCATGGAGCGCCGGGTCAAGGGCCGGGAGGGTGCGCCCCTGGAGCTCCGCCTGGTCGCCATCCCGGTGCAGGTCAGCGCCAGCGGCATCTCCGCCTGCCTCATCCTCATCGAGAACCAGACGGAGGCCCGAATCCATGCCCGGGAGCTGGAGATCTACGCCCGGGAGTTGAGCCAGATCTACCAGACCAACCAGGAGCACCTCCACCAGCTCGAGGCCTCCCAGAAAGCCCGGGAGCACTTCTTCTCCCTGGTGTCCCACGAGCTGAAGACGCCTCTCACCTCCCTGATGGCCGCCCAGGAGCTGCTCAACGGCCTGGAGCTGTCCGGACCGGACGCCGAGAACTTCCGGAAGCTCTTGCAGACTATGAACCGCTCGACGTCGCGGCTGCGGCGCTTGATCAGCGATCTGCTTGACCTGGCCCAGGCGCAGAGCGGCGCCCTGTCTCTGGACATTGGGGTGGTGGACATGGTCGAGGTCGTGGCCGCGGTGCTGGACGAGATGGGGCCGTTTTTCGCAGAGAAGCGTCTGTCGGTGGCCTGGCGGCCCAGGTTCAAGGACGGCCTCTATGTGAAAGGAGACGAGATCAGGCTCCAGCAGGTTGTGCAGAACCTGATGTCCAACGCCATCAAGGCAGCGGCGGTTGGAGGCTCCATCCGCGTATCCCTGGGCAGCCAGGACCGCCGGGCGCTGGTGACAGTGGCCAACCCCGGAGTTGCACTGGACCCGGCCATCAGGGACAAGCTGTTCGAGCCTTTTCGGAAATCGTCGGCGGGTAACTTCAAGGCCGGGGCTGGCCTGGGCCTTACCGTCGTTCACACCCTGGTCGAGGCCCATGGCGGCTCAGTGGCAGTCCACGCAGGCAGGCGGAACACCGCGTTTACCATAGCTATCCCTCTAGCGAACGAGGAGAGAAGGCAATGAAAGTACTCATAATAGAGGATGACCGCGAGGTGGCTGAGACGGTGCAGATGGCATTCTCGGTCCGCTGGCCGGAGAGCGAGGTCCTGGTACGGGACACGGGCCAGGGAGGGGTTGACGTGGCCTCCACGCAGCCATTAGACCTGACTATCCTGGACGTGAACCTCCCCGACCAGGACGGCTTTGCCGTGTTGCAAGCTATCCGCAAGTTCTCTCAGGTGCCCATCATCATGTTGACGGTGCGCGCCTCTGAGAGTGACAAAGTGCGGGGCCTGCAAGTTGGCGCCGATGACTACCTGGGCAAGCCATTCTCCCCGTTCGAGCTACTGGCCAGGGCCTCAGCGGTGCTGCGCCGCTCCCGTCCGGGGACCGTTGAGGACGGCCACGCGGTCTTGAAGGCTGGCTCCATCACGCTGAACCCCGACACCATAGACGTCTTCGTTGAGCAGCGCCCGGTCAAGCTCAGCCCCACGGAGTTCAAGATCCTGGCCCTGCTGGTGTCCAACGCTGGCAAGATGGTGAAGCGCGAGACCATCGCCCGGGAGATCTGGGGCACGGAGACCCCGGTCGGGGCGCCCTATCTCCTCAAGCTGCACATCCAGCACCTGAGGCAGAAGCTGGGCGACACCGGCGCCGAGTCCAAGTTCATCGTCACCGTCCGCGGCTTCGGCTACAAGATCAACGCCTGAGCAGCGGCCTGGCTACAGGCTACAGGCTTCGGCCCGCCCCTACCCCCGTAGGGGCGGGGTTTCCCCGCCCCGGCTGGGGGCGCGCGGGCGCGGAAACCGCGCCCCTACTGGGTTTCACCGCTCTGCCGCTAGAACATCTGACCTGTAACTAAACCACATATCCCACACACCATTCTCACACACATTTCTCACCGACTTATCCCCTTGCCCTGAAGCGGTCACAATGCACCCTGAGGCTTCTTAAAAGGGGTGACGTATGGCTAGACCAACAATCGGCGCCCGCAGGTCCAGCGTGGAGATCATTAGCGAGATGCTTCACCTGTGCCGCGGCAATGGCATCACCAAGACCGGCATCATGTACGGCAGCAACCTCAGCTACGACCAGCTCGTCCGCTATCTAGCCCTTCTGTGCCGTCATGCCTTCATCGAGAAGGACATCTCGGGTCGCTTCGTGCTCACCGAGATGGGAGAAGGGGCGCTCAGGCAGATCCAGGGGGTGATGACCCTCCTGTCCGAGCTCCAGACGGTGGATGGCGGCAACGGTGGCAATGGGGACGGCGCCCGGCAGATGGCCGGTGCGGTGGCCAACTAGCAGGCGATGGCAGCAGGTAGGAGGTCCGCAATGCGTGGCAAGAATATGCGCATCCTGGGAAAGTCGGTGCCGGCGGCGGTGGTCGCCATGGCCCTCATACTGTCCACGGCCGGTGCGGCCGTAGGTGTGGTGCTGGCTGGCCGGGTGACCGGTAGCATCGGGGCCACGGTGGGACAGGCCCTGGTGGTCAGGCTGAACGCTGGCACGTCGGTCACCGGTGCTCCCCGATCCCTGGTCACTGTGGAAGACGACGGCACCGCGTTCGCGGCGTCGGCGGAACTGTTCACCGGCGACCAGTTCAACGTCAACCTGGCGCTGGCCAACCTCAGTGGTCAGGAGCTGACCGGCGAGCTCACTCTGGTGGCTCCGGAAGGCATCACCCTGGCGGTAACCGAGGCCGGAGATGTGCTGGCCAACGCGGTGCGGACCGGTCCTTTCAACTGGAAGTTCAGGATGAACGCTTCCGACAACGCCACCACTGACCTGGTGATTACCGTGGCCCTGGCCGACGATATGCCTCCCGGCTTCTATTACGTAGACGGCACCATCAAGCAGGTGTCCAAGTAGACTCGACCCTGGGCGGGCCCGAGTTCTTTAGCGCGAGAAGAGGGAGAGCAATTGCCATGGCCACGCTGGGCGGCAACAGAATGCTAGGCAAGCTACATCTCAGCATGAAGTCGGCCACGGTCATTGTGGCAGTCCTGAGCGTGCTAGCCGTGGGTGCCGGGGCGGCCGCCGGCACTGTGCTCCAGGGGGATATCCAGGGCGCTGTACCCATATCGGTTAGCCAGGCCCTGGTCGTGGACAAGCCCCAGCCGTACAATTTTCCGCCGGACAGGTCCTTCTTCGGCTCCACCTCGGACGACCGCACCAAGTTCGCCATCGCTCTGGAGATGTACCGCGGCGAGTCCCTCATGGTCCTGGTGCCCATTGTCAACCGTAGCTCCGGGGCGGCGGTGGCCGAGTTCTCCGTGATCGTCCCCAATGTTCCGTCACTGGTGGAAGGGGTGCCCGGTCTGAGCCTGCAGGTATCGGGTTCCGGGGTTATTGACGACGTGGTAAGGGTTACGTCTGACACCTGGACGTTCACTGCCGATGCGGGCACCAACGGCGTCGGCAGCACTCCCGGGGACGGGATACTGTTGACTTTCACCGTGGCGCCCACCGCGATGTCAGGCTACTTCGAGATTAGCGGACGCATCAGGACGGTGGAGTTCTAGGCCGGGCGAGCGACGCAGCGCTACAGACACACCCAGGGACATCAAGGGAGGAGCGCCGACCATGGTGACGAAGGCCACCGGCAATATGGATGAGGCCCTGGCCAGGGCCCTGTTGGACGGTGCATTCCTCACCCGCAACCAGTTGGACTCGCTGATGCGAGCCCGGATCGCCGGCAAGTCCCTCAGGGGGACCATCCTCGAGAGGGGCATCCTGTCTTCGGAGATAGTGGCCAGCGTGCTGGCCTTCGTCCTGGACCTGCCGGTGGTGGATGTCCGGCAGTGCGTGGTGCAGCCTGCCGCCCTGGACCTGTTGCCCGAAGAGCTGTGCCGCAATCTTGGGGTTATCCCCATTTCGGTGGAAGGTGGGGTGCTGCGGCTGGTCACGGAGGAGCCGCTGGATGAGAGCGGTGTCGCTGTCGTGGAGTCGCTTACCCACCTCAGGGTGAAGCCCATCCTGGCCCTCAACGGCGGCGTTCAGGAGGCCATTGACCAGCACTGCAGGCCGGAACAGGGCCAGCCCTCGCGTTTGGTGGAAGCCTGGGAAGCCTCCGCTCGGTCCCAGTCTCTGGAGGCGACGCTGTTGTCCGAGTCCTCGCCGAGCGTCCCCCTCGCACCGGGCGGTCTCTGCCCCGTGGAAGCGTCCGGACAGGCAGGCGGTAGCCCTCGGTGGTGCCGCCTGGAAGGGCTGCAC
The DNA here is from genome assembly GCA_016190505.1 of Chloroflexota bacterium. Classification (GTDB taxonomy): domain Bacteria; phylum Chloroflexota; class Dehalococcoidia; order JACPQK01; family JACPQK01; genus JACPQM01. Next base: position 27,639 of record JACPQM010000004.1, on the reverse strand, counting down.
ACTAATCCGTTCAGCTACGTGACGAACGCGGTCAGACGGCGCCGGAATGGGCGTGGAGGGGTGGACAGAGGCGCCGGCGCACCGCCTGCGCCCGCCAACGGCAGGGGCACAGGCAGGGTGAGCCAGGACCTCCAATTCCTGTTCTGGCTGGGCGCCATCATGTTCTTCGGCTTCGGGGACACGCTAACCTCGCTCATGGTGTTCAGCAACTCCGGAAGGGAGGCTAATGTCCTGCTCGCTGGACTGCTGAGGACCATCGGACCCACGGTGATGGGCTTTGTGGTGGTGAAGATGGCAGCCACCTTAGCGGTGGTGCTCGCCTCGCGCCTGTGGCCACGGGTCGAGCTGTTTGCCAGCCTGAGCATGCTCACCGCGGGCATGTTCCTGGTAGCCCAGAACTCGACTATTCTTCTGCTGTCGCGCGTCTAGGGGTGGGCAGGCGCCTACACCCCGTGGGCACTCAGCCGGTCGAAAAGCTGTTGCCCCTCAGCGATGCACTGCTTGAGGGTCTCCCGAGCGGACAGAGGGTAGACCTCCGAGGCGATGGCATCGAGCCTCTCCAACGTGGCCCTGAACTCCTGCTCTAGCTCGAAGAGCTCCAGCAAGCGCTGGCGGATAAAAGCATTGAGGGCCACCAGCTCCTGGGTGCGGAGATGGGCTTGCTCTTTGGTCTGGGCCGCGGTGTCCTCGAGGCTTTTGTGTTCCAGGAAGAGCTGCTTGAGGTCGCGGGCATACTTGAGGAGCTGGTCCTCGATCAGGCCCTCGGCATTTCCGTCAGCCGGCTTGTCCTGCTCCATTGGACTACGCTTCTGACAGGAGTTTAGAGATCAGGTCGAGGAGGGCCAGGGGGCTAAAGGGCTTCGACAAGTAAGCGTTAGCCCCCAGTTGCATGCCCAGGTTGCGGTCGGCCTCGTCGCTCCTGGCGGTGACCATGATGACCCGGGTCTTCTTCAGCTTGCCGGACTGGCGCACCTTGCGGAGCACCTCGAAGCCGTTGAGTCGGGGCATGTTGACATCTAGCAGGATAACGTCCGGGACCTGCTCCTCGGCCATTCGTAGGGCCTCTTCGCCGTCTTTGGCCTGCATGACCACGTAGTTGCCGGGCATGGTCATGGTGAGCAGCAGCACCATGCGGTTGTCGTCGTCCACGACCAGGACCTTGGGCATCAAGTCGCCACGGGCCTTGCTACTAGTCATAACGCCTCACCGTGGCCCAAGTATACCTAGTCAGTAATGTTCTCGCAAGGCACGCCATCAGTGGCACAGCGGCAATGCCAGGAGGTTCTCTTCGGACAGCAACGCTCGAATGTCGTGGCGCAGGTCATCGGGGGCAAAGTCAGGGCCAGAGAAGTAAGAGCGGATATCGCCCACCGGGTCAATCACCGCTAGCCTGGTCTTGGCCAGAGGGGATGCGGCAGGAGTGGTGTTGGAGGGGTAGAACCCGGCCCAAACCGCCTCGACAGCGGGGCGCGCTCCGGTGAGGAAATAGAAGTTGGCGGGCATGTCATTCAGGTGGCAGAACTGGGCCGCCTTCTCCACGTTGTCTTCCTCCGGGTTAGTGGTCACCGCCAGGAAGGCGACCCGGCCCGACTCGCTGTAGTCAATCTGGCCCGCGGTCTCGATCAGCTTGGACGTGATGTCCGGGCAGTCCCCGGTACAATCGGTGTCCAGGAAGGTGAGCACAACCACCCGCCCTTGCAGCTCGGCAAGACGGAGCGGTTGCCCCGACTGGCTGACAAGTTCAAAATCGGGCGCGGTCGTGCGAGACACCGCCTGGCCACGGAGGTAGGGGCCTGTCTGGCAAGCCGCCAGGCCCAGGAACGCCGCGAGGACGATGCCTAATCGAAGTCGCACTACCGCCTAACCCCGCAAGCATTCTACCAGAATCGCACGCGATTCACACAGCCCTGGTCCCCTGCCCTGATCCGTGGATGCAGATTCCAAAGGCTCACCTTATGGGTGAAAACCCGTAGCTCAGGGCCCTAGCCCTGAGCGGGCGGAGCTGGGGCTCCGCCCTACAAGAATCCACGGATTACGGCCCTGGGCCTGCCCTTCACGTTCGCGCACGACTATGTGCAACCAGGAATCATAAGCACCCAGCTCATCCTACAGGACCTCGGCTATTTTGAGCAGTTCTAGGCCCAGTTCACAATCGTTTCTACGGGCATTTTCTCACGCACTTCCCACTCAAGACCCCTTCCAATTCACACGTTGCGTACCTATCCTATCCAATTGGGTAGGTACGCAGTCACACGTACCGGTGGCTCCAAACTACGCCGTGTGGTGGTGTAGGCGGCCAGGCTGCTACGCATAATCAGCTAAGGGGGTAAAGTATGCAGCTACGTGGGGCAGTCCGGCAAAGTCGTTGGGGAGCAAAGCTGACAACACTACTTTACGTCGGACTAGCCCTCGCTCTATTTACTGCAAGCTGCAGGGGCGCTTCTCCCCAGGCGCCGGCAACAGCGCCTACTCCCTCCAGCCCGGAACGCATAGTCGCTCCAATGGCGCCGGACCAGGATGCAGCCGGCCTGGTTCCAGACAACACCAGCAGGCTGGAGCCTCCTGTGGTGGGCATGGCCTCCAACCTCTACCAGCCGGCAGAGCTGACGGTAGCGGTGGGGACCACCGTACGATGGGACAACCTGGAGATTGTCCCCCACACCGTGTCGTCTCGAGACGGCCTGTTCGAGAGCGGCCTGATGCACAAGGGGGCTGCCTGGAGTTTCACCTTCGAGCGGTCCGGGGTATACAGCTACTACTGCAAGCTTCATCCCCTGATGGTGGCGACGGTCACCGTCCAGGGCAGCCCGGCCCTGGTATCGGGCCAGCCCGCCGCTGTCACGCTGCCAGCGGCCCCGCCGGCCCAAGTATCGCCTGCGCCCACGCCGGCGCCCGTCCCGGTGCCCGCGGTGGCCCCGGGGCCTGCGTCTGCTCCCGACACGACCATGGCTGGCGCCACCCAGGTGACCATGGGGGACAACAGCTTCGGCCCCGTCTCCCTTACGGTCAATGTGGGCAACACCGTGGTCTGGACGAATACCAGCAGCTTGCCCCACACGGTGACGGCCAGTCCCGGTCCGTCGGGGTTCGATAGCGGCATCCTCATGCCCGGCGCGACCTACAGCTACACCTTCACCACGTCGGGCACAGTCAACTACGTTTGCATCTTCCACCCGGGCATGGACGGCTCCATCGTCGTGGCCGGGAACACGCCCGCCCCGGCGCCCGCGGCCAGCCCGGCGGCATCGGCGGAGCCGCCAGCGCCAGGTGCGACCCCCACCCCAGCGCCCGCGGCGGAGCCGAGCCTAGAGCCGACGCCCGCCCCTGTGGCGACTCCCGCTCCAGGGCCAGCGCCTACCCCCAGCGCGGATGCGCCGGCCACGCCGGATGTCACCATGGATAGCGGCACGTTCAAGCCCGCAACGCTGGCGGTGCCCGTAGGCAAGACCGTGGTGTGGGCCAACACCAGCAACTTGCCCCACACCCTCGCCGCCAGCGACGGATCCTTCGACGCTGGATTCCTCATGCCGGGTGCCAGCTACAGCCGCACCTTCACTGCTCCGGGAATAGTCAACTACACCTGCATCATTCACCCGGGCATGGTCGGCTCCATCACCGTGGCCAGCGAGGCGCCGGCACCCACAGCGGAGACGCCGGCGGCCGCCGAGCCAGCCCCGGACGCGAGTCCCGGCACGGCGCCCGCCCCGACCCCAGCCGCCACTCCCTTACCCACGCCGAGTCCCACCACGGCCCCTGGCCCGGCGCCCACGGGGGACGTGACCATGGGTGCGAGCAGCTTCAGCCCCGGATCGCTCACGGTGAGCGCTGGGAAGACGGTGGTCTGGGCCAACACCAGCAGCCTGCCCCACACGGTGACGGCTCCCGGCGCATCGGGATTCGACAGCGGCATACTGATGGTGGGGTCCACCTACAGCTACACCTTCACCGCGCCGGGCACCTACAGCTATGTGTGCAGCCTGCACCCGGGCATGTCCGGCTCGGTGACGGTGACGGGAGGATCGGCTGGGCCAACGCCGACCCCGGCTCCCACGCCCACTCCCACCCCGACTCCGGTACCTGGCCCGGTGCCCACGGGGGACGTGACCATGGGGGCGAGCAGCTTCAGCCCCGGATCGCTCACGGTGAGCGCTGGGAAGACGGTGGTCTGGGCCAACTCCAGCAGCCTGCCCCACACGGTGACGGCTGGTGGCATGTTCGACAGCGGCATGGTGATGCAGGGCTCGACCTACAGCTACACCTTCACCGCGCCGGGCACCTACGGCTACGTGTGCAGCCTGCACCCGGGCATGTCCGGCTCGGTGACGGTGACGGGAGGATCGGCTGGGCCAACGCCGACCCCGGCTCCCACGCCCACTCCCACCCCGACTCCGGTACCTGGCCCGGCGCCTACGGGGGACGTGACCATGGAGGCGAGCAGCTTCAGCCCCGGATCGCTCACGGTGGCTGCCGGGAAGACGGTGGTCTGGGCCAACACCAGCAGCCTGCCCCACACGGTGACGGCTGGTGGCATGTTCGACAGCGGCATGGTGATGCCGGGCTCGACCTACAGCTACACCTTCTCCGCGCCGGGGACCTACAGCTATGTGTGCATCCTGCACCCGGGCATGGCGGGCTCAGTTACGGTGACGGGTGGAGCGGCAGGGCCAACGCCGACCCCGGCGCCCACGCCCACTCCCACCCCGACTCCGGTACCTGGCCCGGCGCCTACGGGGGACGTGACCATGGGGGCGAGCAGCTTCAGCCCCGGATCGCTGACGGTGGCTGCCGGGAAGACCGTGGTCTGGGCCAACACCAGCAGCCTGCCCCACACGGTGACGGCTGGCGACGGGTCCTTCGACAGTGGGGTCCTGATGCCGGGTGCCACCTACAGCCGGACGTTTGCCACGTCGGGCACCCACAGCTACACCTGCATCCTGCACTCAGGGATGGCAGGCTCAATCACCGTGGCCGGTGGCACGCCCGTCCCGGCGCCAACTCCGACTCCTGAGCCGACGCCGGCTCCGTCTCCCATTCCCTCGCCGGCCCCGTCTCCTACCCCGGGCCTGGCCCTGGCCGTGGCCATCCGCGATGACTTCTTCTCTCCCACCTCAGCCACTGTGGACCCCGGCACCACTATCACCTGGACCAATGGCGGACGGTCGGACCACACGGTCACCTTCGCCAGCGGGGGCTACAACAGCGGACGGATGGCCGCTGGCCAGACCTACTCGGTGACCCTGAATACGTCCGGCGTCTACACCTACGTTTGTGCCTTCCACTCCGGCATGACTGGGAGCATCACGGTGACCAGCCAGGGCCATGTCGGTCTCCCCCCGGAGCCTCCGCCCGTGGTGTCCCCGCCGCAAGCTCCCACGCAGGCCCAGGTCAGCCTTCTGGGCCTGGAGCAGGCCCCGGTGACGACCACCATCGCTGCTGGGGGCAAGGTAACCTGGGTGAACAACGACACCACCAGGCACCGGGTCCGTCACGACTCCAGAGTAGACTCCCACCTGGACTTCGATAGTGGAGACCTCGACCCGGGCAGGACCTGGAGCCGGACATTCACCGTGCCCGGGACCTACATCTACGAGTGCCATCGCCACGACAACATGGCGGGCACCGTGGTGGTGGTGCCCTCGGGTCAGGCGGCGCCCGCCCCAGGGCCAACCCCCGTGCCCACGCCTACCCCCGCACCGGCTCCGCCACCTACCCCGTCGCCCACCCCGGCCCCTGATCCCGCGCCCGCAGTGGCCATCGCCATAAGGGATGACTTCTTCTCGCCAGCCTCAAGCACCGTAGCCGCCGGGACCACAGTAACCTGGACCAACTCCGGGGGCGACGACCACACGGTGACCTTCACCAGCGGGGGCTACAACAGCGGGCGGATGTCCCCTGGCAGGACCTACTCGGTGACCCTGAACACGCCGGGCACGTACAGCTACGTGTGCGCCTTCCACTCGGGGATGACGGGTAGCATCACCGTCAACTGAACGGGAACGCCCAGAAAGCGGGCAATATGGTCTCTAGGTCGGGTTGCGAATCCCCTCTCCCTCGAAGGGAGAGGTCTGGGTGAGGGTGAGGCTCGCGTTCGACCACGTCCAGCCTCCCCCTCACTCTCGCTCTCTCCCGCCAGGGGAGAGAGGAGGGCTGATAGGAAGAAACAGCAAGGCCCCCGAAGAACGGGGGCCTTGTCATAAGCGGCGGGGTGCTAGTTGGCGGCCAACTGACCTAGGCCGCCTTCCTGGTCTCCTCGCCAGCCTCGATCATGCCCTTGACCTTCACCTTGATGGCCTTGGGCCTGGCCTCCTCGGCCTTGGGGATGGTCAGGGTAAGAACGCCGTTCTCGAACACCGCATCGGTCTTGTCGGAGTTCAGCATGCCGGGGAGATGCACCGTGCGGCTGAAGGCGCCGTAGCGGCGTTCCCGCAGGAGATAGTCCTCCTCAGCGACCTGCTTCTCCCCTTCTTTGACCTCTCCGCGAATGGTGAGGGTGTCGCCGGTGATATTCACCTCCACGTCATCTGGCCGGATGCCGGGCAGCACTGCCTTTACCACCAGCTCGTTGGGGGTCTGATAAATGTCCATGGCAGGCTCCCCGGGATGGGCCCAGCTCACCTCGGACGTCCGTGGCCAGCTCTCCCCCCACAGCCTGTCCATGACCTCCCGCATTCGAGACATCTCCCGGAAGGGGTCCCACCGAACCATTGCCATATCTTCTTACCTCCTGCTTGGTGAGTGTTCATTGAGGTGCTTCGCCCCACCGCTTCCGACGCCAATTATAAATAAGCTTGAGCTATCTTGTCAATATATATCCGATGGGGTCACATATAATACTCAACGTCGGTTTCAGGAGTGTTGACAGCGGAGTACCAGGGACGGATAATAGGGTTGGAGTTGAAACGCTATGCCTAGCAGGGACTACTACAGCATCCTGGGGGTGCCCCGGACTGCCTCTGCCAAGGAGATCAAGCAGGCCTACCGCCGTCTGGCCCGCCAGCACCACCCGGACGTCAACCCGGGCAGCAAGCAGGCCGAGGCCAGGTTCAAAGGCATAAACGAGGCCTACGAGGTGCTGTCCGACCCGGAGAAGCGGCGCAAGTACGACCAGTTCGGCGAGGGCTGGCAGCATGCGGACAGGTTCACCTCGCCCGGCGGCTTCCGCGGGCAGTACCGCACTTATCCGGGTCATGGCTTTGAGGGGTACGAGGGCTCCGGTGGCGCGGGTGTCTCTGAGTTCGAGGACATCATGGAGCAGGTCCTCCGGGGTGGCCCGGCATCGTTCCGGGGCTCATACCGCGCCCGCAAGGGCCGTGACCTGGAGTACCCCGTAGACCTCTCCCTGGACGAAGCCTATGCCGGCACCACCAGGCTATTGGAGCTGGGGGATGGAGTGCGTCCCCGGCGCCTGGAGGTGACGATACCGCCTGGGGTGGACACCGGCTCCCGAGTGCGAATCGCTGGGGAGGGCATGCCCGGGGTTGGAGGTGGTCCTCAGGGCGACCTCTACTTGCGGGTGACGGTGCTGCCTCATCCCCTTTTCGAGCGCAAAGGCGATGGCGTGTACGTTGACGTGCCCGTACCCCTGGCCGACGCCCTCCTGGGTGGCGAGGCCGAGGTACCTACGCTCAAGGGCAAGGTGATGCTGAAGATACCGCCCGAGACCCAGAATGGCCAGACCTTCCGTCTGGCCGGTCTGGGGATGCCGGACCAAGGGGCCACCGGCCGCAAGGGCGACCTCTTTGCCAAGGTGAGGGTGGTGCTGCCCACGGGGCTCACCGCTGAAGAGAAAGAGCGCTTGCACTTCCTCCGCCGCCTATCCGCGGTGCGGGTGTAGTGAAGGGAGAAGAGCATGGCGGATACGAGAAACGACGAGGAGCCCCTGGATGCCTACTCCCGGGCAGTGACCACTGCCGCGGAGGTGTAACGGTGGGCGAGGATGTCCCCAGGTCTGCCTTTGAAGAAGAGGCGTGTTTCGTGATCAGCGTGGCCGCCCGAATGGTAGGGGCGAACGTTCATACCCTGCGCTACTACGAGCGCGTGGGGCTGCTGTACCCCAGCCGCTCCCAGGGCCGCCAGCGCCTGTACTCGGCGCGGGACATCGAGCGCCTGCGGCGCATCAAGACCCTGGTGGATGACCTTGGCGTGAACCTGGCGGGGGCAGAGATCATCCTGCGTCTCACCGACCGCATTGCCGAGATGGAGGCGCAGATGCAACGTATGGAGGCGGAGCTCAGGAAGCGCCTCACGGCGGGCACCCAAGAGGCCTAGCGTGGCGCATGTCAAGGTCTTCTACGACCGCACAGGGAATACTCTGACTGTGTGGTTTGGTGACCCCGGTCAAGAATTCGTGGCCGAAGAGACGGGTGACGAGGTTGTTCTAATGAATGAGCGCCCATAGTGGAGGCTAACCCATGAGACAAGAGAAGTTTACTGAACAGGCCCAGGAGGTGCTGGCCGCCTCCCAGGAGCTGGTCAAGGAGTTCAAGCACAGCCAGTGGGACGTGGAGCACGTCCTGCTGGCCTTGCTCCGGCAGGAGGGGGGCCTGGCCGCCGACGTCCTGCAACTGCTGGGCACGGACACCGAGGCACTGCGGCGGCGGGCTGAGGCCGCCCTGGCCGACATGCCCAAGCTGGCCTATGAGGGCCCCCAGGTCTACGCCACGCCACGCGTCGCCCGCCTACTGGAGAACGCCCGCTCCGAGGCCGACCGGCTCAAGGACGAATTCATCGGCGTGGAGCACCTGCTCATCGCCATGACTATGGAGCGCTCGGGCCAGGCCCCGGCCATCCTGCGCCAGTTTGGCATTGACCAGGAGAAGCTGTACAAGGCCCTCCAGGAGGTGCGGGGAACCGCCCGGGTGACCGACCCCCGCGCCGAGAGCAAGTACCGTGCCCTGGAAAAGTACAGCATTGACCTGACTGCCCTGGCCCGCCAGGGCAAGCTGGACCCTGTGATAGGCCGCGAAGAGGAGATCAAGCGGGTGATCCAGGTGCTCTCCCGCCGTACCAAGAACAACCCTGTCATCATCGGTGAGGCGGGCGTGGGCAAGACGGCCATCGCCGAGGGGTTGGCCCAGCGCATAGTGGCTGGCGAGGTCCCCGAGTCGCTCAAGGGCAAGCGTGTGCTGGCCCTGGACATGCCCGGCCTGGTGGCCGGCTCCAAGTTCCGCGGCGAGTTCGAGGAGCGGCTCAAGGCGGTGATAGACGAGATCAAGCGCGCCCAGGGGGAGGTCATCGTCTTCATTGACGAGATCCACAACGTGGTAGGGGCCGGCGCTGCCGAGGGCGCCATTGACGCCTCCAACATGCTCAAGCCCGCTCTGGCCCGGGGTGAGCTCCAGTGCGTGGGCGCCACCACCCTGGATGACTATCGCAGGCACATCGAGAAGGACAAGGCGCTGGAGCGCCGCTTCCAGCCGGTCTACGTGGACGAGCCGCCGGTGGAGACCACCATCGAGATGCTCAAGGGCCTGCGCCCCAAGTACGAGGCCCACCACAAGGTGAAGGTCTCGGATGAGGCGTTGCGGGCCGCCGCCGTGCTCAGCCATCGCTACATCTCGGGCCGCTTTCTCCCCGATAAGGCCATTGACCTGATTGACGAGGCGGCCAGCCGCCTCCGCCTGGAGGCTGAGAGCCTGCCGCCCGAGGTCAAGTCATTGCAGGAGCAGGCCCAGCAGCTTGGCCGCGAGGAAGAGGCTGCCTCCGAGCGCCAGGACTACCAGCGGGCCGCCCAGCTCAAGGCCGAACGTCTGGCCCTGGAGGGCAAGTTCCAGGCTGCCCAGGCACGCTGGCTACGCGACAAGAACATTGACATGACGGTGGGCGAGGAGGACGTGGCCCAACTGGTGGCCAGGATGACCGGCATCCCGGTCTCCCGCCTCATGGAAGGGGAGACCGACAAACTCCTGCATATGGAGGACCGCATCCATCAGCGCCTGGTGGACCAGGAGGAGGCAGTAGCCGCGGTGTCGGAGGCCATCCGGCGCGGTCGGGCGGGCCTGAGCGACCCCAAGCGGCCCATCGGCTCCTTCATATTCCTGGGGCCCACCGGGGTGGGCAAGACGGAGCTGGCCCGCGCCCTGGCCGAGTTCCTCTTCGACGACGAAGAGGCCATGGTGCGCCTGGATATGTCCGAGTACATGGAGAAGCACACCGTCTCGCGGCTCATCGGGGCGCCGCCCGGATACATCGGCTATGACGAAGGAGGGCAGCTCACCGAGGCCGTGCGCCGCCGTCCGTTCAAGGTAGTCCTCTTCGACGAGATTGAGAAGGCCCACCCCGATGTGTTCAACATTCTGCTTCAGGTCCTGGAGGATGGCCGCCTCACCGACGGCCACGGCCGCACGGTGGACTTCCGCAACACCGTCGTCATCATGACCAGCAACCTGGGCACTCAGGACCTCCAGAAGCAGGAGATGGGCTTCCGGCCGGGCGCGGACGGGCGGCAGCGGCTCCGCCAGAGCGTGGAGGCGGCGCTGAAGCAGGCCTTCCGGCCTGAGCTGCTCAACCGCATTGATGAGGTCATTGTCTTCAACCCGCTGACCCCTGAACACATCGAGAGGATTGTTGACATAATGATGGCCCAAGTGGGCAAACGCCTGGCCGACCGGCGGGTCACCGTGGAGCTAACTGGCGCCGCCAGGGCCTGGCTGGCCAGGGAGGGTTTCGACCCTGTGTTCGGGGCGCGCCCGCTGCGCCGGGCCATCCAGCGCCACGTGGAGAATCCCCTGTCCAGGAGAATCATATCCGGGGAAGTACGCGAGGGTGAGCAGGTGGTGGTTGATGTGGCGGATGGTGGCCTAGTGTTTCGTGTTGCCCCTGTGGCAACGGCGCCGTAGGTGCAAAGTCCACCATCAGATTGTGGCCAGAGGAGAGATCCCAGGTGTAGGGTGCCACCCGTAGGGGCGAAGCATCCGACCACACAGTGGAAATCTAAGACATCGTGCTTCGGATGCTTCGCCCCTACGCCTTATCAGCCAAGGGTCGCACGTTTCCGGCCAGGTGGGCCGCTCTGGCCTCGCGCATGCGGGAGACGAACTCAGGGTTTTGGGCCAACAGGTAGTCCTCGAGCTCGTCCTCCAACTGGGCAAAAGCGTCGGCGGCCCGGGCCATCTTCTTTATTAGCGACAGGGGGACTTCCACAGTCTCAGCCATAGCGATAGGATTATAGCACGGAGTGGCCAATGGGAACGCAAAGGAGCAGCGCGTCTGCCAGATATAGCCCGGTACCGGCCAGGGAGGGCTTCGCCCCTGTGTTCGGGGCGCGCCCGCTGCGCCGGGCCATCCAGCGCCACGTGGAGAAACCCGCTGTCGAAAAGAATCATTGCTGGCGAGGTGCGCGAGGGTGAGCAGGTGGTGGGTGTGGGCGCGCAGGGTCTGGTGTTCCGCGTTACGGCTGCCGCTCGTGTAAACTAGATGGTATGGTTAGCGTACCGTCGGCGGGTATCCGAGAGCACCATGCGGTTGTTGACGGGGTCTCGGTCCGGTACGTTTCCACTGGCCAGGGCCCGCCGGTGGTGCTGGTCCACGGGCTGGCTGGCAACCTGAGTTTCTGGCAGCACAACCTGGGGCCACTGGGCCGCAGCTTCTCCGTCTACGCCCTGGACCTCCCTGGCCATGGCGGGTCACAAGATGCACTCGAGTACACGCTGCCCTACGCGGCGCGGCTGCTGGCCGGGCTCCTGGACCATCTGGGGGCGCCCAGGGCCAGTCTTGTCGGCAGTTCCCTGGGTGGGTTGATCGCCCTGGAGATGGCCCAGACCTACCCGGATAGAGTGGAGCGCCTGGTCCTGGTGGACAGCGCTGGGCTGTGCCGGTACATACCCTGGCACCTGCGGCTACTGACCGTGCCCGGTCTGGGGTGGCTCCTGTCCAGGCCCACAAGGCGGGCGCTTCGCCACTCTCTGAACGAGATGGTCTACCGGCGCGGGGAGGTCTCTGCGGAGCGGCTGTGGGGACACGGACCTCCCTGGCGGGGCAGGGCGCTATTGCGCATAGTCCGCTACGGGGCGGACCTACATGGCCTGAAGCCCTGGTTCCAGTGGCAGGACCGGCTGGGCCTGGTCCGCCAGCCTACCCTGATCGTGTGGGGGGCGGAAGACCGCATCTTTCACCCGGACCACGCCAGGAGGGCGCACCACCTGCTCCCAGGCTCGCGGCTGGTCATCATCCCCGAAGCGGGACATCTCCCTCAATGGGAGAGTCCGGAGGCCTTCAACCGAGCTGTGGCAGACTTCCTTCAAGGTAGCTAGGTGGGGCCTTCCGGCAAAGGTATGCCCGAAACCCCGACGCCAGCCAGCGCACAACAGGGAGACTTCCCGGGGCACGGCGCGTCCTCGGCCGCAGGGCAGCCGTCCCGGTGGCTGCGTGCCCGCGGCGCGTTGAGTGGCCGTCGTTGGACCCGCTGGCTGGCCCTGGGCTTGGCCCTCGGCATCACTCTGGCTGCCTTCGTGGCGGGGGACTACTTCGGTACTCTGAAGGAATACGGCTATCTGGGCGTTTTCCTCATCATGGTGATCAGTTCGGCCACCATCATATTGCCCGTGCCCGGGGCTGTGGCCATCTTCTTGCTGGGGTCAACCCTCGATCCCTGGCTCCTTGGTCTGGTGGCTGGTCTAGGTGGGGCCATTGGGGAGACCACTGGCTACATGGCCGGCTATGGTGGTGGCATGGTCCTGGAGGGCCGGCCGATTTACGACCGGCTTGCGGGCTGGATGCACCGCCGGGGTGGCATCACCATATCCCTGGTGGGGCTGGTGTGGCTGGTCCCTTTCGATGTAGTGGGGATAATGGCGGGCGCCTTGCATTATCCCCTGTGGCGGTTCTACGTGTTCTCTGCGCTGGGCAAGACCCCGCGTTTCATCCTTATCGCCTGGGGTGGCGCTTGGGGCATTGACTTTTTGCGGCGGCTAGTCGGCCTGTAGTGTGCCGTAGGCCGCCAGGGACGTGTAGCGTCGCTCTACCAGGCGCCCTTCCCTAATGCTCTGCCGTATCTCGCTGGCCAGCGCCAGCACGAAGTGCAGGTTGTGCAGGGTGGCCAGGCGCAGGCCCAGGAGTTCCCGCGCCCGGAACAGATGGCGGAGGTACGCCCGGCTGAAGTGGGTGCAGGTATAGCAGGGGCAGCCATCCTCCACCGGCCTCGGGTCCTCTCGGTAGGCGGAGTGCTGTATGTTGAGGCGCCCTCGCCGAGTGAGCAGGGTCGCATGGCGGGCCATCCGCGTGGGGGCGGCGCAGTCGAAAAGGTCCACTCCCCGGTAGGCCCCCTCCCAGAGATCGTCGGGCTCACCGATGCCCAGCAGGTGGCGTGGCCTGTCCTCGGGCAGCCGGGGCATCACAAAGTCAAGGATGGCGTGCATCTCGGTCTTGGTCTTGCCCAGGGAGCCGCCGATGCCGTAGCCGTCAAAAGGGAGAGATGACAGGAAGCGGCAGCTCTCATCCCGCAGGTCGAGGAACTCCCCGCCCTGGATGATGCCGAACAGGGCCTGGCTCGTGCGCCGGGCGGCAAGGCTGCGCTCGGCCCAGGCGTGGGTGCGGCGGACGGCGCGGCGCACGTAATCGTAGTCCGAAAGCGGCGAGGTGCACTCGTCCAGGGCGAACATGATGTCGGCCCCCAGTTTCTGCTGTATGTCCAGCGAGACCTCGGCGGTGAACCGGTGGCGCGATCCGTCCAGGTGTGAGACGAAGGTCACGCCGTCCTCGTCCACCTCCACCAGCCGGGGCTGTTGCTGCCGCACTGGCGGCGGCAGGGGGTGGTCCCGTCCCGGGAACATGCCGCCGATCTTGCCCACTCCCTGCTCGCGCCCCAGTCCCAGGCTGAAGACCTGGAAGCCGCCGCTGTCAGTGACCAGTGGCCCAGGCCAGCCCATGAAGGCGCGCAGGCCGCCCATGCGGGCGATGAGGTCGGCGCCTGGTCTCAAGTAGAGGTGGTAGGTATTGGCCAGCACGATCTGGCCGCCCAGCTCGGCCACATCGCCGGGGGAGATGCCCTTGACCGAGGCCTGGGAGGCCACAGGGATGAAGGCGGGCGTGTCCACGACGCCGTGGGGGGTGGTCAGCCTGCCCAGCCGCGCCCCTGACCGGGAGTCCCGCGCGACGACCTCGAAGCCGAAGTCAGCCATGCGCTAGTGTCCTGAGTCGCTGGTTCGTTGAATAAGCGCCATCGCTTCGCCGGGCCAGCACGCAGACACCTCACCCTGCCCTCTCCGCGTGCGGAGAGGGGACTAAGAGGTGAGGTCGCTGGCCGAGCACCGCGTTTGACCTATGCAGTGAATCTCTGGCTGAAGACATTAGTAGAAGATGGTGCGCGTCCGGTGGTGCGGAGGCACCTGGCCCAGCCCCATGGCTCCCGGCTGGCCGGTCTTCTGCCCTTCTTGCCACAGCAGCCAGTCCAACTCGAAGGAGTGCCAGGCGGCGCCCGAGTCCTCCAGGCACTCGCGCAGGTACTCCACGGCCCAGATGGTAGCCGCGCGGATTTCAACCTCTTCAGGGCTACCGGGCTCCAGGATGACTTTGTTGGCCACCTTCCGGGCCAGCTCGGGAGAGTACTTCAGAATGCCCAGATAGCGCAGGACTTGGGGCAGTTTGTAGTCGGCAAAGCATGTGAGGAGGTCCAGGTCCGAGAAGGCGCCCCATCTCTTTCCCTGGAAGCAGCCGTAGATGTCGGCCACCAGTATCTGCGCGCGCTTGTGGAAGCGGACCTCCCGTCCCTGGTAGCTTGCCACGTCCCGGAACGAGGGGAACGCCTCGACCACGGCCTGGGCCAAAGCCACGCCCGATCCCTGGGCCTGTTCCACCGCCCGCACAAATCCCGACAGGTCGGGTTGGCGGGCCAGGCCTCGGCCCACCTCCCGCAGGATGTGAAGGCGTTCCCGGAACAGGGGTATCTGCCCCTGGCCTCGTAGGATGTGGGCCAGGTGCGCCTCGTCCATTTCGGCCAGGAAGGCGGTGTCAAGCAGCGGTGTGCCTTCCTCCAGTGCCCGGGTCAGGGCTGCGGCCAGCGCCCAGTACCCGCTGAGGGTGCTACCCCGGTACTCAACCTGCCAGGGGTTGTCGGCCCAGAAGCAGAAGTTCACCGAGTCCAGCACCAGCAGGTAGTCCAGGGTGCGGGGGGAGCCATCGTCAAAGTGGTAGTTGGGCTCCCACGCGGGAGGCTGGGCGCCGGTAGCCCGCAGGTGCCGGCAATACTCGGCGACGCGCGCCGGCACGATGCTCACCGAGGACGCGTTCTCGACCACATGTCGAGTGGTCTCCAGGACTCCCAGGTCGTGTGGCGCCATATCGCTGTGAGGCCATGATAGCACGTAGCGGTCCCGACATGTCGGGACCGCTACCGGCGCGGCCAGGGGCAGCCCGGAAACAGCGACTAACCACTGTAGGGCAGACTTCCCAACCCTTCGATGGTGACAGGCGTAGGGGCTGTTCCGGGAGGGCAACTTGATAGTTGGCAAAGCAGGATGCTAGAATGATGCCTGGACTGGGGAGTCGTCTAGCGGTAGGACTGCAGACTCTGGATCTGCCTAGGAAGGTTCGAATCCTTCCTCCCCAGCCAAAGGCCCCTCCTGGGAAGGTATGTGCACTCCCCGGTAGCTCAGCGGTAGAGTCCCGAGGCAGTCGGGATTAACCGGTTGGTCGTCGCCACGGGTATGGTAGAATGTGCCGTGGGCCAGGCTAGTCCAAGCTGCTGGTTTGTGTATCTGGCGCACTCCCCGGTAGCTCAGCGGTAGAGTCCCGAGGGAGTCGGGATTAACCGTTGGATAGTGCCCACGGGGCTGTGACACTCCCCGGTAGCTCAGCGGTAGAGCGACCGGCTGTTAACCGGTTGGTCGTAGGTTCGAGTCCTACCCGGGGAGCCAATGGTTTGCGGGCCGCTCAGCGGTAGAGTCCCGACCGAGTCGGGATTAACCGCTTGGTCGTCCCGACGGGTCGGGACCCGGGGAGCCAGCCCTACAACTGGCGATTCTCTTGGCCCTACGCCTTCACGAGTATCACCCGTTCGCCCGGAGATAGACTTCAACACGATCAGTGGTCCAGGTCGCGACGCCGCTTCCAAAGAAATCCCGGTCCTCTGTCCAGATGGGGCATCCCAAAACCAGGGCAAGAGCTACGAAAGGCCAGTCCGCTTCGTCGCGGCCTGCGAGTCGCCGGCGCGCCTCTGCCTCGCTGTCCACGTAGACCTCGTGAGGCACTGGGGTCACGAGCCCGGTCAATCGTTCCAACACGTCATCAATCAACTGCGTGGCAGTCTCTCGCGGCAGGCCCCTCTTGACAAGAATATCAGGCAGATGCCCACGGACTTCAGTGAAGGCGACCTCGGGCGCGAGGAAATGAACGCGGTCCGCATAGGTCTCCAGAATGGCGAGCACGCGGCGACCCAGCACTGCGCGCACCAGGATATTGGCATCCAGCGCGAGCGCCCTAGCCATGAACGCGGCGTGCTCGGAAGGCGCTCACAACCTCGTCTTCGTTGATCCCATGATCGGCCAAGAGGGTTGCCAGGTGCTCCACCGCCCGTTTCAGCGCACGGAGCTCCTCCTCGTCCATCTTCCCGTGGGTAGGGACGTAATAGCCCACAGTCCGCCCGTGCCGGGTGATAGCCACCGGGATAGGCGAGTCAAGATACTGCGCCATACCCTCACGGAACTCTCGTATGCCTACATGAATCAGCCGCTTCCCCATTGCTTACCTCCTGGACTTAGGTACAGTAGTGTACACAATAGCCTGCCTATTGACAAGGCGCTCGACACCCGGACTGCGTGCGCAACGCCGACAAGTGGCTGGCGGCGGCGCGAGCAGGGATACAACGATGATTGCGCTTGGCAGGGAGGGCGAGTTTCCTCGCCCTCCCTAGTACTACTACCTTAGTTATGAGGAATCCACGCCAGCGGACAACGAGGCCACAGTATGGGCAGATGCCTGTCCAGCGAGCGAGCATGACCTCCCGACCGAGTCGGGACCCGGGGAGCCAATGGTTTGCGGGTCGCCCGAAGGAAGAGAGCATCCCAGCGAAGTCATCCACGAAACGCCGGAAACACCAACCGGAGCCGGATCAATGACCCCGAGCTGAACGCCATGATCGAGAAACTCATGGCGGAGACTGACGAGGCCAAGTTCAAAGATCAGACGAGGGCCTCCAACGTGCCAACGACGTGACGAATATCTTTTTCCCCCAGATGGGGGTCAGTGGGGAATGAAAGCCCGGTCTGGGACAGGTTGTCGCTAGCGGGCAGTTTTAGGTGAGGGGCGAAAGGCCGGTGGCTGCTCTCCGTCACTACGTCCGCCTGGACCCCTTTGGCTCGAAGCCGTCTTAGCACATCATCCCGGCCCACGGGGCCGCCGCTGAGCCTGACGGTGTAAAAACAGCCGGATGGCCTGGTGCCGCGAAGAACGGCGGGTTTCTGTATTTGAGGGGGCCGCAGCAAGCTCTGGTACAGGTCAAAGTTGTGCTGCCTCCGGCGGACTATCTCGTCCAGGGCGGGCAGCAGCTCCTGCAGCAGCAGGGGGGTGATGACATTCATCTCCCGGCGCGGGACGGACGGCGGTGCGGCCTGCCCTATTCGTGGTCCGCAGGTGCCCGCCCAGGGGTGCCTGCTGGCCAGCCAGGCCCTCATCCAGAGCATTGGAAACCCCTTCCTTGTCAGGACTAAGTACTCCTGGCGGAACTGGAGGAGCCGTTGAAAGGCGTCATCGTTGTCGGTCACCAGCGCCCCACCGCCACAGGCGTCAATGACCTTATTATTGAAGCTCAGGATACCGACGTCGCCCAGGGTCCCGGCCTGCCTACCACGGTACTGTGCCCCCAGGGCCTGGGCGGCATCCTCGATGAGCAACAGATGTCGCTCTCGGGCGATTTGGGCAATGGGCGCTATGTCGCAGGGCGTGCCGGACTGGTGGACCGCGATGATGGCCTGGGTCTCTGGCGAGACGCGCCGGGCTACGGCGTCTGCGACGATGTTGAAGGTCTGCAGCGAGACGTCCAAAAAGCGCGGTGTCTTCCCCGCGGCGCGCACGGCGGCGGGCACCGTGTCGCAGACGAAAGAAGGGAGGATGACCTGGCCCCTGCCTTCAGATGTCAACGCGGTCAGGGCGGCATAGATGGCTGTGGTCCCCGAGGGCATGAGCAGCACGTGGCGGGCGCCCAACCGGCGCTCCAGCTCCCGCTCCACATCCACGATGGCCGTCCCGCCCTGGCCTGCCCTCCTCAAGACAGCCAGCAGCGCCCCCCGGGGATACCAGGGCCGCCAGAAGTAGACCCGGCGCTGCATCAATGCCTAACAACCTTCCGCGGTGAGCCGTGATGACAGCGGCAAATAGCCCCGGCCACCCCGCCGCCGTGGGCCAGATGCTCGTTGGCGGCGTTGACGATGGTGTCCACATCCTCCTCGGTGAGGTCGCCGAGCACAGCCCGCAGCAGGTGGCCATCGGGGCGCCGGTATTCGTATGCCACGGTGGCGGCTGACATGTTAGTCCGGTGTCACGATACCACCTGGTGCGGGCATACGCCAGCCCCTCGCCCCCTGGTGCGCTGTTGACGTTGGCCTCTTCCAAAAGCGCAGACCCCCCGATGGACCGGGGGGTCTGCTGGCTCCTGGAGGGTGGAGGTCTGGGTGGGGAGGTCGCCGTGGGAATGGGAGGCTAGTACCTTATGGGGCAGGGTTGGGCCTGTACGAAGCTCAGGTTGTTGTTGGCCCTGTCCAGGGCGTTCTTGAGGTACTCCTGGTTGGCCCGGTTGGGGTCCCCAGCCAGGGTGAGACCATCGGCGCCCAGGGCGTTGTTGGCAGCGGTTACCAGGTCGCTCACCGACATGAAAACTGAACCGGTCCACACCTGGGCTGACCAGGAGACGTACCCCGCCTGGAGGTTCAGGGACATGGCCGCCAGTTGCGCCGACAGCATGTAGGCCATGTTGGTGGCGTTGGCCGAGAGCAGCCAGGTCTTGAAGGCGTCGTAGGAGGCGGGGTCGAAGTCGTTGCCCGCGCCGTCCTTGAGGTTCAAGGCAGAGAGATTGGACAGTGCTCCAGGAATGCCGGCCATAGCCGCTTGACCATTCTTGTTGCTCCAGAACCCCAGGGTCTTGCCGCCACCGGCGCCCAGGCACACGTTGCCGAACAGCACGCTGTGGCTCTGGTTGCTGAGCTGGAAGGTGGCGTCCTTGGGTGTCGTGCTGGGCAAGGCGCTGTTCTGGTAGCTGTTGTCAACCCGGAGTGACGTTTGCACCCAGCTCCCCAGGGGCATCAGTTCCTCTACTGTGTACTGTCCAGGCGTGGACAGGGGGACCACCGCTGGGGTGTAGTAGGGCATCTGCACCCCCAGGGGGTCAATGACCACCTCTTGCCAGCCGGTGAGCAGGGTGTCGCCGCCATCGAGAATGCCGCTAACGTTGGCATCGTAGAACTTGCCCAACTCAAGCAGCGGGTGCACTTCCGGGCCACCACCGGCCCGGACCTTGAAGTTGTCGGTCTTTGACTTGCTGGGGATGAAGCCATGGAAGCCGTTTCCCGGGGCGAAGTCGCCCACCGCAGTCACCCAGGCTTTGTACTCGCCGCCCTGGTTGGGCGTGTCGAGGTAAAGGCAGAGTTGGACCAGAGAGAAGATGCCACCGGCCACGGTGATTACCTTACTCGCCGTGTCCGGGATGCCGGAAGGTGCGCCGGGCCCTGCCAGCAGCGTCTGGCCGCTGGGGTCGGTCACCTGGTAGTAGTACTGCCCGTTGGGGAGGCTGGCGGCACCCGGGGGCGCGTTGGGGCCTGGTCCGCCGTTGAGGTACACGTCGCACTTGTTCTGGTAGATGTTGCCGTTGACTACCAGCCCCGTGGCGTCTGTGGTGAAGATTGCGCCCGTCAACCCCGATAGCCCCAATGCCATCCCGATGACCAGGCCACTCAGGGCGAGCATGGCCCCAGCCAGGATGCCTCCCCACATCAGCCCCTTCCTGCGGAAACGCCTCGATAGTTTCATTTGCCTACCTTTCCGGCCCGCTTCCGGGCTTTTGATGCTACCGGCGATTATGCGGGGCCAGTGGGCCAGGTATAAGTTGCCGGAACATGGGTAGCAGTTACGTGGCAGTGACCTGTGAGATAAGAATAGAGCTGTGCTCTAGGGCCGTCTTATGGAGGTTACCCGTAGGGGCGAAGCATCGGGCCATCTGCCGGGTTCATCGCGGGGCCTGCACCCGATGCTTCGCCCCTACGGGGTTTGCTGGATGGTCAGCCTCGCGTCGTAAAAGCCCGGGGCGACCTCGCCGGTGGCCCCGATCGTGACCCGGATCCGGGCTACGTAGACCCTATCGGCGGTGGGGTTGGCCGCTATCTCGCCGGCGTTATTGTCGAGGAACACGGAGCCAACCACTGAAGGGGCTGCCGCTGGCCGGGCCATGGCCGCAGGCGCCGTTAGCAGGGAGAGGGAACGCGGTCGCCGGTGCCTGCTGGCCACAGCTACGCTCCTCCGCCCGGTGCGGTGTCGCCCGGTAGGGGCGAGGGGACCTCGCCCCTACGTGTGCCGGCGAAGGAAAGCGGCCAGGGGTCAAATCGGGACGCAGCTTGCTGCTCCGCCTGGCCCGTGTTACGATGCGTATGACAAAGGAGTAAGGCCATGTCTATCACCCTACGCCTGGATCCCGAATTGCTTGCCCAGTTGGATAGGGCGGCTCAATGCCTCGGAATGACCAGGTCCGATGTTCTCCGCGCCGCCATCCGGGAATACTGTGAACGGACGCTCGACGGGCACCAAACAGCCTATGAGAAAATGAAGGACCTGATCGGCTCTGTCGAAGGCCCTCCAGACCTGTCCACCAACCCCGACAAGTACCTCTGGCAGCCATTGCCTCGTGCGCCACGCGATCCTCGTTGACACGGGCCCCCTGGTAGCCGTGCTGAACTGGCGCGACGAGGCGCATCGACAATGCGTGGGAACGCTCGGCAGCGTCGCCACGCCGCTGGTCACTGTATGGCCCGTGTTTACCGAGGCCATGCATCTGCTTCGTATGGCGCCAGGTGGTCGCGAACAGCTTTGGGAGATGGTGGAGCGTGGTGCGTTCGGGCTGGCCCGCCTGACGGAAGCCGACGCACCGCGCATGCGAGAATTGATGCGTAAGTACGCGGACCTGCCCATGGGCCTGGCGGACGCCGCCCTGGTGCGCGTCGCAGAGCGGGAGCGGATCGCGACCGTTTTTACCCTGGACCACGACTTCCGTATCTACACGCCCCGACACGTCGCTGCGTTTGAGATCTTGCCTTAGGGCCTGGGGCAGGGCGTAGGGGCGAAGCACACGTGACACAGACCAATGCCTTCCCATGACATGCTCCGGGTGCTTCGCCCCTACTGCTGGTTGCCCAGGTCCGTCCCGACATGCGGGGTCCAGGGGCGCCTGGACCCGCCAGGGTCACAAAAGGGCGAGGGGTGGCTGCGCTCCGGCAGCCACCCCTCGATGTCCATATTCAGTTGTCAGTTGTTGCCGCTGTTCCTGTCGTTGCGAGGGCCCGCGTAGGGGCGTATTGCAATACGCCTACGGGCTCCGCTCGTCCGGCGAGCGTAGGGGCGACCCGCCGGGTCGCCCCTACGACGGACCTACGCTAGTTGGCGACCTGGATGATGCGCCCGGTGATGGTGTAGAACCCGGGGGCCGCGTCGTCCTTGGACTCGACCGTGACGATGATGTCGTCAGTGGCGTTGTTGGACACGGCCAGGGTGCCCAGGTAAACGTTCTTGCTCAACTGGGCCAGCTTGACTTCGGGATTGGAGTCCTCGGCGTCCACGTCAATGCCGGCCGGGGCGTTGAGCTCGAGAATGAAGTTGGCGGGCGCGCCGCTGTCGTTGACCAGCGCCAGTCTGAAATCCGATGTCTGGCCGACCTGGGTTTCGATGGCCACGGTGAAGGCAGTGCCCTCATCATTCATGGTCGCGGCACCATCGTCGCCGACCACGGTGGGCGCCTGCTTCAGTACCACGGTCTGGCTCACCACCAGCCCGGCGCTGCCCTGGACCGATCCCGACAAGACGGGCCCTACGGCCTGGCCGGCCACAGCGGCCACCAGCAGGCCCGCCAGCCCTATGGTCCATACCGGGACCGCGAACCGTCCCAGGTGGACCTTCTTACCGAACATGTGCTTCATTTGTTTCTCCTTCCTTCTTTTGCCCGCGTAGGGGCGTATTGCAATACGCCCCTACGATGGATGGTCCTACGTTAGTTGGCCACCTGGATGATGCGCCCGGTGATGGTGTAGAAGCCGGGGGCCGCGTCGTCCTTGGACTCGACGGTGATGACCAGGCCGCTACCAGCGCTGGGGCTGGGT
This sequence comes from Chloroflexota bacterium, assembly GCA_016190505.1. Lineage (GTDB taxonomy): Bacteria > Chloroflexota > Dehalococcoidia > JACPQK01 > JACPQK01 > JACPQM01. The sequence goes on along the minus strand of JACPQM010000004.1, from coordinate 5,353 downwards.
AGGGTGAACAGCCAGGTGTTGCGGTTCAACTGGGCCTCGGTGGCAGTGCCAGACTCGTTCACTTGGACGTCAATCCCGGCGGGGACGGAGAGCTCCAGGATGCCATTGGCGGGCTTGGCGCTCTCGTTGGTCAGCGGGAGAGTTATGGTCTGGGTCTGGCCAACCTGGGTCTCGACGGCTACAGTGAAGGCCGTGCCCTCATCGTTCGCCGTGGCCGCCCAGTCGTCCGCGCTGGCGACAGTAGGGGCACTAGTGAGCACCACGGTCTGGCTCACCACCTGCCCTGCGCTGCCCTGCACCGAGCCGGAGAGGACGGGCCCTACGGCCTGCCCTGCTACGGCGGCCACCAGCAGGCCCGCCAGCCCTATGGTCCATACCGGGACCGCGAACCGTCCCATGTGGAGCTTCCTACCGAGTATGTTCTTCATGTGTTTCTCCTTCTTCCTTTCTTTCCTGTGTCATTGCGAGCGAAGCGTGGTCCCGACATGTCGGGACCGTTGGCACCGTCCGCAGGTTGCTTCGTCGCTACGCTCCTCGCAATGACGTTCGATGGGTGCCAAAACCTGAACGCCCTGGGGGCCTGAATTTTCCTCGTCTCGCGTTACCTCCTTCGCACCAGTCTGGTGGAGTATTCGTTTACCGTCTCGACCTGTTGTATCTCCATTTGTATACCTTCTATTAACCCTCGATAAGTGGATGTAGTATCTAACAAACCCCTAGAGCTGTGCTCTAGCCGCCAACCTCGTGTGTCATTCTGAGGGAGTCCCCGCGCGGTTAAGGACGACCTCCCCGACGCATCGGGACGTCCTCCTGCGGAAGGACTCAGAATTACATGACAGGAATGCTTCCTCATCTCTCTCTTTCTCTGGCGCTCTCTGTCCGGCCCTATACCATTCAGTGACCATATTCTTACGGTTCTCTTACCGTTCGGTAAGCTTTCCAGTTCTAGAGGAATGTTCTATATCGGCTGGGACAACGTAGGGGCGAAGCATCCGGGTCACAGACAAAGGCCATTCCTGTGACCTGACCCGGATGCTTCGCCCCTACCGTTTGCCGACCGCAGGGTCCCGTCATTGTCGTAGCCCCGCCCTTCAGGGTGGGTTTCTGGATTGCTACCATCCCCGCCGTGAACGGCGGGGCTATAGCGGCCACCACCTTGGCTACATGCCGTTGGAGAGGGCCAGGGAGAGAGGTCTGGCGTAGCGGCAATTCATGAATTGCCGCTACGCCAGTCTGCCGCACGGGATGGACTCACGGGGGCTTACATTGGCGCTACGCCGTTGGGCCGTCCTGGCGTTGACAAGGAGGTGGTACTGTCGCGGTTGTGGCACCCAAACTCGCTGGGCCTTGCGCGCCTGCTCTGTTCCCGATACATTGTGGGGTAACGTAGCGGCCCCAGATGTGAGCGCGAACAGGAGACGACGGAGACCATGGGCAGCGTAGACCCGGTGACCCTGGAGGTGGTGCAGAGCCGCCTCAGCGAGATCGCCCACGAGGCAGGGTTGGCCCTCATCCGCACGGGCGCCTCGCCGGTCATCGTGCACACCAAGGACCTGGGGTTCAACGTGGCCGACGCCCGGGGCCGCTCGGTGGTCTACTCCAGGTGGATGCCCCGCCACGGCACCACTCTGTCGTACATGCTGGACTCGACCCGCCGCCGCTTCCCCCCAGAAAAGGTCCACCCGGGGGATATGTTCCTGACCAACAACCCCTTCGATGGCGCTTTACATAACCTCGACCTGGCGGTGCTTTCCCCCTGCTACTTCGGGGACGAGATCATCGCCTGGACGGGCTGCGCCACCCACCACATGGACATGGGCGGGATGAGCCCCGGGCGCGCCCCCATGGCCACCGACTGCATCGCCGAGGGGCTGATCTTCCCGCCCATGAAGATCGTGGAGCGGGGCGAGCTCCGGGAGGACTTTTTCGAGTTCCTGCTCACCAACGTGCGTGTCCCCGAGTACACCGGCCTGGACCTCAAGGGGCAGATCGCGGCCAACAACGTGGCCCAGGGGCAGATTGTCCGCCTGGCCCAGCGCTATGGCGCGGATACCCTCAGAGCCTGCTACGACGAGATGATTGACATCTCCGAGGCCAAGACCAGGGAGCGCATCCGGAAGCTCCGCCCGGGGCACTACGAGACCACGGACTACTTGCAGTACGACCGGACCCATACGGTGAAGTGCGCGCTTATCGTGGACGGCGACACGCTGACCTTCGATTTCACCGGCACGGACCCCCAGGCCAGTTTCTTCGTGAACTCGGCCCTGCCCTGCACCGTGGCCAACGTGCACAACCTGTTCATCTGCCTGCTCATCCCCGACCTGGTCATCAACGAGGGCTGCTTCCGCCCCCTCAAGTTCGTGGTGCCGCCCGGCACTATCTTCGCCTGCCAGCCGCCGGCGCCGGCGGGGGCGGCCTCGGTGACCTCGGGGCACACCGCGGCCATCCTGGCCCTGCGGGTGCTCAGCCTGGCGCTGCTGGAGTCCGAGGAGTGGTGGCGGGCCAACGCCTCGTGGGGCATCGGCCGCGCCGACACCACCATCTACGGCCAGGGCCGCAACGGGCAGCGCTTCGTGGCCCGCACGGTGGACGTGGGGGCCCATGGCGGCGGCGCCCGGGCCAACAAGGATGGGGTGGATGCCGGCGGCGTGGTCCACTCCACCAACCAGTCCACCACCAATATCGAGTTCCTGGAGCGGCGCTACCCTCTGCTCTTCCTGCACAACCGCCTGCGCACAGACTCCGGGGGCGCCGGCAAGTACCGCGGCGGCGTGGCCGCCGAGATGCTATTCAAGCTGCACGGGGTGGACCAGGCCTCGGCCCTGGTCTGGTGCATGAACAAGGACGTGCCTAACCTGGGTCTGGCTGGGGGTGGACCGGGGGGCGTCCCGGGGATGCGCCTCAAGCGCGATAGCAACGTGAAGGAGCGGCTGAAGGTCCGGGTCCCGGACTACGAGGAAATCCAGGGCGAGGAGACCGTGCTGGGCTCGCAGAACCCGCCCTTCGTGTGCACCGACCGGGACGTGTTCCTGGACCGCAAGCCCGCGGGCGGCGGCTTCGGCGACCCGCTGGAGCGGGACCCCGAGGCCGTGCTCCGCGACGTCCAGGAGGGCTACGTCTCTGTGGAAGCCGCCCTCCAGTTGTACGGGGTAGTGCTATTGGACGGCGCCCGCGCCGTGGACCCCGAGGCCACGGTACGGGAGCGGGAGGGGATGCGGACCTGAGTCATTGAGCGAATACTGCTCAGAAGACTGCAGGAGCAGAAAGAGAGAAGACGATGCCAGAAGCACAAGCACGTTACAGCAAAAAGGAGTTTGCCAGGAAGGGCGACGAGTTTTACGAGCGCTACGTGCGTCCCCACCTAGAAGAGGGTGATGAGGGCAAGTTTGTTGCCATCGACATCGAAACGGGTGACTATGAGATAGATGCGAGTGAACTCGCGGCGTCGGACCGCCTTCTGGCCCGCAATCCAGGGGCGCAGGTCTGGCTGACCCGAGTTGGCTCCCGCTATGTTCGTCGCTTCGGAACACATCGCCGGATGGTGACCGTGTGATAAGTGGTATTGTCACTCCTAACGCTGAGGCCGTCATCACCCTGAGGGTGCGGGGCCCCGGAGGCCAGGAGGAGGAGATCGAGGCGGTTATTGACACGGGGTTCGATGGCTGGTTAAGCCTATGTCCCGGACTCGTCGTCACACTTGGCCTCCCTTGGCGCAGGCGTGGCCGGGCCTTGCTTGCGGACGGAAGCGAGAGCATTTTCGACATCTACGAGGCCATAGTGATTTGGGACGGTGAGCCACGTCGTATCGCCGTTGATGAAGCCGATACCGATCCTCTTGTCGGTATGGCTCTGATGAATGGGTATGCGGTGGGGATTCAGGTGGTAAATGGCGGCATGGTAACCCTGGAAGTCATGATATGACCATCAGTCCAGACAGTCCTGTAGGCAGGGCCGACGGGCTACGTATGACAGCTACGGGAAAGCGTAGCTCCGTTGAACCATGAGGCCCAAAACGGCCGTCGGTTCACTGTAGTCGGGAGCTCGAAGTCCGTAGCCTGAAGCCAGTTTGCCGTGGTCACCAATGGTATGTGGTTGTGGCGGCGGCAATATGGCGAGCCCTACTCACGTATCTTCGACGGTGTCCCGACGGGTCGGGATTCGTTTCACCCACCCTACTGGGCTACGGCAGGGGCAGGGGCTACGGACCACAGGCTTCAGGACCCCGCCGCCCCCGGGGTTTCGCCTTCGGGCGGGTTTCCTAACCCGCCCCACGATGGGACAACCACGGTGTAGGGGGCGCGATTATGGTCATCAACAGATTGATTGTCAAGAAAGGCACCCCTTTCTATCCCGAAGCCTGTAGCCCGTAACCGGTAGGGGCGCACGGCGGTGCGCCCCCCCTACGCCGGCAAATAGTACACCGAGGGCCGGGTGCCCTTGTCCTCCAACAGACGGTAGGCGCGGCCCTCGCGGCTGAGGCGGCTGACCTCGGTGTTGGCATCGCCCAGGTCGCCGAAGGTGCGGGCGTTCATGGGGCAGGAGCGCACGCAGGCGGGTTCTTCTCCGCGCTCGATGAGGTGGAGGCAGAAGTCGCATTTCCCGGCCACGCCGGTCTCGTGCCTGGGATAGAGTAGCTCCTCGTACGGGGTCAGCCCCTGGGCGTAGTAGCCCCGCCGGGCCTTGTTGAAGTAGCGTGCCCCGTAGGGGCAGGCCACGATGCAGTAGCGGCAGCCAATGCACTTCGACTGGTCAATGAGCACCAGCCCGTCAGCACGCTTGTAGCTGGCGCCGCTGGGACAGGCCCGGACGCAGGGCGGGTTGTCGCAGTGCATACAGGGCCGGGGGGTGAAGCTGCGCTTGACCGCGGGATAGGCGCCGCTCTCCCGGTCCAGCACCAGGTTCCAGAATATGCCCGGCCCGGTGCCGTTCTCCACCTTACAGGCGATGGTGCAGGTGTGGCAGCCGATACACTTCTTGAGGTCTATTACCATCCCATACTTCACCATACCTTTACTTCATCCCCCTGCCCCCTTCTTCGAAGGGGAAGAAAGTAGGGCTGGTGGACACCCCCAGACCCCCGGCCCCGACATATCGGGGCACCCTCCGGAAGTTACTTGTGGCCGTAAGTCATGGAGTGGGAATTCGCTGCCGTCATTGCGAGCTCCACAGGTCCCGAGCCGTCGGGACCCAATGTAGAGCAATGAACCGGCTCGCGGCGTGCGCATTCCGTCGTTGCGAGGAGCGTAACGACGAAGCAATCTACTGACGGTGACATGGGTCCCGACGTGTCGGGACTTCGCTGCGCTCGCAATGACGGGGCATGCCCGGTGCCAGGGGCACGACTCTGATA